>NZ_CP073117.1:737993-1475987 GCF_024205745.1 Neisseria subflava
GTTTATCGAAAAAATGACCGCCGCCATGAAAGGCGTGCGCTACGGCAACCCGGCCGAAGCCGAAGCAGGCGCGCTGGAAATGGGTCCGCTGATTGAAGAGCGCGCTGTCAAAGCCGTTGCCGAAAAAGTGGAACGCGCCGTCAAACAAGGTGCGACACTGGTCTGCGGCGGCAAACGCGCCGAAGGACGCGGCTATTTCTTCGAACCGACCCTGCTGACCGATACCGACAACAGCATGGACATCATGAAGGAAGAAACCTTCGGCCCCGTCCTGCCGGTTGCCGCTTTCGATACGCTCGATCAAGTCATCGCTTTGGCAAACGACAGCGAATTCGGCCTGACCAGCTCCGTCTATACCACCAATCTGAATGAAGCGTTTTATGTAACCCGCCGCCTGCGTTTCGGCGAAACCTACATCAACCGCGAAAACTTCGAAGCCATGCAGGGCTTCCATGCCGGTTGGAAAAAATCAGGTATCGGCGGCGCGGACGGTAAACACGGTTTGGAAGAATATCTGCAAACCCAAGTTGTTTATTTAGAAACCGATATCTAACTGCCGATACGGCCCTTCATGAAACAAAAGGCCGTCTGAAACCGATTTTTCAGGTTTCAGACGGCCTTTCTGCCTTTATAGAAAAAAACACCGACATCGCGTAAAATAGAGCCAATTTTTCACTTTATTCAGGCCGTCTGCAAACTCCGGCAGCCTGACTCATTTTTCCGGAAAACACCATGAGCGAACAAAACAATCCGCAAATCGAGCCGCAGTTGGACGAAAACCAAATCATCGCCCTGCGCCGCGAGAAACTGCACAACATCCGCAAAGAACGCAACGCCTACCCTAACGATTTCAAACGCGACAGCTTTGCCGCCGACCTGCATACCCAATACGGTGAAATCAGCAAAGAAGAACTCGACCCGCAAGGCATTCCCGTCAAAGTGGCCGGCCGCATGATGCTCAAACGTCAAATGGGCAAAGCCAGCTTCGCCACCATTCAAGACGTTACCGGTCAAATCCAGCTTTATCTGAACAACAAAGGCGTGAGCCAAGAAGTTTTGGATGATTTCAACCATTGGGACTTGGGCGACATCATCGGCGCGGAAGGTACTTTGTTCAAAACCAACCACGGTGAATTGACCGTGCGCGTGTCCAACATCCGTCTGTTGTCCAAATCCCTGCGCCCTCTGCCGGACAAACACAAAGGTTTGAGCGATCAGGAAACCAAATACCGTCAACGCTACGTTGATTTGATTGCCAACGAAGAATCGCGCAATACCTTCATCAAACGCAGCCAAATCATCCAATCCGTACGCAATTTCATGGTCAACGAGCATTATTTGGAAGTTGAAACCCCAATGATGCACCCGATTCCGGGCGGTGCGACAGCAAAACCATTCGTTACCCACCACAACGCTTTGGATATCCCGCTCTACCTGCGCATTGCGCCCGAGCTGTATCTGAAACGCTTGGTTGTCGGCGGTTTGGAACGCGTGTTTGAAATCAACCGCAGCTTCCGTAACGAAGGCATGTCCGTACGCCACAACCCTGAATTCACCATGATCGAATTCTACGAAGCTTTCTCCGACTACGAACGCATGATGCAAATGGCGGAAGACATCATCCGCAACGCTTCCCGCGCGGTAAACGGCACGGCAAAAATCAACTACAACGGCAAAGAAGTCGATTTGGAAAGCCCGTTTGAACGCCTGACCATTCTCGGTGCCATCAAGAAATACAATCCGCACTACACCGATGAGCAGTTGAACGATGAAGAATGGCTGAAAAAAGAAATCGTCAAACACGGCGAAAGCCTGCCTCCTTCTCCGGGCATCGGCAGCCTGCAGCTTGCCTTGTTTGAAGGTTGCGCCGAGGGCAAACTGTGGAACCCGACTTTCATCATCGACTACCCTGTCGAAGTGTCGCCATTGGCACGCGCATCCGACAGCAAACCGGGTTTGACCGAACGCTTCGAGCTTTTCGTTGTCGGCCGCGAATTGGCAAACGGCTACTCTGAGTTGAACGATCCGGAAGACCAAGCCGAACGCTTCAAAGCGCAAGTGGCCCAAAAAGACGCCGGCGACGACGAAGCCATGCACTACGATGCCGACTACATCCGTGCAATGGAATTCGGCCTGCCGCCGACCGGCGGCTGCGGCATTGGCATCGACCGCTTGGTCATGTTGCTGACCGATTCGCAAACCATCCGCGACGTGATTCTGTTCCCGCAAATGCGTCCCGAATAACGCATTGAAATAAAATCAAGGCCGTCTGAAAACAAGACTCTGTTTTCAGACGGCCTTTTTGTTCAAATATGTAAACCGGGAAAATTAAAATCGATAAATCCTTTACATCATAATAATAAAATTACATGATAATCAAAAAGATAATATAAAAAAGAATATGTAAACGTTTTTCAGTTTGTTGACAGTCTGCTAGAATACATCCAGTTACAGACAGCCTTCACACACAGGCCGTCTGAAAATGCAGAAACTCTGAAAGGTTTGTATGGATCAATTTTTCGAACAGCTTCACGGCTGGGTAAACGCCATCAACGACCCAATGTGGTCGGGGTTGGTATATATGCTTTTAGGCGCAGGCCTCTTTTTCACCGTTACTACCGGTTTTGTACAATTCCGCCTCTTCGGTCGCAGTATCAAAGAAATGTTGGGCGGCCGCAAACAAGGTGATGATCCGCACGGAATCACACCGTTCCAAGCATTTGTTACCGGCTTGGCCAGCCGCGTAGGCGTGGGCAACATCGCCGGCGTGGCGATTGCCATCAAACTTGGCGGACCGGGCGCGGTGTTCTGGATGTGGGTAACCGCCTTAATCGGCATGAGTTCGGCGTTTGTCGAATCTTCACTGGCCCAACTGTTCAAAATCCGCGACTACGACAACCACCACTTCCGCGGCGGCCCCGCCTACTACATCACTCAAGGCTTGGGACAAAAATGGCTGGGCGTTTTGTTCGCCCTGAGCCTGATTTTCTGTTTCGGCTTTGTATTTGAAGCTGTACAGACCAATACCATCGCCGATACCACCAAAGCGGCATGGGGCTGGGATCAACACTATGTCGGCGTCGCCCTGGTCATTCTGACCGCCCCGATTATCTTCGGCGGTATCCGCCGCGTATCCAAAGCCGCGGAAATCATCGTTCCGCTGATGGCAGTTTTATATCTCGTCATAGCACTCTTCATCATTGCTACCAATATTTCCCTGATTCCTGACGTGTTCGGTCAGATTTTCTCCAACGCGTTCAACTTCGATTCGGCTGCAGGCGGTTTCCTCGGCGGTCTGATTTCGACCACCATGATGCAGGGTATCAAACGCGGTCTGTATTCCAATGAGGCGGGTATGGGTTCCGCGCCAAACGCCGCAGCCGCAGCCGAAGTGAAACACCCCGTCTCCCAAGGCATGATTCAAATGCTGGGCGTTTTCGTCGATACCATCATCGTCTGCTCATGCACCGCCTTTATCGTCTTGACCTATCAACAGCCTTACGGCGACCTGAGCGGTGCAGCGCTGACCCAAGCGGCAATCGTCAGCCAGGTAGGCGAATGGGGCGCGGGCTTCCTTGCCGTCATCCTGTTTATGTTTGCCTTTTCAACCGTTATCGGTAACTATGCCTATGCCGAGTCCAACGTCCAATTCATCAAGAGCCATTGGCTGGTTACCGCCGTTTTCCGTATGCTGGTTTTGGCATGGGTCTACTTCGGTGCAGTTGCCAACGTACCCTTGGTATGGGATATGGCAGACATGGCAATGGGCATCATGGCATGGATTAACCTCGTCGCCATCCTGCTCCTGTCCCCACTTGCCTTCCTGCTGTTGAAAGACTACACAGCCAAACTAAAAATGGGCAAAGCCCCAGAGTTCAAACTCTCCGAACACCCTGGCTTGAAACGCAAAATCAAATCCGATATCTGGTAACACCAAAGGCCGTCTGAAATTTCAGACGGCCTTTTTAATCCCTGCCATTGAGACAAAACGATGCCCCTTAAAGCAGAAGCCTTAAGGGGCAGAGCGTTGCGGCACATCTTTTCAGACGGCCTTATTGTAGCAACGTTTCTCATTTCGCAGTGCAACAATATGGACAGATTCTAATTCCAAATCGGCACCCAGTCAAGCATTTCATTTGCATGGAAATACTTACCTAGGATATATTTATACTTACTAAACATCACATTACGGAGAAACTGATGGCTGTATTCAAACCCAATCCAATCAACTACATCCTCGGCCTCGATATCGGCATCGCATCCGTCGGCTGGGCGATGGTAGAAATTGACGAAGAAGAAAACCCCATCCGCCTGATTGATTTGGGCGTGCGCGTATTTGAGCGTGCAGAAGTACCGAAAACAGGCGACTCTCTCGCAGCGGCAAGACGCTTGGCTCGCAGTGTTCGCCTCCTGACCCGCCGTCGCGCCCACCGCCTGCTTCGAGCCCGCCGCCTATTGAAACGCGAAGGCGTATTACAAGCCGCCGATTTTGATGAAAACGGCTTAATCAAATCCTTACCGAATACACCATGGCAACTTCGCACAGCCGCATTAGACCGCAAACTAACGCCTTTAGAGTGGTCGGCAGTCTTACTACATTTAATCAAACACCGCGGCTATTTGTCACAAAGAAAAAACGAGGGTGAAACTGCCGATAAGGAACTTGGCGCTTTGCTTAAAGGCGTAGCTGACAATGCCCATGCCTTACAGACAGGCGATTTCCGTACTCCGGCCGAATTGGCTTTAAATAAATTTGAGAAAGAAAGCGGCCATATCCGCAACCAGCACGGCGATTATTCGCATACGTTCAGCCGCAAAGATTTGCAGGCAGAGCTGAATGTACTGTTTAAAAAACAAAAAGAATTCGGCAATCCGCATATTTCAGACAGCCTTAAAGAAGGTATTGAAACCCTGCTGATGGCGCAACGCCCTGCCCTGTCCGGCGATGCTGTTCAAAAAATGTTGGGGTATTGCACCTTTGAGCCGACAGAGCCGAAAGCCGCTAAAAACACCTACATCGCCGAACGTTTCATCTGGCTGACCAAGCTGAACAACCTGCGTATTTTAGAGCAAGGCAGCGAGCGGCCATTGACCGATACCGAACGCGCCACGCTTATGGACGAGCCATACAGAAAATCCAAACTGACTTACGCACAAGCCCGTAAACTTTTGGATCTAGACGATACCGCCTTTTTCAAAGGCTTGCGCTATGGTAAAGACAATGCCGAAGCCTCAACATTGATGGAAATGAAGGCCTACCATGCCATCAGCCGTGCGTTGGAAAAAGAAGGATTGAAAGACAAAAAATCCCCATTAAACCTTTCTCCCGAATTACAAGACGAAATCGGTACGGCATTCTCCCTGTTCAAAACCGATGAAGACATTACAGGCCGTCTGAAAGACCGTGTACAGCCCGAAATCTTAGAAGCGCTGTTGAAACACATCAGCTTCGATAAGTTCGTCCAAATTTCCTTGAAAGCGTTGCGCCGAATTGTGCCTCTAATGGAGCAAGGCAAACGTTACGATGAAGCCTGCGCCGAAATCTACGGAGACCATTACGGCAAGAAGAATACAGAAGAAGAGATTTATCTGCCGCCGATTCCAGCCGACGAAATCCGCAACCCCGTCGTCTTACGCGCCTTATCTCAAGCACGGAAAGTTATTAACGCCGTTGTGCGCCGTTACGGCTCCCCTGCACGTATTCATATTGAAACGGCAAGGGAAGTAGGAAAATCGTTTAAAGACCGCAAAGAAATCGAAAAACGCCAAGAAGAAAATCGTAAAGACCGGGAAAAAGCCGCCGCCAAATTCCGAGAGTATTTCCCCAATTTTGTCGGCGAACCCAAATCCAAAGATATTCTGAAACTGCGCCTGTACGAGCAACAACACGGCAAATGCCTGTATTCGGGCAAAGAAATCAACTTAGGCCGTCTGAACGAAGAAGGTTATGTCGAAATCGACCATGCCCTGCCGTTCTCGCGCACATGGGACGACAGTTTCAACAATAAAGTGCTGGTATTAGGCAGCGAAAACCAAAATAAAGGCAACCAAACTCCTTACGAATACTTCAACGGCAAAGACAACAGCCGCGAATGGCAGGAATTTAAAGCGCGTGTCGAGACCAGCCGTTTCCCACGCAGTAAAAAACAACGGATTCTGCTGCAAAAATTCGATGAAGATGGCTTTAAAGAACGCAATCTGAACGATACGCGCTACGTCAACCGTTTCCTGTGTCAATTCGTTGCCGACCGTATGCGGCTGACAGGTAAAGGGAAAAGACGTGTCTTTGCATCCAACGGGCAAATTACCAATCTGTTGCGCGGCTTTTGGGGATTACGCAAAGTGCGTACGGAAAACGACCGCCATCACGCCTTGGACGCCGTCGTCGTTGCCTGCTCGACCGTTGCCATGCAGCAGAAAATTACCCGTTTTGTACGCTATAAAGAGATGAACGCGTTTGACGGTAAAACCATAGATAAAGAAACAGGAGAAGTGCTACATCAAAAAACACACTTCCCGCAACCTTGGGAATTTTTCGCACAAGAAGTCATGATTCGCGTCTTCGGCAAATCGGACGGCAAACCCGAATTTGAAGAAGCGGATACCTCCGAAAAACTGCGTACCCTGCTCGCAGAAAAATTATCTTCTCGCCCAGAAGCCGTACACGAATACGTTACGCCACTGTTTGTTTCACGCGCGCCCAATCGGAAGATGAGCGGGCAAGGCCATATGGAGACTGTCAAATCCGCCAAACGACTGGACGAAGGCATCAGCGTGTTGCGCGTACCGCTGACACAGTTAAAACTGAAAGACTTGGAAAAAATGGTCAATCGGGAGCGCGAACCTAAGCTATACGAAGGACTGAAAGCATGTTTGGAAGCACATAAAGACGATCCTGCCAAAGCCTTTGCCGAGCCGTTTTACAAATACGATAAAGCAGGCAACCGCACCCAACAAGTAAAAGCCGTACGCGTAGAGCAAGTACAGAAAACCGGCGTATGGGTGCGCAACCATAACGGCATTGCCGACAACGCAACCATGGTGCGCGTAGATGTGTTTGAGAAAGGCGGCAAGTATTATCTGGTTCCGATTTACAGTTGGCAGGTAGCGAAAGGGATTTTGCCGGATAGAGCTGTTATCGCTTTTAAAGATGAAGAAGATTGGCAACTTATTGATGATAGTTTTAACTTTAAATTTTCATTACATCCTAATGATTTAATTGAAGTAATAACAAAAAAAGCTAGAATATTTGGTTACTTTGCCAGCTGCCATCGAGGCACAGGTAATATTAATATACGCATTCATGATCTTGATCATAAAATTGGCAAAAATGGAATACTGGAAGGTATCGGTGTCAAAACCGCCCTTTCATTCCAAAAATACCAAATCGACGAACTGGGCAAAGAAATCAGACCATGCCGTCTGAAAAAACGCCCACCTGTCCGTTAAATTAATCTATCCCTGTTTCAGACGGCCTGAAGCAGGGATTTTTTATATCAAAATAAGGGGAAAACATGACTTGGCGCAGCCTGCTTATTCAAAACGGCGGCAAACTATCCTTGCAACGCCGGCAACTGCTGATTCAACAAAACGGCGAGTCCCACACCGTACCGTTGGAAGACATCGCCGTTATTATCATCGAAAACCGCGAAACCCTGATTACTGCCCCGCTTCTGTCAGCCTTAGCCGAACATGGCTCAACCCTGCTGACATGTGACGAACAATTCCTGCCCTGCGGACAATGGTTGCCTTATGCCCAATATCACCGCCAACTTAAAATCCTCAAGCTGCAGCTGAATATAAGCGAACCCTTAAAAAAGCAACTCTGGCAACATATCGTCCGCCAAAAAATCCTGAATCAAGCATTTATCGCAGACGAAACAGGCAATGATCTTGCAGCTAAACGGCTGCGCTCTTTGGCAGTCGAAGTCCGTTCAGGCGATACAGGAAACCGTGAAGCCCAAGCTGCCGCCCTCTACTTTCAAGCCCTCTTTGGAGAAAAATTTACCCGTAATGACAATAATGCCGTCAATGCCGCATTGAACTACACCTACGCCGTACTCCGTGCAGCAGTTGCACGCGCCCTGACCTTATATGGATGGTTGCCTGCATTAGGCTTGTTTCATAAAAGCGAACTAAATCCATTCAATCTCGCCGATGACTTTATCGAACCCTTACGCCCATTGGCCGATCTGGTCGTTATACATTTGCATGAACAAGGCCGTCTGAAAACTGATCTGACCCCGAACATCAAACAAAACCTTATCAAGACCCTTCACTGTCAAATCTGCATTGAACGGCAACATTTCAGCACCTTGGCTGCCATCGACAAAATGATTTCTTCATTTCAAGCCAGCGTAACCGACAAAAACGCCAAACAGCTAAAATTGCCTGAAATCTTGCCATTGAAAGAATACCAATATGAGTGAGGCCAAATTTATGAGGATTATTGTCTTCTTCGACCTACCGGTTACCACAGCGGCAAAGCGCAAAGCCGCCAATCAATTCCGCCAATTTCTATTAAAAGATGGATACCAAATGCTCCAGCTTTCCGTATACAGTCGTATTGTCAAAGGTCGAGATTCGTTGCAAAAACACCACAATAGACTATGTGCAAACCTACCGCAAGAAGGTTCAATCCGCTGTTTGGAAGTAACAGAAAAGCAATATGCCACCATGAAACTACTGTTGGGAGAGCTGAAAACCCAAGAAAAAAGGGTAAATTCCGACCAACTATTATTATTTTAAGTCCTATTTTTCAGACCAAATAAAATGGGAAACCCTTATAGAATAAGGGTTTCCCATTAAGGTATTGTAGCACTGCGAAATGAGAAAGGGAGCTACAACGTTCCTGGCTCTGGTAAGACTTTGATGGCTATTGTAGCACTGCGAAATGAGAAAGGGAGCTACAACAGACTGATTCGTCGGTTTTAGTCATGGGCGATTGTAGCACTGCGAAATGAGAAAGGGAGCTACAACGAAAGAGTGAAAGAAGTAGCAAGTAATCAGATTGTAGCACTGCGAAATGAGAAAGGGAGCTACAACTATTCCGCGTTCTGATGTCTTATTTAGGCAATTGTAGCACTGCGAAATGAGAAAGGGAGCTACAACTACTTTTTCGTTTGGTCGCCAGAATAAGATATTGTAGCACTGCGAAATGAGAAAGGGAGCTACAACACAGTTTTCAGATTTCAAACGCGGTTATCGATTGTAGCACTGCGAAATGAGAAAGGGAGCTACAACCATTTTGGTTGATGACGAATTGCATGATTTATTGTAGCACTGCGAAATGAGAAAGGGAGCTACAACGTCTTATCAGTTACTAAGTAAGAGTTATCGATTGTAGCACTGCGAAATGAGAAAGGGAGCTACAACCAGGAAGCTTGAAACCAAACGGAAAGCTTTATTGTAGCACTGCGAAATGAGAAAGGGAGCTACAACCATAAAGCCGGTAACCAGTCGGAAAGCCTTATTGTAGCACTGCGAAATGAGAAAGGGAGCTACAACAGCCTTACGGAAACTCTCTTCGTCAATATCATTGTAGCACTGCGAAATGAGAAAGGGAGCTACAACTCGCCCTACTTGCTCTCTTTGCCTTTAATAATTGTAGCACTGCGAAATGAGAAAGGGAGCTACAACGATTATGTTGTTTCTCAGATTGTCCCCGTTATTGTAGCACTGCGAAATGAGAAAGGGAGCTACAACCTCAGCCGCGTTATTCCACGTTGGCACGCCATTGTAGCACTGCGAAATGAGAAAGGGAGCTACAACACAAGACCTATTCGCCTGCCGTACCATCAGATTGTAGCACTGCGAAATGAGAAAGGGAGCTACAACAAAACCATGCCGTAATCATCAATCAATTCCATTGTAGCACTGCGAAATGAGAAAGGGAGCTACAACCCGACTTTTGCAGTATCGGCGAAAGAAATTATTGTAGCACTGCGAAATGAGAAAGGGAGCTACAACAAGACGCCGATGCGGTGGAACGCGATTTGGATTGTAGCACTGCGAAATGAGAAAGGGAGCTACAACAGCCGTCAAGGCCAAGCAAGCGATGAAATTATTGTAGCACTGCGAAATGAGAAAGGGAGCTACAACCCACCGTGTCATCGACGGTGCCGCCGGTATATTGTAGCACTGCGAAATGAGAAAGGGAGCTACAACGAAAACTCGAAGCGGCTGATTATGTCGAGCATTGTAGCACTGCGAAATGAGAAAGGGAGCTACAACACACACTCAGGATTCCCAAATAAAGTGTCCATTGTAGCACTGCGAAATGAGAAAGGGAGCTACAACCGAAAGCCCCACGTTACATCACCGACCTTTATTGTAGCACTGCGAAATGAGAAAGGGAGCTACAACTGGATTCGAAGTTCGAAGACTAAAGAGATGATTGTAGCACTGCGAAATGAGAAAGGAAGCTACAACAGCAAAATTGAACAGCTAAAAACTTCTGGGATTGTAGCACTGCGAAATGAGAAAGGGAGCTACAACTGGGTTGACGAGAATGTCGGCGGATGGTCGATTGTAGCACTGCGAAATGAGAAAGGGAGCTACAACGTGGCCTGTGTCCTAGACCAGTGCCTATATATTGTAGCACTGCGAAATGAGAAAGGGTCTATCCAAATAAAAAAGCACCACCTAAACAGGTAGTGCTTTTTTATTAATGTGCTTATTCAGCAGAATCAGCTGCTTTATCAACCAATTCAACCAATGCCAAAGGAGCATTGTCGCCTTTACGGAAACCGTATTTCAGTACACGAACATAGCCGCCGTTACGAGCAGCAAAGCGTGGACCTAATTCGTCAAACAATTTAACTACAACATCACGATCGCGAGTGCGGTCAAAAGCCAAACGACGGTTTGCCAAAGAAGGTTTTTTACCCAAGGTAATCAAGGGCTCAACTACGCGGCGCAATTCTTTTGCTTTAGGCAAAGTTGTCACGATGGTTTCGTGAGTCAACAAGGAATTCGCCATATTGCGCAGCATCGCAGCACGGTGGCTGCTAGTACGGTTTAATTTGCGGTTGCCATTACGATGACGCATGTCATTATCCTTTAATCTTCAAACTTACGGCTTTTCTAAGCCTACAGGCGGCCAAGCTTCTAATTTGGAACCTAATGTCAGACCTTTAGAGGCCAACACTTCTTTGATCTCATTCAAAGATTTACGACCCAAATTAGGGGTCTTGAGAAGCTCGGTTTCAGTACGTTGAATCAAATCGCCAATATAGTAAATATCTTCAGCTTTCAGACAATTAGCTGAACGTACGGTTAATTCCAAATCGTCTACAGGACGCAGCAAGATAGGATCGATAGGAGGCGCTTTTTCTTCAACCTCTTCAACCGGAGTACCTTGCAGATCTGCAAAAATAGACATTTGGTCAATTAAGATACGTGCGGCACTACGTACAGCTTCTTCTGGATCAATAGAACCATTGGTTTCAATATCCAAAACCAACTTATCCAAATCCGTGCGTTGCTCTACGCGTGCAGGTTCAACTTCAAAGCTAACACGACTGATGGGCGAAAAGCTCGCATCCAACTGAATCGCACCAATCTGTTTGTTCTCATCACGCAATACGCGACGGCCTGAAACAGATTGATAACCACGACCTTGCTCTACTTTAATTTCCATGTCGATTTGGCCATTGTCAGCCAAGTGGCAAATAACATGTTCAGGATTGATGATTTCCACATCGTGTGGCAAATCAATATCACCAGCTACAACAGCACCGGCACCTGTTTTTTTCAAAGTCAACTGAACTTGGTTACGACCGTGAAGCTTGAATACGATACCTTTAATGTTCAAGAGAACGTCGACAACATCCTCTTGAACACCATCAATAGTAGAGTATTCGTGCAATACGCCTGAAATAACTACTTCAGTTGGGGCAAAGCCATTCATGGATGACAGTAAGATACGACGCAAAGCATTACCTAAAGTATGACCAAAACCACGTTCAAATGGCTGCATAGACACCTTGGCCCGAGTGGAAGACAAAGTATCTACATCGATTTGACGAGGTTTCAAAAATTCGGTTGTGCTATTTTGCATTTAACTGTCCCTCATTGAGCTAGCATTATTTAGAGTAGAACTCTACCACCAGCTGTTCATTAATATCGCCAGACAATTCTGAGCGATCCGGCATATTTTTGAATACGCCTTCCAATTTGTCGGCATCAACAGATACCCAGCTTGGCAAGCCAATTTGAGTAGCCAGGCTCAATGCTTCTTGGATACGTACTTGTTTCTTAGCTTTTTCACGAACAGCTACAACATCACCTGCTTTAACTTGGAAAGAAGGGATATTAACAACTTGACCGTTTACGACGATAGCTTTGTGAGAAACCAATTGACGTGCTTCGGCGCGAGTAGAGCCAAAACCCATACGGTAAACGACATTGTCCAAACGAGACTCCAGCAATTGCAGCAGCAATTCACCGGTAGAGCCTTTACGACGATCTGCTTCCGCGAAGTAACGACGGAATTGACGCTCTAATACGCCATAAATACGACGGATTTTTTGTTTTTCACGCAATTGCAAACCGTAGTCTGACAAACGTGGTTTTTTTGCACCGTGTTGACCAGGTGCAGAATCCATTTTACATTTGGAATCCAAAGAGCGACGTGCACTCTTCAAAAACAGATCCGTACCTTCGCGACGTGCTAATTTACATTTAGGGCCAATATAACGTGCCATGTTTTAAATCACTCCAATATTAAATACGACGTTTTTTAGGCGGACGGCAACCGTTATGAGGCAACGGGGTAACGTCAGTAATGCTGGTAATCTTGAAACCAAGAGCGTTTAAAGCACGTACAGAAGATTCGCGACCAGGGCCAGGGCCTTTAATGCGAACTTCTAAATTTTTAACGCCATACTCTTGGGCAACTTTACCAGCTGCTTCTGCTGCAACTTGTGCTGCAAATGGTGTACTTTTACGAGAACCTTTAAAACCAGCGCCGCCAGAGGTAGCCCAAGACAATGCATTGCCTTGACGGTCAGTGATTGTAATGATGGTATTGTTGAAAGATGCATGAACGTGCACAATACCTTCGCTTACGGTTTTACGTACTTTTTTACGTACACGCGAAGCTGTGTTTGCTTTAGCCATTAATCAAATTCCTTAAAATTTATTTCTTACCGGCAATCGCTTTGCGCGGACCTTTACGGGTACGAGCATTTGTGCGAGTGCGTTGACCACGACAAGGCAAGCCACGACGATGACGGAAGCCGCGATAGCAACCCATATCCATCAGTCGTTTAATGCTCATCGTTACTTCACGACGCAAATCGCCTTCAACTTCATATTTAGCAACTTGCTCACGCAAAGCGTCTAATTGAGCCTCGTCCAAATCTTTTGCTTTAGTAGTAGGAGCAATATTTGCTGCCTCACAAATCAATTTAGCACGAGTCGCACCAATACCATAAATAGCCTGAAGGCCAATTACGATATGGGCATTATTAGGGATATTTACCCCTGCAATACGAGCCATATTTTTTCCTTTTTAGGGCAAAGTATGTCACTATACCACAAAATCAATAGTTAAGAAAACTAGCTTCTTAACCTTGACGTTGTTTGTGACGTGGGTCAGTACAAATTACGCGAACTACACGATTACGACGAATAATCTTGCAATTGCGACAAATTTTCTTTACAGAAGGTTGTACACGCATTTTATTTCCTTTTATCGTTTATCTTGCTCGGAAAACAATCCGAGCACGGGTTAAATCATAAGGAGTTAATTCAACTGTTACCTTATCACCTGGAGAAATACGGATATAGTGCATCCGCATTTTTCCAGATATATGACCAAGTACTACATGATCATTTTCCAGTTTTACTTTAAATGTTGCATTGGGCAAAGTCTCAAGGATTTCGCCCTGCATCTGTATGGTATCTTCTTTAGCCATAAGCCTATTTACGTGACAAAGATTTCATATCTGGACGACTCATCAAGTCTTCATACTGACTACTCATTCGATATGAATTGATTTGTGTCCTAAAATCCATTGTAACGACAACCAAAATAAGCAAAGATGTTCCACCCAAATAGAAAGGAACCTTCAATGCTGTCGTTAAAAATTCAGGTATCAGACAGATTATAGTGATATACAAAGCACCAAATAATGTTAGTCTCAGTACAACTTTTTCCAAATATCTAGAGGTTTGCTCACCTGGGCGAATACCCGGTACAAATGCACCACTCTTCTTCAAATTTTCAGCCATCTCTTTAGGGCTAAATACTAAAGCAGTATAGAAATAGCAGAAGAAGATGATAGTTGTAGCAAATAATACAATATACAAAGGCTGTCCATGTTGCAGCATCGCAGCAACCTTATGAAGAACAGAATTCGTACTATTTGAACCAAACCAACCTAAAAGTGTAGATGGAAATAAAATGATACTGGAAGCAAAAATAGGAGGAATAACACCCGCCATATTTAGCTTGAACGGCATATGAATGCTTTGTCCCGGCATCATCCCAGAACCAAACTGTCTTTTAGCATAATGCACAGGAACTTTACGCTGAGCACTCTCAAAATAAACTACAGCATAGATCAACAGCAAAATACCAATCACAATTGATACTGCCATCAACATACTCATGGAACCTTGTTCAGTCAAAGTTAACAACCGAACAATACCGGATGGGATACCCGATACAATGCCTGCTGTAATGATTAAAGAAATACCATTACCAATACCACGCTCGGTAATTTGCTCCCCTAACCACATCAGAAACATAGTACCTGTAACCAAACAGACTACTGTAGAAATATGAAACTCAAGCGAACTCGTTACAACAACACCTTGTTGATAAACAAATGTTGCAACACCAAAGCTTTGCAATACAGCCAATAATACCGTCCCATACCTAGTATATTTTGTAATTATTTTCCTACCAGCCTCACCTTCCTTCTTTAAAGCTTTTAAAGAAGGAACAATTTCAGAAGCGAGCTGAACAATAATCGATGCCGAAATATAAGGCATGATACCAATTGCAAATATACTAAAGCGCTCCAACGAACCACCCGAGAACATATTTAACATTCCGAATATGCCGTTTGCAGCGCCTTCGTATAACTTAGCTAATGCAACAGCATCTACGCCCGGTACCGGTATATGAGCACCAATACGGAAAACGACTAAAGCACCTAAAAGGAACACCAGACGTTTTTTCAGATCACCAAATTTGGATAATCCTGATAAAGATTGTTGATTAGCCACTGTAGTGCAAGCCTTATTCTTCTACTTTACCACCGGCAGCTTCAATAGCAGCTTTAGCACCTTTAGTAGCTTTTACACATTTCAAGGTAACTGCTTTTGAGATTTCACCAGAAGCAATAACTTTTACATTAGAAGCAGCTGCAGGAATCAGACCAGCTTGTTTAAGAACTAAGATATCAATCTCGTTCACAGCAATCAGATTTAATTCACTCAAACGAACTTCAGCATTAGCGGCAGCAGTCAAAGATTTGAAACCACGTTTCGGCAGACGGCGTTGCAAAGGCATTTGACCGCCTTCAAAACCTACCTTGTGGAAGCCACCAGAACGGCTTTTTTGACCTTTATGACCACGACCACCTGTCTTACCCAAGCCGCTACCAATACCACGGCCTACACGACGGCTAGCGTGAGTAGCACCCTCAGCAGGTTGAATAGTATTCAAAAACATATTAAGACTCCACTTTCAACAAGTAGCTGATTTTATTGATCATGCCACGGTTTTCAGGGGTATCCAAAACCTCTACAGTATGTTCACGGCGACGCAAACCTAAACCACGAGCACATGCACGATGAGATTCAATTGTACCGATCAGGCTCTTAACCAATGTAACTTTAATCTTTTTTTGCTCAGTCATGGTTAGCTCCCAAAATATCTTCTACTGTCAAGCCACGTTTAGCAGCAATATCAGCAGGGGTATACAGTTTAGACAAACCGTCTAATGTAGCGCGTACAATATTGTAAGGATTAGTAGAACCATGTACTTTAGCTGAAATGTTATGGATACCCATAGCATCAAATACTAAACGCATTGGACCACCAGCTTTTACACCGCTACCTTCTTTAGCAGGTTGCATAAATACCTTAGTAGCACCATGACGACCAATAACCTCATGATGAATAGTACCATTTTTCAAAGGTACTTTAATCATAGAGCGTCGAGCTTGATCCATTGCTTTTTGAACAGCAACTGGCACTTCTTTTGATTTACCTTTGCCCATACCGATGCGACCATCACCATCACCAACAACAGTCAGTGCAGAGAAAGCCATGATACGGCCACCTTTAACTACTTTAGTCACGCGATTAACTGCGACCATCTTTTCAATCAGGCCGTCACCGCGTTCTTCAATTTCATGTTTTGCCATATGAAAGTCTCCAAATATTAGAAGCTTAAACCATTTTCACGTGCAGCTTCAGCCAAAGCTTTCACACGACCGTGATATTGGAAACCTGAACGGTCAAAAGCAACTTTTTCAACACCTACTGCTTTAGCTTTTTCAGCAATACGCTTACCAACTACAGCTGCTGCTTCAACGTTGCTACCTGATTTCAGGCTACTACGTACTTCAGCTTCCAATGTAGAGGCTTGAGCCAATACTTTATCACCTTCAGCACTAATTACTTGAGCATAAATATGATTATTGCTGCGGAACACACATAATCTTACCATTTTCAAGTCCGCAATACGCGCACGGGTTTTGCGTGCACGACGGAGTCGGGTTGTATGTTTATCCATTAGTGAACCTCAATTATTTTTTCTTGGCTTCTTTCATCACTACTACTTCACCTACATAACGAACACCTTTACCTTTATAAGGCTCAGGAGAACGGAATGCACGAATTTCAGCAGCGACTTGGCCAACCACTTGTTTATCTGCACCAGTCAAAACGATTTCTGTTTGGCTAGGAGTTTGAACAGAAACACCTTCAGGCATTTCATATACGATTGGATGAGAGAAACCCAGAGACAAGTTCAAAACTTTGCCTTGAGCTTGGGCACGATAACCCACACCAATCAATTGAAGTTTTTTCTCAAAACCTTCAGAAACACCCTTAACCATGTTATTAACCAATGCACGAGCAGTACCAGACATAGCATTAGCCTGTTTACTGTCATTTTTTGCAACAAAAGTCAATTTACCATCGTTCAGTTCAATAGCAACATCGGAATGCAAAGGAAAAGACAATTCACCGTTTTTACCTTTGATAACCAATGCATCTGTTCCGAATTTTACCTCTACACCAGCAGGAACAGTCACTGGGTTTTTTGCGACGCGTGACATTTACTTTTCTCCACTAGGCTACGATGCACAACAACTCACCACCTACACCCTCAGAACGAGCTTTGCGATCAGTCATTACACCTTTAGAAGTACTAACAATAGCGACACCCAGGCCATTCATTACACTAGGAATCTCACTTGATGCTTTGTAAATACGCAAACCTGGACGTGAAACACGTTTAATTTGCTCAATCACAGGACGACCTGCATAGTATTTCAATTGAATTTCCAATACCGGTTTTGCATCAGCAGAAACCGCAAAATCCTCGATATAACCTTCTTCTTTCAGAACTTTTGCAATTGCACATTTCAGTTTAGAGGAAGGCATGGCAACTACTGCTTTATTAGCACGTTGCGCATTGCGAATACGAGTCAACATATCGGAAATAGGATCATGCATACTCATTATTTATACTCCTATTACCAGCTAGCTTTAACAACACCAGGGATCTCGCCACGCATAGCGATTTCACGGATTTTAATACGGCCCAAACCAAATTTACGGAAAGTGCCACGAGGACGACCTGTTAAAGCACAACGACGACGTTGACGTACAGGTGCTGCATTACGAGGAATGGATTGAAATTTCAAACGTGCTTCAAAACGTTCTTCTTCAGTCGCATTAGCATCATTAATAACAGCGAAAATTGCCTCACGCTTAGCTGCAAACTTTTTCGCCAATGCTTGACGTTTCAGCTCACGATTAATAAGTGCTTTCTTAGCCATGATTATCCTTTAAACGGAAACTTGAACAGTGACAACAAAGCTTTCGCTTCTTCATCAGTTTTTGCAGTAGTTGTAATAGTAATATTCAAACCACGCAAAGCATCGATTTTATCGTATTCAATTTCCGGGAAAATAATTTGCTCACGAACGCCCATATTGTAATTGCCACGACCATCAAATGATTTACCGCTTACACCACGGAAGTCACGTACGCGAGGCAACGCAATAGTAATCAAACGATCCAAGAATTCAAACATTTGATCACGACGCAATGTTACTTTACAACCAACTGGATAGTTATCACGGATTTTAAAACCAGCGATAGATTTACGTGCAACAGTAACAACTGGTTTTTGACCAGCAATTTTCTCTAAATCAGAAACAGCGTGCTCCATAACTTTTTTATCAGCAACAGCCTCACCCACACCCATATTCAAGGTGATTTTTTCAATACGTGGAACTTCCATTACTGATTTGTAACCAAATTGTTTAACCAATTCAGGAACAACTGTATCTTTATAAAACTCTCTCAAACGAGCCATGTTATCTCCTTATGCTCCAATGATAGAGCCATTTGATTTGAAGAAACGAACGCGTTTAACTTTGCCTTCATTTTCAATCAGCTTAATACCAACACGGTCTGCTTTATTAGTTTCCGGATTCAGGAGTGCAATATTAGAAATATCCAAAGGCATTTCTTTAGTAATAATACCACCCTCAATACCACGCATTGGATTAGGTTTTTGATGGCGTTTCACAACATTAACACCCTCAACAACAACTTTATCACCCAACACTCGAACTACTTGACCTTGCTTACCTTTATCTTTACCGGTAATCACTACAACCTGATCGCCTTTAATGATCTTATTCATCGCGCTATTCCTTATAATACTTCAGGCGCCAATGAAACGATTTTCATAAATCGCTCAGTACGCAATTCACGGGTTACCGGACCAAAAATACGGGTACCCAGAGGTTCAAGTTTATTATTCAACAACACAGCAGCATTGTTATCGAATTTAATTAACGCACCATCAGGACGACGCACACCCTTAGCAGTACGAACAACTACCGCATTGTATACATCACCTTTTTTGACACGACCACGTGGGGCTGCATCTTTAACTGCAACTTTAATAATGTCGCCAACAGAAGCGTAGCGACGCTTAGATCCGCCCAATACTTTGATGCACATTACGCGACGCGCACCAGAGTTATCAGCCACATCTAAGATGGTCTGCATTTGAATCATATAAGTACCTTTAAATTAACCAACTTAATTTACCACTTTCATATAACTCGCACCTTACTTTAAGCTGCTTATTAAATGAAACCATCACGGTTCTAGTAAACCAGTCTTGGATCCCGAAGGGAGAGAAACTTCCATAAGAAGCTGGAAGATAAGAAACGAAGTTTACACGCAAATTAACTTTGCTGCAAGACTTCGTTTCTTATTAAGCTACATTACTGTGTTTTAAATCAAACAGTACGCGCTTTCTCAACCAATTCTTTTACAACCCAAGACTTGGTTTTTGACAAAGGACGAGATTCCTCAATTACCACTACATCACCAATGCCATATTGATTGTTTTCATCATGAGCATGGATTTTAGTTGATAAACGAATAATTTTACCGTACAGAGGGTGTTTAACTTTACGCTCAACCAATACTGTAACAGTTTTGTCCATTTTGTCGCTTACCACTTTGCCTTGCAAAGTACGAACATTTTTAGCTTCGCTCATTACTTAGCACCTTTTTCAGTTAAAATGGTTTTAATACGAGCAATATCGCGACGTACACGTTTCAACTCGCTTGATTTACCCAACTGACCGGTTGCATTTTGCATGCGTAAGCCAAACTGAGCTTTCAACAAGTCCAACAAATCAGAGTTTAATTGCTCAATAGATTTGTCTTTCAATTCATTTGCTTTCATTATTGACCCACCTGTCTTACTACAAAGGTTGTAGGAATAGGCAATTTGGCAGCGGCCAATTCAAATGCTTCACGAGCCAAAGACTCAGGAACACCGTCCATTTCGTACAATACTTTGCCTGGTTTAACTTCAGCAATGTAATATTCCACATTACCTTTACCGCCACCCATACGAACTTGGATAGGTTTCTCAGTAATTGGTTTATCAGGGAATACACGAATCCAAATACGACCGCCACGTTTAATATGACGAGTCATAGTACGACGAGCAGCTTCGATTTGGCGGGCAGTCAAACGACCACGGCCTACGGCTTTCAAACCGAACTCACCGAAACTTACTTTGTTACCGCGAGTAGCAATACCGGTGTTACGGCCTTTTTGTTGCTTGCGATATTTCAGTCTAGTTGGCTGCAGCATTACGTCCACCTGCCTTTCTTTGTTTCTTCTCATGCTCAGGTTTAGAAGATTTAATATTACCTTCTGTATAAACCCAAACTTTCAGACCCAGTACACCATAAGTAGTGTGTGCTTCGCTAGTTGCATAATCTACGTTCGCACGTAAAGTATGCAAAGGTACACGACCCTCACGATACCATTCGCTACGAGCGATATCAGCACCATTCAGACGGCCTGAAGTCATGATCTTGATGCCTTTAGCACCAGAACGCATTGCATTTTGCATTGCACGTTTCATAGCACGACGGAATTGAACACGTTTTTCAAGCTGCTGGGCAATACCATCAGCAATGATTTGCGCATCCAATTCAGGACGACGAATCTCTTCAATATTTACATGAACAGGCACACCCATCAGAGCTTGCAAGTCACGTTTCAAGATTTCGATATCCTCGCCTTTTTTACCAATAACTACACCTGGACGAGCAGAGTGAATGGTAATACGTGCAGATTTAGCAGGACGTTCGATCACTACGCGACCAACTGAAGCATTGGCCAGTTTTTTACGCAAGTAGTTACGAACATCAATATCTTGTTTCAAAACAGTAGAAAAGTCGGTGCTTTTAGCAAACCATTTTGAAGCCCAGTCTTTAGTTACCGCCAGGCGAAAGCCTGTAGGGTTAATCTTTTGTCCCATAGCTTTTCCTTAGTTGCCCACTGTCACGTTAATATGACAAGTTTGTTTCTCGATGCGGTTACCGCGACCTTTGGCACGAGCTTGGAAACGTTTCAAGCTTGGGCCTTTGTCAACAAAGATAGTTACCACTTTCAGTTCGTCAATGTCAGCACCATTATTGTGCTCGGCATTGGCGATTGCTGATTCCAACACTTTTTTAATCAGCTCAGCACCTTTTTTAGGGCTGAATGCCAAGATATTCAAAGCTTGGGCAACGTCTTTACCACGAATCAAATCAGCTACCAAACGAGCTTTTTGAGCTGAAATACGGGCGTTTTTATGTTGTGCACTTACTCTCATGATTCACCTTATTTCTTTTTAGCCTTTTTATCAGCCAAGTGGCCTTTAAAGGTACGGGTCAATGAGAACTCACCTAATTTATGACCAACCATGTTATCGCTGATGAACACAGGCACGTGAGTGCGACCGTTGTGTACAGCGATAGTCAGACCAATGAAATCAGGCAAAATGGTAGAACGACGTGACCAAGTTTTAATTGGGCGTTTGTCGTTGCTTGCACGAGCAGCATCTACTTTTTTCAGCAAATGCAGGTCTACATATGGGCCTTTTTTTAATGAACGAGCCATACTAATTAACCTTTATTTGAGTAACGACGACGAACAATCATGTTATCCGTGCGTTTGTTATTACGAGTGCGGTAGCCCTTAGCAGGAGTACCCCATGGGCTAACCGGTTCGCGAGCCTCACCAGTACGGCCTTCACCACCACCATGTGGGTGATCAACAGGGTTCATTACAACACCGCGAACGGTCGGACGAATACCACGCCAGCGGTTAGCACCAGCTTTACCGATTTTTTTCAGGCTTTGTTCTTCGTTACCAACTTCACCGATAGTTGCACGGCAATTTACGCTAATTTTGCGCACTTCACCAGAACGCAAACGAACTTGTGCGTAAGCACCTTCTTTTGCCAGCAATACCGCAGAAGCACCAGCAGAACGTGCAATTTGCGCACCTTTACCTGGTTTCATTTCGATACAGTGAATAGTTGTACCAACAGGAATATTGCGGATCGGCAGAGTGTTACCTACTTTGATAGCAGCTTCAGCACCGGAAACCAATACTGCACCGGCTTGAATACCACGAGGAGCAATGATGTAACGACGCTCACCATCTGCATAGCACAACAGCGCGATAAATGCAGTACGGTTAGGGTCATATTCGATACGCTCTACTTTTGCAGGGATACCGTCTTTGTTACGTTTAAAATCTACAACGCGGTAATGATGTTTATGACCACCACCTTTATGACGGGTAGTGATATGACCATTGTTGTTACGACCGGCAGTAGAATTTTTCTTTTCCAGCAGAGGTGCATAAGGCGCACCTTTGTGCAAACCTTCTGTTACCACGCGAACCATGCCGCGACGGCCTGCAGAGGTCGGCTTCATTTTAACGATTGCCATTTTGTTTATTCCTTATCTGCAGCTGCAGCAGCGGCTTCCAAATCCAACTCTTGACCGGCAGCCAGGCTTACATAAGCCTTTTTAACATCGCTGCGACGACCTAAAGTGCGACCAAAACGTTTAACTTTACCTTTAATGGTAACAGTAGTAACGTCTGCAACTTGAACACCGAACAGCAACTCAACAGCTGCTTTAATTTCAGGTTTGGTTGCATTTGCCAAAACTTTAAACGTCATTTGGTTACGTTTTTCAGCCAATACGTTGCTTTTTTCAGAAACGATAGGTGCCAAGATTACTTGAGTCAAACGTTGTTGATTCATACCCATTGCTCCTCTAATTGTGCAACTGCATCTTTAGTGATAACGACTTTTTTGTAACGCAGCAAGCTGTAAGGATCAACTTGTTGAGCTTCCAAAACCAATACGTTAGGCAAGTTGCGTGAAGCCAAGTAAACATTCTCGTCGAGCTGTTTAGTTACAAACAGAACCTGCTCCAAACCCAAATTTTTCACTTGTTCAGCAAAAACTTTAGTTTTAGGAGTTTCAGCAGTCAATGCTTCGATTGCAAACAAACGCTCATCACGAGCCAATTGGGACAAAATAGTCGCCATACCGGCACGATACATTTTACGGTTCACTTTTTGAGTGAAGTTTTCATCAGGTTTATTTGGGAATGCACGACCACCTTTACGCCACAGCGGAGAAGAAGTCATACCGGAACGAGCACGACCGGTACCTTTTTGGCGCCATGGTTTTTTAGTAGAGTGGTTTACTTCGGCACGAGTTTTTTGAGCACGATTACCAGAACGGGCATTTGCCAAGTAAGCAGTAACCAGTTGGTGAACCAGAGCTTCATTGTATTCACGAGCAAACAAAGCATCAGAAACAGCCAAGCTGCCAGATACTTGTCCTTTAGCGTCAATTACTTTCAATTCCATTACGCACCTACTTTCACGCTAGGACGAACCACGACGTCGCTGTTAACCGAACCCGGAACAGCACCTTTAACCAACAAGAGTTGGCGTTCAGCATCAACACGTACAACTTCCAATTTTTGAACAGTTGCTTTAGTGTTACCGTATTGACCTGCCATGCGTTTACCAGGGAACACGCGACCAGGGTCTTGTGCCATACCGATAGAACCAGGAACACGATGAGAACGGGAGTTACCGTGGGAAGTACGTTGAGCACCGAAGTTATGACGTTTGATTGTACCAGAGAAACCTTTACCTTTAGAGGTACCGGTTACATCTACCAATTGACCAACTTCAAACATAGAAACGGTAATTTCATCACCGACTTTCAATTCAGCCAGTTTTTCTTCAGTCAAAGCAAATTCAACCAAACCGCGACCAGCTTCAACACCTGCTTTAGCAAAGTGGCCGGCTTCAGTTTTGTTGACACGATTAGCTTTTTTCTGACCAAAGGTAACTTGTACAGCAGTGTAGCCGTCAGTATCTTTGGATTTCACTTGTGTAACGCGGTTGGCAGACATATCCAAAACAGTTACGGGAACAGAAACACCCTGTTCGTCGAACACGCGAGTCATACCAACTTTGCGTCCAACCAGACCTAAAGTCATGATTATTTTCCTTTTAAGTAAAGGGGCGGGCTACGATTGGCCTGCCTTTCAGACAAAGTTAAACTTGATACGGATGTACCAAGTCCGCCATTATAATTGACAAATCAAAGAAATATCAACAAAAATTTCAATTTAACTTCTTAAACCCATCATTTTTTCGGATGAAGTGTTGCCAAATATCTGAAAATTTTCAGACAGCCTAAGAATTCTATAAAAAACCGAACAGCCAAGCTGTTCGGTTTTTCAGTTCTTATTGAACTTTAATTTCTACATCCACACCTGCTGGAAGATCCAGTTTCATCAGTGCATCAGTAGTTTTATCAGTCCAGTCCACGATGTCCATCAGACGCAAGTGGGTACGGATTTCCAATTGTTCACGAGAAGTTTTGTTCACGTGAGGGGAACGCAAGATATTGAAACGTTCGATTTTAGTTGGCAAAGGAATCGGACCTTTAACAACAGCGCCAGTACGTTTGGCAGTTTCAACGATTTCTTGCGCAGAACGGTCAATCAGACTGTAATCATAAGCTTTCAGGCGGATACGGATTTTTTGGTTTGCCATTTATCAATATCCCTCAATTAAGCGATTACAGAAGAAACCACACCCGCACCTACGGTACGACCACCTTCGCGAATCGCAAAGCGCAGACCTTCTTCCATAGCGATAGGCGCAATCAGTTCTACAGTAATGGTTACGTTCTCACCTGGCATTACCATTTCTACGCCTTCTTCCAAAGTAACTGCACCAGTTACGTCAGTAGTACGGAAGTAGAATTGTGGACGGTAGTTAGCGAAGAATGGAGTGTGACGACCACCCTCTTCTTTGCTCAGTACGTATACTTCTGCTTTGAATTTGGTGTGAGGAGTGATAGTACCTGGTTTAGCCAATACTTGACCACGCTCAACATCTTCACGTTTGGTACCACGCAGCAATACGCCTACGTTGTCACCAGCTTGACCTTCGTCCAGCAGTTTGCGGAACATTTCAACGCCGGTACAAGTGGTTTTTTGGGTTTCTTTCAGACCTACGATTTCGATCTCGTCACCAACGTGGATGATACCGCGCTCTACACGACCAGTTACTACTGTACCACGGCCAGAGATAGAGAATACGTCTTCGATAGGCAACAAGAAAGGTTTGTCCACAGCACGCTCAGGTGTTGGGATGTAGCTGTCCAGAGCAGCAGCCAATTCGAAGATTTTTTCTTCGTAACCAGCGTCACCTTCCAAAGCTTTCAGTGCGGAACCTTGTACGATTGGGCAGTCGTCGCCTGGGAAGTCGTAGCTTGACAACAGGTCACGGATTTCCATTTCAACCAGTTCCAACAGCTCGGCATCGTCAACCATGTCGCATTTGTTCATGAATACGATGATGTAAGGTACACCTACTTGGCGAGCCAACAGGATGTGTTCGCGAGTTTGAGGCATAGGACCGTCAGCTGCGGAACATACCAAGATCGCGCCGTCCATTTGGGCAGCACCGGTAATCATGTTTTTAACGTAGTCGGCGTGGCCCGGGCAGTCTACGTGCGCGTAGTGACGGGTTTCAGTTTCGTATTCTACGTGTGAGGTATTAATGGTAATACCACGAGCTTTTTCTTCAGGAGCGTTGTCGATTTGGTCGTAAGCTTTTGCAGCGCCACCGAATTTTTTAGCCAAAATAGTAGTCAAAGCAGCAGTCAGAGTGGTTTTACCATGGTCAACGTGACCGATGGTGCCAACGTTTACGTGCGGTTTGCTACGTTCAAATTTTTCCTTAGCCATGAGCTAATTCCTTTACATATAAAGATCGATTAAAGAACAATGGCCGTCTGAAAATTTATTTTCAGTTTCAGACGGCCTTTTCTGATTAGCCTTTGCGGGCTTCAGTTACAGCAGCAGCTACGTGAGCAGGAGCTTCAGCGTATTTTTTGAACTCCATGGAGTAAGTAGCGCGGCCTTGGGTTGCAGAACGCAGGTCGGTTGAGTAACCGAACATTTCTGCCAGAGGTACTTCGGCACGAACTTTCTTACCGCCGATACCGTCATCATCCATACCCAATACAACGCCACGACGACGGTTCAAGTCGCCCATTACGTCACCCATGTATTCTTCAGGTGTTTCCACCTCAACTGCCATGATTGGTTCCAACAGAGCTGGATTGGCTTTACGCATACCTTCTTTAAAGGCTTGAGAAGCTGCCAATTCGAAGGCTAGTTGTGAAGAGTCGACATCATGCGAAGAACCGAAGATCAAACGTACGCGTACGTCAACTACTGGGTAGCCTGCAACGATACCGTTAGGCAGGGTGTCACGGATACCTTTATCGACAGAAGGAATGAATTCGCGAGGAATCACACCACCTTTAATTTCGTCGATAAATTCGTAACCTGCACCACCCGGCTCCATAGGTTCCATTTTGATCACAACGTGACCGTATTGACCTTTACCACCGGATTGTTTAGCGTGTTTGTATTCAGCTTCAACTTCTTTGCGGATAGTTTCACGGTATGCAACTTGAGGCGCACCAATGTTAGCTTCCACACCGAATTCGCGTTTCATACGGTCAACAATAATTTCCAAGTGCAATTCACCCATACCGGAAATAATGGTTTGACCGGATTCTTCGTCTGTACGAACACGGAAAGAAGGGTCTTCTTTAGCCAGACGGTTCAGGGCAATACCCATTTTCTCTTGGTCAGCTTTGGTTTTCGGCTCAACGGCAATATGGATTACCGGCTCAGGGAATTCCATGCGTTCCAAGATAATGGGCGCGCTTTCTGCACACAAGGTCTCACCGGTAGTAACGTCTTTCAGACCGATAGCAGCGGCGATATCGCCAGCGCGTACTTCTTCAATTTCAGTACGGTCCGCAGCAGTCATTTGCACCAAACGACCGATACGTTCACGAGTACCTTTTACAGAGTTCAATACGGTATCACCGGATTTCACGACACCAGAGTAAACGCGAATGAAAGTCAGCTGACCAACGTATTTGTCGTTCAACATTTTGAACGCCAATGCAGAGAATTTCTCTTCGTCGCTGGCTTGGCGGCTGTCTGCTTCTTCAGTGTTAGGGTTAACACCTTGAACAGGAGGAATGTCGGTAGGAGCAGGCAACAATTCTACTACTGCGTCCAACATACGTTGAACACCTTTGTTTTTAAATGCAGAACCGCACAACATTGGTTGGATTTCACCTGCCAAAGTACGTTGACGCAATGCGCCTACGATTTCTTCTTCGGTCAGCTCTTCACCACCCAAGTATTTATCCATTAATTCTTCGCTGGCTTCTGCTGCGGCTTCAATCATGTTTTGACGCCATTCTTCAGCAGTTTCAACCAACTCAGCAGGAATATCGCCATAGGTAAAGGTTGTACCTTTATCAGCTTCGTTCCAGATGATAGATTTCATTTTCAGCAGGTCAACAACACCACTGAAGCTATCTTCTGCACCAACCGGGATTACGATAGGTACAGGGTTTGCGCGCAAACGGGTTTTCATTTGCTCGACAACGCGGAAGAAGTTGGCACCTTGACGGTCCATTTTGTTTACAAATGCCAAGCGAGGAACTTGGTATTTGTTGGCTTGACGCCATACGGTTTCGGATTGAGGTTGAACACCACCTACTGCACAGTAAACCATTACTGCACCGTCCAATACACGCATAGAACGCTCTACCTCTACGGTAAAGTCAACGTGTCCCGGGGTATCGATGATGTTGAAACGGTGTTCAGGGAACTGTTTCGCCATACCGGACCAATAAGAAGTCACAGCAGCAGAAGTAATGGTAATACCACGCTCTTGCTCTTGTTCCATGTAGTCGGTAGTTGCTGCGCCATCATGCACCTCACCCAACTTGTGAGTCAAACCTGTATAGAACAGAATACGTTCTGTTGTGGTTGTTTTACCCGCGTCAATATGGGCAGAAATACCAATATTGCGATACAGGCTGATAGGGGTCTTACGAGCCATTTTGTTAGCCTTTCGATATTAGAAACGGAAGTGAGAGAATGCTTTGTTAGCTTCAGCCATACGGTGTACTTCTTCACGTTTTTTCAACGCACCGCCACGACCTTCAGCCGCATCAATCAATTCGCCTGCCAAACGCAGGTCCATAGATTTCTCACCACGTTTACGGGCCGCGTCGCGAACCCAGCGCATTGCCAAAGCCAGACGACGTGAAGGACGAACTTCAACAGGAACTTGGTAGTTTGCACCACCTACACGGCGGCTTTTCACTTCCACGATAGGTTTGGCGTTTGCAATGGCTTCGTTAAATACTTCGATTGCTACTTTGCCGGTTTTTTTCTCAATTTGTTCCAGCGCACCGTAAACGATACGTTCTGCAACAGATTTTTTACCGTCAATCATCAATACGTTCATAAATTTAGTCAGCTCAACGCTGCCGAATTTAGGATCTGGCAGTACGTCGCGCTTAGGGACTTCTCTACGTCTTGGCATTTTAATTTCCTTTAATCTATTCAGTTGGGTCAATTCCCATGAATACCCAATTGAGTATTCACTTACTCGGCCGTTGTTCAGCTTAGGCGGCCGACGTGCCTATTTGAGTCCCGATAATTATTTAGGACGCTTAGCACCGTATTTAGAACGGGCTTGCTTACGGTCTTTAACACCTGCAGTATCCAAAGAACCGCGTACAGTGTGGTAACGTACACCTGGCAAGTCTTTTACACGACCGCCGCGAATCAATACGACGCTGTGCTCTTGCAGGTTGTGGCCTTCACCGCCGATATATGAAATGACTTCAAAACCATTGGTCAGGCGAACTTTACATACTTTACGCAATGCAGAGTTAGGTTTTTTAGGGGTAGTTGTGTATACACGGGTGCACACGCCACGTTTTTGCGGGCAAGCTTCCAGCGCAGGCACTTTGTTTACGTACACAGGCTTTTGACGGCCTTTGCGTACCAATTGGTTAATAGTTGGCATATTTTCTCGTCCTGTTGAGTTAAATACTTGCCGACACCATGTCGACAAGATTGGAATTATATTTTTATTGCAAGGGTTTAGTCAAGCAAATGACTGATAAAGTTTGGTGTTTTCCAATTTATGTCTTAATTTTTGAAACAAAGGCCGTCTGAAACATTCAGACGGCCTTTGTCATTTTAAATAAGTCTGCAATTTAGCTCTCTACTTATTTTCTCCATTGCTTTCCTTATTTATTCAGACGGCCTTAAACTCCACTCTCTTTTAAATCCTCTAAAAAATAAAACCGCAAGACTGGCTTGCGGTTTTATTTTCACAATAATCCCTTGGGATTATTCGTCTGAAGCTTCGGTTCCAGAAGTTTCTTGATCAGCTTGCTGCCATTGTTGATGGCGGCTGCGGTGGTAGGTCAAACCTGTACCGGCAGGAATCAAACGACCGACAATCACGTTCTCTTTCAAACCGCGCAGCTCGTCTTGTTTGCCCATAATAGCGGCCTCTGTCAAGACGCGGGTTGTTTCTTGGAACGATGCCGCAGAAATGAAGCTGTCTGTAGACAAAGAGGCTTTGGTAATACCCAGCAACACGTTTTCATAACGTGCTGGCTCTTTGTCTTCAGCCATGGCTTTTTCATTGGCAAGCATCACATCGCCACGCTCAACTTGTTCGCCGGTAATGAACTCTGTATCACCGGAATCAACGATGTTCACTCGACGCAGCATTTGACGGATGATGACTTCGATGTGTTTATCGGAAATCTTCACACCCTGCAGGCGGTAAACCTCTTGTACCTCTTGAACAATGTAGCGGGCCAATGCTTCGATACCTTGCAGACGCAGAATGTCGTGTGGATCTACGGCACCGTCTACGATGGTTTCACCGCGGTTTACCACTTGACCGTCGTGTACCAGAATCTGTTTCTCTTTAGAAATCAGGGTTTCGTATGCTACACCGTCTACGTCGGTAATAATCAGGCGCTGTTTACCTTTAGTTTCTTTACCGAAGGAAACGGTACCGGTAATTTCTGCCAACATCCCTGCATCTTTCGGCACGCGTGCTTCAAACAATTCGGCTACGCGTGGCAGACCACCGGTAATATCGCGGGTTTTAGAAGACGCTTGTGGAATACGCGCCAATACATCACCCTTACCGACTTCCTGACCTTCACGGATGGTAATCACCGCACCGACTGGGAATGCCATAGAAACTGGGGTAGTGGTACCTGGGATGCAAATCTCCAGACCATTTTCATCCAACAGTTTTACAGTAGGACGCAGCAGTTTGGATGCGCTGCCGGAACGACGTTTACCGTCAATCACTACCAGAGTAGACAAACCGGTTACATCGTCAGTTTGTTTCGCAACAGTAACACCCTCTTCCACGTTCTCGAATTTCACCGTACCTGCGTGTTCGGTGATCATCGGACGGGTATGCGGATCCCAAGTTGCCAAGGTTTGACCGGCTTTAATGGCTTCGCCGTCTTGTACCAGCAGGATTGCACCGTAAGGTACTTTATGACGTTCACGTTCGCGACCGATATCGTCGTGAATCACTACTTCACAAGAACGGCCGATGACAACCAACTCACCTTTGTTGTTGGCAACGTAACGCATTTGGCTGCTGAAACGTGCTGTACCGTTGGATTTGGCTTCTACTTGGCTGGCCGCCGCCGCACGAGATGCCGCACCACCGATGTGGAACGTACGCATGGTCAGCTGAGTACCTGGTTCACCAATGGATTGTGCAGCAATCACACCAACTGCCTCACCGGCGTTAACCAGTTTACCGCGAGCCAAGTCGCGACCATAACAGTGTGCACACAGGCCATGACGGGTTTTACAAGTAATCGGCGTACGGACTTTGACTTCATCGACACCGGATTGGTCGATCATATCTACCAGTTTCTCGGTCAACAACGTACCGGCTTCAACCAAAGTCTCGCCAGTCGAAGGATCGACAACATCAGAAGCAGTAACGCGGCCCAAAATACGATCGCGCAAGGCTTCAATCACATCACCGCCTTGTACCACTGCCTTCATCACAAAGCCGTCTGAAGTACCGCAATCGTCTTCAACAACCACCAAGTCTTGGGTTACGTCTACCAAGCGACGGGTCAGGTAACCGGAGTTTGCAGTTTTCAACGCGGTATCCGCCAAACCCTTACGCGCACCGTGGGTCGCAATAAAGTATTGCAATACGGTCAGGCCTTCGCGGAAGTTGGAGGTAATAGGCGTTTCAATAATGGAGCCGTCAGGTTTTGCCATCAAACCACGCATACCGGACAACTGTTTAATCTGAGCCGCAGAACCACGGGCACCAGAGTCAGCCATCATGTAAATAGAGTTAAAGGACTCTTGATCAACTTCGTTGCCGTCACGGTCAATAACTTTTTGTTTGGACAGGTTGTCCATCATCGCTTTAGCGATCTTATCGCCGGCACGACCCCAAATATCGACCACTTTGTTGTAACGTTCACCGTTGGTTACCAAACCTTGACGGTATTGGTCTTCGATTTCTTTAACTTCAGCATTAGCCTCAGCCAGCAAGGCTGCTTTTTCTTTCGGAATTTCCATATCGTCAACCGCAATGGAAATACCGCCTTTAGCCGCAAAACCGAAACCGGTATACATCAGGTGGTCGGCGAAAATAACAGTTTCACGCAGGCCGCACAGACGGAATGATGCGTTAATCAGTTTAGAAATTTCTTTTTTCTTCAGCGCTTTGTTAATGTACTCGAACGGCAGGCCTTTAGGCAAGATTTCGCTCAACAATGCACGGCCGACGGTTGTTTCGTAACGGTTAACGACAGGCTCAAACTCACCTGCTTCGTTTTTCACCCATTCGCGCAGACGTACGGTAATTTTCGTACCCAGTTCAACCTGTTTGGTATGGTATGCACGATGCACTTCTTTCACATCGGCAAACAGGCTGCCTTCGCCTTTGGCATTGATACGGTCGCGGGTCATGTAGTACAGACCCAATACGATATCTTGAGAAGGTACGATGATTGGTTCGCCGTTGGCTGGAGACAATACGTTGTTTGAAGCCAGCATCAGCGTGCGTGCTTCCATTTGTGCTTCCAAGCTCAATGGAACGTGTACAGCCATTTGGTCACCGTCAAAGTCGGCGTTAAATGCGGCACACACCAATGGGTGCAACTGAATCGCTTTACCTTCGATCAGGATAGGTTCGAACGCTTGAATACCCAAACGATGCAAGGTTGGCGCACGGTTCAGCATAATCGGATGTTCGCGGATGACTTCTTCCAAGATATCCCATACTTCAGGTACTTCTTGTTCTACCAATTTTTTCGCAGCTTTAACGGTAGAAGCCAAACCTTGTTTTTCCAATTTGTGGAAAATAAATGGTTTGAACAGTTCCAAAGCCATTTTTTTCGGCAGACCACATTGGTGCAGACGCAGGTACGGGCCTACGGTAATTACGGAACGACCGGAGTAGTCCACACGTTTACCCAACAGGTTTTGACGGAAGCGGCCGCCTTTACCTTTAATCATGTCAGCCAATGATTTCAGCGGACGTTTATTGGCGCCGGTCATGGCTTTACCGCGACGGCCGTTATCCAACAGAGAGTCAACTGCTTCTTGCAACATACGTTTTTCGTTACGAACGATGATGTCAGGCGCATGCAGTTCCAACAGACGTTTCAGACGGTTGTTACGGTTGATGACGCGGCGGTACAAATCGTTCAAATCGGAAGTGGCAAAACGACCACCATCCAATGGAACCAACGGACGCAAATCAGGCGGCAATACCGGCAGTACATCCATAATCATCCATTCCAGTTTCATACCGGAACGGTGGAAGGCTTCCAATACTTTCAAACGTTTGGCGATTTTTTTGATTTTGGTGTCAGAACCGGTAGATTCCAGCTCTTGACGCAGGATTTCGATTTCGCCGGTAATATCCAAGGTACGCAACAATTCGCGGATACCTTCTGCACCCATTTTGGCATCGAAGTCGTCGCCGTATTCGTCCAGTTTGTTGTAGTAATCGTCTTCAGTCAGCAATTGACGACGTTGCAACGGAGTCATGCCGGGATCGGTTACCACAAATGCTTCAAAGTACAATACGCGTTCGATATCGCGCAAAGTCATGTCCAGTACCATACCCAAGCGGGAAGGCAGGGATTTCAAGAACCAAATGTGGGCAACTGGTGCAGCCAATTCAATGTGGCCCATGCGTTCGCGGCGTACTTTGGACAGGGTCACTTCTACGCCACATTTTTCACAGGTTACGCCTTTAAATTTCAAGCGTTTGTATTTACCGCACAAACATTCATAGTCTTTGACCGGGCCAAAGATTTTGGCGCAGAACAGACCGTCGCGCTCAGGTTTGAACGTACGGTAGTTGATGGTTTCAGGTTTTTTAACTTCGCCATAAGACCATGAGCGGATGGTTTCGGGAGAGGCAATACCGATTTTGATGGCATCAAACTCTTCTTCCATGCCGGCAGTTTGCAACGGATTAAATAAGTTCAACAAATTCATTTTTGCTCCTTGAAGGAAGTATTTTTACCGCATGGCGGATTTTCGATATTGGGAAACGGTACTTTTGATTTCAGACGGCCCAAATGCCGATTGCTTCATTCTTATTCTGAAACCGCTTTTTCAGACGACCTTAAAAGGCCGTCTGAAAACTTCTGTTTAGTAACGTTCCAAATCGATATCCAAGCCCAGTGAGCGAATCTCTTTAACCAATACGTTGAAGGATTCAGGCATACCGGCATCGATTTTGTGTTCGCCTTTGACGATGTTCTCGTACATTTTGGTACGGCCGTTCACGTCGTCAGACTTCACAGTCAGCATCTCTTGCAGCGTGTATGCCGCACCGTATGCTTCCAATGCCCAAACCTCCATCTCACCGAAACGTTGGCCACCGAACTGAGCTTTACCGCCCAGAGGCTGCTGGGTAACCAGACTGTATGGACCGGTAGAACGGGCGTGCATTTTTTCGTCAACCAAGTGGTGCAGTTTCAGATAGTGCATCACACCGACTGTAACCTTGCGGTCAAATGCTTCGCCTGAACGGCCGTCATACAGCGTGATTTGAGTTTTACTGTCGTTAAAGCCCAGTTTCTCAATCTCAGGATCTTCGCTTGGGTAAGCCAAGTTCAACATTTCGCGGATTTCAGACTCTTTCGCACCGTCGAATACTGGAGAGGCGAAAGATGCACCTTTACGCAGGTTGGAAGCCAATTCGATAATTTCTTCATCTGTTAGGCTGTCCAAATCTTCTTTCTTACCGCTACCGTTGTAGAGTTTGTTCAAGAATTCACGCAGCTCACTGGCTTTGCGTTGCTCTTTCAGCATACGGTCGATGCGTTCGCCGATACCTTTTGCCGCCCAACCCAAGTGAACTTCCAAAATCTGACCGATGTTCATACGGGAAGGTACGCCCAACGGGTTCAGTACGATGTCTACCGGACGGCCATCAGCCATGTAAGGCATGTCTTCCACCGGCAGAATGCGTGATACCACGCCTTTGTTACCGTGGCGACCCGCCATTTTGTCACCAGCTTGCAGACGGCGTTTGATGGCGATAAATACTTTCACCATTTTTTGTACACCCGGTTGCAGCTCGTCGCCTTGGGTCAGTTTTTTCTTCTTGATCTCATACAACTCATCCGCTTCTTCGCGTTTTTGTTGCAAGCTCAATTTAATCAGTTCCAACTGTTTGGCCAAATCTTCGTCAGCCAGACGGATGTCAAACCAATCATGTTTGCTGGACAGGCTTGCCAAATATTCGCTAGTGATTTCGCTGCCTTTAGCCAGCTTCATCGGACCACCATTGGCTTTTTGACCAACAATCATACGCTCAATACGGTCGAATGCGTCATTATCGAAAATACGCAATTGATCGCCCAAATCTTGACGGTAACGTTTCAATTCAGAATCAATAATGGATTGAGCACGTTTGTCGCGTTGGATACCTTCACGAGTGAAGACTTGAACGTCGATAACGGTACCGCTCATGCCGGTAGGCATACGCAATGAAGTATCTTTTACGTCAGACGCTTTTTCACCGAAGATGGCACGCAGCAGTTTTTCTTCAGGAGTCAGTTGGGTTTCGCCTTTAGGTGTTACTTTACCTACCAAGACGTCACCGGCTTCTACTTCTGCACCGATATATACGATACCGGATTCATCCAAACGGTTTTGCATACGTTCGGACAAGTTCGGAATATCGCGGGTAATATCTTCCGCACCCAGTTTAGTGTCACGTGCAACAACGTTCAATTCTTCAATGTGAATCGAAGTGTAACGATCGTCCGCAGCCACTTTTTCTGAAATCAGAATCGAGTCTTCATAGTTGTAACCGTTCCATGGCATGAAGGCGATGGTCATGTTTTGACCCAAAGCTAACTCGCCCAAGTCGGTAGATGCACCGTCGGCTACCAAGTCACCACGTTGCAACACATCGCCTGCTTTTACAGCCGGACGTTGGTTGATGTTGGTAGATTGGTTGGAACGGGTGAATTTAACCAAGTTGTAAATATCGACACCCACTTCACCGGCAGTCGCTTCATCATCATGAACACGAACCACAACGCGGTTGGCGTCTACATACTCAACCACACCGCCGCGACGGGCAACGATTGCAGTTGCAGAGTCAACGGCAACAGAGCGCTCGATACCGGTACCAACCATCGGTTTCTCAGGACGCAGGCACGGTACGGCCTGACGTTGCATGTTGGCACCCATCAATGCACGGTTCGCGTCATCATGTTCCAAAAATGGAATCAGAGATGCTGCAACGGATACCACTTGACCGGTTGCCACGTCCATATATTGAACGCGGTCAGGCGTTGCCATAATAGTTTCGCCTTTTTCACGACAAGTAACCAAGTCGCCAATCAGATTACCGTCTTTGTCCAAATCGGCATTCGCCTGTGCAATCACATAACGGCCTTCTTCGATAGCAGACAAGTAATCGATTTCTTCAGTTACTTTACCATCGACAACACGGCGGTAAGGGGTTTCCAAGAAGCCATAATCATTGGTACGCGCATAAACGGACAATGAGTTGATCAAACCAATGTTTGGACCCTCAGGTGTTTCAATAGGACATACACGGCCATAGTGAGTCGGATGTACGTCTCGCACCTCAAAGCCTGCACGTTCGCGAGTCAAACCGCCAGGGCCCAATGCAGATACACGGCGTTTATGGGTTACTTCAGACAATGGGTTAGTCTGATCCATAAATTGGCTCAATTGGCTAGAGCCGAAGAATTCTTTAATCGCGGCAGAAACAGGTTTCGCATTGATCAAGTCATGCGGCATCAAGTTCTCAGATTCTGCTTGGTTCAAACGCTCTTTAACTGCACGTTCTACACGAGCCAAACCACTGCGGAATTGGTTTTCAGTCAACTCACCCACAGAACGAACACGACGATTACCCAAGTGGTCGATATCGTCTACTTCGCCATGACCGTTACGCAGTTCAACCAATGTCGCAATAGAAGCAACAATGTCTTCAACGCTCAGAACGTAACCGCCTTTTTCAGCTGCACCGGCCAAAGTCTCATTCAACAAACGGCCATACCAAGAGTTTTGTTGTGCTTCAGACAATTTTTGCTCGTATGTGCGCGTATTAAATTTCATACGGCCTACGCGAGACAAATCATAACTGTCTTCACTGAAGAACAAGCGGTTGAAGAGCTGCTCAACAGCTTCTTCGGTAGGCGGTTCGCCAGGGCGCATCATGCGGTAAATCGCTACGCGTGCAGCCTGCTGATCAGCAGTTTCGTCTGTGCGCAGAGTGCTGGAGATGTAGCCGCCTTGATCCAACTCATTGATATAAAGGGTCGTAATTTCTTTTACGCCATGGATATCAAGCTTGGCCAACAGTTCTTCTGTAATTTCATCGTTAGCAGAAGCCAATACCTCACCGGTTTCCGGATCAATCAGATCCGCAGCTAATGCTTTGCCAATCAGGCTTTCTGGCTCTACATCCAAACGAGTCAAGCCTGCATTGGTGATATCACGGATATTTTTCGCAGTAATGCGTTTACCTTTGGCGACCAGCACATTGCCTTCTTTATCCAAGATATCAACTTTGGCAGTTTCACCTTTCAGACGGCTTGCAATCAGATCAGTTTGAACACCGTTTGAAGATAAATAGAAAGTTTCTTTGTCGTAGAAAATATCCAAGATTTGCTCATTGTTGTAGCCCAAAGCTTTCAACAAAATCGTAACCGGCATTTTACGGCGACGGTCGATACGGAAATACAGCAAATCTTTTGGATCAAATTCGAAATCCAACCATGAACCACGGTAAGGAATAATACGAGCAGAGAACAACAGCTTACCGGAAGAATGTGTTTTACCACGGTCATGCTCAAAGAACACGCCAGGAGAACGGTGCAACTGGGAAACAATCACACGCTCAGTACCATTGATGACAAAAGAGCCGCTTGGCGTCATCAATGGGATTTCGCCCATATATACTTCGTTTTCACGAACTTCTTTTACAGTCGGCTTAGATGCTTCTTTATCCAAAATTACCAAACGGATACGGGCACGCAATGGAGCCGCGTAAGTAATACCGCGCAATTGACATTCAGGAATATCGAACAAAGGCTCGCCCAATGTGTAATGCACAAACTCCAATCGCGCATAACCGTTATGGCTCACAATCGGGAAAATAGAATTAAATGCTGCTTGCAGACCATCATCAGTGCGTTGGTCAAAAGCATTTTCCAGCTGCAAAAATTTCGCATAAGAATCAATTTGGGTTGCCAGCAGGAAAGGAACATCTAAGACATTCTCTCGCTTTGCAAAACTCTTACGGATACGTTTTTTCTCGGTAAACGAATAGCTCATATACACTCCGAAAAGCAATTTTAAATAATAGGCCGTCTGAAACAACGGCATGCATCAACCTAATATTTACATTTATTTGCAATGGTTTTATAAAAACTATGCAAATAAATGTAAACAATGCCTGATGCTTATTTTAAGAAGCAAAATAAGGCTGGCAGAAAACTGCCAGCCTTCATGGGAAGCATCAAATTATTTGATTTCGACTTTAGCGCCGGCTTCTTCCAGTTGTTTTTGGATGTCTTCAGCTTCAGCTTTAGAAACACCTTCTTTCAGAGTTTTAGGTGCACCGTCAACGATGTCTTTAGCTTCTTTCAGACCCAGACCAGTGATAGCGCGGACAACTTTGATCACGCCAACTTTTTGATCACCGGCAGAAGCCAATACTACGTCGAATTCAGTTTTTTCTTCAGCAGCAGCTGCACCAGCACCTGCAGGGCCTGCAACTGCAACTGCAGCAGCAGAAACGCCAAATTTTTCTTCAAAAGCTTTAACCAGGTCGTTCAATTCCATTACGGTCAAAGAACCAACGGCTTCCAAAATGTCTTCTTTAGTAATAGCCATGCTATTTATACTCCAAATATTGTATTAAAAAATAATTGATTAAATGAAACAAAATCGATTAAGCGGCTTCTTCGCCAGCTTTTTTCTCTGCCAAAGCAGCCAAACCACGTGCAAAGCCTGATACAGGAGCTTGCATAACGAACAACAGTTTGGACAACAGCTCTTCGCGACTTGGAATAGAAGCCAACTCAGCAACCTGAGCAGGATTCATCACTTCGCCATTGTAAGAACCGGCTTTAACGATAATTTTGTCATCTTTTTTCGCGAATTGGTGCAGCACTTTAGCAGCAGCAACAGCATCTTCAGAAGCAGCGTAAACCAATGGACCAACCATTTGATCGGCCAAACCTGCGAATGAAGTACCCTCTACTGCGCGACGAGCCAGAGTATTTTTCAGAACACGCAAGTAAACGCCTTCTTTACGTGCATTTGCACGAAGCTCAGTCATGCTGGAAACACTGATACCGCGATATTCAGCGACTACGAGAGTTTGAGCGTTAGCAATTGCTGCGCTAATTTCCTCTACGGCCACTTTCTTGGTTTCAATATTGAGACTCAAGGTCTACCTCCCACTGTTTATAAACAGGATACCGAAATGATATCCCACCAGCGCGGTAACCTAAAAAGACATCTTACAAGCAATCTTGCAATGTGTTTCAGGACTACCGTCTGCGTAGGGCAGTTACGATTAAATCTTACGATCCCTACGGTCTTGGACATCTACTTAATTTTAAGTAGCCCAAATTCAGGCAATCCAGAAAACTGGATCACCTGAAAATTTCTTAGTTGTTCACGCTTGCAGTATCAACGCGGACACCCAAACCCATAGTGCTGGATACAGCAACTTTTTTCAGGTATTGACCTTTAGCAGCAGCAGGTTTGGCTTTAACGATAGCATCCAGCAACGCATTGAAGTTTTCTTTCAAGTCAGCTTCAGCGAAAGAAGCACGACCGATAGTTGCATGAACGATACCGGCTTTATCTGTACGGTATTGTACTTGACCTGCTTTTGCATTTTTAACTGCTTCAGCAACGTTAGGAGTAACAGTACCTACTTTAGGGTTTGGCATCAGACCACGAGGACCCAAGATGGTACCCAATTGACCAACGATACGCATTGCATCAGGAGAAGCAATAACAACGTCAAAGTTCAGGTTACCAGCTTTGATTTCAGCAGCCAGATCTTCAAAACCTACAATATCTGCACCAGCTTCTTTAGCAGCATCTGCATTTGCACCTTGAGTAAATACAGCTACGCGAGTTGTTTTACCGGTACCTTTAGGCAGAACGACTGAACCACGAATAACTTGGTCAGATTTACGAGGATCAACACCCAGGTTGAAAGATACGTCAACAGACTCGTCAAATTTAGCAGTGGCAGCTTTTTTAACCAAAGCAATTGCTTCATCGATTGCGTACAATTTGTTAGCTTCAACAGAAGAGCGCAGAGCTTTCAAGCGTTTAGATACTTTAGCCATTATACAACACCCTCCACATCCAAGCCCATTGAGCGAGCAGAGCCGGCGATAGTACGAACGGCAGCATCCAAGTCAGCAGCAGTCAAATCAGGCTCTTTAGTTTTAGCAATTTCTTCCAACTGAGCGCGGGTCAATTTACCCACTTTGTTAGTCAGAGGATTAGAACTACCTTTTTGCAGACCAGCAGCTTTTTTCAACAAGATAGAAGCTGGTGGGGTTTTCATCACAAAAGTGAATGATTTATCTGCAAATGCAGTGATCACGACTGGAATTGGCAAACCAGGTTCCATACCTTGGGTTGCAGCATTAAATGCTTTACAGAATTCCATGATGTTCAAACCACGTTGACCCAAAGCAGGACCAACTGGGGGAGATGGATTGGCTTTACCTGCAGGAATTTGCAGTTTGATGTAGCCGATAATTTTCTTTGCCACTTAAGGACTCCTAAAAACGGGTATAACGCGGAACCATTCCGCTTCCCAAACAGAATTTGTGATTATATCCGCCTAAAAAAAATTTTTCAAGCGAATTAAACCACTTAAATCTTTTCAACCTGACCGAACTCTAATTCAACCGGTGTTTCACGACCAAAAATCTGAACTGAAACACGCAGTCTATTACGCTCGTAGTTAACCTCATCAACAATCCCATTGAAATCAGCAAATGGACCTTCATTCACACGAACCTGCTGACCAACCTCAAATTCAACTTTTGGTTTTGGCTTCTCAACACCTGTTTTGGCTTGTTGCAAAATAGCATCTGCATCTTTTTGAGAAATTGGGATCGGACGATTTCCGCTACCACCTACAAAACCATTTACTCGAGGGTACTCTTAACCAAGTGCCATGAATCATCGGTCATTTCCATTTCAACCAACACATAGCCTGGATAGAATTTACGCTCACTGATGGTTTTTCGGCCATTCTTGATATCTACCACTTCCTCTACAGGAACGAGAATCTGACCGAAATATTCTTCCATGTTTTCACGAGCAATACGCTCTTTCAATGTTTTTTGAACATTTTTCTCGAAACCGGAATAGGCCTGTACCACATACCAACGCTTTGACATCTTTACCCTTTCCTATTTAATAAAACATCAAAAAACAACCATGAAATAATTGTATCTGCCGCATAAATGAAGGCTGCTAAAACTGCAACGAAGATAATCACGAATACAGTCATTTTGACCGCTTCATCGCGACTCGGCCAAACTACCTTCTTAAACTCAGTCCAAGAGCTCTTAAAATATGCAAACAGACCTTCTTTCTTTTCAGGAGCCGGCTTATTACTTACCACAACTTCCTTTTTCTGATGGTCTTCTTTGCGTCCAGACGGATGTTCTGTCATCTTTACTCACTTATCAATACCCCACCCGCCTTCATTTTAGACAGTGGCATTGATCCATTAATTAATTTCAAATAATCTTAAAACTTAAGTACAAAAAAATTAACCGGCACAAGGCCGGTTAATTTTTATTTGGCAGGCCAAGAGGGTCTCGAACCCCCAACCCTCGGTTTTGGAGACCGATACTCTACCAATTGAGCTATTGGCCTCTAAACTTAAGCGATTACAGAAGAAACCACACCCGCACCTACGGTACGACCACCTTCGCGAATCGCAAAGCGCAGACCTTCTTCCATAGCGATAGGCGCAATCAGTTCTACAGTAATGGTTACGTTCTCACCTGGCATTACCATTTCTACGCCTTCTTCCAAAGTAACTGCACCAGTTACGTCAGTAGTACGGAAGTAGAATTGTGGACGGTAGTTAGCGAAGAATGGAGTGTGACGACCACCCTCTTCTTTGCTCAGTACGTATACTTCTGCTTTGAATTTGGTGTGAGGAGTGATAGTACCTGGTTTAGCCAATACTTGACCACGCTCTACATCTTCACGTTTAGTACCGCGCAGCAATACGCCTACGTTGTCACCAGCTTGACCTTCGTCCAGCAGTTTGCGGAACATTTCAACGCCGGTACAAGTGGTTTTTTGGGTTTCTTTCAGACCTACGATTTCGATCTCGTCACCAACGTGGATGATACCGCGCTCTACACGACCGGTTACTACTGTACCACGGCCAGAGATAGAGAATACGTCTTCGATAGGCAACAAGAAAGGTTTGTCCACAGCACGCTCAGGTGTTGGGATGTAGCTGTCCAGTGCAGCAGCCAATTCGAAGATTTTTCTTCGTAACCAGCATCACCTTCCAAAGCTTTCAGTGCAGAACCTTGTACGATTGGGCAGTCGTCGCCTGGGAAATCGTAGCTTGACAACAGGTCACGGATTTCCATTTCAACCAGTTCCAACAGCTCGGCATCGTCAACCATGTCGCATTTGTTCATGAATACGATGATGTAAGGTACGCCTACTTGGCGGGCCAACAGGATGTGTTCGCGAGTTTGAGGCATAGGACCGTCAGCTGCGGAACATACCAAGATAGCACCGTCCATTTGGGCAGCACCGGTAATCATGTTTTTAACGTAGTCGGCGTGGCCCGGGCAGTCTACGTGTGCGTAGTGACGGGTTTCAGTTTCGTATTCTACGTGTGAAGTATTAATGGTAATACCGCGGGCTTTTTCTTCAGGAGCATTATCGATTTGGTCGTAAGCTTTTGCAGCGCCACCGAATTTTTTAGCCAAAATAGTAGTCAATGCAGCAGTCAGAGTGGTTTTACCATGGTCAACGTGACCGATGGTGCCAACGTTTACGTGCGGTTTGCTACGTTCAAATTTTTCCTTAGCCATGGCAATATCCTATAATCTATAGCTTTTTGAAAGAAATGGTAATAATGAGATGGTGCCCATGGGCAGATTTGAACTGCCGACCTCTCCCTTACCAAGGGAGTGCTCTACCCCTGAGCTACATGGGCGAAATTGTTTGGAGCGGGTGAAGGGAATCGAACCCTCACCGTAAGCTTGGAAGGCTTCTGCTCTACCATTGAGCTACACCCGCATACTCACTTTTTTGCTCCAAGTAAGAATTTTTGGTGGAGGGAGAAGGATTCGAACCTTCGAAGCTCACGCAACAGATTTACAGTCTGCCCCCTTTGACCGCTCGGGAATCCCTCCAAAAGAGAACGCTAGTTTATTGGCAACTCAGATTCCCGTCAAGATTTTTTTTCATTTATTTCTTTAAAAACATCCAAGCTTTTGCTTTTAAACACTATTTATTTAAACTGAATGATTTTTTCGTACTTAACCATCAGTTCTTCATGCGTTTCAGGATGTTCTTCATCAATCAAGATACAGTCGACAGGGCATACCTGTTGGCACTGAGGCTCATCGTAATGGCCTACACATTGTGTACACAAATTTGGATTGATTTCGTAAATTTCTTCACCTTGCGAAATGGCATCATTAGGGCATTCCGGTTCGCACACATCGCAGTTAATGCACTCATCTGTAATAAAGAGCGACATTTCTATTTCCTTTTTTCTTAAATTATCAAAACCGATTGGGCGCGGATTATAGCACAAATGACGTCGGAACAATCCGTTTGAAAGAATGTTTTACACCTTGGGAATGATTCTCAAATTCTATACTATTCAGCAACTTGCGAATAGAGCAACAATTCAAACCTACTCATTCCCGCCTTTCCTTCCCGATAATTTTCCAGCCAATCCGGTTTTTCAGGCAGCTTCCCTGCTTCAATATAGACCATTGCCCCATTTTTCAAGTGGCTTTGCAATCGGATAAACAGATTTTGCCAATCTTCCCATGCAAACGGCGGATCAAGGAACACAACATCAAATTTTTCAGACGGCCTTGCCAGATAAGCCATGCCGTCTGAACACACGATTTCCACCTGTTTCAAACCTAATTCACGGATATTTTTCTGAAGCGTTTGAACAGTTTGGCGGTGGTTATCGACCATTACCACTTTTGCCGCATTACGAGAAGCAGCCTCCATTCCCAAAGCACCGCTGCCGCTGAATAAATCCAATACTGTTTTACCGGTTAAATCCTGACCCAGCCAATTAAACAGTTTTTCACGCACGCTGTCAGGCGTTGGACGCAGGCCGTCTGCAGATAAAAATGTTAACTTTCGTCCCCTGCATTGCCCGCCAATAATGCGTACTTGATTGGTATGTTTGGAATGTTTGTTGTTTGCCATGATTTTTAAAAAGATGCCGAGTTTTCAGACGGCCTCAATTATATAGTGAAACTGCCATCAAGCCGTATTTCACTCTATTCCTTTAGATACAACAAGGCCGTCTGAAAATCATTTTTCAGACGGCCTAGGCTTTTACTTCTGCACAGAAGTAGCCAGCTGTCTCAACAACTCAATTTCCTTATCCTTCTGCTCCAGCATTTCCCGGCAATGTTTTAACTCCTGATTCAACAACTCCAATTTCATAGCCATATCACTTGAAGCATATAAAGCGATATCGCCTCCACTGTCTCCTTCATTAATCTGCAAAACCATCCCGTTATTACTAGATTTTAACAAATCCCACATATCTACTTTAAAGATAGCCGCCAACTGCTCCAGTCTTGGAATATTCAATTGTGTCTCACCTCGCTCAATCTTAGCGTATCCACCGGCAGACATGGCTAACTTTTCCGCCATTTCTTCCTGAGACCATTTATTTAATTCGCGTATCAAGCGGATCTTTTCGTGAGTTTCCATAGACTAAACTTTCTGTATAGATGATTGAATTATTAGGGTAGATTTCAAACTTTGCGTTACTGGAACACAACGGTAAATTTTTTAGAAAATAACTATACCTTACCAATACTATCATTTTACAGGAAGCAACATGAATTACACTGACTATCTTGGAACCTCTTACTCCGAAAACTCTCAAGAATTTAATCCTGAAAAGGCTGCACAGCAAGTCAGACAAGAGCGTGGAAATTTGAATATCGTTTTAATGGGTGCAACTGGGGTGGGCAAAAGTTCATTAGTAAATGCTATTTTTGGTGACAATGTCGTCGAATCAGGTACTGGTGTCCCGATTACCCAACACTTGGAAAAAATCACTATTCCAAACAAATCCATTACACTATGGGATACCAAGGGCATCGAGTCAGAATCATATGAAGAAACAACAAAACAACTGCGACTTGATATTGAAAAGGGATTTAAAGAAGCCATTGATTCCAAACAAGACGATAAAATGCCTCATATTGCGTGGCTATGTATTAAAGAAACTTCTGGGCGTATTGAACAAAGAGAACTTACCTTATTGAGTTTATTGAAAGAGTTTATGATTCCAACTGTCGTGGTATTTACTAACGCGATGAAATCCGGTGATGATTTTTACCACAAAGCAGTTACCCTACTCAATAAAGAATATTCAGATTTTATAAAAGACAGGTTTGCACGAGTCAATTCCGTTCGAACTGAAGTAGATGATGGTGTTTTTATTGAACCAAAAGGCTTGGGAGAACTTTTAGCGAAAATAGAAGAATGCCTAGAGGATGTAGATGCTGTAAAAAAGGATACTTTTTTAAGAGCACAAAAGATTGACCTCCTAAAAAGAAAACAGAAAATGATAGAAGATGCCAAAAAAGCTGTACATATTGCCGCCGCAGCCGCCGCAACTGCAGGGGCCTCTCCTATTCCATTTTCTGATGCGCCTATTATTGCTGCTATACAGACAAAGATGATTCTTTCGATTAATGGCTATTTTGAAGTAGATATGGAAAACAATGTAGCCACTTCAACAGCTATGAGTATTTTAGGTGTAACCGCCATAGCTAATGCTGGCAAAACTGCTGTCTCATCCGTGCTCAAATTGATTCCTGGAGCTGGCAGTATAATAGGCGGGGCAGTTTCAGCAACGACAGCGTTTGCCATTACCGAAACTATCGGTTTTGCGTATATTCGAGTTATGGAAAACTACTTTAATAACGATACAGGACATGTTGAACTTCCCGTCAATATCAAAGATATTGTAGACACTTTCCAACTCTTCTTTAAGAAACCTTAGTATTTCGACAATCTATTTCTTATTTAAAAGGCCGTCTGAAAATCATTTTTCAGACGGCCTTTTTCTACCCAAGCTTTAACCAATTACTCTTTCGGCGCAGGAGGTTCGATTTGCTCTTTCCAGCCGCATTCTTTTTGCGGGCAGACTTTTTCCACGCCCCAGCGTTTGGTGGTTTTGATGGTCAAAACCGGCCATGCGCATTTTGGACAGGTTTCTGCAATGGGTGGATTCCAAGTGGCGTAGTTGCAATCCGGATAAGTGCTGCAGCTGTAAAACAGTTTGCCGTAGCGGGATTTACGCTCGACGAGGTTGCCTTTTTTGCATTGCGGGCATTGAACGCCGGTGTCTTTGGGTTTTTCCAGCGGCTCAACGTGTTTGCATTTGGGGTAGTTGGCGCAGCCGATGAATTTGCTACCGGTGCGGCTGTATTTGTACACTAGGCGACCGCCGCATTTGGGGCACTCGCGCCCGTCGAGTTCGGCTTGCTCGGCTTCGGCTTTGGCGATGCGCTCGGCGGCTTCTTCGGCAGTTTCATTGACATTGCGCGTGTAGCTACACTCGGGATAACCGGCACACGCGACAAAACGACCCATTTTGCCGAATTTGATTTGCAGTTTGTGTTCGCCGCATTTCGGACAGATTTCGTCGAGTTCCTGCGTGGTAAATTTGGCGCGTTCGATGCCCTCTTTTTCTTCCACTTGCTTGATAAACGGCTTCCAGAATTTATCCATAACAGGAATCCATTGGCGTTTGCCGTTGGCAATTTCGTCAAGCTGGTCTTCAAGTTTGGCGGTAAAGTGGTAATCGACATATTGGGCGAAGTGTTCGGTCAAGAATTTATTGACGATGTCGCCTGTGTCGGTAGGCATGAAGCGTTTTTGCTCAAGGGTAACGTATTCGCGGTCTTTGAGCGTGGAAATAATACTGGCGTAGGTTGAAGGGCGACCGATACCGTATTCTTCGAGGGCTTTAACCAGTGTTGCTTCGTTGTAGCGTGGAGGCGGAGTGGTGAAGTGTTGTTCGCCGTAGAGTTTGTCCACAGGCAATTTATCGCCTTCGCTCATTTCGGGCAGTTTTTTGCTGTCTTCGCTCTCTTCGTCGTCGCTACTTTCTTCATAAACGCTCAAGAAGCCTGCGAAGGTTTGCACTTGTCCGGTTACGCGGAATACGCCTTTACCGACGGTAATATCGACGGTGGTTTGGTCAAATTTGGCGGGCGTCATCTGACAGGCGACGGTACGTTGCCAAATCATTTGATAAAGTTTGAACTGGTCTGCGCTCAGGAAGGGTTTGACGCTTTCGGGCGTGCGGTACACGGATGTCGGGCGGATCGCTTCGTGGGCTTCTTGGGCGTTTTTGGATTTGGTTTTGTACTGTTTGGCGGCACTCGGCAGATATTCTTTGCCGATTTTGTTTTCGATGTAATGGCGGATTTCGGTTAACGCTTCATCGGCCAAATTCACGCTGTCGGTACGCATATAGGTAATCAGACCGATGGCACCCTGCCCTACATCTATACCCTCATAAAGCTGTTGGGCGGTACGCATGGTGCGGTCGGTGGTAAAACCGAGTTTGCGCACGGCATCCTGCTGCATGGTAGATGTGGTGAACGGCGCGGCGGGATTACGGCTGCGCTTTTTCTTTTCAATGGCGGTAACGACGGCCTCTTTGCCTTCGAGTTCTTTCAATACGTCGGCTTGAGCGGCTTCGTTCGGCAAGTCGAATTGTTCGAGTTTCGCGCCGTTGTATTGGGCGAGTTTGGCGGTAAACTTGCTGCGGCCTTTGTGGCTGTCGAGATGCACCGTCCAATATTCCTGCGCTTCAAACGCGCGGATTTCGTTTTCGCGTTCGCAAATCAAACGCAGTGCGGGGCTTTGCACACGGCCTGCACTCAAACCGCGGCGGATTTTTTTCCACAACAATGGCGAGAGGTTGAAACCGACCAGATAGTCCAAAGCGCGACGGGCTTGTTGCGCATCGACCAAGTCCATTTCGATTTCGCGCGGATGGGCAACCGCATCGAGCACGGCGTTTTTGGTGATTTCGTTGAACACGACACGCTGCGGCTTGATGTTTTTCAAGCCGCGTTTGGATTTAAGGATTTCCAAAAGATGCCAAGAAATGGCTTCGCCTTCCCTATCCGGGTCGGTTGCGAGGTAGATGTTTTCAGCTTCTTTGGCACCGGCAACGATGGCATCGACGTGTTTGCTGTTGCGACTGATCAATTGGTATTTCATGGCAAAGCCATTGTCGGGATCGACTGCTCCGCTTTTCGGAACCAAATCGCGGACGTGGCCGTAAGACGCCAAGATTTCAAAATCACCGCCCAGATATTTTTTCAGGGTTTTGGCTTTGGACGGGGATTCGACGATTAATAAGTTTTTCGCCATTGTTGTTCTCTTTTGGATGTATTGGATTTATGTTTCAGACGGCCTTTATTATTGAGGCCGTCTGAAAAAAGGTTTAGTGCATCACGTTTTGTCCGGTCAACGCACTCATCAAGTCGTCGCCTATCAGGACGGGCAACTCGCTCTTGTGCATCCACAACACCAGCAATACCAACACTTTGGCGGTATCGAGGGTAATTTCGTCCGATGGAATGTGCATCAGGGCGTGAATGACGATTTCGCGTTGCTCATAAGTAATTGCATGTTCGGTAACCAAATACTGCATCAAGCCCATGACTTCCTGCGGCAGGTTTTCAGCTTCTTCACGGCAGAATACGCGCAGGGAGTCGCTGTTAAACGGCTCTGCATAGAATTCGGACGTATTGAACAAGACTTCCATCATCATCAATGTATTGCCGATTTCCGTAGCATCAAAACCCGCATCTTCCAAGAGGCGCCCCAAGTCCTCCGGAGGCGGACAATTGTCGAAATCTTGGAAGTGTTCGATTAAATAGGCAATGACTTCGGTCATGCTGGTTCCTTAAATATAGATAATTTATGCTTTGACACGCTGATAACGGCCGCCCGGTAAGGCGGCGACGATACCGTCAAGTTCGTATTCCAAAAGCTGTGCGTACACGTCTGCCGCTGCCGTATTGGTTTGTTGCGCCAAAATATCGGGATGTATCGGATCGTAACCCATTGCTTCCAATAAAGCGCTTGTTGATGGGGCGGCAGGTAGGTTTTCAGACGGCCTTTGCGGTTCATCCGCTATTGTTTTTGGTTGTAGCTGTTTGGTTTGATCGCTTTTCGGTTTGACCGTCTTATTTATAGAATATGATGGAACATGCGTATTTTGCAATAGCTGCGGACACTCATGAAGAATATCGTCCAGACATTCCACCAATTTTGCCCCGTCTTTAATCAGCTTGTGACAGCCTTTGCTATGCGGATTGTCTATCGAACCGGGTACCGCCATCACTTCGCGCCCCATCTCCGCCGCCAGCTTGGCGGTAATCAATGAGCCGGATTCCAATGCCGCTTCAACCACCAATGTCAGCTGCGATAACGCGGCAATCAGACGGTTGCGGCGCGGAAAGTTGCCTGCAAACGGACGCGTGTCCAAAGGGAACTCGCTGACAATCAATCCTTTTTCAGCAATTTCATAAGCAAGGTTTTTATTGGACGGCGGATAAATGCGGTCTATACCGGTTCCCCAGACGGCAATGGTACCGCCATCTGCCTGCAATGCGCCCTGATGGGCGGCGGTATCGATACCCGAAGCCATACCCGATACGACGGGAATCCCTTTTTCACTCAACGCCCTGCCGAAATCTTTGGCAATCCGCATTGCCTGCGGCGTGGCATGGCGGCTGCCGACAATCGCGGCAGAAGGTATGTGCAGCAGTTCTGCATTACCGCGTAAAAACAAGACCGGCGGCGCGGTAATGCCTTGTGTCAGCATTTCGGGGAAATCATCATCTTGCAGCAGCAACAGACGGCAACCGTCCTGTGTTTCCCATTTTAAAGCGGCTTCGGCTGACTGCTGCGCCAAAGCCCATTTATCCGCATTGCGCCACGACTCGGCCGCCTGTTTATGGCGCACCAACGCGGCAATTTTGTCTGCCGGCGCATTCAAGGCTGCTTGTGCGCTACCGAATTGCTGCAACAGCACTAAAAAACTTTCTGCGCCGATATAGGGCGTAAATGCCAGTTGCAACCAAGCAAAACGCTCGTTTTCCGTCATCAATCTGTTCCCTTTTCGTAATGGTTGTTCAGACGGCTTGAAGTAAATCAAGGCCGTCTGAATATTTTATTAATATAAAACTTCTGTCGGTTTAAAAGGCAAAATAACCATGCCGAGCCATATCATTATTTTTATAAAGTATTGCTTGTCCAAGCAAACTGTCAAATGACGATGCCGTCTGAAAAACCTGATGGCTTTCAGACGGCCTCTTTTGTGTTTAAGCCGATATTGCGCTTATTCTTCGGATTTATCGGCGCTGCGGCGCGATACGCTGATACCGAGTTGTTTGAGTTTGCGGTAAAGGTGTGTACGCTCCAAACCGACCTTTTGCGCCACGCGGCTCATATTTTGGCCTTCTTGGGCGATGTGGTACTCAAAGTAGCGGCGCTCGACTTCTTCCCTCAATTCGCGCAAAGGCATATTGAAATTGAAGCCGCCGATGATTTCTGTCGCCGTCGCGTTTTCCTTCTGACCCAAAGCCATGGCAACGGCCTGCTCGTCCACTTCTTTGCCGTCAGATTCCAACATGATGTTTTTCACCGTTTCGGCAAGCTGGTCGTAATTGCCCGGCCAATCGTATTGGCGCAAAACCACCAACGCGCTGTCGCTGAATTTTACCGGCTGGATTTTTTGACTTTCGGCCAAATCAGTCATGATGCGGTTGATTAAAAAGACGATGTCGTCCGGCTGGCTGCGCAAAGAAGAAACATTGATGCGCTCTTTCAACAGCTCTGCCAGTCGGCCGGTAACGACGTCATCGACGCTCTCACCGCGTTTAAAGCCGCATGAAGCAATCACACGGACATTGTAGCGGTCGGCTTTCTCCAGCAAGAAAGCAATGCCGTTTTGGATGTTTTTGCTGTAACGGGCAATATCGCCGACATACAAAATGCCGCCTGATGCCTTTTGCAACAGCTCCATCGGCGTATCGACAATGTGTTCGACACGGTCGGTTGCCACCCAAGGTGTACCGCTTTTGTGCAGATAACGAGCGACAATTTCAAACGGCGAGCCTGCCTCACCGGCCAACAACAGCGGGCGGTTGTGTTTGGCAGCCGCTTCAATGCTGCCATTCATTTCTTGAATAACGGAACTGTTGCCCAGTTTGTCCAAAGTCATACCGGAGGCCGTCTGAACTTCGCCATGTTTCAAGGCGCGTTCTACTGCGGACAAGAGTTTTTGCAGGGCAATCGGTTTTTCCAGGAAATCGAGCGCGCCGATTTTGGTGGCTTCAACCGCCGTGTCAATGCTGGCATGGCCGCTCATCATAACAACAGGCATATTGAGTTGGCCGTTTTTCGCCCACTCTTTCAACAAAGTGATGCCGTCGCAATCGGGCATCCAAATGTCCAGCAACACCATGGCCGGACGCGTTTGATAACGCAATTGGCGCGCTTCTTCGGCATTTTCGGCCAAAGTGACGGTATAGCCTTCGTCTTGAAGGATTTCGGAGAGCAGGTCGCGGATGCCTACTTCATCATCTACAATCAAAATATCACTGCTTCGCATAAGTTTCTGCCATTTCCGGTAAAGCTATTTTGACGCACGCGCCGCCGCTGTTCTGATTGCTCAGGCTGATACGGCCGCCATGCTCCTCGATAATTTTTTTCACAACGGGCAAGCCCAGCCCCGTTCCTGTCGGTTTGTCGGTAACGTACGGCTCAAAAGCATTGTGCAGCATTTCTTTGCTGAAACTTTTACCGTTGTTGCAGACGGTCAGGAAAACCTGTCCGCCTTCGCGCCCTGTTTCGACGTTTACTTGCGGCGCTTCGTCCGACTCTGCCGCTTCTGCGGCATTCTTAAATAGGTTATGCAACACTTGGCGCATCGCCGTCGTATCGGCAACAATCGGCAAGGCGTCGGCGCTGAGCCGTGCATTAAACTTGCACGCGCCGGCCTCATATAATACCAATACTTCCGACACCAAACCGTTTAAATCTTGTTTTTCTAAATTCAGCGACGGCGCACGCGCATAATTGCGGAATGCTTCGACCATTTCTTTCAGCGCGGCCACCTGTTTGACGATGGTATCGGTTGAACGGCTGAGGATTTGGGCGTCTTGTTCATCAAGTTTATCATGCAATTTCCATGCCAATCTCTCGGCGGAAAGCTGGATAGGCGTAAGCGGATTGCGGATTTCGTGCGCCAATCGTTTCGCCACTTCGCCCCATGCGGCCTCTTTTTGCGCCCGCATCAAGACGGTAATGTCATCAATCACCATCACCACGCCGTTATCGTTGTCTTCCGGCAGGATGGTGGCCTTGCCCAATAAGATTCGGGCATCATCGGGCGCGGCATATTCGACTTGGACGGGTTTGTCGCTGTCGGCGGTTTCATTAATGGCGGCAAACACATCGGCCAACAGGGTTTGCTGCGGCGATTTTCCGTGCCATTGATGCCAGTTGCTGCCCCACAAAGACACCAGCGAAACACCCAAAATCCGTTCGGCGGCTTTGTTAAAGGTTTTCAGACGGCCATCGGCATCTAAAGTAATCACGCCTGTGGTCAAACTTTCCAACACGCATTCCAAATAATGGCGGGCGGCTTCTTCGCGCAAACGGTTGCGCTCGTCTGCCTCTTTGGCAATCGCCAATTGCTCGGTCATGTGGTTGAACAATTGGGTCAACCGGCCGAACTCATCATTGCGAAACACCGGCCGGGTCTGGCTGAAGTCACCCTGAGCCACCGCCCGCGCACCCTCTGCCAACGACAATACCGGCGCCACAAAACGGCGGGCAAAATACAAAGCCATCACCAACGCCAAAAAGATGGCCAACAATGTCGCAACCAACAGCGTGGACAGGAAAAAGGTTTGCAGGCCCTTTTTGGTATAACTCAGCTCGGCGTATTTGGCGCGGGCCGCTTCAATCAACGTCGCGTCTTGGGCAACATCTTTCGGAATCGGCTGTCGGAAAAACAACGCATAATCCTGATTTTTATGCGTACCGATCAGCATCCAGCCTTGAGCATACAGCACGCCGCCAATGTTTTCCAAGCTGCGCACCGAGCCGGTCTGCTCCAACTGCTCCCATCCTTCTTTGGTGAGTTCGGGTTGATTTAGTTTCAGGGATTAATGCTTTTCTCAGCTTTATGGGTGGTCGCGTTATAAAGCGCCAGCTGGGCAAAGTCGGCAGTAAGCGCCGATTTTGCCAGCGTCTGCCCTAAATTGCCGTCCAGTGAAGCGGCGCTGATTAAGTCGATCTGCACCGGTGTGGCGTTGCTGACGGCGTTGTCCACCGCCAAGTTCAGCGCGGATTTGCTCAAGTTTAAGCTGCGCTCCAGAGCCTCATGGGTATCGTTGCCAAACCAAGAATTAATCGTACCGTTAATAAACTGGGCGGAAATACCGAACAAAAACACGCCCGGCAATACGGCAACCAAGGTAAACATTCCCGACAGCCGACGTGCAATCTGCGAACCGAACACGCTTTTGCTGTTGTCGCGCATCAAAAGCACGACATAGCGCACCAATACTGCCGCCAACACCAGCAACAGCAAGCCGCACAAGGCGACAATCCACCAGAAGTAATCGGACAACACGTTGCTGCTGCCCGTTGCGACAGTCAGACCGTACAACAAAACAACGGCAAATACGGCGGCAATCAGAAGAAAGCGGCGCATGGCTTACTCCTGCACGACCGACAAGGACTTCCAACCGGAATCCAAATGCCAGTTTTTAGACGTCAGGGCATTGATTTGGAACGGTTTGGGCAGCTTGGCTGTTGTCAGCAGCAGGCGGATTTCAGCCTTCGTGTCTTTGGCGGCCACATCACTCAGCGCGCCCTTGGACAAAACCTTCCAATTCGCGACCGCGCCCACTGCGCGCAAGGCAGTCTCAAGCGTGTCGTACTCGGTAGAAAACGTACCGACGGTAACACGATAGCGGTTGGTCAGCGGATGGAAGGACAATTTGTATTGAATCGTGCTGTCGTTATTGAGCAGCTGGTCGAACTTGAATTTATAAGACGACATAGACGGCGCTGACAGCTGCCAACTCAAATTGAAATGTAGGGGACGCCCTGTTTGAGTGCTTCTTTAAGCTGGTCGGGCAGGTCGGTGCGGAAACGGCTGCTGACGGAAAGCTGTCCGGCATGGGTCAGCTTTGCCTCGGCACGGGTCGCACTGATACCCTCGCCCGCCGCATTCAGCGATACGGCGAGCAAGAGCGGTACAATCAGCGTTTTACTGCTTTTTAATAAGCGCGTAATAAAAGCCATCTTGATGTTTGTTCGGTAAAAGCACATGCGATTCGATCAACTCGGCATCGGCATGGCGGTTAAGGAATTTTTGCAACTGACCGTCGTTTTCTTCGACAAAGACCGAGCAGGTAGCCAGCAACATCCTGCCGTTTTTCGTCAGGGTCTGCCACAGTGCGTCTAATAATGCTTCCTGTTGGCGTGCGGTTTTGACGGCATCGGTCGGTCTACGCAGCCATTTAACATCGGGATTGCGGCGCGCCACACCCGAAGCGGTACACGGCACATCGGTCAAGACAGCGTCAAAGGCCTTGCCATCATACCACGCTGTCAAGTCCTGCGCATCGGCACAAGTCAAAGAGGCCGTTTGAAAGCCTAAACGGTCAAGGTTGCTCTTCACCCTGTTCAGACGGCCCTCGTCTATATCCAAAGCGGTAACATGACAATCTGCCAGTTCCAAGATATGGCCTGTCTTACCGCCCGGTGCCGCACAGGCATCGAGAATACGTTCGCCGTCTTTCGGATTCAACAAATAGGCAGCACGTTGCGCACCAAAATCCTGCACCGACACTAGGCCGTCTGAAAAACCGGGCAGACGGCTGACCGGCACGGCTTCTTCCAACATCACGGCGTATTCATCCAAAGCCCTGGCCGGAATACCTTCCGCAGCCAGCTTTTCCAAATAGCTTTCGGCATTGCCGTGTCGGCGGTTGACGCGCAAAGTCATCGGCGGATGCGATTGCAGCGCGGTGGTGATGTTATGCCAATGTTTCGGATAATGGTTTTTCAAATAAGCCACCCACCACAGCGGCAAATTGTGTTTCGCCACATCGTCTTTTTTGCAGGAAGCCGCGAGTTTGTCGCGTTCACGCAAAAAGCGGCGCAAAATCGCGTTGGCAAACGAGCGGAACTGGCCGCGGCCGATTTTGGCAATGCTTTCCACCGCTTCATTGACCACAGCATGAGGCGCATTGCGCGTGTAATGCAGTTGGTACATCGCCGCCAAAAGCAGGCTTTCTAGCTGCGGATTGTCAATCGGCTTCTTCAGCATTTGACCAAGCATGTGCTTCAAACTGCCCAAATAACGCTGGCAACCGTAGGCAATATCCTGCAACGCGCCGTTTTCCTGCGCCGTCAGCTGCGGATGCGCCGCGCGGATTTCCGCTAAGACATCCTGAAGATTGCGCCCTTCGGCAACCGCGGCAACGCTGTCGGCAGCCAGTTTTTGGGCGAGGGACATACTCATATTTTTGCTTTCTGATTCATATTTGATTTCAAGTGTTCGGAGGATTTCAGATGGCCTGTTCGGCTGCCAGCAATGCCCGATAATATTCGGCATCTGTTTTGGAAAAACAGCAAAAGATGATTTTTTCCACTGCCGGACATTGCGGCAGGGTTTGCTTCAAACTCTCCAAAGCTATACGCGCGGCAGCTTCGGCCGGGAAGCGGTACACCCCAGTGCTGATGCACGGAAAGGCAATGCTATGAAGCTCGTGTTTCTGGGCAAGCAGCAAGGAATTGGCATAGGATTGTGCCAATTTGGCCTCTTCATTTTGCTGTCCGCCAAACCATACCGGCCCGACCGTATGAATAACATAACGCGCAGGCAAACGATAGCCTTTGGTTATTTTGGCTTCGCCTGTGCGGCAACCGCCCAAAGTGCGGCACTCCTCCAGCAGCTCTTTGCCTGCGGCGCGGTGTATTGCACCGTCTACGCCACCACCGCCCAACAGCGATGAATTGGCGGCATTGACAATCGCATCGACTGCCAATCGGGTAATATCGCCCTCGATCACTTCAAAAACAGCCATTGTTTTCTTTCCTCTACGTTGATTTCCAGCCTGTTACAAAACCGTTCCGACTTCAATCGTCCGGCCTGCCGCAAATGCCTGTATGCTCATGCGTTTGCTGCCGGAAGGCTGCAATTCGGTGATGTTCAGCGCATTTTCACCGCACGCCACCAGCAGGCCGTCTGAAGTGCAAGACAATACTTCGCCTGCCTTACCCTGTTTGGCCACGACTTCGGCTCGCCAGATTTTCATCGGTTTGCCTTGATATTCGACCCACGCCGCAGGTACGGGGTTAAAGGCGCGGATTTTGCGTTCAATAATGTGCGCGCTTTCATTCCAATCAATACGCGCTTCTTCTTTGCTTAATTTTTGGGCATAGGTAACACCTTCTTCGGGCTGCTTAACCGCGTTCAGACGGCCTTCCGCCTGCAGACGCTGCAAGTCGGCAACAATCGCTTCCGCACCCAAACCCATCAGCGCATCATGCACTTCGTTGGCGGTATCTGTAGGTTGGATGGCGTAGCGGTGTTCGCTGACCACATCGCCAGTGTCCAAGCCGATGTCCATCTGCATGATGCACACGCCGGTTTCGGCGTCGCCGGCTTCAATCGCACGTTGAATCGGTGCCGCGCCGCGCCAACGGGGCAACAGCGAAGCGTGGATATTGAGGCAGCCGTGTTTGGGCGTATCCAACACATCCTGCGGCAAAATCAAGCCATACGCAGCCACCACCATCACATCCGCGCCTGTATCTTTGAGCATTTGCAGGGCTTCGGCGTTATTGCGCAACTTTTCCGGCTGCGCCACGGTCAAACCTAATTCCAAGGCAGTCTGTTTGACCGGCGATGCGGTCAACTGCATGCCGCGGCCTTTGGGGCGGTCGGGCTGGGTCAACACCAGCGGAATTTCAAAACCTGCGGCGGCGATGGCTTTCAAGGCGGCGGCGGCAAAATCGGGCGTACCGGCAAAGATGACTTTCATGTTGTGTCCTTGTGGAAATGGTTTGAATGGCGCGTTGGGCGAACTGTTTCAGCTGAAAAGGCCGTCTGAAAGATTGAAAACCGAAGTCTGCCTTCTGTTTTGTCTTTTCAGACGGCCTTTAAGCGATGCGTAGGTCAGATGGTGTGTTTCTGACGTTTTTTCAGTTTGGTTTTGATGCGGCCTTGTTTCAGCTGCGACAAGTGTTCGACAAACACGATGCCCATCAGGTGGTCCAATTCGTGCTGCACGCAAATTGCCAGCAGGCCGTCTGCTTCCAGCGTGAATTTCTCGCCTTTTTCGTTCAAGGCTTCAACTTTGACGCGCTCGGCACGGGTTACGGTATCGTAAATGCCCGGCACGGACAGACAGCCTTCTTCGTAAGTCGTCTCGCCGTCTTTTTCGACAATGACGGGATTGATGAACACGCGCGGCTCGCTGCGGTCTTCGGTCAAATCCATCACGACGATGCGCTCGTGTACATCGACCTGAGTGGCCGCCAAGCCGATACCGCGTGCTTCGTACATGGTTTCAAACATATCGGCAACCAATGTCTGGATGCGCTCGTCGATTTTTTCAACAGGTTTGGCGACCGTGTGCAAACGCTCGTCAGGGTATTGGAGGATGTTCAGTAAAGCCATAGTATTCTCGTTTTATAAAGCTGATGTGTGATTTTCATACAGATTCGGTTTCCGCCGCCACAATCTCCTGTCATGACAGCAACATTCAATGCTAAAATAACGCCGAAAAATGTTAAGATAGCGCGACGGAGGCCGTTCGTTATCGTATTGATGAATGGGCGGCAGTTTCGCAAACTCCAGCCTTCTCTGTTTATCATCTGAAGACAAACCGAATCGATTTCAAGGGGAACGGTTATGCAACAACGTATTATAACCCTGCTTTGCATGGCAGGCATGGCTATTTCTGCCCACACTCAGGCAGCTTCTTTAAAAATCCGCCCCAATGCGCCGCAACGCTACGTCGTTAAAAACGGCGATACCTTGTGGGGTATTTCCGGCAAATATCTGTACAGCCCATGGCAATGGAACCGCCTTTGGGGCGCCAACCGCAACGCCATCCGCAATCCGCACCTGATCTATCCGGGTCAGGTGTTGGTTTTACGCTACGTCAACGGCCAGCCGCGACTGGGTTTTGAACACGCTCAAACCCGTTCAGACGGCATTCCCGTAATCAAACTGCATCCGCGCGTACGCGAAACTTCCGGCTACGGCATTCCGACCGTCAACGTCAACCTCTACCGCATGTTCATGAAACATCCGCAGATTATCGCTCCGGAAGAAACCGCCAACGCGCCGCGCCTGATTGCAGGCCCCGACAACCGCGTCCTCTACACCCAAGGCAACCGCGTGTACGCATACGGCCTGACCGAATCCGGCCGCTACCTGACCTACCGCGTCAATAAAAACATCACTGATCCGGAAACCGGCAAATTCCTCGGCCAAGAAGTCGTGTTCAGCGGCATCGCCAATACGTTGCCTTACACCGACTCCGCCTTGGAAAACCGTACCCGCGCTTCTGACGAAAAACTCAAAAGCAACGAGTATTACACCCAAATCAACAAAGCCATGAAGCTGCGCACCCAATCCGCGCAACCTTTGGTTATCGAAGAAGCCGTTTCCGAAATCCGCAAAGACGACTATCTGCTGAAACTGCCCGAAGGCCTCGACAGCTTCAATGTGATGCCTCACGCCCCTGCCCGTCCGATTCAGGCCAAAGTCGTTTCCATCTTCGACGGCGTGGGCGAAGCCGGCCAGTTCCAAACTATTACTTTGGATAAAGGCGAACTCGACGGCTTGGACAAAGGCACTGTGGTCAGCCTCTACAAACGCGGCCGCCAAGTCCGTGTCAATCTGTCCAACAACCTGATTCGCAAGCCAAAAGACAAAGATACGGTTGAATTGGTTTCCATTCCGGCTGAAGAAATCGGTTTGGCAATGGTGTACCGCACATCCGACCATCTGGCCTCAGCCATTATTTTGGAAAGCCTGAACAGCGTTTCCATCGGCGATACCGCTTCCGAACCCGGCCGCGATTTGGACAATATGGCCGATGAAAAAACCATGGACAAACCGGCTGAAGACGAACAAGAAAGAGAAATCGAACTGGAAGTCCGCAGCTGATTGAGCTTTCTTAGCAGCCATCCGGCAAATAAAGGCCGTCTGAAACCTGTTTTTCAGACGGCCTTTTGATTGCTGCCTATTAGAGAAAATTAGTAGTACAGTGTTTAAAGCGCAAACAATATCTTATTTCTCCAGCCAGTAATCGGCTTCCCCTTTTCTATCGTTTTTCCGTTCTGCCATTTCAATCAGAAATATGAAAAGCCCAGCACGCCATTTATTGCCTGTGGATTGCTCCATCTATTCCTGCCAACAAAAAGGCCGTCTGAAGATTTCAGACGGCCTTTTTATCCACAACTCAAATCCGATTATTTGAATTTGTAAGTGTATTGCAAGCCCAAGATGTCCGCTTTGTTTTTGAAGCGGGCAGAGGATGTACCACGGCTGTCTACGTCGTTGCCGCTGGCTTTGCCGGTGCGGTAAACCGTATCATTGATGTGGATATGGCTGTACGCCGCATCGATAACATGGTTTTTACCCAGTTGATATTTAGCACCGACGGAGAACCAGATACGGTTGCCGTCAGGCAGGCTGTTCATGCGGTCTTCGGCGCTTTTAACCGGTGATTTGTCGAAAGCGATACCGGCACGCAGTTGCAATGGTTCGGTAACTTGATAAGAGCCGCCGAATGCAACTTTATAAGTGTTGCGCCAGTTAGGCGTGATGACGGTACGGTCAGATTGGCCGTTGACAACTTTTTTGGTGTTTTCAAACACCAGCTCGGCTTTGTTGAAGCGGCTGTGGCGCGTCCAAGTCACATCGCCGAACAGGTTGGTTTTGTCGGTGGCTCGGTACATACCGTGAACAGACAAGGACTCAGGCGTGACGATTTTTACGCTGGCTTTTTCGTTCGGCACATAACCGCGTGCAGCCATTGCACCCAAATCCCAAGCACGTTTTGCATATGCGCCGTCCGCTTCCCAATCGGCAGTGCCTTTCAACGTATGCGATACTTTGGAACGATAGTTCACACCCACGCGTGCGCGGTCGTTGATGTCCCACATCCACGCCAGTTGGTAGCCGAAGCCCCAATCGTGGCCTTTTACATCGGCATGACCGTCAGCTTTGCCGGTCGCATCGACAGCAACGGGACGGCCTGCTTGACGAGAAGCCAAACCGCTGGCCAACTGGCTGATGGCGCCGGAAGCATCCCAGTCGGAGTATTTGCGCAATTCGGCTTTGGAATATTGGGCAATCAAACCGGCACCAACAGCATGCTGCTCATTCAGTTTCCACGCGACTACCGGCTCGATGGCGATGGTGGTCAAACCCAGTTTGTTGATGTTGTGGCGCAATACGGAATCTTTTTCGTATTCGGTTGCAGAGCCAAAAGGAACGTACACGCCCAAACCCAAAGTCACATCGTCACTGGCTTTGTACGCGCCATAAACGTGCGGAGCAACGGTGGTTTCGGTAATTTTGCCGCTGGTCGAGCCGCTGACATCGGCACCCGTGCGGAAGTGTTTCGCAGATTCCGCCTCATAATGAATGCTTGGGAATACGATATTGGCGTTGATGGAAATTTGGCTGCTGTCGATTTTGCTCAGACCGGCCGGATTGTAGAAAATGGTTGAGGCATCGGCGGCTTCGGCGGCGGCGGCATTGGCCGTGCCTTGTGCGTTAACGGATTGTGTGCCGAAGTGGTAGCCGGAAGCTTGGACGGCGGTAGATAAAAGTGCTGTGCTTAAAATAAATGCTGTTTTTTTCAAATTGAAATGAATCATTTTGGTTTACCGTGAAAGTAGCGGACAAAGAAAAAGGCCGTCTGAAACGTCCTTTATTGATTTAGTATAGGCACTCAATTCTATACTACATCGTTATTCTTGCCTATTATTTTCGGTTTTTTACATAAAAAATACCCAAAATACAAAAAAAGCAGGCCACGGACAGCCTGCTTTTTCCACTTAGTAAAACATTGATTCGATTATTTGACTTGCAACACTTCCAATGTGTTGGTCGAACCGGATTCGCGCATTTTCGAGCCGCTTGTAATGATGTATTGGTCGCCGGAACACAGAATTTGGTGTTCGACCAACACAGCTTCCACTTCGTTCAGCGCAGTATCGTGGTCGGTACTGGTCGCCAAAATCATCGGACGCACGCCGCGATACATTGCCATGCGGCGTTGGGCGGAAATGCTCGGAGTCAGGGCGAAAATCGGCAAGGTGATGTTGTGGCGGCTGATTTCGAAGGCGGTTGAGCCGCTTTCGGTCAGGGCGACAATCGCTTTGGCGTGAACCGCACGCGCTACGCCGACTGCGCCGCCGGCAATCGCCAAGTTGGTGCTGACGGCTTCGGGATACTCGACTTGTTCGGCAACGCCGTTGAGCGAGTCCTGCTCTTTTTCGGCTGCCGCGCAGATAATCGCCATTTGGCTGACGGTTTCAAACGGGTATGCGCCGACAGCGGTTTCGGCGGAACACATCACCGCATCGGTGCCGTCCAACACCGCGTTTGCCACGTCGCTCACTTCGGCGCGGGTCGGTACGGGGTTGGTAATCATGGATTCCATCATTTGGGTCGCGGTAATGCTGAAGCGACGCAACTCGCGGGCGCGGCGGATCATGCGTTTTTGCAGGGCAGGAACGGCGGCATGGCCGACTTCCACTGCCAAGTCGCCGCGGGCAACCATAATACCGTCGCTGGCGAGGATGATTTCGTCCAGATTTTCAATGGCTTCTACGCGCTCGATTTTGGAAACCAAACCGGGGCGTACGGCTGTACTGCCTTTCATTTCTTCTTCGACTTTGGCGCGTGCGATGTGCAAATCTTCGGCAGATTTCACAAAGCTGATGGCCAAGTAGTCGCAACCGATGGCAATCGCCGTTTTCAGGTCGCGGAAGTCTTTTTCGGTCAACGCGCCGGCAGACAGGCCGCCACCGCGTTTGTTGATGCCTTTATTACTTTTCAGCACATGGCTGTTTTCGACTCTTGTAATAATCTTACTTCCTTCAACCGCCTCAACGGTCAAAGTCAACAGGCCATCATCCAGCCACAAAACATCGCCGGCAACGACGTCATTCGGCAAATCGCGGTAGTCCAAACCCACCGCTTCGCGTGTGCCTTCGCCTTCAAGCGCGGCATCCAAAATTAAGGTTTCATCTTTATTCAGCTCGATGCTGCCGCCGGCAATTTTACCGACGCGGATTTTCGGGCCTTGCAAGTCGGCAAGAATCGCCACTTCCTGACCTGCGCGTTTCGCAGCTTCGCGCACGATGCGGGCATTTTCTTCATGGAACTCCGGAGTACCGTGACTGAAATTGAAACGGACGACATTAAGACCGCCGACACGGATCATGTCTTCCAACAATTGCACATTGTTGCTGCCCGGACCCAATGTGGCGACAATTTTGGTATTGTGGCTGATACGGGTTAAATCACGTTGCAATTCGCTCATGTAAACGTCCTTTCCTGTTGATTCCACGTTTGATAGTGAGGGAGATTGTACGCTTAATACAATAATGTTGGCGTAAAATTACATTATTTTCTGACTTAAACTAAATTTATTTTTGCATTAACCTACTTTTCTATCGGATACAATACACTCTCACGTCGTCATTTTTGATTTTCAGACGGCCTCCCTCATACTAATAGAATACTCAACTGATCCATGAAACGTTTTTTGACTCCGCTACCCATCGGCATCGTTTTGGCCGACCTGATCTACGGTTTCGTACTTAATGTCATGCAAGGCTTAAATTTGCAACAAACCGCCGCCAACCAGTCCGGTACAATTTCCGTTACGCCCGACATTGCTTTCAACAGCCTGCAAATCGTCGCCAACGGCGGCATGGTCTGCATCATCGGCTTCGGTTTGATTGTTTTGTTCCAACTCAACCGCGCCGTATTACGCCAACAAATCCTGCCCATCGGCATTTTCCGAACCCTCGGCCTGTTGGCTGTTTTAGCATTCAGCATTTCATCTTTGTGGGAATGGTTGCATGCCGCTTTGTCGCTGCTTTCCGGGCACAATGTTTTAAACTTCAGCAACCCACGTTATCTGGTTACCGCAGCCTGCATGCCCATCATCGCTTTCTTGTGCATCTTGCGCCTGTACAATTGGTATCGCCTACATCGGACTGTTGCCACTGACGACACCTCCACAACCCTCTAAGCAAGCTGCAAAAAGGCCGTCTGAAACAGGAAAACCTATTTCAGACGGCCTTGTCATTGTATATCTCAACGTTGATGGCTGGTTTCTACACCGGCCTTAATCTCACCATACATTTGCGAGCTGCCTTGTCCGCTGCCTGATGCGCAGGCCGCCAAGCTCAGTGTCAAAACAGCCGCGGTCAAAATCTTCAACATAGATTTCTCTCTTTCTACAAAAATTATTTCGGATCGCAACGGAAATGGTAAGCGCAGATTTCAAATCCGTTTTTGAAGTAGAGACGATGGGCATCTGCACGGTCATGGTTCACATGGACATTCAAATGGATTTTGGTTGCCCCGGTTTCCGCACCAATTTTGCGTACTTCTTCCAACAAGCGAGAAGCATAGCCTTTTTGGCGGCATTGCGGCATGGTTACGAGATCATCAATATGGATATGGTAACCACTGGCCAAGTTATGTGCGGCATGGAAGCCGCATACGGCCACGGCATTTTGTTTGCCTTCTTCAAAAATACCCAACAGGCGGTAGCCGGTTTTGCGCTGATGCTCGTTGATTTGTTCGACGAAACGGTGAATATCGGTCAAAGAAGAACGCAAAATGCTCAGTGCCGCAAAAGCGGTTGCAGTTTCTTCCGGCGGAATTTCACGCAATACGCCGACCACAGGCGCGGCAGCTTGAGGCTCAGGCTGAGCATTGGCCGCTTCGGCACGCTCGGCGGCATGTTTTTCTTCAATCGCCTGAGCCAACAAAACGCGCTCAACCGGCACTTCACCCTGCTGTTTGCTCTCTTGCTCTTTGAGCAAGGCTTTGCAGTCAATCACGCGCAAATCATTATCCGCCGCAAAGTCCATCAAGAAACGGAACATTTGCGGATTGTCTTCTTCCAACTTTTTATCGACCGCTACGCAACGGACATTATCCACCAAAATCGGGCGCACCCAATTAGAATAGGAAAGGCGGTTGTCTTTAGTAAAGGAGGACAAAATACCGCACAGGCGCTCCGCCCAGTCGCTTGGTCGGAAAATCTTGCCTTTGCTGGTCGTACCATGGATCACAACTTCATAAGGATTACACACTAACATAAGCAGCTTCCTGAGAGTAAATGGCTGAAGGAATATTTCGCCAGTGCCAACATCAGAAAAAGTTCCGATACATAGCAACAGATTATTGAAAAAATATCAGTAAGGTTTTGAAATACGACAATGATGAGACGGCTTGCCGATCCTGACAATCCGTTTCGAATTCTTTGATTATTATACCCGATACGCCTCTTTTTCTTCAAAAATCATTTGAAAAATAACAACAGGCCGTCTGAAAACAAGTATTTCGGTTTCAGACGGCCTGCATATTTTGAATATCAATACAACAATTTCTTGCGAGGCTTTTGCTCGCCACTGGATTTAATTTCTGACAAATTGAAATTCAGTATGCTCAAATCCAAAATGCTTTCAGAAGTGCATTGATCGCCAAAGGCATTTTCATAAGAGGCCTTCAGTTTCAACACGCCGCCAAATGTCTGATCCGGCAATTCGGCAGCCAGCGCCAACATGCTTGCAAACACGCCGCCATACAATTCGCCCGATGCCAGCATATCCACACCGCAGGAAAACATCTCCAAGCGCATAACCGCATCGGCGACCAGCTTGCTCGGCAAATGATCCGGCAAAGGCTCTACCTCAAAACGCACATTCTTCGCCAAGCCCTTACCGCTATTGCGGACAATCAAAACCAATAAATCCGTTTGACCGTCAGAACGCTGCAACGTCGCATGCAAAACAGGATGAATGCTTTCTTTTTGAATCAGCTGCTCACGGTGCAACATCTTGCTTTTTGCTTTGGATCGCGCAGAGACGACAGCCCAAATCAACCAAACCAATGCAACGGCAGAAATAGCTGTGACCAAAAGGGGAAGGTTGGTCAAATAGGCTTGCTGATTAAACCAAACTTGTGCTGCCAAAAATCCGGCAAAGAAAATCAAGACGTATAAAATTGGGGCAAACCGGCTTTGTATGGATGAGTGCATAAGTTTTCCTACATTTCGTGTCGTGTTATAAAAAATAATGCCTTTTGAGCAAATGATGTCATCAACTCAGAAGGCATTATTTTAACGTAATTTTAACGCAATTTGCTTAATATCTTGCTTTTTATGAAACTAATGTATCAAGCAGACAACTCAAACCGCACAGCCGTGTTTTCAGACGGCCTGAGATTTTTATCAGGCTTCGGCAACCGAATCACGCGAGAAGGTTTTTTCGCAATAATGGCATTTCAAACGCGTCTGACCATTATGTGAACGGACATAAAAACGGCTGATGACCGGCTCGCCATGACTGGCACAATTGGTATTCGGGCAGCGGAATACTTCCGAAATTTCGTCCGGCAATGACAAATGCTGTTTGTCAATCACTTTAAACTGATCGATTTTGTTTACCACTGCTTCAGGGGCAAATAAAGCCAAACGGTTGGCCGCGTTGGCATCCAACCATACGCCGCTGACTTTGATAATGTCTTTGCTTCCCTGCGTTTTACTGGGCAAATTAAAGCCGACTGTAACCGCGCTGCCATAATGCAGCAACTTAAACTGTCTTAAAATGGCCAAGCCTTTACCGGCAGGAATATGGTCAATTACCGTACCTTGTTCAATCGCTTCAACGCTGAGTTTTGAGTTTTCCATCTTTCGCTCCTTAAACTTCTTCGTTCAATACCAAAGACAAAATCGCCATCCGTGCATACACGCCGTTGGTTGCCTGTTCAAAATAATAGGCATGAGGTGTTTTATCCACATCCGGATGAATTTCATCTACCCTTGGTAAAGGATGCAAGACGCGCAAATTAGGTTTGGCGTTTGCCAACATCTGCGCATCAAGATTGAATTTACCCTGAATTTTGGCAAATTCCTGCTCATCAAAACGTTCGCGCTGAACGCGGGTCATGTACAAAATATCCGCCCATTCGACTGCTTCTTCCAAACTGGATAAAACTTGATAAGCGCAACCGGCCTCCTCCAGCTCTTCGGTAATATAGTCCGGCATCGCCAAGCTGGGAGGGGATACAAATGCGAACTCACAACCCCAACGCTTCAATGCCTGACACAATGAGTGTACCGTACGGCCATATTTCAAATCACCGGCCATCGCAATCTTCAAATTGCTCAAACTGCCCTGCGTTTCATAAATCGTTACCAAATCCAAAAGCGTCTGGCTCGGATGTTGGTTGGTACCATCACCGGCATTAATCACAGGTACGCTCGAAAATTCAGCCGCCACACGGGCCGCACCGTCTTTAGGGTGTCGCTGAATAATCGCATCTGTATAGCTGGAAATAATCCTCGCAGTATCCGCAAGCGTTTCACCCTTTTTCGCACTGGTATTCGCACCATCGGAAAAACCGATAACTTTTCCACCCAAACGCTGTACCGCCGTTTCAAAAGACAAACGCGTACGGGTGGATGGTTCAAAAAAGCACGATCCAATCAATTTACCCTCAAGCAAATCTTCACGAGGCTGCTTTTTTAACTTCAAGGCCGTCTGAAGCAGCAATTCGAGCTGCTCCGTCGTCAAATCTGAAATTGAAATAATATGTTGCCGATAAAGCGGATTAGGCATGACCATTCCTTCCCATAAAAAAACCCGCAACAGGCGGGCGTTTCAAGCAAACCGATTCCATCGTTGCCCAACATCATCCCCGTCGGACAATCACAACCATGTTTCTACCACACCCATAAAATCTTCCGCATTATCGCATATTTAACAGTCGGCTGCTTCTTTCAAGTTTTCAGACGGCCTGAGGCATTTACAAACTAGTCCCATACTCAACAGCTGAAACCCAGACACAGGGATTCGGCTTACGCTATTACCCAATACCCCCCCATTAGCCCAAGTTTTATTCCCGGCCCCATACAAAGCCGCCCGTCAGCCCGAACCGGCAAACGGTTCGGCATCAGGGCGGCGTACGGCAGTTAACCGTCAGGCTTATTTTTTCACGGCAGGCTGTGCGGTCTTAGGCGCGGCAGAAGAAACCGTCGCCTCCGCCTTCAACTTGTTCAGCACCGCATCACCGATGCCCTTCACGTTTTTCAGCTCCTCCACCGATTTGAACGCACCGTTCTTCTGACGGTATTCCACAATCGATTTCGCCTTAGCCGGGCCGATACCCGGCAAGGCCTCCAGTTCGGCAGAAGACGCGGTATTGATGTTCACGGCAGCCAAAGAGAACGCTGCACAGACGGCGGCAAATGCACCAAATAAAAATTTCTTCATCAGATTTTTTCCCATAACATATTTGATTGAATCAGTCATAAAGTCTACCGAATGGTTTTATCCCACTCTGTAAACACTGCACATACGCAGATAGGGCAACAGCCTATACCCGCATAAATGCTTACGACATATTAACGCAAATATCGTTTGATTTCAAATATTCTAAACAGTTAACCGTAACTTTCGGTACTTTTGTTCAAGAATAACAACAGGGCAATCATACAATACCTGTTACCCATCACCAAACCGACAGAAACGACAGGCATGTAAAAAGCCCCCGACATTAGTCGGGGGCTTCAGAATGGGTGTTTGGCGGTGACCTACTTTCACATGGAAGAACCACACTATCATCGGCGCTGAGTCGTTTCACGGTCCTGTTCGGGATGGGAAGGCGTGGGACCAACTCGCTATGGCCGCCAAACTTAAACTGTTACAAATCGGTAAAGCCTTAATCAATTATTTGGTGATGACTGAATCAGTCAGTAAGCTTTTATCTTTTGAAGTTCTTCAAATGATAGAGTCAAGCCTCACGAGCAATTAGTATGGGTTAGCTTCACGCGTTACCGCGCTTCCACACCCCACCTATCAACGTCCTGGTCTCGAACGACTCTTTAGTGTGGTTAAACCACAAGGGAAGTCTCATCTTCAGGCGAGTTTCGCGCTTAGATGCTTTCAGCGCTTATCTCTTCCGAACTTAGCTACCCGGCTATGCAACTGGCGTTACAACCGGTACACCAGAGGTTCGTCCACTCCGGTCCTCTCGTACTAGGAGCAGCCCCCGTCAAACTTCCAACGCCCACTGCAGATAGGGACCAAACTGTCTCACGACGTTTTAAACCCAGCTCACGTACCACTTTAAATGGCGAACAGCCATACCCTTGGGACCGACTACAGCCCCAGGATGTGATGAGCCGACATCGAGGTGCCAAACTCCGCCGTCGATATGAACTCTTGGGCGGAATCAGCCTGTTATCCCCGGAGTACCTTTTATCCGTTGAGCGATGGCCCTTCCATACAGAACCACCGGATCACTATGTCCTGCTTTCGCACCTGCTCGACTTGTCGGTCTCGCAGTTAAGCTACCTTTTGCCATTGCACTATCAGTCCGATTTCCGACCGGACCTAGGTAACCTTCGAACTCCTCCGTTACTCTTTGGGAGGAGACCGCCCCAGTCAAACTGCCTACCATGCACGGTCCCCGACCCGGATTACGGGTCTGGGTTAGAACCTCAAAGACACCAGGGTGGTATTTCAAGGACGGCTCCACAGAGACTGGCGTCTCTGCTTCAAAGCCTCCCACCTATCCTACACAAGTGACTTCAAAGTCCAATGCAAAGCTACAGTAAAGGTTCACGGGGTCTTTCCGTCTAGCAGCGGGTAGATTGCATCTTCACAACCACTTCAACTTCGCTGAGTCTCAGGAGGAGACAGTGTGGCCATCGTTACGCCATTCGTGCGGGTCGGAACTTACCCGACAAGGAATTTCGCTACCTTAGGACCGTTATAGTTACGGCCGCCGTTTACTGGGGCTTCGATCCGATGCTTGCACATCTTCAATTAACCTTCCAGCACCGGGCAGGCGTCACACCCTATACGTCCACTTTCGTGTTAGCAGAGTGCTGTGTTTTTAATAAACAGTCGCAGCCACCTATTCTCTGCGACCCTCCGAGGCTTACGGAGCAAGTCCTTAACCTTAGAGGGCATACCTTCTCCCGAAGTTACGGTATCAATTTGCCGAGTTCCTTCTCCTGAGTTCTCTCAAGCGCCTTAGAATTCTCATCCTGCCCACCTGTGTCGGTTTGCGGTACGGTTCGATTCAAACTGAAGCTTAGTGGCTTTTCCTGGAAGCGTGGTATCGGTTACTTCATGTCCGTAGACACTCGTCATCACTTCTCGGTGTTAAGAAGACCCGGATTTGCCTAAGTCTTCCACCTACCGGCTTAAACAAGCTATTCCAACAGCTTGCTAACCTAACCTTCTCCGTCCCCACATCGCATTTGAATCAAGTACAGGAATATTAACCTGTTTCCCATCGACTACGCATTTCTGCCTCGCCTTAGGGGCCGACTCACCCTACGCCGATGAACGTTGCGTAGGAAACCTTGGGCTTTCGGCGAGCGGGCTTTTCACCCGCTTTATCGCTACTCATGTCAACATTCGCACTTCTGATACCTCCAGCACACTTTACAATGCACCTTCATCGGCCTACAGAACGCTCCCCTACCATGCCAGTAAACTGGCATCCGCAGCTTCGGTTATAGATTTGAGCCCCGTTACATCTTCCGCGCAGGACGACTCGACCAGTGAGCTATTACGCTTTCTTTAAATGATGGCTGCTTCTAAGCCAACATCCTGGCTGTCTGGGCCTTCCCACTTCGTTTACCACTTAATCTATCATTTGGGACCTTAGCTGGCGGTCTGGGTTGTTTCCCTCTTGACAACGGACGTTAGCACCCGCTGTCTGTCTCCCGAGGAACCACTTGATGGTATTCTTAGTTTGCCATGGGTTGGTAAGTTGCAATAACCCCCTAGCCATAACAGTGCTTTACCCCCATCAGTGTCTTGCTCGAGGCACTACCTAAATAGTTTTCGGGGAGAACCAGCTATCTCCGAGTTTGTTTAGCCTTTCACCCCTATCCACAGCTCATCCCCGCATTTTGCAACATGCGTGGGTTCGGTCCTCCAGTACCTGTTACGGCACCTTCAACCTGGCCATGGATAGATCACTCGGTTTCGGGTCTACACCCAGCAACTGTTCGCCCTATTAAGACTCGGTTTCCCTACGCCTCCCCTATTCGGTTAAGCTCGCTACTGAATGTAAGTCGTTGACCCATTATACAAAAGGTACGCAGTCACACCACAAGGGTGCTCCCACTGTTTGTATGCATCAGGTTTCAGGTTCTATTTCACTCCCCTCCCGGGGTTCTTTTCGCCTTTCCCTCACGGTACTGGTTCACTATCGGTCGATGATGAGTATTTAGCCTTGGAGGATGGTCCCCCATATTCAGACAGGATTTCACGTGTCCCGCCCTACTTTTCGTACGCTTAGTACCACTATTGAGATTTCGAATACGGGACTATCACCCACTATGGTCAAGCTTCCCAGCTTGTTCTTCTATCTCGACAGTTATCACGTACAGGCTCCTCCGCGTTCGCTCGCCACTACTTGCGGAATCTCGGTTGATTTCTTTTCCTCCGGGTACTTAGATGGTTCAGTTCTCCGGGTTCGCTTCGCTTATCCTATGTATTCAGATAAGGATACCTCCTAAGAGGTGGGTTTCCCCATTCGGACACCGCGGGATCATAGCTTTATTGCCAGCTCCCCCGCGCTTTTCGCAGGCTTACACGTCCTTCGTCGCCTATCATCGCCAAGGCATCCACCTGATGCACTTATTCACTTGACTCTATCATTTCAAGAACCTCTTTGACTTCGTTTGCCTACCCGTTGACTAGGGAAGCAAACTTGAAATTCCTACTTTGATAAAGCTTACTGCTTTGTTGTGTCTTAATCCTGCCTTTTGTGTTTCAGGATTAAGTCGATACAATCATCACCCAAATACTGTGTTTGTTTTCTTTTCTCTTGTGAGAGATTTTTTATCCTTTGCAAAGAACAAAAAATCAAAACAAACTCATTGTCTTTGTTTGTTGATTTCGGCTTTCCAATTTGTTAAAGATCGATGCGTCGATATTTCACTTCGCAAATCAAAATAAGCTGCTAAGTATAGCAGGCTTCCTTTGATTTGTAAAGTTCTTGGTGGAGGCAAACGGGATCGAACCGATGACCCCTGCTTGCAAAGCAGGTGCTCTACCAACTGAGCTATGCCCCCGTTCTTGGTGGGTCTGGGAGGACTTGAACCTCCGACCCCACGCTTATCAAGCGTGTGCTCTAACCAGCTGAGCTACAAACCCGGATTCTCTTCTTAAGCGAATCTTGTCTTCACTCAAGCTTTTCTCTTCCGCATCTTTTACAGTTTACCGATAAGTGTGAATGCATCAGACCTCTTCTTTCTCTAGAAAGGAGGTGATCCAGCCGCAGGTTCCCCTACGGCTACCTTGTTACGACTTCACCCCAGTCATGAAGCATACCGTGGTAAGCGGGCCCCTTGCGGTTACCCTACCTACTTCTGGTATCCCCCACTCCCATGGTGTGACGGGCGGTGTGTACAAGACCCGGGAACGTATTCACCGCAGTATGCTGACCTGCGATTACTAGCGATTCCGACTTCATGCACTCGAGTTGCAGAGTGCAATCCGGACTACGATCGGTTTTGTGAGATTGGCTCCACCTCGCGGCTTGGCTACCCTCTGTACCGACCATTGTATGACGTGTGAAGCCCTGGTCATAAGGGCCATGAGGACTTGACGTCATCCCCACCTTCCTCCGGCTTGTCACCGGCAGTCTCATTAGAGTGCCCAACTAAATGATGGCAACTAATGACAAGGGTTGCGCTCGTTGCGGGACTTAACCCAACATCTCACGACACGAGCTGACGACAGCCATGCAGCACCTGTGTTACGGCTCCCGAAGGCACTCCTCCGTCTCTGGAGGATTCCGTACATGTCAAGACCAGGTAAGGTTCTTCGCGTTGCATCGAATTAATCCACATCATCCACCGCTTGTGCGGGTCCCCGTCAATTCCTTTGAGTTTTAATCTTGCGACCGTACTCCCCAGGCGGTCAATTTCACGCGTTAGCTACGCTACTAAGCAATCAAGTTGCCCAACAGCTAATTGACATCGTTTAGGGCGTGGACTACCAGGGTATCTAATCCTGTTTGCTACCCACGCTTTCGAGCATGAACGTCAGTGTTATCCCAGGAGGCTGCCTTCGCCATCGGTATTCCTCCACATCTCTACGCATTTCACTGCTACACGTGGAATTCTACCTCCCTCTGACACACTCTAGTCACCCAGTTCAGAACGCAGTTCCCAGGTTGAGCCCGGGGATTTCACATCCTGCTTAAGTAACCGTCTGCGCTCGCTTTACGCCCAGTAATTCCGATTAACGCTCGCACCCTACGTATTACCGCGGCTGCTGGCACGTAGTTAGCCGGTGCTTATTCTTCAGGTACCGTCATCAGACAGGGGTATTAACCCTGTCCTTTTCTTCCCTGACAAAAGTCCTTTACAACCCGAAGGCCTTCTTCAGACACGCGGCATGGCTGGATCAGGCTTGCGCCCATTGTCCAAAATTCCCCACTGCTGCCTCCCGTAGGAGTCTGGGCCGTGTCTCAGTCCCAGTGTGGCGGATCATCCTCTCAGACCCGCTACTGATCGTCGCCTTGGTAGGCCTTTACCCCACCAACTAGCTAATCAGATATCGGCCGCTCGAATAACGCAAGGCCCGAAGGTCCCCTGCTTTCCTCCTCAGAGAATATGCGGTATTAGCTAATCTTTCGATTAGTTATCCCCCATTACTCGGTACGTTCCGATATATTACTCACCCGTTCGCCACTCGCCACCCAAGAAGCAAGCTTCTCTGTGCTGCCGTTCGACTTGCATGTGTAAAGCATGCCGCCAGCGTTCAATCTGAGCCAGGATCAAACTCTTATGTTCAATCTCTAACTTATAACTTCTGGTCTGCTTCAAAGAAACCGACAGGACAATGTCTAAAACATCATCTTGTCTGTCTTTCAAACAGTGTGAGGCCTAATGCACTCACACTTATCGGTAATCTGTTTTTTAAAGAGCGAATCGAATTATACAGTACATTTAGCAAATGTCAACTAAAATTATCGAAAATTTCAACCAACTGTGTTATACTGTCTGCTTCGTTTTCTTCACCGCGTCAGCAGCGAAGAACCGAACTATACGCCTCACAACAAAACCAGTCAACACCTCTCGCAAAAATATTTTCAAAAATCCAACCACCGCCCTGTTTTAACAGGGTTTTTATTTTATAAAAAACTCCAGCAACCTTCCTATACAATCCATACATACAAAAAACACAAAACAAAGGCCGTCTGAAATGCTCTTTCAGACGGCCTTTTGAGGTTTATCTATCTTTATATTTTAGTCAGCGAACTGTTTTTTCATTCGTTCGCGTCGCTCTTGCGCTTCTACGGACAATGTCGCGGTCGGACGTGCCAGCAGGCGTTTGAGGCCGATGGGTTCGCCGGTATCGGCACAGAAACCGTAATTACCTTCATCGATGCTGCGGATAGTCGCTTGCACTTTATTGAGAAGTTTACGCTCGCGGTCGCGAGTGCGCAGTTCTAAAGCGTACTCTTCTTCTTGAGTAGCTCGGTCGGCAGGATCGGGGGCGGATTCGTGCTCTTGAAGATGGCCGGTAGTGGTGTTTGCATTTTCAATCAGTTCTTCTTGCATTTTAACCAGTAGTTCGCGGAAGAAGGCCAATTGGTCGCTGTTCATGTAGTCCTCTTCAGGACCATCCCAGTTTAAAATATCTTGTTCTGTCAGCTTTGCCATGGTGTCTGCTTTCGGTTTGTTGTTAATAATTTGGATGCTACGGGTTTGCTTTTATTGGGTTTTCTTAAATTTCCGTTTTGGAAATCGGGCGAATCATATCATGTTTTACCTATTCATTTGTTCTTTATATTTCGATTTGCACTTTTTTGCACTACCTTACACCTAAATGTATTAAAGCGCTTTTTAGAACGTTGTATTTTTGGTCGTTAATACCTGCTGCGCTTTCAGACGGCCTATTGAAGCAACCACAGGTTGGTTTGCTGGATCAGTTGGGGAAACCATCGGGCCAGCCACAACCATAATAAGAGTGCCAACAAACTGCCTGAAAAATCGTACCGTCCTACGCGTAAGAAGGAAAACGGTTTGAGCAATGGCTGCAGGATTCGTTCGATGGCATAAGTCAACGGCGAATAGCGACCTTGTATGCCGGACACCATCCTAATAATCAGACCGATAAGTAATGTATAGGCCGTGGCTTTCAGCATATGGAGTGCGGCAAACCAGAAGTTTGCCAAAATCAGCTTATTGCTGATGGACAGCGCCGGTGAGATGAAAATAATGGCGGTACAGGCAAGGTAGTACACCAGAAAACCTGAAGGCAGGCAGTACCAATCGGTTTTCTCGCCGGATGGAAATGCTTTTTGCCAAGGTTTGGTCAGCCAGCCTGTTGCCTGTATGCTGAATTTGAGCAGGGGGTGTTCTGCTGCCAATCCTGCGTATCGGAGCAAAAAGCGTGTGATACACAGGATGGCAATAGCGTCTGCCAATAATAAGAGCAAGTCGCCGCGCATGTTCAGACGGCCTTATATTGTTGCGCCATTTCTTGCGAACGTTTGACGCAGGCTTCTACTCCCTGTTCGATGGCTTCGGCAACGTGACAGGCTTTGAAGGTTTCGATGGCTTCGTGTGTCGTGCCGCCTTTGGAAGTCACGTTTTGCTGTAATTGCGCGAATACTTCGCCGGTTTGTTCGGCCAAAGCCACTGCGCCTTTAAATGTAGCAAGGCTCAGTTCGCGTGCGTCTTGTTCGTTGAAACCTTGTGCCAAAGCCGCATTTTGGAGCGCGCCCAACAGATAGAAAACATAGGCGGGGCCGCTGCCGCTGATGCCGGTGATATTGTGGAGTTGCTCTTCCTCGTTCAGCCAAACGGTTGTGCCGACAGAGCGCATGATGCCGTCGGCGGCTGTGCGGTCGGCTTCTGAAACGCCTGCATCGGCAAACATACCGGATACGCCCAAACCGATTTTGGCCGGCGTATTGGGCATGATGCGTACGATACGGCGTGTACCGCCCAGATAATGGCTGAGGGTATCGATGGACAAACCTGCCGCTACGGACAACACCAGCGCACCATTCAAACGGATATTTTGACAGGCTGCCTGCATGTCTTGCGGTTTGACGGCGAGAATGAGGACATCGTCCGCACTCAATTCTGGCAGGTTTTCAGAAGTGGCTACACCCAATTCTTGCACCAGTTGCGCTCGTCTCTCAGCGCCGCGTTCGACAATGTGGACACGATAGCCGTCTTGTTTGACCAAACCGCCTGCAATGGCAGTTGCCATATTGCCGCCGCCTAAAAAGTAGATGTTCATAAATTTCCTTAATTTTTTAAATGAGATACATTTGCTGAGGTCATCTGAAATACCGTTTCCATCATACCGACAAAATTTCAGACGACCTTTTTACCAACGGACGCTTTCGGGCAGTGGTGTTCGGTATAAACCCTGTTTTTCCAAACAATCCAATCCTTCTTTTTTAAAAGTTTCCGCTAAAGGGCGTTTATCGCGGGTTTGCCAAGCTAGCCCGCAAGCTTCAAACTTTTTGATTTTCCTACTGAAATAATCATTAGCTGCAGTACGATAAGCATTATCGTCAACAGAATAATTCCCGTCCGCCAAACGCTTCCCGCGGAAATCCTCGATAGAAGGCGGCGGTTCGCCTTTAATTCCCCAAAAATCTATTGCTGCCGGCTTTTTGGGTTTGCACAAGCCCGATAAGGACTCACATTGATACCAGCCCATCAACCGACAACCCGTTAAGGTCAAACCAAGCAAAACGACCGAGATAATCTGTTTCATTGGCTGCCTTCTCCTTTTTGTTTTTGTTCCCGTCTGCCGAAAATCGCGCTGCCGATGCGGACATGGGTTGCGCCGCATTCTACCGCGATTGGCATATCTCCGGACATACCCATAGACAAAACATCTGCTTCGACGCCTGCCGCGTTCAGCTCAGCCAATAGCCGTTGCATGGTATGAAACTGGCTGCGCAACTCATCGTCGCTGCTGTCGGCCTTGGCCACACACATCAATCCGCGCACTTTAATATTCGGCAACTTGGCCACTTCAAGGGCCAGCGCAACCGCTTCAGCGGGTGCCACGCCGTGTTTCGCCTCTTCCGCGGCAATGTTCACTTCAATGCACACCTGCAACGGCGGCATTTCAGACGGCCTTTGTTCGCTCAAGCGCCGCGCCGTTTTCAGACGGCCTATCGTATGCACCCAATGTGCGCGCTCAGCCACAAATTTGGTTTTATTAGACTGCACATCGCCGATAACGTGCCAAACAATATCCGGCAAATCGGCCAACGTTTCCGTTTTTTCAAACCATTCCTGAATATAGTTCTCGCCAAAATCACGCTGACCGGCCGCATACACTTCGCGGATATCGTCTGCCGGAAACGTCTTGCTGACCGCTACCAGCTTTACCGCATCCGCAGGCCGTCCGGCAGCCTCAGCCGCCTGTTCAACTGTCCGGCATACGTCCTGATAGTTTTGTTGCAATACCGACATGGTTTTCTCCTTTAACCCGTTCATCACTCGGCATTTTGAAAATTTTACTTGGTCGAACGGATTTATCTATTTAAAATAAAGCGATTTTATTATTCTAAACCAAAACAAGGCCACATTATGCAGATTACCGACTTACTCGCGTTCGGCGTGAAAAACAAAGCCTCCGACCTCCATTTGAGTTCGGGCATTTCCCCCATGATACGCGTACACGGCGACATCCGCCGCATCAACCTGCCCGAGATGAGCTCGGAAGAAGTCGGTACCATGATTACCTCGGTCATGAACGACCACCAGCGTAAGCTCTATCAACAGGATTTTGAAGTCGATTTCTCATTTGAGCTGCCTAATGTTGCCCGTTTCCGCGTCAACGCCTTTATGACCGAACGCGGCCCGGCCGCCGTATTCCGTACCATTCCGAGCACCGTCCTGACACTGGAAGAATTGCGTGCGCCGCGCATTTTCCAAAAAATTGCCGAAAATCCGCGCGGTTTGGTCTTGGTAACCGGCCCGACCGGTTCGGGTAAATCCACCACGCTGGCGGCGATGGTCAACTACATCAACGAAACCCAACCGGCCCACATTCTGACCATCGAAGACCCGATTGAGTTCGTCCACCAAAGCAAAAAGGCGCTCATCAACCAGCGCGAGCTGCATCAACACACCCATAGCTTTACCAACGCCCTGCGTTCCGCCCTGCGCGAAGACCCCGACGTAATTTTGATCGGTGAGATGCGCGACCCTGAAACCATCTCCCTCGCCCTGACCGCCGCCGAAACCGGCCACTTGGTTTTCGGCACGCTGCACACGACCGGCGCCGCCAAAACCATCGACCGTATTGTTGACGTATTCCCTGCAGGCGAAAAAGAAATCGTACGCTCCATGTTGTCCGAATCCTTGCGCGCCATCATTTCCCAAACCCTGCTGAAAACCCGCGACGGCAACGGCCGCGTCGCTGCACACGAAATCCTGATTTCCACACCGGCCGTACGCAACCTCATCCGCGAGAACAAAATCGCCCAAATCAACGCCGCCCTCCAAACCGGTCAGGCCCACGGTATGCAAACCCTCGATCAAGCCCTGCAAACCCTTGTCCGCCAAGGCACCATCAGCCCCGAGCTGGCACGCAGCAAAGCGCAAAACATCGAAAACCTCTCTGTTTTCTAAACCATACTCAGGCCGTCTGAACCCCATCATCCCGTTTTCAGACGGCCTTTCAGCCTGACCGAATACCCGTTTTAAAGAGAATCATCATGAGCGACCTCGCCCCTCTGCACGACCTGTTAAGCGAAATGGTGCAAGCCTACTCACAAAAAAACCAAGCACCGCACATCCCCACCCCGGCCGAAATCGGCACACATCTTCACCCCTTGCTCGACCGCATGTGTGAAGAGGCTGAAAAACGCAACGCCTCCGACATCTTCATCAGCGCAGGCTTTCCCCCTGCCATCAAAGTCGGCGGCACCCTCACGCCCATGCCCCACAAAGCGCTGTCCGGCGCGGACACCGCCGCCATCGCCGAATCTACCATGAACCCCGACCAGCTCGAAGCCTTCAACCGCTACTGGGAAATCAACTATTCCGTCCAATCGCGCAGCAACACGCGCTACCGCGTCAACGCCTACCACGAGCAAGGCCGCGTCGGCATGGTATTGCGCCGCGTCAGCCAAGACATTCCCGAAATGAAGACCCTCGGTTTGCCCGAAAAACTCCAAGAGCTTGCACTCGCGCCGCGCGGCCTGCTGATCCTCGCCGGCCCAACCGGTTCGGGTAAATCCACCACCATGGCCTCCATGCTCAACTACCGCAACCAAAAGCTGCCCGGCCATATCGTCACCATCGAAGACCCCATCGAGTTTATCTACAAACCTTGCCGTAGCATCTTCACCCAGCGCGAAATCGGCATCGATACCGACAACTGGAAAACCGCCGTTCAAAGCGCCATGCGTCAAGCACCCGATGTCGTCTGTATCGGCGAAGTCCGCAGCGAAGAAAGCATAGAATACGCCCTCCAACTGGCTCAAACCGGCCATCTGTGCGTTTTCACCATCCATGCCAGCACAGCTTCCCAAACCATCGAGCGCATTATCAACTTCTATCCGGAAGACCGCCGCCAACAGGTTTTGATGGATTTGGCGTTAAACCTTGTCGGCATCATCGGCCAACGCCTCACCACCAAGAAAAACCGCCAACGCACGGCCGTTACCGACCTCCTGCTCAATACTCCGGCCATGCAGGACTTGATTTTCAAAGGCGAATTGCTGGAAATCCGCGACCTGATGGCACGCTCCGGCAGTAACGGCATGCAGACGTTTGACCAAAACCTCTTCAACCTCTACGCACAAGGCCAAATCGAACTCAGCGAAGCCCTGCGCCAAGCGGTATCTGCCAACGATTTGCGCCTGCGCATTCAAATGCACGACGAGGGCAACAATACCGAACGCCTCTACGACCGCATCAGCGACCTCAACCTGATGACCTAATGGCGTAAGCCAGAAAAAGGCCGTCTGAACGGATGTGGAAACGAAATCAAGTATTTCCCCGTATCCGTTCAGACGGCCTTATCCTATTTCAAGCATTCTGAAACCAACTGAAAATCCTGTTAAAATCCAATCATTCACCTCATAACGAATAATAAACAACATCATCATGAAAACTCCGCCTCTCAAACCTCTGATCATTGCCTCCCTACCTGTCTTCGCCAGCGTGTTTATCGCCGCTACCCTTGTTTGGCACTTCGACACGCCCAAACTGGTTATGCCCTTCGTACTCGGCATTATTGCCGGCGGTTTGGTTGATTTGGACAACCGCCTCACAGGCCGTCTGAAAAACATCGTCATCACCGTTGCCCTGTTTACCCTCTCCTCGCTGCTTGCCCAAAGCACCATCGGCACAGGCGTTCCCTTCATCTTGGCCATGACCCTGATGACTTTCGGCTTCACCATCCTCGGCACCGTCGGCCTCAAATACCGCACCTTCGCTTTCGGTGCGCTCGCCGTCGCCACCTACACCACGCTGACCTACACCTCCGAGACCTACTGGCTGACCAACCCTGTCATGATTCTGTTGGGCACTGTCCTATACAGCGTCAACACCCTAATCTTCCAAATCATCCTGCCCCACCGCCCCGTCCAAGAAACCGTCGCCAACGCCTATGATGCACTCAGCAACTACTTCGATGCCAAGGCCGACTTTTTCGACCCCGACGAAGCCGCATGGTTGGGCAACCGTCAAATCGACTTGGCTATGAGCAACACCGGCGTGATTACCGCCTTCAACCAATGCCGCGGCGCACTTTTCTACCGATTGCGCGGCCAACACCGCCATCCGCGTACCGCCAAAATGCTGCGCTACTACCTCTGTGCGCAAGACATGCACGAACGCATCAGCTCCGCCCACGTCGATTACAGCGAAATGGCCGAGCAGCTCAAAAACACCGACCTCATCTTCCGCATCCGCCGCCTGCTCGAAATACAAGGCCAGGCGTGCCGCAACGTTGCCGCCTCCCTGCGCAACAACAAACCCTACGCATACAGCAAACGCCTCGGCCGCGCCATGGAAGGCTGCCGCCAATCCATCAGCCATTTTGCCGAGACCCATGCCGACAATGCCAACCTCCACAATATCCGCCGCCTGCTCGATAACCTCAGCAGCGTCGATTACCAACTGCGGCAACTGCAAAACGATGCGTCCCTTGCCGAAAACGACAACGCCGACACCCGCATCGCCGCCCTTGAAAACACCAATTTCCGCAATATCGGCGAAACCGTCCTCAGCCAGCTCAATTTCGACTCCGGCGTCTTCCGCCATGCCACCCGACTCTCCATCGTCGTGGCCGTGGCCTGCATCATTGTCGAAATCCTCCATCTCAACCTCGGCTACTGGATTCTGCTGACCGCACTTTTCGTCTGCCAACCCAACTACACTGCTACCAAAAGCCGCGTGTACCAACGCATTGCCGGTACAATTCTCGGCGTAATTGTCGGTTCGCTCGTCCCCTACTTCACCCCGTCCGTTGAAACCAAGCTCTGGATTGTCATCGCCAGCACCACCCTGTTCTTCATGACCCGAAGCTACAAATACAGCTTCTCCACCTTCTTCATCACCATCCAAGCCCTGACCAGCCTATCGCTTGCCGGTTTGGACGTGTACCACGCCATGCCCATCCGCATCATCGACACCATTGTCGGTTCCGTGATCGCATGGGCTGCCGCCACCTACCTCTGGCCCGATTGGCGTTACCTCACTCTCAGCCACACCGCCGCCCAAACCATCACTGCCAACGGCCGCTATCTCGACGCCATCCTCGACCAGCTGCAAAACGGCAGCCGCGACGATTTCGACTACCGCCTCACCCGCCGCCAAGCACACGAAAGCACCGCCGCCCTCAGCAGTACCCTGTCGGACATGAGCAGCAACCCGAAAAAATACCAAGACCGCCTGCAAGACGGTTTTACCCTGCTCAAAACCAGCTATGCGCTGACCGGCCACATTTCCGCGCTCGGCGCATACCGCGACCAAGTCCGAATCGACGGCAACGACGGCTTTGCACCCTATGCCAAGCTGACCCACCACATCGCCGAGTTGCTGACCCAAATGCCCCAAACCGACCCCGAGGCTTTTGAAACGGCCATGACCCAAATCCGTCAGGAATTTGCCGAGCTTGAACAAAACACACAAGCGCAACAAGACCACATCCTCAAACACCAGCTCGACCTGATCATCCGCCAGCTTACTCCGTGCTACCAGGCATTGCACCGACAAGCCGACGTGGAGGCCGTTTGAAAAGAGCCGGACACTTTCCAGCCTGTTTAGCAACAAGTCTGCCCATCATCGGCGTTGAGTCCAGCTAAACACTTACTCGAATAAAAACCAAAACAAAAGGCCGTCTGAAACCTGATTTCCAGATTTCAGACGGCCTTTATTCAGCCATCGATATTAAAACCGATTATGCGCCGCGTTTTTCCAAAGCAGCAACGGCAGGCAACTCTTTGCCTTCCAAGAACTCAAGGAACGCACCGCCGCCGGTAGAGATGTAGCTGATTTGATCGGTTACGCCGAATTTGGCAATCGCCGCCAAAGTGTCGCCACCGCCGGCAATTGAGAACGCATCGCTTTGGGCAATCGCTTCGGCCAATACTTTGGTACCGCCGGCAAATTGGTCAAACTCAAACACGCCGACCGGGCCGTTCCATACGACCGTACCGGCAGCTTTGAGCAACTTGGCCAAAGCAGCGGCGGATTTCGGACCGATGTCCAAAATCATATCGTCTTCGGCAACGTCGGCAATGTCTTTCACCACAGCTTCCGCATCGGCGGCAAAGGCTTTAGCGACAACCACATCGGTCGGCAGCGGAACAGAGCCGCCTTTGGCCGCCATTTTTGCCATGATTTTTTTGGATTCTTCCACCAAATCGTGTTCGGCCAAAGATTTGCCGATGGCTTTGCCTTCTGCCAACAGGAAGGTATTGGCAATGCCGCCGCCGACAATGAGTTGGTCGACTTTGTCGGCCAAAGATTCAAGGATGGTCAGTTTGGTAGATACTTTGCTGCCGGCAACGATGGCAACCATCGGATGAGCCGGTTGTTTCAAGGCTTTGCCCAAAGCGTCGAGTTCGCCTGCCATCAGTACGCCGGCGCAGGCAACCGGTGCGGCTTGGGCAACGGCTTCAGTCGAAGCTTGGGCGCGGTGGGCGGTACCGAATGCGTCGTTGACGAACACGTCGCACAAAGAAGCGTAGGCTTTGCCCAGCTCCAAGTCGTTTTTCTTCTCGCCTTTGTTGATGCGCACGTTTTGCAACATCACGACATCACCGGCATTCAAAGTCGGTTTGTTTTCACGCCAGTCGTTCAATACTTTCACGTCTTTGCCCAACAGTTTGCCCAAATGCGCGGCAACAGGCGCTACATCGTCTTCAGGATGGAATTCGCCTTCGGTCGGACGGCCGAGGTGGGTCATCACGATCACAGATGCGCCGTTGTCCAAGCAGTATTTGATGGATGCGAGCGAAGCGCGGATACGGGTGTCGTCGCTGATTTTGCCGTCTTTGAACGGTACGTTCATATCGGCGCGGATCAGAACGGTTTTGCCTTGAACATCTTGTTCGGTCAGTTTCAAAAATGCCATGATGATTCCTTTGTGATGGTTGGAAACGGGAATGTTTGGGATTATCCGCGAATGAGGCGCGACGGTAAAGATTGGCAACGGCCGCACTTGATGTGAATCAGCAGATAAAGCCCGGGCCGTCTGAAACATTCGGCCAATCTTTCAGATTTTCCGCTATACTTTGGCAATTGATTTTCATTTTACGGATTGAACCATGTTACGCCGAATTGCTTTAATTCTTGCCTTCGCGCTGCCTGCCGCTTCATGGGCGCAGACGCTTTCTGAAACCCTGCCCAACGGTCTGAAAATCATCGTCAAAGAAGACCACCGCGCGCCCGTAGCCGTTTCGCAGATTTGGTACAAAATCGGCAGCGTGGATGAAAAACCGGGCAAAAGCGGCCTGAGCCACGCTTTGGAACACATGATGTTTAAAGGCACGAAAGACGTTCCCTCCGGCGAGTTCAACCGCCGCGTGTCCGAGCTGGGCGGACAAAACAATGCCTACACCAGCCGCAATGAAACGGTGTATTACGAAAACGTCGCCGCCGCCAACCTGCCCGAGATTCTGAAGCTCGAAGCCGACCGCATGCACAACCTCAACTTCAGCGACAAAGAATTCCTCAACGAGATGAACGTCATCCGTGAAGAACGCCGCCAGCGCACGGAAGACACGGCCGACGGCAAAATGTGGGAACAAGCCTATCTTGCCGCCTTTACCCAACCGTCCATGCGTGCCTCCGTCATCGGCTACATGAAAGATTTGCACACCCTAAAAGCCGGCGACTTGCGCGCGTGGTACAAACAATATTACGCGCCCAACAATGCCGTATTGGTTATTGTCGGCGATGTCGATGCCAAACAAACGCTTCAGACGGCCGCCAAACTCTTTGGCGATATTCCGGCCAAAGCCCAACCGCCGCGCAACAAACTCCATACCGAACCCTATTTGCGCAAGCCTGTTACAGTCAAAGCCACTTCTCCGGTCACACACCAGCCGCTGATTGCCATCAACTTCCGTGTGCCGAAACTCCAAAAATTCGATGACGCAATGCCTTTTGCCCTCGACGTCCTCTCTGATATTTTGGCAGGCAACGCGTCCAGCCGTTTTGACAAAAACCTCGTGCGCGGCAAGCAAACCGCATTGAGCGCAGGAACGCATTACGACATCATCAGCCGTGAAATGCCGCTGTTCAGCATAATGGCCATGCCTGCCGAAGGCGTGAAAACCGATACTCTGATTGCCCAGCTGCGCCAAGAAATCAAAGACATTGCCGACAACGGCGTTTCCGAAGAAGAATTGCAGCGCGTCAAAACCCAGGCAGCGGTCAACGAAATCTACGCCAAAGACTCCATGTCTTCCCAAGCCTCCATGATGGGCTGCCTCGAAGCGCGCGGTTTCCAATATACCGACGAACAAGAAATCCACCGCCGCTTACAGGCAGTCAGCGCGCAAGAAGTACAGGCCGCCGCCCGGATGTTGACCGACGAGCGCATGAGCACCGTCATCATCGAGCCGCAAAAACCTGCCGCCGCGCCAAGCAAAAAAGCTGCCAAACGCCGATAAACATCAGGCCGTCTGAAAGCCCATACCCTTTCAGACGGCCTTAACAGAAAGCCACAACATGAAACCCACCCTGCTCGCCCTTGCCCTACTCCTGCCCTTAAGCGTCCAAGCCGCCACCGACATTCAACGCTGGCGCAACCGCGACGGCACCCAAATCCTCCTTGTCGAACGCCACGAAAACCCCATCATCGACCTTGAAGTCAGCTTCAAGGGCGCAGGCGGCGTCGCCAATCCGGACGGCAAAAGCCAAGTTGCCGAATTTACCGCCGCCCTCCTGACCGACGGCACCCAAGAGCTGGACGAAGAAGCCTTCAATGCCGAAGCCGACAACATCGGCGCGCACATCAGCAGCGACAGCAATGCCGAAAGCGCATCCGCAGGCTTCCGCAGCCTCAGCAAAGCCGACATCCGCGACAAAGCCGCCAACTTGCTCAACCACTCGCTGACCCGTCCGCGCTTTGACGAAGCCGTTTTCCGCCGCCGTCAAATCCAATCCATTACCGGCTTGCAACAACAGGAAACCACCCCCGACTACACCGCCACGCGCGAACTGACCAAGCTCATCTACCCGAACCATCCCTACGGCAGCGGCGCAAACGTAACCGTTAACAGCCTCAAAAACGTTAGTCTGGACGACATCCGCGCCTTCCACCGCACCCACTACGGCAAAGACAACGCCATCGTCGCCATCGTCGGCGACCTCAACCGCAAACAGGCAGAGCAACTGGTCGAGCGCGTCCTCAAAGACCTGCCGGCCAAAGCCACCGCAACCCACGCCATCCCGCCCGTTCCCAAACAAGCCGCCCAACGCCGCGACATCCCCTTTGCCGGCACGCAGGCACAAGTCCTGCTCGGCACCTCCCTCTTCAAACGCCATGACCCCGACTATTACGCCCTCGTTGCCGGCAACTACATCCTCGGCGGCGGCGGTTTCGACAGCCGCCTCATGAAAGTTTTGCGCGACCAACACGGCTACACCTACGGCGTATACAGCAGCCTCGCCCCGGCGACAGAAGAGGGCACGTTTACCATTTCCTACTCCACCCAAAAGAAAAACACCAAAGCCTCACTGGCCGACACCCAAGCCGTCATCGAGCAGTTTATCGCCGAAGGCCCGACCGAAGCCGAACTGAAACAGGCCAAGGCCAACATCGTCGGCAGCTTTCCCCTGCGCTACGACTCTAACGACAAACTGCTCAACTACCTGAGCCTGATCGGCCTCTACGACCTGCCCAACGACTACTTGGAAGCCTACCCCAAAGCCATCAACAGCTTGACCGTCGAACAAGTCCGCGACGCATGGCAACGCCGCGTCAAATTCAAAGACCTCAACACCGTCGTTGTCGGCGCAGAATAAAATGCTTTAAAACAACAGGCCGTCTGAAACCTTGAAATAGGTTTCAGACGGCCTTTAGCTTTGTTTAAAATCAATCAAACCATTTGTAGATAATTGGTAGAATTTAAGTCCTCTTTTTACATTTTCTTTTGATTCTGCTTAAGAAAGCCTCGCTCCATGTGATTGGGATTGCACGATTTGTTTTTGTTGCTCCTCATATTCAATTCGTTGTGCCGTTTGCTGAATTTGGCTCAGGCTTTCCTCTACCGGCGTCTTAGCCGCTTCCCACATATCTACAGAAGCCATTATTAATCCGGGGGCTTTGTGTCCGATCAAGACTTCCCCATTATCTTTAATATTGATTAAAGACGCACCACTCATCTTGTTTGCATAGCCCGCTGAAGCTAACGACATAGCAATATTGTCCAAACTATTTGCATCGTAAGCGATGTTTTTTCGGGCACAAAAATCAGCAAAAATCTGTTTCCCTTGATGATAGATTTTTTGGGCGTCTTGCGGCATATCCTCAATAGTTAAGGCCGTTGGTTTATCAATATCCGCCGCGTATTGATCGCGTTCATTCCTTTCATCTAAAGACATCATATTTGGATCTTTTTCGATAAGGTCACGGGTTTTTTGGTACATTTCATACATTTCATCTAAATTGCGTCTAATTTCTCTCAACTGATCATCTAAATTGTGTCTAATTTCTCTCAACTGACCCAGCGGGCTGGTTTCGTATAGAGCGGGGGAGCTTGTCAGTTTTTGAAACAATTCTCCAGTCTCCTCGATGAGTGGAAATCCTATATCTAGAATCAGTAAATACCTGTCGAGCACCATCTGTTCGGCCTTTTTCTCTTTCAATCTAGAAAAATCCTTATCCGTAATATTGGTAAACGGCAGCTCTTCAGTCCCGGTATATTTAAGGGGAACAGTTCTGCCTATACCTTCGGGATCAATAGCTGTCTTAAACTTGGCATTTACCGTATCTACCATCCATTTTTGCATCCTATCCGAAACATCTTGAGAAGATGAACCGCCGATAAAGTCGAAGTTGTCGTCTTTGGGCGTGATTCTGAGGTTGCGAATTTCGCGGCTGCCGTCCGGATGGACGAAGAATTGGAGTTTATCGATGTCGGCTTTGGTAACTGTTACCTGCGTCGAGCCGAAGATAAAGGCACGCTCTGTGTAATCGGAGGAGGCCATGTCTTGAAAATATTGGGAAATGGGGACGGTAAAACCGTTTTCAGAATCCGGTAATCTTTTAACCCTCGCAGCATCGTCTTTATGATAAATTAAATCAACAATTTCTGTAAAAGAATACGGCTGTAGCTTAACAGGCAGATTTTTTTCTGTGAAAAACTTTTCAAACATCTGAAAATCTACTGCTGAAGCATATCTTCCAGCTCCATTTTGCATATAACTGGTTGCGTCAATATTTATTGGCATACGATTAGCATCGGTGGCCGCTGATTGCATATCTTCACGACGAGGCGGTACGGATGTATTCCATAAATAATGCGATAAAACTCTATCTATGGTTACTTCTGATACACTTAATGATTGTTGCTGATTCTCCATCAACTTACTCCTTAGTTAGATTAAATCTCATATACAATAGAAGGTAACCATAATATATCACCACAGTTATTCATCATCAGTATAGTTGGAAATTTTGATTGATAAGTTTTTTTCTCATCTTTTCCCCAATCAGTTTGATTCATTGGAACAACATCCCTAAAATCAAAATAGAAATTTCCAATGCCATAATCCTGAATATTAACTCCTTTTGGAATATTATTTTCAGGGAAAACAGAAGATAGCTCAAAATAACCACTCCACTCCTTACCCTCTATGACTGGAGCTGCCATCTTTTTATCTAACACTCGACAACAATCAGAACCGTAAACAGACGCACCTTCCTTACCCATCCACCTATCAATCAAAGAAAACTTCTTATTTCCATGTTCTGATAAATATCTTTCCAAATCTTTAGTCTGCTTGATTTCTTTGTCTAAATATTGCTCAAGAAATTTGAAGTCAGCTGGTCTTTTTTCTGCTAAAAATTGTTTATCCCATTGATCATTAGAATATCCCTTTGTAGAAAACCAGATGCTACAGGCTTTTTCTGCCTGATATGCTCTGCACTGTCCTCCTGTAAAACTGATTTCTCCCTGAAGTGTAGTCGAATCTGTCCGAAAGGCTTCGGCCTCTCCCAACAACCTACCTGCAAAACTGACCATTGCTTTCATGTGTAATTCTGCGGGCGTGTAAAACTTTCTATCCCGCCAGCAATAGCCTGCCCTGAGTTTTTCCCTGTATTCTTGTTCTGAAACCCCGTCAGGTTTGGGGTCTTTGGCAATCAGTTCTTTCCAGTATTGGTATTTGTCGGGCGCGGTATATTGATATATACCGAAGCCTGCTGCCACCAATGCAGCGATTGCCAACAGGTATTTGTAGGTTTTATTCATTTGCTTGCCTTTAATTAATAACCAAGGTTGTCTAAAACTTTTCAGACGACCTCTTTGCTTGTCAATACAGCATATTGGTTTGCACCATTTTCATATAGTCAGTTGCATCTATTTTGATAGGATTACGATTTGTAGAAGTTACTAATGAAGCCATATTTTCTTTCTTTGGAAGCATTGCAGTATTCCATAAATAATGAGATAAAACTCTATCTATGGTTATTTCTGATACCCTTAATGATTTTCGCTGTCTGACATAACATTCCTATTGGATATAGGTTAATAAATATAATGTGGCTGCCACAATACATCGCCACAATTGTTCATGAATAATATATCTGAAAAGTCAATCTGATAAGTTTTTTCTTTATTTTCATCCCATTGGTGAAATCCTGGACTAACCTCTGAATAACTAAAATAAAAATTACCAACCCCGTAATTTTCGATATCGATATTCTTTGGTATCTCACTCTCTGGAAACGTTGCCGCTCCCTCTAAATAAGTAATCAACGTATTATTTTTTATTATCGGGGCAGCTTCTTTGGTACTTAAAACTTTACAGCAGTCAGAGCCATAAATACTTGCTCCTCCCTGATTATATCCTCTGATAATCAATGAAAAACCTTTTACATCATACTGTTCCAAATATTTTTTTAAATCATCCTGTTGTTTAATTTCATATTTTAAATACTTTGCCAGCAATGCCCCATCCGTCAGGTCTTTCTCCGCCAAAAACATCCTGTCCCATTGCTCATTGGTGTAATCTTGCGGGACAAACCAAACACTACAGGCTTTTTCGTGACGTACGCAGTCTGCTCCCGTAGAATAATCCCGTCCGCCCTGATTGGTGGTCATGTTGACCTTATAGGCTTCTGTTTCTCCCAATAACCTGCCTGCAAAGCTGATCATTGCTTTCCTGTGTAATTCCTCTGGGGTGTAAAATTTCCTGTCTCGCCAGCAATAGCCTGCTCTGAGTTTTTCCCTGTATTCCTGTTCCGAAACCCCGTCAGGCTTGGGGTCTTTGGCAATCAGTTCTTTCCAGTATTGATATTTGTCGGGCGCGGTATATTGATATATACCAAAGCCTGCTGCCGCCAATGCAGAGATTGCCAGTAGGTATTTGTAGATTTTATTCATTTGCTTGCCTTTAATTAATAATCAAGGTCGTCTGAAACTTTTCAGACGACCTCTTTGTTTGTAAGAAGTTCCAATACAGCATATTGGTTTGCACCATTTTGCATATAGTCAGTTGCGTCAATTTTTACTGGTGTACGATTAGCTGATGTTATCGATATTCCCATATCTTCTCTTTTGGGTGGTATCGGGCTGTTCCACAAATATTAGAATAAAATTCTACCTACTGTAACATCGGATACAGCTAAAGATTTTTGGTTATCTGACATGATAATGGCACTCCTTGTTAAGAAGATAAGTTATTTGACATAAAAAGGCTGCCACAAAACATCTCCGCAATTGTTCATGAATAATATTTCTGTAGCGTATTGTTGATACGTTCTCTCTTTATTTACGTCCCATCTATGCAGGCCAGGATCTACACCAGTAAATTTAAAATAAAAATTACCTACTCCGTAATTTTGAATATTGATATTTTGGGGTATGTCATTTTCTGGAAAAATTGCTGCTCCTTCCAAATAGGTAATTAAAGCATCTTTTTTAATTATTGGTTCAGCCTCTTTTTTACTTAAAACTGTACAGCAATCAGAACCATACATATTGGCACCGTTCTTACTGGGACCTCTAAGAATCAAAGTAAAACCTTTATTGTCATATTGTTCCAAATAGTTTCTCAAATCATTTTCCTGTCTGATTTCCTTTTTAGGATACTTTGCCAGCAACGTCCCATCCATCGGGTCTTTCTCCGCCAAAAACATCCTGTCCCATTGCTCATTGGTGTAATCTTGCGGGACAAACCAGACGCTACAGGCCTTTTCGTGACGTACGCAGTCTGCTCCCGTAGAATAATCCCGTCCGCCCTGATTGGTGGTCATATTAGCCTTATAAGCTTCAGCCTCCCCCAACAACCTACCTGCAAAACTGACCATTGCTTTCCTGTGTAATTCTGCGGGCGTGTAAAACTTTCTATCCCGCCAGCAATAGCCTGCCCTGAGTTTTTCCCTGTATTCCTGTTCCGAAACCCCTTCAGGCTTGGGGTCTTTGGCAATCAGTTCTTTCCAGTATTGGTATTTGTCGGGTGCGGTATATTCATATATACCGAAGCCTGCTGCCGTCAAAGCAGCGATTGCCAGTAGGTATTTGTAGACTTTATTCATTTGCTTGCCTTTAATTAATAATTAAGGCCGTCTGAAAAGTTTCAGACGACCTTTTATCGTTTAAGCCAGGCTTTATTCGACCGTTACTGATTTAGCCAAGTTGCGCGGTTTGTCCACGTCTGTACCGCGTGCGAGGGCGGCGTGGTAAGACAGGAGCTGCACGGGGATGGTGTGCACAATCGGCGAGAGTACGCCGACGTGGCGTGGGGCACGGATAACGTGCACGCCTTCGGTGGCGTTGAAGTTGCTGTCGAGGTCGGCGAAAACGAACAGTTCGCCGCCGCGTGCGCCGACTTCCTGCATATTGGCTTTCACTTTGTCCAACAGGCTGTCGTTCGGGGCAATCACGACAACAGGCATGTTCTCGTCCACCAAAGCCAACGGGCCGTGTTTCAACTCACCCGCAGGATACGCTTCGGCGTGGATATAGGTAATCTCTTTCAGCTTCAATGCGCCTTCAAGGGCGATTGGGAAGTGGATGCCGCGGCCTAAGAAGAGTGCGCTGGTTTTCTTGGCAAATTTTTGCGCCCAAGCGGCAATTTGCGGCTCAAGGTTGAGAACGTGCTGAATGCTGCCCGGCAGTTGGCGTAGTTCTTCAACGTATTCACGCGCTTGTTCGTCAGAAACCAGGCCGCGCTGTTTGCCCAAGGTAACGGCCAGGCCGAACAGGACTACCAGTTGGGTCGTGAACGCTTTGGTAGAGGCAACGCCGATTTCTGCGCCGGCGCGTGTGTACAGTACCAATTCGCTTTCACGCGGCAGGGCGGATTCCATCACATTACAGATAGACAGGCTGTGTTTGTGTCCCAAGGATTGCGCGTATTTCAGGGCTTCCATGGTGTCCAAAGTTTCGCCGGATTGGGAAATGGTGATGACCAATTGTTTCGGATCGGCAATCACGTCGCGGTAGCGGTATTCACTGGCGATTTCCACGTCGGTCGGCACTTTGGCGATGGATTCGAGCCAGTATTTGGCGGTCAACGCGGCATAGTAGGACGTACCGCAGGCAAGGATTTTGATGCTGTGGATATCGTCGAATACTTCGCGAGCGTTCGCGCCGAAGTTTTCAGGTTCAAAACCGCCGTCCAAGAAGACTTCGGCAGTATCGGCGATGGCGCGGGGCTGTTCGTGGATTTCTTTTTGCATGAAGTGGCTGTATGGGCCCAACTCCAAAGAAGCCAGAGACAATTCGGACACTTTAATCGCACGCTCGGTTTGCGCACCGGTTTTGTCGAGCAGTTTTTCGATACCGTTTGCGTTCAGCAGGGCGATGTCGCCGTCTTCCAAGTAAGCGATGCGGCGGGTAAAGGCGATCACGGCGGATACGTCGGAAGCGATAAAGGTTTCTTGGTCGCCCAAGGCCACCAACAGCGGGCAGCCCATGCGCGCAACAACCATTTGTTCAGGGTTGTCTTGTGCGATAACGGCAATGGCGTATGCGCCGTGGAAACGGGCAGTCGCAGCTTGGACGGCTTCAAACAGTTTGCCGCCGTTTTGTGTGTATTCGTGGTTGACGCTGTGGGCGATGACTTCGGTATCGGTTTGCGATTCGAAGGTGTAACCCAACGCTTGCAGGCGTTCGCGTTCGGTTTCAAAGTTTTCGATGATGCCGTTGTGGACAACCGCGATCATGCCGCCGGAAATGTGGGGTGGGCGTTAGGCTCGGTTACGCCGCCGTGGGTTGCCCAACGAGTGTGACCTATGCCGATATGGCCGAACACGCCTTTTTCGCGTGCTGCATCTTCCATCAGCTGCACACGGCCGACACGGCGGACGCGTTTGATTTTGCCGTCTGTATTCACGGCGATACCCGACGAATCGTAGCCTCGGTATTCAAGGCGTTTGAGACCGTCGGTCAGAAAATCGACTACATTGTGATTGGCGCGAATAGCACCTACGATACCGCACATATAAGTTCCTTAGTATCAAAAGTTTGAGAAAATGACTGCTGCTCCGGCTCCCGAAAGCGGCAGTCGGAAAACGCCGTTTTATATTCATTGAAACGGCAAATCTAGGTTTCAGACGGCCTGTTGTTTCTCAAGGCCGTCTGAAAACAAATAAAAGATCAACCTTACTTCTTATCGCCTTTTTCCGGACGCACCCAGCCTTCGATGACGGTTTGGCGGGAACGGGCGAGAACGAGTTTGCCGTCTTCGCAGTTGCGGGTAATCGCGCTGCCCGCACCTGTCGTCACTTTGTTACCGAGGGTAACAGGAGCAACCAGTACGCAGTTTGAACCGATGCGTACTTCGTCGCCGATGATGGTTTTGTGTTTGTTCACGCCGTCGTAGTTGGCAATAATCGTGCCGGCGCCGAAGTTGGTTTTGCTGCCGATCTCGGCATCACCGATGTAGGTGAGGTGGTTGGCTTTGGTGCCGTTGCCGATGGTGGCGTTTTTGACTTCGACGAAGTTGCCGATGTGTACATCGTCGGCCAGTTTGGCTTGCGGACGCAGACGGGCGTATGGGCCGATTTGGTTGTTTTCGCCGACTTCGCAACCTTCAAAATGGGAGAATGGGGCGATTTTGGTGTTAGCACCGATTTTGGCGTTTTTGATCACGCAGTTGGCACCGATTTCGACGTTGTTGCCGAGTTCGACTTCGCCTTCGATGACGACGTTGACGTCAATCACGACATCTTGTCCGTGTTTCAGACGGCCTCGTAAATCGAAACGTGCCGGATCGCGCAGGGTCACGCCTGCTTTGAGCAATTCTTGCGCCTGTTCGGTTTGGAAAATACGCTCGAGTTCGGCCAGTTGGAGTTTGTTGTTCACGCCGGCGGCCAGATGGGAGGCGCGGACTTGGACGGGATGAACTTTGATGTCGTCGGCAACGGCTTTGGCGATGAGGTCGGTTAGGTAGTATTCGCCTTGGGCATTGTTGCTGGAAAGGCTGTTCAACCAAGCTTCGAGTTTGGCATTAGGCAGAACCAAAATGCCGGTATTGATTTCTTTCACGGCTTTTTGGGCGGCATCGGCGTCTTTTTCTTCAACAATGGCGGTTACGCTGCCGTTGCTGTCGCGGATGATACGGCCCAAACCTGTCGGGTCGTTGGGCACGTCGGTCAACAGGCCGACTTCGTCGCCTGCGGCTTCGAGCAGGGTTTCGAGGGTGGCTGCGTCAATCAGGGGGACGTCACCGTACAACACCAGCGTGCGGCCTTCGGCAGACAGGTGCGGCAGGGCGGTTTTAACGGCGTGGCCGGTACCGAGCTGTTCGGTTTGTTCAACCCAAACGACATCGCGTTTGACGGTGTCCAAGACTTGCTCTTTGCCGTGGCCGATGACGACGCAGATGTTTTGGGGATTCAGGGAGGCGGCGGTGTCAATAACGCGCTCAACCATGGGAAGGCCGCCGATGCGGTGCAGCACTTTGGGCATTTTGGAGTACATGCGCGTGCCTTTGCCGGCGGCGAGGATAACGATATTTAAAGCTGTCTGAGCCATGATACGATTTCCGTTGTGGTTGTTTGAGGCCGTCTGAAAAGTGAGGCAACAAGTGTTGATTGTTTTTCACTCCGTTTCAGACGGCCTTGGGGATATTGTTATTCGGTTGCTGGCTGTTGGTTGGCAAATTGCGGTTTTTGCCAGTGCTGGCCGCGTTCGCCGTGTTCAGCATGATCCGCTTGATGGGATTGGACGGCGCGGCGCTCAGGGCGGAACTGGTTGTAATTCATGTTTTTAGAATAAGTACCGTCCTGATAAACGATAGGCGTGCCGGTAGCATATTTTTGGCGTACGGCGGTACGGCCGGATTCAGTGGTGTAGGTTTCCCAAGAGCAACCGGCCAAAACGGCGGCGGCGGTCAGGATTAAAGCGAGTTTACGCATGATGTTGTCCTTGTTTTTAAATGTCGGCAATACCGTGTATTGTACTTGATTTTTAAAAATTTCATGGCAGGTTTTGTGCAAAATCAAGCAAGCCCCGCATATCTTTCGCTATGCCGTCGGCAAATGGCAACGGATGGGCTTTTTCGCCGTACCAAACGGTCTTCATGCCCAAGGCTTTGGCTTGGTGCAGATTGTCGGCGCTGTCGTCCACCATAATGCACTGTTCGGGATTGATGCCCAACAGGCGGCAGACGTTGAGATAGGCTTGCGGATTGGGTTTGTAGAGCAGGCCGAAGTCGTCCGTGCCGAACAAGCCGTCAAAATGCGCTTCCAAGCCCAATGCTTCAACCAATGCGCGGACATAAAACGAAGGCCCGTTGGAAAATACGGCTTTTCGCCCTTTCAGACGGCCTAAAACGTCATCAGTTCCATCCATACCCTCCACCTTTGCCAAAATTTGCTTAAGCGGGTGACTTTCACGCAAAAATTCATCGATATCGACTTCGGGATGGTGGATTTGCAAACCGGCAAGCGTCGCGCCGTATCGGTGCCAATAATCTTGGCGAAGTTGGGAGGCGGCCTCTTCGGAAAGCTTCAGACGGCCTGCCATGTATTCGGTCATGGCGCGGTTGATGATGTAGAAAATGCCGGCTTCGGCATTGTGCAAAGTATTGTCGAGGTCAAACAGCCAAACGGGAGAATGATTCATATCGTGCCTTGATATGCAGATTTTGTTATGATATTTCGTATTTTACCCGTACAAAGGAAAGAGAATGAAACTGAAATTGTCCGCCTTGGCCCTGTTGCTGGCTTCGGCAAACCTGTACGCCCAAACCGAAGTGCGTTTGGCCGTGCACAAATCCTTCAGCCTACCCCAATCCGTCATCGCGCAATTTGAAAAAGCCAACGATGCCAAAGTGTCCGTCATCAAGGCAGGCAGCGGCAACGAAATGCTCAACAAGCTGATTTTGAGCAAGGCCAACCCGATTGCCGATGCGGTTTACGGTTTGGACAACGCCAACATCGGCAAAGCCAAAGCCGCCGGCATCCTCGCCGCCAACCAACCTAAATCTGCGCCCGTAACCGCTTCCCTGCCCGATGCGCTGGCCGTCGATTACGCCTATGTCGCCATCAACTACGACAAAAAATGGTTTGAACAGAAAAAACTGCCTCTGCCGCAAACCCTGCAAGACCTGACCAAACCGGAATATAAAAACCTTTTGGTAACCCCGTCTCCCGCCACATCCTCGCCCGGCCTCTCCTTCCTCTTGGCCAACATCGGCGGCATGGGTGAAGAAGGCGCATTCAAATGGTGGGCGCAAATGCGCCAAAACGGCGTGAAAGTTGCCAAAGGCTGGAGTGAAGCCTACTACACCGACTTCACCCAAAACGGCGGCGCTTATCCCCTCGTGGTCAGCTATGCCACCAGCCCGGCGGCCGAAGTCCACTACTCCAAAGGCAAATACAACACCCCGCCCACCGGCAACCTCTTCCTCAAAGGCGGAACATTCCGCCAAGTTGAAGGCGCGGCCGTTTTGAAAGGCGCGAAGCAACCCGAACTGGCGGCCAAACTGGTGAGCTGGCTGCAAAGCGGCGAAGTGCAACAAGCCCTGCCTGCCGAAATGTGGGTCTATCCGGCTGCCAAAAACACGCCGCTGCCCAAAGTATTCGAGTTTGCCCAAACCCCGAAACACAGCGATTCCCCCAACCGCGCCGACATCAACACCAAACAAAAACAATGGGTGAGCCGTTGGAGCAAAACCGTTTTACGTTAAGCTGAAAAAGATTTAAGAAAGATTAAAGGCCGTCTGAAAAAACAAATCATTAGTTTTTCAGACGGCCTTGTTTTACAATGACCTTTTAAACAACTTCACACGCATACACAATTATGAATTTCGATCTTCAATCCCTCTCCCCCTTCTCCGGTTGGGAACAACTCGCCCAAACCGGCATGTCTTTCGGCATGAACCTGCTGGCCGCCTTAGCCATCTTCTTTATCGGCCGCTGGGTCACCACGCGCGTGGTGACACTGATGAAAACCGCACTGACGCGCGCCAAAGTCGATAAAACGCTGGTCAGCTTCCTCGGCAACGTCGCCAACATCGGCCTGCTGATCCTCATCATCATCGCCGCACTGGGTAAACTCGGTATTCCGACCACTTCCGTGACCGCCTTGATCGGTGGCGCAGGCTTGGCCGTGGCTTTGTCTTTGAAAGACCAACTGTCCAACTTCGCCGCCGGCGTGCTGATTATCCTGTTCCGCCCGTTTAAAGTCGGCGACTTTATCCGCGTCAACGGTTTTGAAGGTATCGTCCGAGAAATCAAAATGGTGCAGACCTCTTTGAGCACGCCGGACAACGAAGAAGTCGTCCTACCCAACAGCGTGGTCATGACCAACAGCATCACCAACCGCTCCTCCCTGCCCCTGTGCCGCGCCCAAGTCGTTGTCGGCGTCGATTACGCCTGCGACTTGAAAGCCGCCAAAGCCGCCGTATTGAGAGCGGCAACCGAGCATCCATTGTGTGTTCAAACCGAAGAACGACCTGCCGTCGTATACATTACCAACCTTGGCGACAGCGCCATCGAAATCACCCTTTGGGCGTGGACGCAAGAAGAAAATCTCGGCCCGTTCCGATTCGCCCTGAACGAGCAGATCGTCGAAAATCTGCGCGAAGCCAACATCAACATCCCATTCCCACAATGTGATGTCCACCTCATTCAGCCGAAAGACTGATTTCAGCTTTCAGGCCGTCTGAAACTCGGCGGGTCAAACGCCCGCCCCATTCCACCATTTCCATAAGGAGCCGCCATGTCCCATCTGCAAACCATCGCCGAACACCTGACCAGCCGCCGTCAAACCGTTACCTGCGCCGAGTCCTGCACCGGCGGTCTGCTTGCAGGTGCGCTGACCTCCCTCTCCGGCAGCTCGCAATGGTTTCATCAAAGCTTCGTCACATACAGCAACCAAGCCAAACAAGAGCGCCTCGGCGTCATGCCCGATACCTTGCTGAAACACGGCGCGGTCAGCCGCGAAACCGTCTATGAAATGGCACGCGGCGCAAAAGCCGTGGCGCAGGCAGATTACGCCTTGAGTATTTCCGGCATCGCCGGCCCTAGCGGCGGCAGCGCGGCCAAACCGGTCGGCACAGTCTGGTTCGGCCTGGCCACGCCCGAAGGTTCGTTTGAACAAACCGCGCTATTCACAGGCGACCGCGAAGCAGTAAGGGCGCAAGCCGTCGAATACGCATTGGCTTTCTTGGCGGAACATTTGGTTTGATAGAAAAAACACAGGCCGAGACCTTTGCAAAATTCCCCAAAATCCCCTAAATTCCCACCCAAGACATTTAGGGGATTTCTCATGAGCACCTTCTTCCAGCAAACCGCACAAGTCATGATCGCCAAACACATCGACCGTTTCCCACTATTGAAGTTGGATCAGGTGATTGATTGGCAGCCGATCGAACAATACCTGAATCGTCAAAGAACCCGTTACCTTAGAGACCACCGCGGCCGTCCCGCCTATCCCCTGTTGTCCATGTTCAAAGCTATCCTGCTCGGACAATGGCACAGCCTCTCCGATCCCGAACTCGAACACAGCCTCATCACCCGCATCGATTTCAACCTGTTTTGCCGTTTTGACGAACTGAGCATCCCCGATTACAGCACCTTATGCCGCTACCGCAACTGGCTGGCGCAAGACGACACCCTGTCCGAATTGCTGGAACTGATTAACCGCCAACTGACCGAAAAAGGCCTAAAAGTAGAGAAAGCATCCGCCGCCGTCATTGACGCCACCATTATCCAGACCGCCGGCAGCAAACAGCGCCAGGCCATAGAAGTCGACGAGGAAGGACAAGTCAGCGGCCAAACCACACCGAGTAAAGACAGCGATGCCCGTTGGATAAAGAAAAACGGCCTCTACAGACTCGGTTACAAACAACATACCCGTACCGATGCGGAAGGCTATATCGAGAAACTGCACATTACCCCCGCCAATGCCCATGAGTGCAAACATCTGTCGCCTTTGTTGGAAGGCTTGCCCAAAGGTACAACCGTCTATGCCGACAAAGGCTATGACAGTGAGGAAAACCGTCAATATCTGGAAGAGCGTCGACTGCAGGACGGCATTATGCGCAAAGCCCACCGTAAACATCCGCTGACGGAAGCGCAAACCAAACGCAACCGATATTTGTCGAAGACCCGTTATGTGGTCGAACAAAGCTTCGGTACGCTGCACCGTAAATTCCGCTATGCGCGGGCAGCCTATTTCGGGCTGCTCAAAGTGAGTGCGCAAAGCCATCTGAAGGCGATGTGTTTGAACCTTTTGAAAGCCGCCAACAGGCTAAGTGCGCCTGTAGCTGCCTAAAAGGCGGCCGGATGCCTGATTATGGGGTGTCCGGGGAGAAAAAAGGGGGAATTTGGGTAAAATCAGGAGTAATTGGAGGCGAAAACAGCCGAAAACCTGTGTTTGGATTTCGGCTGTTGGAAGGAAAGGAATTTTGCAAAGGTCTCAGGCCGTCTGAAATCTGGAAATCAGGTTTCAGACGGCCTTTTTATTTATCTATTCAAACCATCGGCGGATTTATACGCCCAAAAGCTCTTTGCCGAGGAAGCTGCCTTTTTCGACACCCGGCAGGACGAAGAAATAGCCGCCGCCAAACGGGCTGATGTATTCCTCCAGCGGCTCGCCGTTGAGCAGGTTTTGTACGAAGATGAAGCCGTCAGCAAGGTTGGCCTGATAGCAGATGAACACCAAGCCGACATCGAGCTGGCCGTTGGCGGCGAGGCCGCGCGAGTAGTTGAAGGCGCGGCGGTAGAGCAGGTGTTTTTTCATGAACTCAGGATCGCGCGGATTGGCAAGGCGCATATGGCTGTCTTTGGGCGTGATTTTGCCGTCGGGGTCTTTGGCAAAATCGGCGGTGTCGCCCTCTTTTTTACCGTCCATGGGCGCGCCGCTGTATTTGCGCCGGCCGAAAATGTCGGTTTGTTCCTGCATCGGGGTGCGATCCCAAAACTCGACAAAGTGGCGGATGAGGCGGACGGCCTGATAGCTGCCGTTTTTCGTCCATGCCGGTTCGTCCAAGCTGTTGGCGGCAACGCCTGTCCACAGGACTTGATCGGCGACTTTGGGATCTTCGACTTTGGGATTGCCGGAGCCGTCGCGGAAACCTAAAAGGTTGCGCGCGGCAATGGCGCCGGGTTCGGCTTTAGGGAGCCAACCGTCTATGCTCCAGCGGATCACGGCAAACTGGGCGGTGTTTTTGATGATGTCGCGCAGGGCGGCTTGGCAGGTTTCGGGGGAAAACGCGCAAATTTGCAGGCTGAGGTCGCCGTCGCACCAAGATTTTTGGAGTTTGTCGTTGGGGAAGTCGCGCATTTCCTGCAGGTGTTTCGGCTTTTTGTCTTTGAGGCCAAAGCGGTCGTCAAAGAGGCCGCTGCCGACGCCGACGGTAACCGTCAATCCGTCGGGGCGGAATTGTTTGCCGAGAATGCCGCTGCCTGCAGGCGGGAGTTTGTCGTCGCCGTCTTGGTATTCGCCACCTTGGGTGAGGAATTCGATGCGGGCGGTCAGGGCGCGGAACAGGTTTTCAAGTTGTTTGGCGTCTTTGGCGGTAACGTCAAAGGCACACATGATGCCAAAGAGCTGGTGTGGCGTGACAATGCCTGCCTGATGCTCGCCGTAACACGGATAGGCCAGCTCGGAATGTTGGTTGTTTTGGGTCTCGGCGGCGGCTTCGCCTTGTTTTTTACCGGCAAAATAACCGGCAACGCCGATGGCGCCGGCGGCAAGGGCAGTTTTGAAAAGGGTTCGTTTTTCGGGTTGTGCCGGTTGTTTGTTTTGGCTCATGGTCTGCTCCTTGGCAGGGAACGGAAAGATTGCAATCGTGTGAAGTAAGGTCGGTTTTCAAGCATATTTTGTGTGGGCGACAATAAGATTCAGACGGCCTTTCAATATCCAAAGGCCGTCTGAAAACGCGTTATCTTATTTCAAACCCAAAATGCCGCGCAGTTTGGCCAAGTCTTCTGCCAAGGCATTAATCGGCGCCTGCAGGGCTTTGCGGTCTTCTTCGCTCAGTTTGTCGTACAGCTCGAAGCCGTCTTGTTTTTTGTATTTCGCCAAAATGTCTTCAACCTGTTTGAAGTTGGCATCGGTTTTTTCCAACAACGCTTTGTCTTTGGCTTCGATCAGCGGACGGAACAAATCAACGATTTTTTTGGAGCCTTCCACATTGGCTTGGAAGTCGCTCAGGTCGGTATGGCTGTAACGGTCTTCTTCGCCGCTGATTTTGCTGCCTGCCACTTCTTCAATCAAAACAGCCGCGCCGCCCACCACTTTGCTTGGCGGGAAGGAAAGGGCATCGATTTCTTTTTGCAGGGACTCAACGTCTTTAAAGAGTTTGTCGGCGATTTCTTTCACATCGGAAACGTCTTTTTTCACCCACAGGGCGTGTTCGATACGGTGGAAGCCGGTAAAGGCCGCGTCGTTTGCGCCGTCTTTGAAGTCATCTTCACGCGCGTCGATGGCCGGGTCGAGTTCGTTAAAGAGTTCGGCAATCGGCTCGATGCGTTCGTAGTGGACGCGGGTGGCGGCAAACAGGGATTTCGCTTTTTCAATATCACCGGCTTTAACGGCATCGGTAAAGGCTTTGGTTTTAGCAACCAACTCTTTGGCTTCCGCCTGAACATAAGCTTTATAGTCGGCCAAAGGTTGCGCCAGTTTTTCCAAATCGGCTTCGTTGGCAGTGTCTTTGAAGCCGCTGTCGGTAACAATCAGCTTACCGCGCGGATTGGTCAACAGGCCGCAAGTCATTTCGTATTCGCCCGGCAGCAGGGTAACGGTCATTTTGTCGGATAAACCCGGGGCGATGTTTTCACGCTCGTCCACCACCATCACGCCTTTCAGGATTTCCCATTCCAGCTTGCGGCCGCTGTCGTTTTTAATGTTGAACACGACTTGGCCGCTGGGGACGGTCAATTCCATCGGTTCGCAGGCAGTATCGTTCACACCGATATTGACCGAACCGTCGGCATTGGCGGCAGCGGATGCGCCTGAAGCAGCAGGCGCGGCTTTTTCGGCTTCAGGCGGCTGACACGCGGTCAAACCCAGAGCCAGCATTACAGACAAAGCAGTCAGATTGAATTTTTTCATTTTACTTCCTTCTTATTTAGTTAATGTTTTTGCCGGCGCGCTGCCGCGCAAAAACCAAATCATGACGGGAACCAGATACAACAGCCAAATCAGGACTTCGCCTTCGGTCGGATGGTCGGTATAGCCGAAGAAACCGCCGAGCAGCACGCCTAAAGGGCTGTCTTCATGCAAATATTTCGAGGTGTCGAAAGCAATGTCCTGCATCGCATTCCATACGCCTGCCTCATGCAGCGCGCGAAACGAACCGGCCAGCAGACCGGCCGCCACCACAATCAAAAACGCGCCCGTCCAACGGAAAAACTTCGCCAAGTTCAGGCGCATACCGCCCTGATAAATCAGCGTACCGATGACAACCGCCGCCAACAGCCCCAACACCGCGCCTATCGGCATAGACCACGTCGGGCTTTGCTGGAACACGGCAAGCAGGAAAAACACGCTTTCCAAACCTTCGCGCGCCACGGCCAAAAACGCCATGCCGACCAAAGCCCAGCCCTGGCCGCTGCCGTGGTTCAAGGCCGACTGAACAGAATCCTGAAGATGCTGTTTCATCGAACGCGCGGCCTTCTTCATCCACAAAATCATGTACGTCAGCATGGCCACGGCCACCAGGCCGATGATGCCGACCACCAATTCCTGCTCTTTTTGCGGAATCTCGCCCGTAATGGAATGAATGCCGTAACCGATACCCAAACACATGGCCGCAGCCAAAAACACGCCCAGCCAAACCTTCGGCATCAGCTCGCTGTGTCCCGACTGTTTCAAAAAACTGGCAACAATGCCGACGATCAGGGCGGCTTCGATGCCCTCGCGCAGCATAATCAATAAAGCAATCAGCATAAAAAACTCTAAAGTGAAACGTTCATTTATTAACGCATATTAACGCATTTATAACGCTTTATGCTTAATAACGCAAATTATTTTCATTTTTTAATAACCCTATAATTATTAATATTTTTTAAAAGAAAATAACAAACGTAATCAATAAAAACTAAAAGGTCGTCTGAATTTTGTTTTTTCAGACGGCCTTAAAAACCATAACTAATTGTAAAAAAACAATAAAAAAGTTTCATAGCATAAAATTCTCTATTGGTTATATTTTCAAAATTTATCAAAAATAAAAGATTGATTTATAGCAAGAATTAAAAGCAACTCATCTTATATAGTTCAAACACTGCTGTCACAACCAGCAAACCATTACATAACAAATGCATAACAAAGGAACCTCCTATGCCACGTTTGAAACTCCACCAAATCGTTCTGGCCTTGGCCGTTTCTGCCGCGTTGACCGCCTGCGGTGAGAAAACTGCACAAACTACTGAAACTCCTCAAGCTGCTTCTGCCGCGAGCGCTGCCGATGTTGCCGCAAGCACCGCCGCCGTTTCAGCCCCTCAAAATTCTGCCGATGTTTCTGACGAAGATAAAGCCCTGTTGGAACGCGCGCAAGCTACGTTCAAACCTTTGCCTGACGCAGCCGAAATGCAAAAAGTCCGTCCGTTTACCGAAGAACAGGTCAAACTCGGCCAACAACTTTGGTACGAAAACCGCCTGTCCAAAGGCAACACCGTCAGCTGTAACTCTTGCCACAACTTGGCAACCGCCGGCGTAGACAACATGCCGACCAGCGCGGGCCACAAAAGCCAATTCGGCGGCCGTAACTCCCCAACTGCTCTGAATGCCGCCTTGTTGGGCAGCCAATTCTGGGACGGCCGTGCAGCCGATGTGGAAGAACAAGCCGGCGGTCCATTGCTCAACCCTGTTGAAATGGCCAACGCGACCGAAGCCGATGCCGCCGCAAAAATCGCCGGTATTCCTGAATACCAAGAGAAATTCAAAGGCGCATTCCCTGAAGACGGCGCGGTTTCCCTCAAAAACATCACCACCGCATTGGGCGCGTTTGAACGTACCCTGCTGACCCCGACCCGTTGGGACGACTACCTGAAAGGCAACGTATCTGCCCTGAGCGAACAAGAACGCAAAGGCGTACGCGCATTTATGGACAACGGCTGTATCGCTTGTCACAGCGGCGTCAACTTGGGCGGTACCATGTTCCAAAAATTCGGTTTGGTGGATGGTCCTTACTGGAAACACATCGACGATCCTAAACACGACAAAGGCCGTGCGGACGTAACCAAAAAAGCCGAAGACGAATTCTTCTTCCGTGTTCCCGGCTTGAGAAACGTTGAGCGCACCTACCCATACTTCCACAACGGCAGCGTTTGGGAACTGGATAAAGCCGTCAACATCATGGCAAAAGCGCAATTGGGTAAAACCCTGGCTCCGGAAGACACTGAAAACATCGTTGCCTTCTTGAAAGCCCTCTCCGGCAATGTTCCTGAATCTGCCCGAACCATGCCTGAGCTGCCTGTATCCACCGACGTCAAATCCCGACCTGACAACAAATAAGGTTTAGCGCAAAACAAAGGCCGTCTGAAAATCCGTTTCAGACGGCCTTTTTATTGCCGGCCATATGGGCGGCTTTGTTTCACGATTCCACACAATATGGTAATCTTGAGCCGATTTTCACCATACATCCGAAAGGAACATCATGAGCCTGATTATTGAAGACTTGCAAGAAGGCCACGGCAAAGAAGCCGTCAAAGGCAAAGAAATCACCGTACATTACACCGGCTGGTTGGAAGACGGTACCAAATTCGACTCCAGCCTCGACCGCCGTCAACCGCTGACCATCACTCTGGGCGTCGGCCAAGTGATTAAAGGTTGGGACGAAGGCTTCGGCGGCATGAAAGAAGGCGGCAAACGCAAGCTGACCATTCCTTCCGAAATGGGCTACGGCGCACACGGTGCCGGCGGCGTGATTCCTCCGCACGCAACCTTGATTTTTGAAGTCGAGCTGCTGAAAGTGTACGAATAAGCATTTGACGCTTCAAAAGACCGAGGTCGTCTGAAACCCGAAGTTTGGTTTTTCAGACGGCCTGTTTTTATCAAGATTCGGTATAATGCCCTCTTTTACAAGCAAACCATTTCCCAAGGAACCCCCATGCTTTTACCCGAACAAGTCAAAACCCTGATTGAAGGCGTTACCCCTTGCGAACACGTCGAAGTCGAAGGCGACGGCCATCACTTCTTCGCCGTAATCGTTTCCTCCTCATTTGAAGGCAAAGCCCGCCTCGCCCGCCACCGCCTGATTAAAGACGGCCTCAAGCCGCAACTCGAAAGCAACGAATTGCACGCGCTGTCTATTTCCGTTGCCGCCACTCCGGCCGAATGGGCTGCCAAACAGGCTTAATTTGAAATCAAACAAAAGGCCGTCTGAAAACTTTTCAGACGGCCTTTTTCATACATGTCAAACAGCGCAGGCAATCAATACAAACGCCAAACCGCATTCGACAACACGCAATCGCGGTGTAAACCCTACCGGCACAACCGCCAAACTAGCCCTGCCGTTTCGGGAAAAACTGCACCACATTCTCCCCTTGCGGCAACACCAATTTTTTCACGGCATGGCCGTACACGGTTTCAAGCGTGATGTTCAGACGGCCTTCGTTTTCAAAAATCTTATCCACACATTCCTTTGCCGCTTGCGGATTGCTGAACTTCAACGCATTCCACAATCCCAAGGTTTCCATGTCCTGCCAAAACGTCCCGGCTTTTTTATAGCTCAACTCAAGCTTGGCCGTGTCGGTTACCGGATCGTAAAAGCCGTTGTCGGCGAGCATATCGCCCAAGTCGTGCATATCGATCAGCGTGGGCGCTTCGCATTCGATGCCTTCATGCTTCAGACGGCCTGTCAGCTCGCTCAGGCTGTCGCGGCCAAAGTGCGTGAAAAACAATAATCCGTCGGTTTTCAAAGCAGCGGCCCAGTTTTTCAATACCGGCAAAATATCGTCGGCGCGGCTGAGGCTGAGGTTGGCCCACAACATATCGGCGGATGCTTCGGGCAACGGCGCGGTCAGGGCTTGGCAATGCTGCGGAATGGTTTTGCCGGTCAGCTTCTGCCAAAAACCGCCTTTGCGCGCGGCGGCGGCGGTTTTCAAAAAGTCGGCATTCGGATCGTATTCTTCAAACACGGCGTCGGGATAACGCGCGGCCAGCAGGCTACGGCTGATATCGGCATCGGCACCAATCAGCATGATGCGTTTGGGTGCATTGCGGACCAGCTGCAGGCGCTCGTCGGTGTCTTGGGCGAGATGGCGGTGAATCTGCCAGCGTTTGTCTTGTTCAGTCATGGTAGGTCGTGTCAGCGGGCTTTGCCCGACAATGTTTTTATGGTTTAAGGCTGTTTCAGACGGCCTTTTCGACAAAATTGCGGTAGATTTCGGCAAATTCGTCGGCATGGCTTAAAAAGGGCGCGTGGGCGGCTTTGTCGATAAGGACCAGCTCGCTGTCGCTCAAATGGCGGTGCAAATATTCGCCCATGCGCGGCGGCGTGATGGCGTCTTTCTGTCCAAACACCAGCAATGACGGCGTTTGAATCAGCGGCAACAACGGACGCGCATCGGCATGGTTGACCGCTTCAAGCGCGGCCTGTAAGGCGGAGGGCGTGCCACAGCGCGCCAAATCGGGCAGCACCCGGTTTAAGATTTCGCCCGAATGCGGCGTGTGCAGCAGTTGCAGCTGTAGAAACTGTTTAATATGTTTGGCATAATCCTGCTGGAATGCGCCGACCATCTTGCCCAAGGCAGGTTGCGCCAAGCCTTCGGGATAATCCGTGTCGGCAGTCAATCGGGCAAAACTTGCCGTCAGGCAGAGCGATTGGATTTTGTCGGGATAAAGCGCGGTCAGATACAGGGCAACCAATCCGCCCAGCGACCAGCCGAGAATGTGTGCCGGCGTGTCGATTTGTCCGGCGAAGGTTTCGGCAACGGCGGCAATATCAAACGGTTCGGCAAAAGGCGCATCGCCGTGTCCGGGCAAATCAAGCGCACGGACGTCCCAATCGGCAGGCAGGCGCGGTATCAAATCGTCGAATACATGGCGGTTCGCCGCCCAACCGTGTATCAGATAAACTTTTTTGGCGGAGTGTGGCATGAATGTTCTTTCTTGGTGGCGCAGCTTGAAACAGCTCAATGCGCGACGTTGCGTATTATGCCACGATTCCGTTGCAGACGGCCTTTGCCGAGGCTGCGCAAACGATTTGACGGAATATTTTATCGATGCGGCACAAAGCTGCCCCTTGTGTTTCCGCCATGTCGCGGGCGGGGCAGTGTGCGGCAGTTGTCAGAAAAAGCCGCCCGCATTTGATAGAATGTGGGCCTCGCTGTATTACGAACCGCCCGTCAGCAGCATGATACGCGAGCTGAAACACTTGGCCGATTTGGGTATGAGCCGGCCGTTGGCTGATTTAATGTGCCAAAACGCACCGGACTGGCTGGCGACGGAACACTTCGATTTCGTCCTGCCCATGCCTTTGAGCAAAGAGCGGCGGCTCAAGCGCGGATTCAACCAAAGCGAGGCATTGACGGATATTTTGGCAAAACGCTACGGCTGGACGCTGCTACCGCGCCACGTGGTTTTCAGACGGCATGGCGAGCCGCAAAGTACGCTGAAAAGCGACGAACGTCTGCGAAATATCAAGAATGTATTTGAAATCAAAGCCGAATTGCCGAAGGCGTGTAATATTCTGTTAATTGACGATGTCTTCACCACCGGCTCGACTTTAAACGAATTGTCGAAAACGCTGAAAAAATCAGGCGCAGGTAAGATTTTTTGCTGGAGTTTGGCGCGGCCGCCAATGAAAAAATAGCTTAAAGTTTTTGACACCCATGGAACATTTCGGCATTATGCCACTCTATAAGTGATTGATTTATATGTTTACCATAGTTTTGTACCAACCCGAAATCCCGCCCAATACGGGCAATATCATCCGCCTGTGCGCCAATACCGGTGCCGATTTGCACTTGGTCAAGCCGCTTGGGTTTCCTCTGGATTCGTCCAAAATGAAACGCGCGGGTTTGGATTATCACGAGTTTGCCAAACTGACGGTACATGAGAATTTCGAAGACTGCCTCAAGGCACTCGAAGGCCGCCGCATTTTCGCGCTGACCACCAAAGGCTCTACCCGCCCCGATGAAGTTTCCTTCCGAGAAGGCGATGTGTTGCTGTTTGGTCCCGAAACACGCGGCCTGCCTGCCGAAGTTCTCGACAGCCTGCCTGCCGGACAAAAAATCCGCCTGCCGATGATGCCCGGCAGCAGGAGCATGAATCTTTCCAATTCCGTCGCCGTCATTCTGTTTGAAGCATGGCGACAAAACGGTTTTGCCGGCGGCATATAACAGGCCGTCTGAAACCGCTGCGTTATCAACTCAAGAACGGAACCCGTTTTGATTTTTACTAAAAAAAACCTCCTTTCCTTAGCCGCCACCACCATCGGCGTCCTTTCCATCAATGCCGCCGTCGCCGACAGCGTGGTCCGAGTCGAAAAACTGCATCCTTCTGCCAACCGCAGTTACAAAGTTGCCGGCAAACGCTACACGCCGCTGACCAAAGTTTCCTCTTTCAGCCAAACCGGCAAAGCCTCATGGTACGGCAGCCAATTCCACGGCCGTAAAACTTCCAGCGGCGAGCGTTACAATATGAACGCCCTCTCCGCCGCCCACAAAACCCTCCCTATTCCCAGCTACGCACGCGTGACCAATATGCAAAACGGCAAAAGCGTCATCGTCCGCGTCAACGACCGCGGCCCTTTCCACGGCAACCGCGTCATCGATGTATCCAAAGCCGCCGCCCAACAATTAGGTTTCATCAACCAAGGCACGGCCAACGTCAAAGTTGAGCAGATTATCCCCGGCCAAACCGCCGCTCAAACCATTATTTCCCCAAACAACAAAGAATTTTTTGTTGATTTGAAATCCTTCGGTACCCAACGCGAAGCGCAGGCTTATTTGAACCAAGCCGCACAAAGCCTGCCGTCAGACAGCAAAGTCATGCTTGAAAAACGCAACTACGAATACGTTGTCAAAATGGGTCCGTTCAGCAGCCAAGAACGTGCCGCCGAAGCAGGCGAACGCGCCCGTCATCTGAACCTGGCATCCGCCATCTGATTTCGTCCGCATTACCGCTGAAGTTTGATACAATACAAGGCCGTCTGAAACCCGATTGCAAGGTTTCAGACGGCCTTTTTTAATCACAGGGGAACACCATGATCAGCAGGCTTACAGGCAAATTGATTGAGAAAAATCCGCCGCAGGTCGTTATCGACGTCAACGGCGTCGGTTATGAAGCCGACGTTTCCATGCAGACTTTCTACAACCTGCCCTCCGTAGGCGAAACCGTCCATCTCTACACCCAGCTTGTCGTCCGCGAAGACGCGCATTTGCTGTTTGGTTTCGCCTCAGCTGAGGAACGCGCCACCTTCCGCCAACTGGTCAAAGTCAGCGGTATCGGTGCCAAAACCGCATTGGGCATTTTGTCGGCCATGAATGCCGACGAGCTGGCGCAAGCCATCGCCGAGGAAGACGTCAAACGCCTCTCCTCCGCCCCCGGTATCGGCAAGAAAACCGCCGAACGCATGGTGTTGGAACTGCGCGGCAAACTCGTGTCCCATACCGTTTCAGACGGCCTGTTTGCCCCTGATGCCGTTGCCGACGAAAGCCAAGACATCATCAACACCCTGCTTGCCCTCGGCTACAACGAACGCGAAGCCAAAGCCGCCACCAAAGGCATTCCCAAAGGCACGGAAGTCGGCGAAGGCGTGCGCCTGGCCTTAAAAAACCTGCTCAAATAAGGCCGTCTGAAACATGAAGGCATTGGCACTGATCATCACCCTCTTGCTGAGTGCGTGCGTCTATACCGAGACTCCGTATGGGCGCACCGCCGTCTTAGACCTGCCCATCCACTCGCAAACCACTGTCAACAAAACCGTGACCATCAACGCCCCGCCGGGAACGACTGTCATTTACCAAGACAGCCAACCCGTTCACAACCATCCGGCTTATCCCGTCTATCCGCGCCGGGTTTATCATTATCGATAAACAACGCTGACCGTTTGAAACCATATGTTCAGACAGCCTGTTGAGAGACCGACCATGAAATACATCCTTCCCCTGCTTTTACTCCTAAGCGCCTGCACACCGGACACCAAAACTACAGATGCCGCATCCTCCCCAAAAACACACGGCTTCGCACACCGCCTGACCGAAGGCGAAAAACTGCTGACCCAAGCCCTCATCAAACAAGACCTCGCCGCCTACTTCAAACACGAAACCAGCGGCGCATTTGCCGAACAAGCCCCCTTATTCTCGGCCCAACAACTGGCCGAACAGAAAAACATCCCCAAAAACGATGCCATCGGCGTTTACGGCAAAATCATCAAAGCCCAAGGCCGCACCGCCTGGCTGCAAACCGACAAGCAAACCCTCAAACTCGATTTGGCCGAACCGCTGCAAGAAGCTCAAGGCGAAGTTACCCTCGTCTGCCAACATGAAAACACTGCATTTCAAGACTGCCAAACAGAAGAAAACTTCGCCCGACGCTTTACAGAACAAATTTTCTCGGCGGTCGAGTCCGGACGCGTATCCGCCCAAACAGACGCACCGGCCGAAGAAATCATGGCCGGCCGCCTCATCCCGTTTTTGAGTGCCGCCAGCGACTTTACCGGCAACTTCAAAGCCTGCGCCACCACCATGACCGAATACTGCACCAGCCGCCTGGCACGCGAAATGCCCGAATCCGCAGTCCGCAAAAAAGCACAGGAATTGGGTTTAACCGAAATAGCATTTAAAAAGAAAAAATAAATATTTAGGCCGTCTGAACCTTATACCGACTGTGCTATAATCCGCGACTCATACAGGTCGGACAGACAGTCGCCGCGTATCGCGTAAGGCATACGGGGAGGAAAGTCCGGGCTCCACAGAGCAGAATGCCGGCTAACGGCCGGGCGCGGCAACGCGACGGAAAGTGGAACAGAAAGCAATACCGCCGATGATTGCCTTCGGGCAAAACAGGTAAGGGTGAAAAGGTGCGGTAAGAGCGCACCGTGCATTTGGTAACAAAGCGCAGCAGGCTAAACCCCATTCGGAGCAAGACCAGACAGAACGCGATGACGCTGCTCGCCGAGCGTTCGGGTAGGTTGCTTGAGCACACCAGCAATGATGTGCCTAGAGGAATGACTGTCCGCGACAGAACCCGGCTTACCGTCCGAGCTGTATGTCCCCATACCGCGGCAGGTTTTTAAAACCTGCCGCATTTTTATAGAAATAAAAAGGCCGTCTGAAACCTGAATCTTGGTTTCAGACGGCCTTTTTTAAACCGCTGTTTATGGACGGTATTCCGGTTTCATGCCGTTGGGCAGGAGCTGCCATACATAGCCGGTGGTTTTCATTTTACCGGCCACTTCGCCTGCTTCGTCGCCATAGCCCCAGAAATAATCCACACGGACCGCACCTTTAATCGCGCTGCCGGTATCTTGCGCCATAATTAAGCGGTTGAGGGCTTTTTTGGTGATCGGATGGGCAGTGGCGACAAATAACGGTGCGCCAAGCGTGATGTAGTGGCGGTCAATGGCACCGGCGTATTCGCCCATCAACGGCGTACCCAATGCGCCCACTGGGCCGGAATCGCCGCTGCCGGTCAGCTCGCGGAAGAAGACGTAGCTTGGATTTTGTCCCAAAACTTCGGCAAGGCGGCCGGGGTTTTGCTTCATATAGGCCTTGATGCCCTGCATGCTGGTCTGACCCAGCGGCAGATAGCCTTTGTCCGCCATATAGCGGCCGATGGAAACATACGGATGTTCGTTTTTATCGGCAAATCCGACGCGGATGTATTTGCCGGACGGTGTTTTCAGACGGCCTGAACCTTGAATGTGCATAAAGAAAAGTTCGACCGGATCATCTGCATAACCCAAAATCGGCGCTTTGCCGTTAAGCGCGCCGCCGTTGATTTGGCTGCGGGTGTAGTAAGGAACAAAACGGCTGCCTTCAAAACGGCCTTTCAGCGCGGTGCTGCGTGCTGTAATCGGGAATCTGGACAAGTCGGCCGTGTATGCGCCGCTGTTGTCGATGACGCCGCTGTTTGGGCCGGTTTGGCGGATGCGGACGGTGGCTTTGCTGCCCCTCAAGTTTGCAGCCAGCGGAACGGAAACGAAATCGTTCGGAATGCCGTAAATAGGGAAACGGGATTGGCTTGTGGATTTGTCGTCGCCGTACAGGACCGGTTCGTAATAGCCGGTAATGGTGCCGGCAGGATTGCCGCCGTTATCGACGCGCCATGCGGTGAAATAGCGCTCGAAAAAGTGCTTGGCTTGGAAATGGTGCACCGGCGTTTGCATGGCTTGGATACAAACGTCCTGCCAGCCTTGGCGGTTTTTGAGTTTTTCACAGCCTAAGCGGAAAGACTGCAGGCTTTTAGCGAAGTGTTGGGTGTTCCAGTGTGGCAGTTCGTTGTAGGAAACAACGGTGTAGTTTGCTCCTCCCCCGCTCACTGTCGTACCGATGGGATCAGGCGTACCGGTGGGGCGGTCAGGGCCTTTGATAACGCTGGTGTCGGTTTCGGGAAGATTTTTAATGCTTTTGCTCGGACAGGCGGCAAGAATGGCCGCGGCAATGCTGACGAGCGTGATGCGGTACAGGTGTTTTTTCATGGAATCAATAACGTGTCGAAAGGCCGTCTGAAAGCTATTTTTCAGACGGCCTATGTTGGAAAGTGCTGATTTTAACACAAAAAAGCCATTTATCGGCGCGGCGGCAATTTGACGACAACCGTATCGGCCAGCATATCGTAGAGCGTGCGGCGGTCGCGTTTGACGGAGAAAAGCATGATGAAGTTGATCAGTAAAATCAGTAGGGAACAAATTAAAATGTTTACTTTTAATACAAAGTATGCAGAAATCAAGATGACAAGTACAATCAAGCCCCATGCTAATTCTCGTACTAACACCGTACCAAGAAAACCCGGATTGCTGCCATTGCTTTTTAATACACGAATACCCATGATCTTTTTACCCAAGGATTGACCATAACGGCTCATATAATAAAGCTGAACAATACCGACAATTAAATATACGATAGTACTCAATCCTCCCACCTGAGCCATATCTGCCCGCATACTGACACTCGTTATAAGATCTGGTGTAAAAGGAATATTTTTCTGCTTGGAAATTGCTGTTGCTTCCGTATATAAAATATAATAATAGGGTAAAAAAATAATTACATTAAATAAATAATTCAATAAATATGCCGCAACCCGTGACCATACTGAAGCAATATGGACATCTACTATTTCCGTTTTAGGCAAATCCGACAAATTGATTTCGCTCATTTAATCTTCCTCTGTGCTATTTTAATGAGATGCAATTTCATTGCCATCTTAACCTATTTTTCCATCATTCTAAAAAATTTCGATAAAAACCTTTACATTTTCCGCAGACGGCGTTAAAACGTTTGTTTTCCCCTTTGTTATAGTGGGTTAACAAAAATCTGAACAAAGCGGCAGGCGATGCCGTTCCGGTTTTTGTTAATGCACTATAAAACTTATCAGGATTTTCTTCTCAAGGAGTAGCACATGAAAGTAGGTTTCGTCGGCTGGCGCGGTATGGTCGGCTCTGTTTTGATGCAGCGTATGAAAGAAGAAAACGACTTCGCCCACATTCCCGAAGCGTTTTTCTTTACCACTTCCAATGTCGGCGGCGCTGCCCCTGATTTCGGTCAGGCAGCCAAAACATTGTTGGATGCCAACGATGTTGCCGAATTGGCAAAAATGGACATTATCGTTACCTGTCAGGGTGGCGATTACACCAAATCCGTCTTCCAACCCCTGCGCGACAGTGGCTGGAACGGCTACTGGGTTGACGCGGCTTCTTCCCTGCGCATGAAAGACGATGCGATTATCGTCCTCGACCCTGTCAACCGCAATGTCATCGACAACGGCCTCAAAAACGGCGTGAAAAACTACATCGGCGGCAACTGTACCGTTTCCCTGATGCTGATGGCTTTGGGCGGCCTATTCCAAAACGATTTGGTCGAATGGGCGACCAGCATGACCTACCAAGCCGCTTCCGGCGCGGGTGCGAAAAACATGCGCGAACTCATCAGCGGCATGGGCGCGATTCACGCCAAAGTAGCGGACGAGCTTGCCGATCCTTCCAGCGCGATTCTCGACATCGACCGCAAAGTGTCCGATTTCCTGCGCAGCGAAGACTATCCGAAAGCCAACTTCGGCGTACCGCTCGCCGGCAGCCTGATTCCGTGGATTGACGTAGATTTAGGCAACGGTCAGTCCAAAGAAGAATGGAAAGGCGGCGTGGAAACCAACAAAATCCTCGGCCGCAGCGACAATCCGACCGTAATCGACGGCTTGTGCGTGCGCATCGGCTCTATGCGCTGCCACAGCCAAGCCCTCACCCTGAAGCTGAAAAAAGACCTGCCTGTTTCTGAAATTGAAGCCATCTTGGCAGGTGCAAACGACTGGGTGAAAGTCATCCCTAACGAAAAAGAAGCCAGCATCCACGAGCTGACTCCTGCCAAAGTTACCGGCACGCTGTCTGTTCCTGTCGGCCGTATCCGCAAACTGGAGATGGGCGGCGAATACATCAGCGCATTCACCGTCGGCGACCAACTCTTGTGGGGCGCTGCTGAGCCGTTGCGCCGCGTATTGCGCATTATCTTGGGCAGCCTGTAATTTAGGTTGTCATGAAAAAAGCAACGGTTTGAGCCGTTGCTTTTTTTGTTACGAAAAGGCCGTCTGAACCTTTCAGACGGCCTTGTTTCCTATTCTTTCTTACCGGCCAAACCGATTTCTTTAGTGGAATCGCCAACTTTGATTTGCGCCTTACCGGCAATTTCTTCAGCCTGCGGGCCGAAAAGTTTCAAATCGTAACGGCCGTTTTCGATACCGTTCAAACTGGTTTTACCGCTGATGGCGGCTTTGCCATTGTTATTGGCAATACCTGCGGCAAGCAGGTCGACATTATTGTAGGAAGCCATGCTGCTGATTTTGCCGTAACCTTGTTTTTTATCGAAATCGACGGTGTATTTCAGACGGCCGCTGCGGTCGTCGCCGTTAAACGCGATACCTGAATACTGATAGCTGCCTTGTTTGGGCAAATTGCGATACGCAGTTTCATCGCCTTGGACTTCGCCGACGGTAAATGTGTATGTATCGAGGTTTTGCAGCTTGCCTGCGTCATCGGCTTTTTGTTTGGCGTAACGCGCGGCAACAGTGGAATAATTTTGTTTATACACTTGGAAGTCGCCCGTTTCCAAAGTGATGACTTGGCCGTTTACCTTGATTTTTTGGGCGTAGTCGTAAGAAGATACTTTATCGGTTTTCAAAAAGCCGGTATCGAGTTTGCCGCCTTTTTGTAGGGTTTGCGTTTTACCGTTGGCCGTCAGCTCCAACGTACCGTTTTCAGGGACAGATTCGTTCAATTCAACGGACAACACGCCTTTCGGATGCGGATTGAGCGGCTCGGTCACGGCATTCGACAAACCGCTTGTTGCGCCGCCGCAGGCAGCCAGCATCAAAGACAGGGAAGCAGTCAAAGCAGAAATACGGAGGGTTCTCATCATTTTTTCCTTTCCTTTTTATTTGGTATGATATTTATCATATACCTAGAAAAATAAACAATAAATGATTTTTGTCAAAATTAAGCATTTTAAATATCTATTTCATAAATATTGAAACATTTTTAGAATATCGGGCATTCAGTCCTTCCCGCCTCCCTTCCGCTATAATCATTTTATTTTGCAAACGGATTTCATCATGCCGAAAATCACCCTTATCGCCGCCTACGCCGCCCGCCGCTGTATCGGCATCAACAACACCATGCCTTGGCATTTGCCCGAGGATTTTGCCTTTTTCAAATCCTACACCACCGGCAAACCCGTTATTATGGGCCGCAAAACATGGGAATCGCTGCCGCGCAAACCGCTGCCCGGCCGTCAAAATATCGTCATTACCCGCCAAGATTATCAGGCCGAAGGCGCGCAAACGGCGGTCTCTTTGGAAGATGCGCTGGCTTTGTGTCAAGGGGTTGAAGAAGTCATCATCATGGGCGGCGCGCAAATTTATGCACAAGCCCTGCCAATTGCCACCGATTTGCGTTTGACCGAAGTCGGTTTGGATGTGGACGGCGATGCGTTTTTTCCTGAGTTTTCCACAGAAATATGGCAAGAAGCCTCTCGGGAAAACCATGTTTCCGCCAAAGGCATCGAATACGCGTTTGTGCATTATGTGAAGGTATAATCCGACAACGCAAAGGCCGTCTGAAACCCTGTTTTTCAGGTTTCAGACGGCCTTTTTTTATCTCGTTTGTTTACGACATGCTGTTTAAGCCGTTTTGTTTTTCAAAGGCAACTTGATATGCGGTTTGGCCGGCTTGGGCGCTTCCTTCAGTCCAAGTTCGATTTGCTGCTCTTCGCTCAACAAATTGCTCCAGTCGCCTTTTTTATACCAGTCGCGACCGTCCAACTCGATGGGGTGTTGGATGCGCTCGCAACCGTTGCCGCATTGCAAATCGTCTTCTTTGCAGTATTTGTCGCAACCCCAGCAGATACGCTCGGGATTTTTCGGAAAAATGGGAAATTTCTTGGCCATGGTGTTCTTCTTTTGTTTGTGTGCGGTATGAGCAGAATTATAAGTGATTTGAATGGGGCTGGCAGCGGGTTTATCGTGTTTTACGCTGATTTTTTAAGATGTGTTAACCTTTCAGACGGCCTATACTGAGACCTTTGCAATAACATAGGTTACTAAAATTTTATGCTCAATCTCATTTTCAAAATGCAAAACCTTTCTGATTTTCCTACTTTTTGCTCAATATTAGGAGGGTTTTAGTCAATTGAAAATTTTTTGGCGCATTTTTATGCGTCAAATTTCGTTAACAGACTATTTTTGCAAAGGTCTCATACTGTGAAAATAATCCCTACGCGCTACAACAAGAGGAGCCAATATGAATATATGCCGTCTGAAGCCTGAATTTGTCGAGCCTTTATCCCTCGCGCTGTTTGAGGAATGGCACGATTTTGCGCCGTGGTCGTCTCTGGACAAAATCCGTGCGTACTATGCGCAGTGCCTCGATGGGGATAATTTGCCGCTGGCGTTTGCGGCTGTGGATAACGAAGGGCGGCTGATGGGTTCGGCGGCATTAAAGCGGTTTGATATGGCGTGTTTTCCCGAATACGAATATTGGCTGGGCGATGTGTTCGTTTTGCCGCAATTTCGCGGTTTGGGCGTAGGCAGGCAGCTGGTTTCGTTTTGTCTGGATAAAGCACGCGAACTGGGTTTGCCGCATCTGTTTCTCTATACGCCGGATGTGCAAACCGTGTATGAAAAGTTTGGCTGGAAAGAAATCACCCAAATTTGGCACAACGGGGAAACCGTATCCGTCATGAAATTGGATTTATAGCTTGAAAAGAATAAAAGGCAAAAGAATAAAAGGCCGTCTGAACATTTGGTTTCAGACGGCCTTTACCTTTTGAACAATCCACGACTACCCTATCCGCTTAAACGGCGGCAGACAGGCCAATAATTGTTGGCCGTAGCGTTGCGTTTTGACGCGGTTGTCGAGGATGGTGATGCGGCCGTAATCCTGTTCGGTACGGATAAGGCGGCCGACGGCTTGGATTAATTTGATGCTGGCTTCTGGCACCGTAATTTCGATAAAAGGATTACCGCCGCGTTGTTCAATCCAACGGTTTTGGGTTTTCTCGATGGGATTATCCGGCATAGCAAACGGCAGCTTGGCAATAATGACTTGCACGCAGGCCGTGCCGGGCAGGTCGAGGCCTTCGGCAAAACTATCGAGGCCGAAAATAATGCTGGCTTTGCCTTCGGCAATGGCTTGATAGTGTCTTTGCAACAGGACAGCCTTGGGCAATTCGCCTTGTACAAGCAGAAGCGGCAAGTATTCGTCAGGCAGTCGTAAGGCGACATCCTGCATTTGCTTGCGCGAGGAAAACAACACCAGCGTGCCGATGGCTTCAACCGGCGAAACCAGCTTCGGCAACCATTCGACAATGGCGGCCGTATGCGCATCAGGGTCTTTGGGACTGGCATGTACGGGCGGAATATACAGCTCGCCTTGCGCATCGAAATTAAACGGGCTTTCCAAAGCAAGCGTGGTGGTTTCGGGCAGCCATAATAGGCCGGTTTGGCGCAAAATCAGGTTGAAGCTGCCGAGCGATTGCAGGGTGGCCGAAGTCAATACCGCGCCTGCCGCGCGCCGCCACAGGCTGTTGGCAAGGTGGGATGCGCTGCTGATAGGGCTGGCGTTGAAAATGTAGTCGTTTTTGTCGTCGGCACGGCGGGTTATCCATTTCGCCAACGGCTCTTCGCCTTCAATGGGAACGGTGGAGAGCAAATCCCAAACCGCGCTGATTTGTTCGATACGGGCGATAAAAAGGCCGAACTCGCTGGTCAGGCGGTCGAGGAGCGCGCCGTCCTGCTCTTTTTCGCGGCGCGCGGCGGAAAGCGCATCGTTCAAGCCGACAACATGTTTGAGCAGGCTGCGCGCAGCAATGGCCGTATTGGAAACTGTGGTTTCCAATCCTTCGGGGATTTTGCCGTCTTCCCACAGCCAAGTCGGTTCGTTGTGTTTCCGCCTGTCGTTTTCAGACGACCCCAGACTTAAAGACGGCTCTTCCGCCAAATGGAACTGCCATTCATGCAGACTGTCGAGCAAGGATGTGGCAGCTTCGTCGGCAAGGTTGGCAAGTTCGGCTTTATCGGTAAGCGCGGCAATTTTGCCGGTAAGCTGTGGCAGTTTTTCCAGCGTCCAAACGGCAATATTCCATGAATGTTCGGCGGCAAAGCGGCTGAGGGCTTTTTTGGGCAGGTGGTGCGCTTCGTCTATGCAATAGAAACTGTTTTCGGGCGCAGGCAGAATCACGCCGCCGCCCATACTGATGTCGGCAAGCAGAAGATCGTGGTTGGCAACGACGACATCGACGGTTTCCAAAACATCGCGTGCCAGGTAAAACGGGCATTCCGCACGGTTGGGACAGGCGGATTTCAGGCAGCCGTGGCGGTCGTTGGTAACTTTGAGCCAAATCGCGTCATCGATTTTTTCCGGCCAAGCGTCGCGGTCACCATTAAAGCGGCGGGCGGAAAATTCATCGGCAATGTCGCGCAGCAGGTTCAGTTCTTCCGGCTTGGGTTTGCTGTCCCACAACACTTCCGGTGCTTCAAAACCAAGCAGGTTTTGCTGGGCATTGTTTTGCGTCAGTTGATAGAGTTTGTAAGGGCAAAGATAACGGCCGCGCCCTTTGGCAAGCGCAAAGGTCAGCTCCAAACCGCTTTTTTCGACCAGAAACGGCAAATCGCGGTCAACCAACTGCTCCTGCAAGGCCACCGTCGCGCTGCTGACGATCAACCGTTTGCCGCGCGTTTGCGCCATGATGCCGCCGGCCAAAAGGTAGGCCAACGATTTACCCACGCCGGTCGGCCCTTCGATCACGGCAATGCTCTCGCCCTCGCGTTTGGGCGCTTCTTCGCCTTCTTCACGCGTCAACGTCCGCGAAAAAGCGTTGGCAATCGCCGCAATCATTTCCCGCTGCGAAGCGCGCGGACGGAAACCGGGCAGGTTTTTGCCGATGTTTTGGTAATGGTCGCGGATGGCGTTTTTTTCTAAATCGGTGAGCATTGAGGCCGTCTGAATGGGTTTGCAAGAATAGCGTATTTTAGCATTTTTACCTTCATGAAGCCCTTGTTAAATTAAATGTAATTAGCATAGATTATAAGATATAATGTTTATAAGTAATCTACTTAGGAGTGCCTACTATGACCATAGAAATTTATTCTCATAATGCTTTACATTATTTAGTTGATATTACCCGCTTTGAAGAAGAACTAAAAAAAGAAATAAAATTCAACCAAAATGTTAAAGTATTTTTTATAAATAATCCTAAAATTAAGGGATTAGTAGAAACTGATATTGATTTACTCCTAATTATTGCTATTAAAAATAAAACTAATAGTTATTACGCTATAAAATCCCAGAAAAATAATAAAATATTATATTTTAATAACCTTATTATACCAATTAAATTCATTGATTATCTTGAAAATATTATAGCACCTGAATTTAAAGGAAAAATTAATTATATTTATACAGATAAATATGAAGAAAATATTGGTATATATATTAATGAATTATCAAATAAAACAAAATATTATTTAGAATCTATTTGGAAAGATTACCAACTTGATCTGTCTTTTAAAGATAAATCTATTAAATTTAAAATTACACCACATCCAATTATTTGGACATTAAGCCATAATGAAAAATACTATGATTTTACTCGACCTAACTTTATTTATGCCCCAAGATTTGGATTTAATGAACTCATCTATTATCTAAGAAATAATCCTCCTGAAAAAACAAATAGATTTACCTCTAATACACACTGGTCTATTGAAAAAGATAATCATAATGCCTATATGATTATTGATGATCATATTAACTTGTTAAAAAAACAATTAGAAAATGATAATAAGATTGGACTATTAACTAAGAAAAAAATTGATCGTCTAAATAAACAATATGCAGAAGATTTAAAAATATATGAAAAATATCTTTCTGAACAAGAAAATCTTCCTCAAGAAAATGATAATATATTTGATTTTGTTTTTGGGTCAGACAACAAAAAACAAAAAAGAACTATATTACCAGAAAGAATTCGGGCAGAAAAAGAACTTAATAAGAATCTTATCATCATTAGTGGCAAGGCTGGTTCTGGTAAAACATTTGAAATGCTGTCATTAATCAAAAAATCCTATGAAAATGCAAAAGAAAAAACAGCTTATGGAGCAAGAAGTGGTTACTATTTAACTTATAATAAATTATTAGCAAACGATGTTAGAATAATAACTAATCACTATCAAAGTGGAACAAAAACTGCAGTAAAAACAATACATAAATTTTTTTATGAAAGGACAATGAGTTTATTAATATTAAGAATAATGAGTGCAGAAAGAAGTGAAGAACTTTTAAAAATTCAAGACGAGAGAAAAAACGAAGTAAAAGAGTACATTTCTAAAAACCCTATAGTCAATACTCCTAATAGTTCATGGGATAAAGGAACAAGGGAGTTTTTCTTAAGATGGATAGGAAAATCTAAAAACCATTCATTAGATGATTTAGAAATGCATGTCCATATAAATAAAATGAAAATTCAAAATAAAATAAATCGTGAGGTATTTTTAGCAGATTATTATCAAGTTTTACGTTATTTTATTCTTGCAATTCAAAATCCAAGAGAATTATTTTATAAACTAAAAATGAATTCTCTTTCTAAAGAAAGATGGGAGAAACTTATTGTCTCAAAAGATAAGAACTATAAACAGACACCGGAAGATTTTACTGAACTTGTAAATCGTTCATTAGGAAGTATTCGTGGGCAGGGAGAAATTTTATTTATTGATGAAGGACAAGATTGTCATCCTCTTGAACGTGATATTTTTCTTTTGCTTTGGGAAAAGAAAAATATTGTAGTATGTACAGGTGGTAAAGAACAACTTATCCGCCATAGTGAAGAATGTAACTGGAAATACCTAGATACTGAAAAAAGAGTTGTTCATAACGTAATTGAAATTCAAAAACGTAATCGTACCTTTAGAATGAAACAGAATATTGTTGATCTCTGTAATTTTATTGCTAATGAATTCCAAATCAACCTTGATTTAAGTGCTATTCGGTCTAACGAGGATAAAGGTACAGTCCTCATCGAGATGAATGACCCTATACATACTAAACTTAAAAGTACAGTAGATACACTAAAAAAAATAGGTATAGATAACGAACTTTCAAATTACGAAAGTATTCTATTCTTAATGGAGTCAGATTCTAAATGTTTACTCGAAGAAGGAAAAAAAGTTGAAGATATTCAAATTGATAGTAATAATAATGTACTAAAATCTGAATCAACAAAAGATAAGATCTCAAATTTGTCCCAACTAGTCAGTATTTCTGAAGAAAATTTATTTTTACATAATCAGGAGAAAAAAAATCAACAAATTCACGAAAATAATATCCAGGAAGATAGTTTTCATGTTGAGGAATTTCCATCTGCAGATACTTATCGAGGTATTTTTTATGAATCTTGTAGAGGTTTAGAAGCATGGTCTGTTGTCTGTCTTGATCTTGATTTATTCTTTGACCGTAAAAAACAAGAAGAAACAGCAGCAAGTTATCTAAGTGATGATTTATATTTTACAGAAGAAGAGCGCAGACAAAAATATGCAGCAACTTGGGTATTAATGGTACTTACTCGACCAATTGATACACTATATATTCATATTAATAACCCAACTTCTGAATTGGGAAAATTAATGCAAAAATATATTGATCAAAAATAATCAATTGTATTGAAACCGTGATTTACTTTCTTTCTACGCAAAATTATTTTCATCTTCCCTAAAATCTTTTTATAAACAGATTTTAGTAGTTGTAATGAAAGAATTATTTTTCCGGATCAGTAAATCTTAAAGCCATCTGAAACTTTATTATGAATTTCAGACGGCCTTTTGCTTTGGGAGAGAATAAATAGGGGATATCGTTAATTAATTGCTGTCTTACAGCAAACGGGCATGTGTATCGTTATAACCGATATCTGTAATTTCTCGCACGCCGGTAGCCGGAACGGTAAATTTCACGCGGTCATCGTCTTTACGCGGATCACATGCATCGTAGTATTCAACCTTAGTCAAACCTGGAATCTGGCCGGAGTCATTGGCATGGTTCCATTCAGACATACGACTGTCAGCAAATGATGCGGTGGCGGCAGTTGCAATAATCAGGGTCAGGAGTGTTTTTCATGATACTTTCCTTTTTTAATCAGAATATTATCTATGTTTAGGTTTATGTTTAACCGATGAAATGCATTGTATTGATTTTATATTGGTTAATAAATATGAATTTTATTGATATTGTATTAACCAATAAGAAACAATAAACCGCTTACACACTTAAGGCCGTCTGAAACTTTAGCCGCACTGATGCAGAGGCACCCACAATTTTTGCTTTTCGGATTTGTTTTTCTCGTAGCGGTTCCACGCTTTTTCGTGAAAATAAAAGACGACGGTATTGACGATGGGTTCGACCAAAGCGACTGCGCTGGAAACGCCGATACTGCCGGTCAGAATATAGGCGACACTAAATGCAACGCTGAAATGCAAAATAGCAAATGTAATGGTTTTAATCATGCTGTTTTCCTGATACATTGATGTTTTAATAACTACATAGTAATGATTATCAACTAACGCGTATATTTTAAATCCTTTATTTTGCTTTAGATTTTATAAATCGATATTTTATTTATGATAGGAATTTTATGAACCCGCTCCATATTGTCGTCCTCGACCGCGATACCCTCGTCAACCGCCCGTTTGATTTTGATTTTCCGCATACTTTAAGCAGCTATGGTTCGACTGAGGCGCATCAGACCGCCGAGCGCATACAGGGCGCGGACATCATCATTACCAACAAAGTCGTGATTTCCGCCGAACACATCGCCGCCAACCCGCAGCTCAAACTGATTGCGCTAACCGCGACGGGCGTCAACAATGTGGACGTTGAAGCTGCCAAACAAAATGGCACGGCAGTATGCAATATCCGCGCTTACGGCAATGAATCCGTGGCGGAACACGCGTTTATGATGATGATTACCCTGATGCGCAACCTGCCTGCCTATCAGCGCGACGTTGCGGCAGGCTTGTGGGAAAACTCGCCGTTTTTCTGCCATCTCGGCGCACCGATGCGCGATTTAAACGGTAAAACGCTGGCGATTTTCGGTCGCGGCAATATCGGTAAAACACTGGCAACTTATGCTCAGGCTTTCAAAATGAATGTCGTGTTCGCCGAACATAAAAATGCCCAAAGCGTCCGCGACGGCTATGTTTCCTTTGACGAAGCCATCCGCTCCGCCGATGTTGTATCGCTTAATTGTCCGCTCACGCCGCAAACGGCAAACATGATAGGCGAAGCCGAATTGCAGCAAATGAAACCCGGCGCCATCCTCATCAACTGCGGACGCGGCGGCTTGGTTGATGAAGCCGCTTTGGTTGCAGCCTTGAAATACGGCCAAATCGGTGGAGCAGGTTTTGACGTGTTGACACAAGAGCCGCCACGCGACGGCAATCCTTTGCTGAAAGCCCGCCTGCCCAACCTGATCGTCACGCCACACATTGCATGGGCAAGCCAAGAAGCCGCCAACCGCCTGTTTGACATCCTTTTAGACAACATCAATCGCTTTGTGGCCGGCAATCCGCAAAATCTGGTTTAATCTATGGAAAACCTGTTGATAAGGTTGTGAACAATTTTAAAGGCCGTCTGAAATATTCAGACGGCCTTTATTAATCTTTATTTATTTCATAAAGTTATTTATTAAATAGGTTAAATCGTTTCATTCTTCATTGTGGATAACCCTATAAAAAGGCCGTCTGAAATACTCAGACGGCCTTTTGTTTGCTCAGGCAAATTAAATATCGTATGTGGTTGAAGCGGTATCGCCGCCCTTACCTGTCCAGTTGGTATGGAAGAACTCGCCGCGCGGTTTGTCGGTACGCTCGTAAGTGTGCGCGCCGAAGTAGTCGCGTTGGGCTTGCAGCAGGTTGGCCGGCAGACGCTCGGTGGTGTAGCCGTCGAGGAAGGTAATGGCGGAAGCCATGCAAGGCATCGGAATACCGCACTCAATTGCTTTGGCCACCACTTTACGCCATGCAGGCAGACAGTTTTCCAACACGCCTTTGAAATAAGGATCGGAACCCAAGAAGACCAAATCAGGATTGGCTTCGTATGCGTCGCGGATGTTGCCCAAGAACGCGCTGCGGATGATGCAGCCTTCGCGCCACAAGAGGGCAGTGTTGCCGTAATTCAATGCCCAATCGTTGTTTTCGCTGGCTTCGCGGATCAGCATAAAGCCTTGTGCATAAGAAATGATTTTGGATGCCAACAGGGCTTGGCGCAAAGCATCCACCCATGCAGCTTTGTCGCCTTCAATCGGGGTAATGGTTTTGCCAAACAGGCTGTTTGCTTGGACGCGTTGGTCTTTAAACGCGGACACGCAACGTGCAAACACGGCTTCGGAAATCAGGGTCAATGGGATACCCAAATCGAGGGCATTGATGCCGGTCCATTTGCCTGTGCCTTTTTGACCTGCAGTATCGAGGATTTTTTCGACCAAAGGTTCGCCGTTTTCGTCTCTGTAACCCAAAATCGCGGCGGTAATTTCGACCAGATAAGAATCCAGCTCGGTTTGGTTCCACTCGTTGAAGATTTGGTGCATTTCGTCATAAGACAGGCCCAAACCGTCTTTCATGAATTGGTACGCTTCGCAAATCAACTGCATATCGCCGTATTCGATGCCGTTGTGCACCATTTTGACGAAGTGGCCCGCACCGTCACGGCCGACCCAGTCGCAGCAAGGCTCACCTTGAGGCGTTTTGGCAGAGATGGCTTGGAAAATCGGCTTAACGGCAGGCCATGCGGCTTCATCGCCGCCAGGCATGATAGAAGGGCCGTGACGCGCACCTTCTTCGCCACCGGATACACCGGCACCGATAAAGCGGATGCCTTTTGCGGCCAGCTCGTGTGTACGGCGGGTGGAATCAGGATAGTTGGCATTGCCGCCGTCAATAATGATGTCGCCTTCGTCCAAAAGCGGAACGAGTTGCCCGATAAAATCGTCAACAACAGAACCAGCGCGAACCATCATCATGATTTTGCGTGGTTTTTCTAATTTATCAACCAGATCTTGCAGTGAATATGCGCCGATAATATTGGTATTTTTTGCTGCGCCGTTTAAAAAATCATCTACTTTGCTGGTCGTACGGTTGAATGCGACAACTTTAAAACCGTTGTCGTTCATGTTGAGAATCAGGTTTTGCCCCATCACGGCAAGGCCGATAACGCCAATGTCGCCTTTCATTTAGTGAAACTCCATTATTGATTAAATTTATCAAGCGTAACTCTAGCTGATTTACAACTTTTTAACAATCCTTAACTTTTTAATTTTTTGAAAAGATGCCTTTACGTTTCAGACGACCTTTGCCTTTGGGAAAACAAACTATAAATTAGATTTTAAATAATAAATGGAGGATGATATTGAGTGCTGCCCCAGCGTGTTGATAACTTTTATTACAAAAATTTTTCAAATACTTAGCTGATATTTTTTGATGAGGATAAAGTATGGTCGGCCTTGTTTGTAGATGTGGATAAAATTTTCCTGCTGCTTCATTCTGTGGGTAACTTTTTGCCTGTGCACAATCTTAGCTTGTTTTATACTTTTCCAATTGGAACTGATTGACTAGAGAAATAGTCAAATGGTTTTTTATTTCAAGTTATTTTCATATTTCCTTTTATTTAAGCTGGGAAAAGGCCGTCTGAAAATATGTCAATAAGGGTGTGCATATGAAGTTTTCTTTTAGTATTAACCTGTTATCTGTTTTAATTTTGGCCGCTTGTGCGCAACAGCCGGTTCAAAAACCTCAAGTTGCCCAGCCCCCATACCTGTGGACAACTATGCGCCGGAGCAAGGAACAGGGCTGACGGAGCAGAAATTAATCCGCGCCAAGCATTATATGGCGGCGTCTGCCAATCCGCTGGCAACTGAGGCAGGATACGAGATTTTGAAGCGCGGCGGCAGCGCGATAGATGCGATGATTGCTATGCAGACAACTTTGGGACTGGTTGAGCCGCAGTCTTCCGGATTGGGCGGCGGTGCGTTTTTGGTGTATTGGGACAATAAGGCGAAAAAGCTGACGACGTTTGATGCCCGTGAAACAGCGCCGAAAGCGGCAACACCGGAACTTTTCTTGGACGAAAACGGAAAACCGATGGGCTTTATGAAAGCAGTGGTCGGCGGCCGTTCGGTCGGTGTGCCGGGGATTCCGAAGCTGCTGGAAGATGTTCATAAGCGTTACGGCAAATTGCCGTGGGCAAGCCTGTTTGAGAAACCGATTTCTTTAGCGGAACAAGGTTTTGCCGTTTCTCCGCGTATGGCGAAATCCATCGAGCAAAATTTGGAACCTTTGCAACGTTATCCGCAAACCGCCGCCTATTTCCTGCCTGATGGCAAGCCTTTGGCTGCGGGAACGGTGTTGAAAAACCCTGAATTTGCGCGTTCCGTACGCCTGTTGGCGGAAAAAGGCAGTGCGCCGTTTTATCAAGGAATGCAGGCGCAGAATATTGTCCATGCCGTTACCGGTGCTGTGGATAATCCCGGCAAAATCAGTATGGCGGATTTGAAAAACTATCAAGTTATCGAGCGTAAGCCGGTTTGTGCGCCGTATCGTGAATATGAAGTTTGCGGCATGGGCGCGCCAAGTTCGGGCGCGATTGCTTTGGGCGAGATTTTGGGCGTATTGCAGAATCAGGATATGAAGGCGTTGGGTGCGGAAAATATCCACAGTTGGCGCTGGATAGGCGATGCGTCGCGGATTGCGTTTGCCGACCGCGATTATTATGTCGGCGATCCTGCGTTTGTGAACGTTCCGACCCGCGCCATGATTTCTCAGGCTTATTTGAAACCGCGTGCCGAAGAAATCTACAAGGCTGACAAGGCGTTGGAAACCATTCAGGCAGGCAAGTTCGGCAAGGCATACGCGCAGGGTATGGCGGTCGAGCTGCCGTCCACCAGCCATTTGGTGGTTGTGGATAAAGACGGCAACGTCGTGTCGATGACGACTTCGATTGAAAACGCGTTCGGCTCGGGGCTGATGGCAAACGGCTATCTGCTCAATAATGAATTGACTGATTTCGCTTTCAATCCTGTCGGCGCGGACGGTAAAACCGTTGCCAACAGCGTGGCGGGCGGCAAGCGGCCGCGTTCTTCGATGGCGCCGACCATCGTGATGAAAGACGGCAAGCCTTATCTAGCGGTCGGTTCGCCCGGCGGCAGCCGCATCATCGGTTTCGTCGCCAAAACGCTGGTGGCGCATATCGACTGGGGCATGGACATTCAGGCGGCAATCTCCCTACCAAATATGCTCAATCGCGGCAGCCAATATGAAATCGAGGAAAAAACCGCAGCGGCGGACAAAGCAGCAGCGTTGGAAAAACTGGGCTACAAAGTCCAAATCCGCGATTTGAATTCCGGCGTACAAGGCATTGTGATCGGCAAAGACGGTTTGCTCGGCGGTGCCGACCCGCGCCGCGAAGGCAAAGTCATGGGCGATTGATTTTATCGGTTTGACATGCAAAGGCCGTCTGAACAGCTAGGTTTCAGACGGCCTTTTAGTTTGGGAAAAAATATGGATAAGATGTGTATAAGAATAATGTTAAATTTTAATATTTTTATTTTTCAATAAGATAAAATGGATGGATATGTGGATAATTACTTGTGGAAAACGACATGATTTAGGCCGTCTGAAAGGTTCAGACGGCCTTTTCATTGGACTGCGTTATCTATTTTCTATCAGGCTGCCGGCAGCTCATGAAAAGCGGTGGGCAAGTCTTCGTCATCGGTAAACTCCACCCATTCGTAAGCGCTTTCATCTGCCAAAACGGCACGCAACAGCGCATTATTGATGGCATGGCCTGATTTGTAACCTTCAAATGCGCCGATAATCGGATGGCCGACAATGTACAAATCGCCAATCGCATCAAGGATTTTGTGGCGGACAAATTCATCGGGATAGCGCAAACCTTCCGGATTCAAGACATCTATATCGTCAATCACGATGGCGTTATTTAAATTGCCGCCCAGTCCGAGATTGTGGGCGCGCATCATTTCCACTTCGTGCATAAAGCCGAAGGTACGGGCGCGGGCAATCTCATCGATATAGGATTTTCCTGCAAAATCAATCTCGAAAGTAGGTGCGCTGCGGTTGAATACGGGATGGTCAAATTCGATGGTTAAAGTCACTTTAAAGCCGTCATAAGGCGTAAAGCGTACCCATTTTCCGGTTTCTTTGATTTCAACGGGTTTGAGGATTCTCAAAAAACGTTTTTGGGCTTTTTGATCCACCACGCCTGCATCTTGTAAAAGGTAAATAAACGGCAGGCTGGAGCCGTCCATAATCGGAATTTCAGGCGCGTTCAATTCAATCAAGGCATTGTCGATGCCGTAGGCAGACAGAGCCGACATAATGTGTTCAATCGTGCCGATGCGTACGCCTTTATCGGTAACGATGGTTGAAGAGAGGCGGGTATCGTTAATCAAATAAGGATTCAATTTGATTACTTCGCCCATTTCTCCACTTAAATCAGTACGGCGGAACGAAATACCGCTGTTTTCTTCGGCAGGATGCAAAGTCAGAGCGACCCTTTCGCCCGAATGCAGGCCAACGCCGGTAACGCTTACTGATTTGGCTAAAGTCCGTTGCAGCATAATTGCTTCCTTTTAAAAAGTCTGATGGGCAAATGATACGTTAAAAAGGAAAAAACAAGCCATCATTTTTAATAGTATTTGCCAATATGGATGTTTTGCGAAGGGAAAATTATCCATAATAGTATGTGAAATTGAAGTGGGTAATTTGAGTTTTATCCACAGATAAATAGGGAAACTAAGATTCTATCCTTTTTTATTCCGACATTCAGTTGAAGTTGGCCTCAAAGATAAAAAGTAACTATCAAATTGGTTTTAAAGAAAGTTATTCCGTTATCCACAGATAGTTTGGTTCTTCATCAAAATCATCATTTTAAAAATTAAACTATTATGAATTGAAGAAAACACTGAATTATCAACACAAAATCGGCAAAATATGGAAAAATAGAACTAAGCTTATGATTTTCATAAACTTCTAAAACTTTTAAGATCGGAAAACTGTTTTTATGAAATAAAATATCAAAAAATAGGAATAATCCAATTTGCCTGATATTTTCCTACAAACAATAATTTCATGTTTTCTTTATTTAAATCAAACAACTTAAAAGTAATCATCTGTAATCCTAGAAAGTAATTTTATTTCAGGATACAATGGACTTACTGAAAAATTTTTCCCATTCCATCTAATTAGGAGTAGCAAAATGAGTATTAAAGTAGCGATTAATGGTTTTGGCCGCATCGGTCGTCTGGCATTGCGTCAAATTGAAAAAGCCCAAGGTATCGAAGTCGTTGCTGTTAACGACTTGACTCCTGCCGATATGCTGCTGCACCTCTTTAAATACGACAGTACTCAAGGCCGCTTTGAAGGCTCTGCCGAATTGAAAGATGATGCGATTGTTGTTAACGGCAAAGAAATCAAAGTATTTGCCAATCCTAATCCTGAAGAATTGCCTTGGGGCGAGCTGGGTGTGGACGTTGTCCTCGAATGTACCGGTTTCTTTACCAACAAAACCAAAGCTGAAGCCCATATCCGTGCCGGTGCGCGCAAAGTTGTAATTTCCGCACCTGGCGGCAATGATGTGAAAACCGTTGTATACGGCGTAAACCAAGATATTTTGGACGGCAGCGAAACTGTTATTTCAGCCGCTTCTTGTACGACTAACTGTCTGGCCCCTATGGCTGCGGTATTACAAAAAGAATTCGGTATTGTCGAAGGCTTGATGACCACCATCCACGCCTATACCGGCGACCAAAACACCCTTGACGCGCCACACCGCAAAGGCGACTTCCGCCGCGCCCGTGCCGCTGCCTTGAATATCGTACCGAACAGCACCGGTGCCGCTAAAGCCATCGGCTTGGTTATCCCTGAATTGAACGGTAAACTTGATGGTTCTGCCCAACGTGTTCCCGTTGCTACCGGTTCTTTGACCGAACTGGTTTCTGTTCTGGAGCGTCCTGTGACCAAAGAAGAAATCAATGCCGCGATGAAAGCTGCCGCCAGCGAGTCTTACGGCTACACTGAAGATCAAATCGTATCTTCCGACGTCATTGGTATTGAATACGGCTCACTCTTCGATGCTACTCAAACTCGCGTGATGACAGTTGGCGACAAACAATTGGTGAAAACTGTTGCTTGGTACGACAATGAAATGTCTTACACTTGCCAATTGGTTCGTACCTTGGAATTTTTTGCCAGCAAAATCTAAAGGATAACAGGCTGAATCAATCAGTCTGTGGATAATTAAAAGGCCGTCTGAATATTTCAGACGGCCTTTTGTTTGTAGATAGATTCAATTTGCAATCAGATTGTGGATAGTTTAATCACAGTGGCACATTTGTTTTCTATCCTAAACTGTACTTCATAATCCGCAATATTCATTACATAAACCCGTTCGGGAATATCTTGATAGGCAGGACGGGGATCTTGGGCAATGCTTTGCTCAATGAGATGTTTTTCTTCTGTGGATAAATGTTCTGCGAGCGTACTTTCTGCCCAGGCAACGTTCAATTCTTCAGGTTTGCCGCTGACAAAGCCTGATGATGCGTCAGGTTTGGCTTCGACAAAGGGGATGTAGGGTTTGATATCCACTACCGGAGTACCGTCTAATAGGTCTGCACCGCTGCAATAGATGCGGACAGGTTTGCCTGTTTCGATTCGTTCGAGTTTCAGCAGGGATAAACCGAGATGATTGGGGCGGTGCGGGCTGCGCGTGGCAAATACGCCCATTTTTTGTTTGCCTCCAAGCCGTGGCGGACGTACCATTTGCGCCCAACCTTCATCCAATACGCCGTGGAAAATAAAACTTATCCACACATAGTCGAAATCTTCCAAGCCCCGAACGCTGTCTGCGGTAAATTCAGGAGTGAGTTCAATGCAAATTTCTGCTGCAGGAACCAAACCGGGTTGGCGGGCAATGCCGAATTTTTGTTTGTAGGGGGAATGAACGGTTGCAATAGGCGTAATCGAATAGGACATAATTTGTGGATAAATATTCTGTGTAAACTGTCATCATATCACAGATGTTTTCCCACATTTTGCAGTAGTAATTTGTTATAATACAAAGCATTTATTCCAAATGTCCGTACATTGGCAATAAATGCTCAATTTAAATAATATAAAACAAAATCAATAGGTTAAATTAATTCATGATTGTTTCTATCGATGTAGATGCACAAAAAACGTTTACGCCTTTGTGCCTGAAAGAATTGCCTGTTGCCGAAGGTCATCTGATTGCGGATGAACTCAATACCCAAGCTGCATTGGCGGATTTACGTGTGATGACGAAAGATGCGCATCATGCTGCGGCAAAATGGCTTGTGGATAATCCTGTTGATATGTTGAAACCGACGGGTTTGCCCGATGCAGATTTGACTTGGGTGGCACATGCGATGGTTGGAACATATGGCTATGAATTGTTGGATGGCCTGCCTTCAGCCAAAGAATACGATTATTGCGTTTGGAAAGGCGTTGATCCTGAGTTACATCCTTACGGTGCATGTTTTCACGATATTGAAGAAAAGCTCAGTACAGGTTTGATCGAATGGTTGCGCTGTCAAAATGCAGATACAGTCATTGTCGGCGGTTTGGCAACAGATTATTGTGTGAAGACAACGGTTTTACAGTTGCTTAAAGGCGGGGCTTGGAAAGTCATCGTCAATCAGGCTGCTTGCCGCGGCATTGCTCCTGAAACGGTTGAATCAGCATGGAAGGAAATGCATTCTGCCGGGGCTATTATTTTAGAAAACGCCAAAGAAATAAAAAAATATATTAATAATCAATAGATTATATTTAAAATTCTGTTGTTTCACGTGAAACATTTTCCAAAATATGAAGATTTTACTTGTCCGCTTGTCCAGTATGGGCGATTTAATTCACACGTTGCCCGCAGTTGAAGATTTGGCGCGACAATGTCCTGAGGTAGAGCTTCATTGGCTGTGTGAGGCAGGGTTTGCAGATATTGCCCGCTTACATCCTTTTGTCAAAAAGGTTCATGTAATGAAATGGCGGCAATGGCGCAAACACCTTTTTCAGGCTGAAACGTGGCGTGAAATAGGTCGTCTGAAAACGGATTTGCAGGCTGAATCTTTTGATTTTGTTTTAGATAGCCAAGGACTGATTAAAAGCGCATGCTTTGCTAAAATGGCAAAATCCCCTATTTACGGCTTGGATAAACACAGCGCGCGTGAAAGTTTGGCTGCCCTTGCATACAGTAAAACGTTTGCCGTGCCGAAAGGTAAAAATGCGGTTTGGAGAAACCGTGAATTATTCGCCCAAGTATTTGGTTATACAATGCCTGAGACGCAGGTATTTGGTTTATCGGTTCCTGAATCAGGCCGTCTGAAAAATTTGCAATCCCCTTATTACGTTGCTTTGCATGCAACCAGTCGCGACAGTAAATTATGGCCGGTAGAACACTGGCGTGCATTATTGAAAAAGTTGAATGAAGAACAACAATGCAATGTATATCTGCCGTGGGGAAATGAAATCGAAAAAATGCGTTCCGAACAGATTGCAAGCGATTTACCGTTTGCTTTCGTTTGCGACAAAATGAATTTATTACAGGCTGCATTTTTATTGAAAAACGCAGAGGGTATTATTGGCGTAGATACCGGACTACTGCATCTTGCCAATGCGTTGGAAAAGCCTGTTGTAGGAATTTATACAGATACAGATCCGGCCAAGACCGGCGTTCAAGTTTCGGCTTATGCAAAAAATTTAGGCGGGATTGCTCAAATTCCCAATGTTGACGAGGTTTACCAAACCCTGATGGATTGTGTTGCAGCATACGGTAAATAATTGCTGGAGGGGTGGATTTATTTTCTGAGTAAATGCTTTAGAAATGATATAATTCCGCTCTATTTGCCAAGATTTATACAAATTTGGTTTTGTCATGTTGGTGAAAACTGAATTGGATTTTATATAAAGAATGTATCAAAAGCAGTATGCTTGATTTAATGGACATTCTTTTTAGGAGAATTGAATGAAAGCACTGGTCGCAGTAAAGCGCGTAGTGGACTACAACGTCAAAGTTCGTGTGAAAGCCGATGGTTCCGATGTGGATATCGGTAATGTCAAAATGTCGATGAACCCGTTTGATGAAATCGCGGTAGAAGAAGCTGTCCGTTTGAAAGAAGCCGGAAAAGTAAGCGAGATTGTTGCTGTTTCTCTTGGCGAGAAAAAATGCGAAGAAACGTTGCGTACTGCTTTGGCGATGGGTGCCGACCGTGCGGTTCATGTTGAGACTGATGCGAAGTTGGAGCCTTTGGCCGTTGCGAAATTGCTGAAAGCTGTTGCGGATAAAGAAAATCCGCAAATTTTACTGCTGGGTAAACAGGCAATTGACGATGACGCCAACCAAGTTGCCCAAATGCTGGCTGCGTTGTTGAATGCGGCTCAAGGTACTTTTGCATCAAAAGTGCAAATTGAAGGCGAAGAAGCATTGGTAACCCGTGAAATTGACGGCGGCGAAGAGACTGTTGCATTGAAACTGCCTGCGGTCATCAGTGCAGATTTGCGTTTGAACGAACCACGCTTTGTCAAACTTCCTAATATCATGGCGGCAAAGAAAAAACCTTTGGAAAAATTGAGTCCTGCCGATTTGGCTGTGGATATTTCTCCGCGTTTGAATACCGTGAAATTTGCCGAACCTAAAGCACGTCAAGCCGGTGTGAAAGTGGCTGATGTTGCCGAGTTGGTTGAAAAGCTGAAAAACGAAGCCAAAGTGATCTAAGGAGTATGAAATGAGCGTATTGATTATTGCGGAACATAATAACCAACATTTGAATCCTGCCACTTTGCATGCGGTAACGGCTGCCGCCAAATTGGGTAATGTAGATTTATTGGTTGCCGGCAGTAATGCTGCTGCGGTGGTTGAAGAGGCGAAACAGGTTGCAGGCGTAGCGAAAGTTTTAGTAGCCGATTCGCCTTATTACGCTGAAGGTTTGGCAGAAGAATTAGCGCCTTTGGTTGTTAAACTGGCTGCGGATTACCGCTATGTGGCTGCGACTGCAACAGCGTTTGGTAAAAATCTGTTGCCCCGAGTAGCCGCCCTGTTGGATGTGCCACAAGTTTCGGATTTAACCGAAGTTGTGGATAACTCAACATTCGTCCGTCCGATTTATGCCGGTAATGCATTTGAAACTGTTCAATCCAATTCTGAAAAGCTGGTGCTGACTTTCCGTGCAACCGCATTTGATGCTGCCGGACAAGGCGGTAATGCAGAAGTGGTCAATGTTGAGGCAATGCCTGCTCAAAACCTGAGCCGTTTCGTAAACCGTCAACTTTCCCAGTCTGACCGCCCTGAATTGACTCAGGCAAAAGTGATTGTTTCCGGTGGCCGTGCATTGGGCAGTGCTGAAAAATTCAATGAAGTATTGACTCCTTTGGCTGACGTTTTGGGTGCGGCGATTGGTGCATCCCGTGCGGCAGTGGATGCCGAGTATGCGCCAAACGATGCTCAAGTCGGTCAAACCGGTAAAGTGGTTGCGCCGCAACTGTACTTCGCTATCGGTATTTCTGGAGCCATCCAACACGTTGCCGGTATGCAGGACAGTAAAGTGATTGTCGCCATCAATAAAGATGCTGACGCTCCGATTTTCAATGTAGCAGATTACGGCTTGGTTGGTGATTTGTTTGAAGTTGTGCCTCAACTGACTGAAGCACTGAAAAACTAATGTTTCACGTGAAACGTTCAGACGGCCTTTTATAACGAAGGCCGTCTGAAAATATTTTGGCATGATTACGACCTATAAAACCATTACCAATCCGACACAGGCTGAATTTAAAGATAAAGGCAGCCGCTTCATCGCATACGCCTATCCGATCCGCACTTTGGCCGATGTTAAGAAGTATCTCGACCCATTAAAGGAAGAACATCACAAGGCAAGACATTGGTGTTACGCCTATCGATTGGGTGTGGATGGAATGCAGTTTCGCGCAAACGATGATGGAGAACCGTCCGGAAGCGCGGGTCGCCCTATTTTGGGACAGATTGATTCTGTCGGCGTAACGGATGTGTTGGTTGTGGTTGTGCGCTATTTTGGCGGTACGCTATTGGGTGTTCCCGGTCTGATTCATGCTTATAAGGAATCAACAGCTCAGGCATTGGCGATAGCTGAAGTTGTTGAAAAGAATGTCGAAAAGACAATTTGGTTGAAGTGTGAATATCCTGTTTTGAATGAGGCTATACGGATTGCCAAACAATATCAGGCCGATATTGTGGAACAGGATTTGCAGCTGGATTGTAAGTTGACAGTGAAAATAGCATTGGCAGATTATGAAGCTTGTATTGCTGCTTGGAAAAATACGCGCCAAATTGAAGTAGATACTGAGAAGCCGTTTGAATAGAAGGTCGTCTGAATATATTTGAGAAATCAAAAGTTTCAGACGGCCTTTGATGTTTTAGCCTTGGTATCTGTCTAAAGCATTTACGCTTGAGCGCAGGTGTTCCCAAGCCAGTTGATGAAATTCCCCCAGTGCGTTCCATAGGGCATCTTCGCTCATAATGCTGTATTCGCCCTGTGTGCGCAAATCAACATCTGCCCCTTCTTCAATGGCTTGATGGCATGCTTGGTATTCGTTGGTATAGAAGTCATCCATGTCTTGCATGAGGCTTGCAGCATGTTTCCAGCGGGCGATATCTGCTTCCAGTTGCGGCAGTAATTCGCACCATTCGCGGTATTTGCTTTGAATTTCGTCAATACGTTTTTGCATAATTTTCCTTTCGTTGTTTGAAATTAGAGTATGGTTGTCTTGGTGCGATATTATTCTTAATTTGAAACAGCTAGGCAAGATGGAACAATATTCCATCGATTGAATTTTATTTACAACATCTATTCTTCAAGGAGATGGTATGAAATTGCTCGTTATTGGTAATGGTGGACGTGAACACGCACTGGCTTGGAAATTGGCGCAGTCGTCTAAAGTAGAAACTGTCTTTGTTGCACTTGGTAATGCCGGAACGGCAATTGAGCCTAAACTTCAGAATATCGCATTAACGGCGCATCAAGATTTGATTGATTTTTGCCGTAATGAAAATATTGCCTTTACCGTAGTCGGCCCTGAAGCTCCTTTGGCGGCGGGCGTGGTGAATGACTTCCGTGCTGCCGGATTGAAGATTTTTGGCCCGACTCAATACGCGGCTCAGCTGGAGAGTTCAAAAGATTTTGCTAAAGCATTTATGGCAAAATATAAGATTCCAACCGCGCAATACCAAACCTTTGAAAATGCCGATGCGGCACATGATTACGTCAACCAAAAAGGTGCACCGATTGTTATTAAGGCGGATGGTTTGGCTGCCGGTAAAGGCGTGATTGTCGCCATGACTTTGGATGAAGCCCATGCCGCTATCGACGATATGTTGTTGGGCAACAAAATGGGTAATGCAGGCGCGCGAGTCGTGATTGAAGATTTCCTGCAAGGCGAGGAGGCGAGCTTTATCGTTATGGTGGACGGCAATCATGTTTTGCCGATGGCAACCAGTCAAGACCATAAACGCCTGCTGGATGACGACAAAGGCCCTAATACTGGTGGCATGGGCGCGTACAGCCCTGCTCCGGTGGTGACGCCTGATGTGTACGAGCGCGCGATGAATGAAATTATTTTGCCGACTGTGGCCGGTATGAAAGCAGAAGGTCATGAATTTACCGGCTTTTTATACGCGGGCTTGATGATTGATAAAACCGGTGCGCCTTATACCATCGAATTTAACTGCCGTTTCGGCGATCCTGAAACCCAGCCAATCATGAGCCGTTTGGATAGCGATTTGGTGGATTTGGTTGAAGCGGCAATCGATGGCAAACTGGATAGTGTTGCTGCTGAATGGAATCCGCAGACTGCAGTAGGCGTGGTATTGGCCGCACAAAATTATCCTGATTCTCCGAAAAAAGGCGATGTGATCTTCGGCTTGGATAAGGCCAATCAAATCGGTAAAGTTTTCCATGCCGGTACTGCGACGAATGAAAAAGGCGAAGTGGTAACCAACGGCGGCCGTGTATTGTGTGTAGTCGGTTTGGGCGATGATGTTGCCCAAGCTAAGAGCAAGGCTTATGAGGCATTGGAAACAATCCGCTTTGACGGTATGCAATACCGTAAAGACATTTCCGATAAAGCCATCAACCGTTAATAATGAATAGAAACAGGCCGTCTGAACACAGATTGTCCGACAATCTCAGTTTCAGACGGCCTTGGTATTATGATGATGTTCCCCAGAATTTTATCGGCTGCAGCCCAACGCAGGCTGCAGGCGCATCTTAAAAAAGGCGGTTTGGTCGCCTATCCTACCGAGTCTTGCTATGGCTTGGGCTGTGTCCCTACTTTGCCCAAAGCACTCAATCAACTGATCCATCTGAAAAAACGACCGCAACACAAAGGCATGATTGTCATAGGCCATAGTTTGGAACAGTTGCAACCTTTACTGCAAAGGCCGTCTGAAAATATCCAAACCATGTTGCATGAAGCATGGCCGGCTCCGAAAACTTTTTTATTGTTGGTCGGCAAAAAAGTATTGCCCTCATTGCGTGGGAAAGGACGCAGTAAATTGGCTGTCAGGGTTCCTGCGCATGCAGGTGCAAGGCGTTTGTGTCAGGTTTTGAAAATGCCTTTAGTCTCTACTTCATGTAATCGTGCAGGCAAACGGGCGTGCAAAACGGAAAGGGAAGTCAGAAGACAATTTGGCAGGAAAGTCTGGGTTGTAGGCGGATTGATAGGTAGGCAGAAAATGCCTAGCCAGATTATTGACGGAGAAACGGGGGCAAGGCTGCGTTAAAGAAGGGCTGTATTATCAAAGGAAAGGTATTTATTTGGAGAAGAAAATTTTTTCCAAAAGATTGGAATACCTTTGTGAAAAGTATTTAGCGCAGATCCAGTTTGATGCATAGCAGTCTGTAAATACAGCTCGATTAAGCAGATAGTAAGTCAGTAAATAGAGTAGAAAGCAGTATTTTGTGAAATGCTCTTGCAAAGGATGAAGCAAATTTTGAGCGTAAATAAATCGCTGTAATAAATTATTTTTGAATAAACAAAATTTGTGGATAAATTTGAAGATAAATTTACATCAAAACATAAAAAGGCCGTCTGAAACTTGATATTCAAAGCATTCAGACGGCCTTTTAAATATTTAAACTGTGGATAACTTTGTGAATAAGTGTGGATTAAAGCTTATGTCCGCACACAGTTTCGTATTGTTTTTCAGTAATCGTGCCGCTCATGACGCTCATTGGGCGGATGCTGGTCGGCGTATAGCTTTGGTTGGAAATCACCCGGCCGTGTTCGTCCATCAGTTGCAGCGCTGCCAGGCGATAGGTTTTGTTTGAGCAATGAATTTCCCAGTTGCCGATGGCTGTTTTATAGGCCGGCGTATTGACGAAACGTTCCTCTTTCAGTTTGGAAACGGTTTTTTTATCGCGGAAAGTAACCAGTACGCCATTTCTTTTAATGCTGCTTCTATCAATGGCCACTTTGATATTGCCTTCAGAGATGGTGCCGATATTGGTCCAGCTGCTACCGCCGCTTGAAGTGGTGGTTGTTTCACAGGCACTCAACATCAAAGCCGCAAATACGGTTGCAGCTAGGGAAAAACGTTTGATATTCATAAAACCTCATTATTTACAAAAAGTAAGCCGATATTATCCGTGAAGATGGCATATATCGTAAATCGATTTTGCAAAGTTGAACCTCTGAAAAGAATTTTATGAAAAATACGCCTAAAAGGCCGTCTGAAACCTGTTTTTCAGACGGCCTTGGAGTGTAAAATCATGTATAATTGCAAACAATTTGGTTTTCATCCCATAGGAAGATCCGACATGATTAACCCTATCGCTGCACTTTCCCCGTTAGATGGCCGCTACGCCAAATCCGTTGAAGCATTGCGTCCGATTTTTTCCGAATACGGCCTGATGCGTGCGCGTGTCAAAGTTGAATTAAACTGGCTCAAAGCCCTTGCCGCCGAGCCTAAGATTGTAGAAGTTCCTGCTTTCAGCGATTTTACGCTTGCCGAAATCGACAAAGTGATCGAAAACTTCTCGCTTGAAGATGCCGCCGCCGTCAAAGCCATTGAGGCGACCACCAATCACGACGTTAAAGCCATCGAATATTGGCTTAAAGAACGCTTCTCCGGCGTGCCTGAAGTGGCAGCTGCCAGCGAGTTCATCCACTTTGCCTGCACCAGCGAAGACATCAACAACCTGTCCCACGCTTTAATGCTGCAAGAAGCGCGTGAGGCTGTTTTGCTGCCGAAACTGGCCGAAATCATCGAGAAGTTGACCGGCATGGCGCATGAGTTGGCTGCCGTCCCTATGATGAGCCGCACGCATGGCCAACCTGCTACACCAAGCACACTGGGTAAAGAAATCGCCAATGTCGTGTACCGCCTGCAACGTCAGTTTAAAAACCTGCAAGTGCAAGAGTTTCTCGGCAAAATCAACGGCGCAGTCGGCAACTACAATGCCCATATGGTCGCTTATCCCGATGTGGATTGGGAAACCCATTGCCGCAACTTCGTTGAAATCAGCCTCGGCCTGACCTTCAACCCCTACACTATTCAAATCGAGCCGCACGACTATATGGCGGAATTCTTCCAAGCCATCAGCCGTGTCAACACGATTCTGATTGACTTCAACCGCGATGTTTGGGGCTATATTTCTTTGGGTTACTTCAAACAAAAAGTCAAAGCAGGCGAAGTCGGTTCTTCCACCATGCCGCACAAAGTCAATCCGATTGACTTTGAAAACTCCGAAGGCAACCTTGGTATGGCCAATGCCGTATTGGGCTTTTTGTCTGAAAAACTGCCGATTTCCCGTTGGCAGCGCGACCTGACCGACAGTACCGTATTGCGCAATATGGGTGTAGGCGTGGGCTATACCGTATTGGGTTTTGCCGCCCATCTGCGCGGTCTGAACAAGCTTGAACCGAATCCTGCCTCCCTTGCTGCCGATTTGGACGCTACTTGGGAGCTGCTGGCCGAGCCGATCCAAACCGTAATGCGTCGTTACGGCGTGGCCAATCCTTACGAGAAGCTAAAAGACCTGACACGCGGTAAAGACGGCATTACGCCTGAAGTGTTGAAACTCTTTATCGAATCGTTGGAAATTCCGGCAGAAGCCAAAGCCAAATTGCTTGAGCTGACCCCTGCGTTGTATGTGGGCAAAGCCGAAGAGTTGGCAAAACGAATTTGATTTATAAAAAAGCCATTTGAAGATTCAAATGGCTTTTTTTGAATTAAATATATAGTATGAAAATGATGAAGAAAGTTTTAAATGTTTAAATATTTTCTAAGTAAGGAAAATTCGATTGTATGGTTACCAATCGGCTTGTTAGTCAGTATATTACATTTTTATGGAAAAATTCCTTTTAAAGAGATATTTGATACTTTCATGGGTTTGACTCTCATATATGTATTATTGGCATATCTTCATTTTCTTAGGTTTCTACAATTATGTAATTTTCCGTATCTTGTTTCTATTCAAATAGAGGCAAGAATTATTGATGTTTTAAATAGTATTGTCTCTTTTCTAATTGGATTCTCGATATGTACAAGTTTTTTTATACTCTTTTGGAAAGAAAATTCTAAAGGATATCTCTTTCTTTTCTTTTTTGATATTGAGGTTCTATTGTTTACGATGCTTCCTATATACTTGTATTTATGGAAAAAAATTAGAGATAAAAAAATTAAATATATTTTGATATCAGTAATGTATTTAATATTTTCTATTGCATCATTTTATGACATGACTAAATAAATTATAAATTTAAGGCCGTCTGAAATCTTTTTCAGACGGCCTTTTTCGATTCAAACCGTTATTTCACTTTGTCTTTCAATGCACCGTAGCCGGCTGCGTCCATTTCTTCTAAAGGAATGAATTTCAAACTTGCGCCGTTGATGCAATAGCGCAGACCGCCTTTGTCTTTCGGACCGTCGGCGAAGACGTGTCCTAAGTGCGAATCGGCGGCGTGGCTGCGCACTTCGGTGCGGCGCATGTTGTAGCTGAAATCGTCGTGTTCGGTAACGGCGGCGGCGTTAATCGGGCGGGTGAAGCTCGGCCAGCCGCAGCCGGAATCGAATTTGTCGGCGGAGCTGAACAGGGGTTCGCCGCTGACGACGTCCACATAAATGCCGGGTTTGAACAGATGGTCGTATTCGTGGCTGAAGGCGTATTCGGTCGCGCTTTTTTGGGTAACTTGGTATTGCTCTTCGGTCAGGAGGCGTTTGAGTTCGGCATCGCCGGGTTTTTTATAGGTTGCCGCGTCAAAGCCTTTGCCTTGCGGGGCGGCTTTGGTTTTACCCGGTAGCGGTTCATCAGCTTTGCGGATGTCGATGTGGCAATAGCCGTTGGGGTTTTTAATCAGATAGTCCTGATGGTATTCCTCAGCGTTGTAGAAGTTTTTCAGCGGCTCATTTTCGACAACGAGGGCTGTTGGTATTTTTGCTGCTCGCGTTTGAGCGTGGCGGCGATAACGGCTTTTTCGGCAGGGTCGGTGTAGTACACGCCGCTGCGGTATTGCGTGCCGATGTCGTTGCCTTGTTTGTTGAGGCTGGTCGGGTCAACAACGCGGAAGAAATATTGCAGGATGTCGTCGAGGCTGAGTTTGTCGGCATCGTAGGTGACTTTGACGGTCTCGGCATGGCCCGTGTCGCGGTAGGACACGTCTTCGTAGCTCGGGTTTTGCGTTTTACCGTTGGCGTAGCCGGATACGGCGTCAACCACGCCGTCTATGCGTTGGAAATAGGCTTCCAAGCCCCAGAAGCAGCCGCCGGCGAGATAGATAGTGCGCGTATTCATGATTGCTGAATCCTTTTTCTGTGTGTCGGGTTTGTAGAACGAGTTTTTCAGACGGCCTATATCGGCATTCGGGTCGCGGATTAAAGCCAATGCCTGCGCTTCGTTGATGCTGCCTTTGACGATGCGCTGCACGTCGCCGTCTTTACCGATTAACGCCCATGAAGGGTAAACACTGATATTCAGGCTTTGGGCGATGATGCCGCCGTTGTCAGTCACGACGGGCAGCTTGGGATAGTTCAAACCGGCATACCATTTCTGGAAGTCGCCATCTTTTTTCTCGTGCAGAAAACCGGGCGAGGCAACGGTAATCAGGTTGGCAGAACCGAATTTTGCATCTTGCGCCCATTTTTCGGTTTGTCCCAATTCGGACAAACACAAAGGACACCAACTTGCCCAAAATTTAATCAGGGTGGGTTTGTCTTTTTTCAGAAAAACGCTGGCAGGGCGGTTGTCAGGGGTTTTCAACGAGGACAATGCCTGCGGTATGGTTGCGGCTTCGGTATCCATCATTTTGGATGAGCAGGCGCCAAGCGCAAGCAGGCAGCCGAACTTGGTGCAAAGTGAAAATAATGTGCGGGATTCATCTCTATGTTTCCTGTGTGGATGGTTTGTCTTGTTAGACGTTGGAAATGCCAAAACCTGACAACCTTGATTTTCAGACGACCTTGCCACGTAAAATACGCTACAATACTCCTTATTTCAAGTTTCTAAAATTAAAAGGAAAATTTAATGTTCAGCTTCTTCCGTCGCAAGAAAAAACAGGAAACTCCGGCTCCTGAGGAGGCTCAAGTTCAGGAAACCGCAGCAAAAGTAGAATCTGAAGTTGCTCAAGTAGTTGAAAATATTAAAGAAGATGCCGAATCTTTAGCAGAAAGCGTCAAAGGGCATGTTGAATCAGTTGTCGAATCGGCTGTTGAAACTGCCAGTGAAACCGTCGAACAGGTTCGGGAAGCTTTAACCGAAACGCCGTCTGAAACAGTTGAGAAAGTAGAAGAACACGTTGAAGCGGCAAAAGAAGCGGCCGTTGAAACCGTCAGCGAGGCTGTTGAACAGGTTCAAGAAACCGTTGTCGAGATACCGTCTGAAGTAGCTGAGGCTGCTGAAGAAATGGCAGAACAGACTGAAGCCGTAAAAGAAGCAGCTGTTGAAACCCTCAGCGAGGCTGTGGAACAGGTTCAAGAAACCGTTGCCGAAATGCCGTCTGAAGTGGCCGAGGCTGCTGAGGAAGTAGCAGAACAAGCCGAAGCGGTCAAAGAAGAAGTTGTTGAAGCAGTTAGCGAAGCTGTCGAGCAAGTTCAAGAAGCCGTTGCGGAAACATCGGCTGAAGCCCCTGCTCCGGTAGAAGAATACAAGCTCAGTTGGGCCGCGCGTTTGAAACAAGGCTTGACCAAATCACGCGATAAAATGGCAAAATCGTTGGCAGGCGTGTTCGGCGGCGGGCAAATCGATGAGGATTTGTACGAAGAGCTGGAGACCGTGCTGATTACCAGCGATATGGGCATGGAAGCCACCGAATACTTGATGAAAGACGTGCGCGACCGTGTCAGCCTCAAAGGCCTCAAAGACGGCAACGAATTGCGCGGTGCGCTGAAAGATGCGCTGTATGACTTGATTAAGCCGTTGGAAAAACCGCTGGTCTTGCCCGAAACGAAAGAGCCGTTCGTCATCATGCTTGCGGGCATCAACGGCGCGGGCAAAACCACATCTATCGGCAAATTGGCCAAATACTTCCAAGCACAGGGTAAATCTGTATTGCTGGCAGCAGGCGATACTTTCCGTGCCGCCGCGCGTGAGCAGCTTCAAGCTTGGGGCGAACGCAACAATGTGACCGTGATTTCGCAAACTACGGGCGATTCCGCAGCCGTTTGCTTCGATGCCGTCCAAGCTGCAAAAGCGCGCGGGATCGACATCGTGCTTGCCGATACTGCCGGCCGTCTGCCGACGCAGCTTCATTTGATGGAAGAAATCAAAAAAGTGAAGCGCGTGTTGCAAAAAGCCATGCCTGATGCGCCACATGAAATCATCGTCGTGCTTGATGCCAACATCGGTCAAAACGCCGTCAACCAAGTGAAAGCCTTTGACGAAGCGCTGGGTCTGACCGGCCTTATCGTCACCAAGCTAGACGGTACGGCTAAAGGCGGTATCCTTGCCGCCCTTGCCTCTGACCGTCCAGTTCCTGTCCGCTATATCGGCGTAGGCGAAGGTATCGACGATTTGCGTCCGTTTAATGCCAAAGCGTTCGTAGATGCCCTATTGGATTAAACAGACAGGCTGAGGCTTGTAAACGCAGTTTGCAGGAGATTTCTGAGCCGTATTTTGAAAGGCTCTGCATTCGGTATGGGATACCCAAGCCAAACAGGCTGTTAAAAAGGCCGTCTGAAACCTAAAATCAGGTTTCAGACGGCCTTTATTTATTTACGGGTTTAGTTTTTCCGTGCGGTAACAAACTCGGCCAGTTGGCGCAGGCGCAGGGCTTTGTCGCCGAATGGCTCAATCAGGGCAACGGCTTCTGCAATCAGCGTTTCTGCGTAAGTACGCGCGGCGTGCAGGCCCATCAGTTTGACGTAGGTTGGTTTGTCGTTGTCCGAGTCTTTACCGGCGGTTTTGCCCAAGGTAGCGGTATCGGCTTCGCAGTCCAATACATCGTCGATCACTTGGAAAGCCAGGCCCAATTTGGCGGCGTAGTGGTCTAAGGTTTGGATTTGCGCCGGTGTTAAGTCTGGGCAGGAAAGTGCGCCTAAGGCCACGGCCGCGCGGATGAGCGCGCCGGTTTTGAGGCTGTGCATCTGTTCCAACTCAGCCTGATTCATGGCTTTGCCGACATTGGCAAGGTCGATGGCTTGTCCGCCCGCCATGCCGAGGCTGCCGGATGCCTGGGCCAGCGTGGACAACATGGCAAGCTGGCGTTCGGCAGGCAGGCCTGTCGGACGGCTCAGTACATCAAAGGCTTGGGTTTGCAGCGCATCGCCGACCAAAAGGGCGGTTGCTTCATCGTATTGCACATGGCAGGTCGGTTTGCCGCGGCGCAGGCTGTCGTTGTCCATCGCCGGCATATCGTCGTGAACCAACGAATAGACGTGTACCATTTCGATGGCCGCCATGGCTTGCTCGACGGCATTTTGGTTTGCTTCACCCAATTCGGACGCGGCAAGCACCAAGAGCGGGCGCAGCCGTTTGCCGCCGCCGAGGGTAACGTAACGCATGGCTTCGTGCAGCGTGTGCGGCACTTGGCTTTCAGACGGCAAAAAATGCGCCAGCAGCAATTCGGTTTGTGCTTGGGCTTTTTGCTGCCATGTTTTGAGTTCATTCGCCGGGTTCAAGGTTCAACTCCTTCAGTTCGCCGGCATCCAATACTTGCAGTTTCTGCTCGACTTCCGCTAATTTGGTTTGGCAGTATCTGACCAATTCGTTGCCTTCCTGATAGACGGCCAAAGCGTCTTCCAGCGGCATTTCGCTGCTTTGCATAGCCTGGGTCAGGGTTTCGAGGCGGGATAAGGCTTCTTCAAAGGATTGGGGGGCGTTTTTTTTCATGGTTTGAAATGATGGGCAGAAAAGGGGAATTGTAGCATTTTTAGATGATGAAGGCCGTCTGAACAGGGGTGAAAACGAAATCAAAGATTTCTGTTTCTTCGTTCAGACGGCCTTTTTTCAAACGGAATAACGTTATCAGCCCGGTAAAACGGCTTTTTGATAGTTGAGCGCGATAAACTGCTTCTCGGCATCCAATTCAGTGATTTTGAACAATGCCTGCGATTTGGGCAGCGCGTCAAACGGAATACCGGTCGCGCGCGTTACCAGCGGCAGGCCTTCAATGCGGACGAGGTCTTCTTTGAGGATGGTGGCCGTCAGCTCGCTCGTGCCTTGCTGTTGCAGATAGACGAGGCTCCAGTAGGCTTCCATCTGGCGTTGGAAGTCGGCATAGGCTGTATAGGCGGCATCAAAGTCGCGCAGTGCGGCGAAAAGCTCGGCATCGCTGTTTTGATACAGCGGCTCGGCCGTGTCGTCGATCAGGCTGATTAGCTGCTTTTGGTTGATGTAGTCGGCGGCGCGGCGCAGCGGCGAGGTAAACCAGCCATAATGCTGCACGCCCATGCCGATGTGCGGCTCGGATTTGGTGCTCATGCGCACTTTGCCTGCCGGTTGGACGCGGAAAAGACCGGGCAGCTCGTTTTCATCCAGCATTTGCGCCCAAGTGCTGTTGGCAAGAATCATCATCTCGCTGACCAGCGTATCGATGGGCGAACCGCGTTCGCGGCGGACGACGGATACGTTGCCTTCTTCATCCAATTCGATGCTGTAATCGTATTGCGGCGCACGGTCGGGCTCGTATTTGCCGCGCGCTTTTTGCAGGGCGATGGCAAATTGATAAAACCAAATCAGGTCTTGATGGTGGGCGAACATCATTTCGCCCGCTTCGTCCAAGCCGGTTTCGGTATTGAAATGCGGCTCGATGGTTTGAATGCGCAGGTTTTCGGCGATGTTGACCGCTTCGATTTTGCAGGTTGGTGCGCCGACGTTGAACTCGCTGTCCACATTGAAATAAATGCTGATGGAAGGGCGGTATGCGCCTGCATCAAGGCTGAACGCGGCAATCCAGTTTTCGGGCAACATAGTGATTTTGCCGCCGGGGAAATAAACCGTGCTCAAGCGTTCCATGATGTTTTTTTCCATTTTGTCGCCTTGTTTAATGGCAAGCGACGGCGTGGCAATGTGGATGCCGACGCGTTTCATGCCATTGCCCAAGTCGGTCAGGCTTAAAGCGTCGTCCACTTCGGTGGTCGATTCGTCGTCAATGGAAAAGGCGGTAACGTCAGCCTTGGGCAAGTCGGGCATTTCAGGAAGCGGAAGGTCGGGGAAGCCTGTTCCTTTGGGGAAATATTTGATTTCAAACCCGTCTTGCAGGTATTGGGGAATGGACGTAATGCCGCCCGTTTTTTTCGCCAGTTCGTAGGCTGAGATTTTCAGCTCGTCGGCGGCTTTGGTAAAGGCTTTGTAGGTCAGCGACTGCTTGTCGGGCGCGTGTAAGATGGTTTTCAAATCCGCCGCGATTTCAGACGGCATCTCGCCGCGTTTCAAGGCTTCCGCCCAAGCGTCGATTTGCGCGTCTTGCTGTTTTTTGCGTTCGATGGCGGCAAGCGCTTGTTTTAAGGTTTCTTCCGGCGCGGCTTTGAACACGCCTTTGGCTTTTTTGTAGAAATACATCGGCGCGGCGTAAAGCGCAATCAAAGTCGCCGCCAGCTCGGTTTTGGTCGGTGCATGGCCGTAATATTCTTCGGCGATGGCTTCGGCGGTAAATTCCTCTTCGCCGCATACTTCCCACAATAAATCGGTGTCGATGTCCGCCGCCTGTGCCTGCGCGTTCTCCAAAAACGCCGCCATATCGCCGTCAAACTCGGCAAAGACATTGTTTGCCTTCACTTTGGTGCGTTTGCCGTGTTGGGTATCGACTTGGTAGGTGGCGTCGTTTTTTTGGACGATGGAGGCAACTTTGAATTGGCCGGACTCTTCGTAAAAGATATTCATTTTTTTAGGATTTTATGATTTGTAGGAAACGCGTGATTTTAGCAGATTTGCACAAGAAAGGCCGTCTGAAAAACATACTTTCAGACGGCCTGTTCAAACGGCAGATGATTAATACTGATATGCCGCCAGTTTGCGTTTGATTTCAGGCAGGGCGGCGCGTGCAGCCTGTTCGCCCAATTGGATGGCGCGTTGTTTTTGGTCGAAGCCACCAACCGAACCCAGCTCCAAAACCTGCGGTTTGATGACCACATTGGCTTGGCCCAATTCTTGGCGCAACGCAGTTTGACTCATTACGTTGAAGGTTTGGTCAAGATAGGAGAACATGCCTTGGCTGACATTTTTGGCCGGACGGGCGGAAATATCGACGGCAATGATGAAGTTTGCACCCAGTTTTTTCGCCGCGCTGACCGGTACGGGCTGCGACAGGCCGCCGTCTACATATTTGCGGTTGCCGATGACGACAGGCTGGAACACGTTCGGAATCGAAGCGGAAGCACGGACGGCCTGTCCGGCATTGCCGACGTTGAACACCACCGGTTTGCCACTTTCAAAATCGGTCGCAACGGCGGCAAATTTGATGGGGAACTGCTGCATCGGGCGGTTGCCGACTTTGCGATTGATGTAGTTTTGCAGTTTTTCGCCTTTGATGAAGCCGCTGGTGGACAAGGTCAAATCCACCAAATCGGTTTTACCCAAAATTTCCGCTTCCAATTCGAGGCGGTCGGGCGACATTCCCGAAGCGTACATACTGCCGACAATCGAGCCAGCGGATGTACCGGTAACGATTTTGACCGGAATATTGTTTTCTTTCAAAACCTTAATAATACCGATATGGGCAAAGCCTTTGGACGCACCGCCGCCCAAAGCCAGTGCAACCGTGGCTTTCGGTTTGGGTGCAGTATGTGAAACCGTATTTTGACCCTGCGTAGAAGGTTTGGATTGAGACGCGTTGCCGCTCGGACAGGCAGCCAATACCAAGACGGACGAAGCGGCTAAAAACGTTTTGAATGTGGAAAAAAGTTTATTCATGTTCAGACAGCCTTTAATATGTCGAAAGGGTTATTTTACTCCGAAATGAAGTCGAAAGGCCGTCTGAAATCAGGTTTCAGACGGCCTTTTAAATCAAGCTTAAGCCAATTCGAGCTGTTTTTCCAAGCTTTCGACCAGTTGGTCGTCCAAATTCAAAGCTTGGGACAAACGGCTCAGGAACACGATTTCCTTGCGCGATAAGTCCGCGCAGACCAATCTGGCCGCCAGATAAGTTTCGGCTGCCAAAGCCTCGTCGCTGCCGACAGAAGCGGCAATTTGCTCGATAGAGGCCGGTTGCGCATATTCCGCCTGCAACCATGCCGCCGTTTCCGCATCGCTGCCGCTTTCACGCTCGATCGCCGCGCGTTCCGCATCGTCAATCAGGCCGTCTGAAGCCGCCGCCGCAATCATCGTTTGCAAAATCACACGGCTGTGGTTTTCACCAATCAGACCGGCAGGTTGGAACGCACTTTGCGGCAATTCTTCCTGTTGGCGGTTTTGTTTCCAGTTTTGATAGCCTTTATAAGCCAGAAAACCCAAAGCAGCGACTGAACCGGCCTTGACCAGCTTCTTCGTATTTTTCTTTTTCAACAGCATTGATGCCAAAGCACCCGTCAGTGCGCCGCCGCCGAAAGAATTGAGCGGGCTGTCTGCCACCGCTTTGCCGCCTTTTTGAGCCGCACCCAAAACCTGATTGAGCAACTGACTGAAATCCATAAAAAATCTCCTGAAAACAAATACATTGCAAATATAGGGCAGAAACACCAAAAAACCAAGCCAAAGAAAGTTAAAAGGTGCAAACAAGTTTTCAGACGGCCATAGCCGACTTTCGGTACAATCACACCATTCCAAACAATAAACCCCATCATGACCGATACCGCCCAAATCATTACCAGCTATGGCCGCCGCTATATTGTCCGCACCCCTGACGGCCAAACATATGACGCCACCACCCGCAAAAAACGCGTCGATTTCGCCTGCGGCGACCAAGTCCGCATCAGCCCCATCAACGGCGAACAAGTTGTGATTGAAGACTATCTTCCGCGCGAAAGCCTGCTCTACCGCCAAGACGCGTGGAAAACCAAACTGATTGCCGCCAACGTTACCCAACTGCTCATCGTAACCGCCGCCAGCCCCTCACCCAGCGAAGCCCTGTTGCAACGCGCCCTCCTCGCAGCCGAAGCGGCCGGCATTAACGCCGTCATCGTCCTCAACAAAACCGACCTCCCCGAAACCGCCCAATGGCGCGAGAAACTCAAATTCTACGAAACCCTCGGCTATTCCGTGGTCGAGACCAACGCATTGGAGAACGCCGACATCCTGCGTCCCATTTTAGAAGGGCAAACCAACATCCTGCTCGGACAAAGCGGTATGGGCAAGTCCACCCTGACTAATGCCCTACTCGGCAACCAAGCTGCCCGAACCGGTGACATTTCCACTGCGCTCGACTCCGGCAAACACACCACCACCCACGCCCAACTATACGATTTAAACGCAGAAACCCGACTCATCGACTCCCCCGGCCTGCAAGAATTCGGCCTGCACCATCTCCAAGCCGCCGATTTATTACAATACTTTCCCGACCTGCGCCACCTCATCGGCCAGTGCCGTTTCCACAACTGCACCCACCGCGCCGAACCCGGCTGCACCGTCAAAGCCGCTGCCGAATCCGGCGAAGCCAAACCCGAGCGCATCGAATTTCTGCAACGCGTTACCGATGAATTGTTGAGATAAAGTTTTAACGAAAATAAGCGTTTGGATAAATAAAAAGGCCGTCTGAAAAATTCAGACGGCCTTTTGTTGAAGCATAACCAAATTTACCTTTTAACTGGTATCGCTACCTTAGCGGGAAAGAGAAGGTGCTTTTCGCGGCGGATTGATCATGAGAAGAACGGCTTCTTCAATTTTCTTGTCCTCCCGATCATGGAGCTCTACCGGAAACTTCAGACGCAACACTGCAACAATAGCGCCAACCGATAAGCCTGCATCATTAAGTAACTCAATTTCTTTAAGTACCGGTGCGGAAAGGTTTAACATGGTTTCTCCTTAAGATTTGATACTTAGCCCACTTTATCCCCGGGCTGTGCGCCTGCATCGACATCAAGCAGCTTCAGTTTGCCCTCTGCCGTGGCGGCGGAGAGGATCATGCCTTCGGATACGCCGAATTTTGCCATTTTGCGCGGGGCGAAGTTGGCGACGGCAATGACCATGCGACCGTTCAATTCGGCAGGATTTGGGTAAGATGCGGCGATGCCGGAGAAGATGATGCGTTTTTCAAAACCGAAATCGAGGTCGAATTTCAAAAGTTTGGTGCTGCCTTCGACGGCTTCGCAGTTCAATACTTTGGCGACGCGCATGTCGATTTTCATGAAGTCGTCGAAGCTGGCCTGTTCGGCGACTTTTTCGTATTTGCTCTCTTCTGCGGCAGGCGCGGCTGCGGCGGCGATGCTTTGTTTGTTGGCTTCGATTAAATCGTCCACTTGTTTTTGCTCCACTCGTTGCATGAGATGTTCGTATTTGTTGATGGCGTGTTCGCCCAAGGTTTCTCGTGTATTTGCCCAAGTGATGGCTTCCAAATTCAGGAATTTGGCGGCGTTTTCGGCCACTTTCGGCAATACGGGGGCGAGGTAGGCGGTCAACATGGTAAAGGCGTTGATGAGCTCGCTGCATACTTCGTGCAACAAATCATCTAATACGTTAAACGCATCAAGAACCTTAATATTAATCCATAAGTTAGTAATGGTATCTGCTAAATTTTCAGATTGAATTTCCTCCAAACTAAGAGGATACGAACTAGAGTTAGGATCGTTATTATAATCCTCGAGAATTTTTCTTCCTTTCTCTTGTGAATACCCTAGAATTAATTCTTTAACTTTTTTATAGTTTTCCAATGAGAAAGTTTCTTTTTCTTTTTGGAAAGTATCTTTTTTATTTTTAGGAAGAGAATTAATAAATTTATTTAAATCATCTAAATCATTTTTAATAATGATTGGTTTGGTAAAAAGTGCATCATTCAATTCAGGTAAGTCTGCTAATTTAGCATTAACTTCCTTAGTAAATCTCCATTTGTATTTCGGAGATTCCAGAAATTTGTTCAGCTCCCAAGGTTTGTTGGCATCAACGTATTCGTTGACAATGTCTGCCAATGCCATGATGTCGCGCAGGGCTTTGGCGTATTCGCGGCTTTCGTAGCATTCGGCAATGGCTTCGCTTTGTGCGACAAGTTTTGCCAGCAATTCGCTGTCAGCAACATCTTTCAGACGGCCTTCAAAGCGTTTGGCGATGAAACCTGAGGCGCGGGCGGCGATGTTGACGTATTTGCCGACAAGGTCGCTGTTGACGCGCGAGATAAAGTCTTGCAGGTTCAAATCGATGTCTTCGATTTTGCTGTTGAGTTTGGCGGCGATGTAGTAGCGCATCCACTCGGGGTTCAGGCCTTGTTCCAGATAGGATTTGGCAGTGATGAAGGTGCCGCGCGATTTGGACATTTTTTGTCCGTCCACAGTCAAAAAGCCGTGTGCGTACACGCCGGTCGGGGCACGGTGGCCGGAGAAATGCAGCATGGCGGGCCAGAACAGGGCGTGGAAATAGAGGATGTCTTTGCCGATGAAGTGGTACATCTCGGTTTGGCTGTCGGCTTTGAAGTATTCGTCAAAATCGATGCCGATGCGGTCGCACAGGTTTTTAAACGAGGCCATGTAGCCGACGGGCGCGTCCAGCCAGACGTAGAAGTATTTGCCCGGCGCGTCGGGGATTTCAAAACCGAAATACGGCGCGTCGCGGGAGATGTCCCAGTCGGACAGGGTGGTTTCTTCGCCTTCGCCCAGCCATTCTTTCATTTTGTTGAGGGCTTCGGGTTGCAGATGGGGTTTGCCGTCGTGCGGATTGTTGCCGGAAGTCCATGCTTTGAGGAAGTCGGCGCATTCGCCGAGTTTGAAGAAGAAGTGTTCGGATTCGCGCAATTCGGGTTTGGCACCGGATACGGCGGAATACGGGTTGATCAGTTCGGTCGGGGAATAGGTCGTGCCGCAGACTTCGCAGTTGTCGCCGTATTGGTCTTGGGCGTGGCATTTGGGGCATTCGCCTTTGACGAAGCGGTCGGGCAGGAACATTTGTTTTTCAGGGTCGAAAAGCTGCTCGATGACGCGGCTTTCGATTTTGCCGTTGGCTTTCAGCGCGCGGTAAATGTCTTGGGAAAACTGTTTGTTTTCAGGGGAATGGGTGCTGTAATAATTGTCGTAGCCGATGTTGAAACCGGTAAAGTCGGCGAGGTGCTCTTCGCGTACTTTGGCAATCATGTCTTCAGGCGCGATGCCTTGTTTTTGCGCGGCAAGCATCACGGGCGTGCCGTGGGTGTCGTCGGCGCAGCAGTAGTAGCATTCATGGCCGCGCAGTTTTTGGAAGCGCACCCAAACGTCGGTTTGGATGTGTTCGACCATGTGGCCGAGGTGGATGCTGCCGTTGGCATACGGCAGCGCGGAAGTGACAAGGATTTTGCGTGTCATGGTTTGTGCTTTTAAAAACAATGGATAAAGATGTCGGGAATTATACCGCAAAACAATACGCAAAGGCCGTCTGAAACCCGATTGCTGGTGTTTCAGACGGCCTTTTGAGACTTGGCAGAAAGATTGTTACCCAATACTCATCCCGCGCGATTGAGATTGCGCTAATTGTTTCTGTTGCTCTTCATATTCAGAGAGTTGTGCCGTTTGCTGAATTTGATTAAAGCTCTTTTCCACGGGAATAGATGCAGATAGTCCTATATCCATAGAGGCAAGATTTAATGTAGGATTTCGGTTCCCGATTAGATACTGGTCGTTTTTTACACTAAATAAAGTAAGATCAGTGATATTTTTTGACTGAGCCAAGGCGGTAAGTGCCATCGCGGAATTTTGCAGCTTTTTCTCATCAATAGGCAGATTGTTTGTCTTATGATACGTCGTTAGGTGCACCATTGCAGTATTGAAGAACTTTTGATTTTCAGGGGAAAAGTTTTGTAGTTTGCTAGCATTTATTTGCAGATCTAAAAAGGCGTATTGAGGACGATCCTGTTGTTCATATGGATTTGAATACTGCGGTTGGTTTTCTGCAATAAAACGGTCTGCAAGATTGATATATTTTTCAAATTTATCAGGGGATTTGCGAATTTCTTCTTTTACATAATTGTTAAACCGCCCAATCATTGCCATATTATTTTCAGCTAGTTTATGAGCAGGGGATTTTGGGGATAAAACAGACAAACCATGTTCGTGCGTAAAATTGCTAACAGCATGAGAAGTATATAAATCTGATGCACTGCCCCAATTACCCCAACTTGAAGGCATTCTGAAACCTGCATTGGCCAAAAATTTGTCATCTGACGGATCTTGTGTGCTAAAGCCGTCTTTACGCAGATTATCTACTTCGTTTTTTGTAGTATACAAAATACTTCTGCCTAAATGATTGCTTGCCGATGAAACATAGTCTCCACCCATGCGGTGATTGATGATTAATCTGTCTGCTAAAGGGTTGATTGGAAGGGCTTCTTTCAAGCCTGCTGCACCAAAGGCATTGAAAGTTTCGGTACGGTGGCCATAACGATTACCACATAGTTGGGCAAGAGCTCCTCCTAGTGAATGACCTGTTTGATAGATTGAGGCATTCTTATATTTTCCGTTTTTTAATTTTTCGGCTTCTTGTGTCAATAATTTTGCATCGTTATATTGCGGGTTAGTATGATCTTTGACCATGCGCATATCGGCTTCTCGGTCTTGGCGTGTTTCAAACTCTGTACCTCTGTGGACGACTACTAACTCGTTGGTATCTAAGCGACGGTAAATGGCACCAAAATAACCATTTTTGGGATTGTCGCTGATTCTTTCAACAGCATATTTAATACCGTTTAAAGTTATTTCTTTATTTTTTTCGTTATCAAAAACCAGTTTTTTTTCGCCGTTTTCATCTTTCTTCCCATAAATGTGATCAGACAGCAGGGCAAAATCCTGACTATTCAATGCTCTCATTTTTCAACCTTTCTCAATATCAATTCAACTGAAAATTTATCTTCTGGAGCGACAACTAATCCACTCTTTATAGAGCTACCATCATCAGACCAACCATCTTCAAAATTCAAATCTTTTGCTATTGGAAAATTACTTTTCTGATATTCATGCTTAACGATTAATTCAGGATTTTGCGCAGTCAGTTTTTTTAAATCTTCCGAATCAATACGGACAATCAAAGCTGTTTCTCGCTTATCTTTTCCTGTTGGTTCCATTACTATGGCAGTACTTAAAAACTGCCATTTACATACGCCTTCCCCATAGTAATCTTCATCTAAAGGAGTATCCGAATAAAAGTCTGTAGCATATGTATTATTATCAATTTTAGTCATCTCCAGTTTTTTTCGGTATTGAGGCCACGTTGTCGCACCTACCCAACGATTGGTTACATATTTGCAGTTTTCCGATTGGTAAAGTTCATCTCCCGTCACAATTTGGAAAGCTAGAGGCGCATTTTTAATTTTAACCACAGCTTGATAATGTTCTTTACGGTTTGGGTTAATTTTGACATCCTTTGGAGGAGCATCTCCTTTCGGCAGTTTATAGGTGGGGAAATCCGATTCTTTAAAGCCATATTCTTCGTACACGTTTTTCTCCTTGTTGCAGGCGGTTAATGATAAAGCGGCACAGAGACCGAATAGCAAGATAAAAGGTTTCATAAGGCTTCCTTCTACAATGAGATTTTGAATCTTGATTCAAAGTATACAGGAGTATTTGTTGTTACTTTATTCTTTTTGTATTTTCTTTCAAATTTTGATAAATACGCTGTTTTAGAAATTCTGCGGTGGTTGTCAATAAAAATGCTGTAAACCATAAATACAATCCTAATCCGTAAGTTAGTTTTGCATATCCTCCTGCTTCATCCACAATTACTTCGTTTAAGGTAAATGTAAGTAGCGCCACAACCCATAATAATCCATGCAAAGTAAAGATAAATTTCTTTGCTTGCGGTCGGATAAGAGATATGAATATTAAAATGAACCAAATATAATTTGCATAAACAGCAAAATATCCAATGTGTCCTAAACCAGGTCCAAATATTGTTCCAATAATTAGAACAAAAAATCCCTCATATTGTCCTTCTTTCCCAAAAGTAAATACATTTTGAAATAAGGAACAAATCCAAATAAAAATGGCAATAAAGAAACATAGTTTATGGCCATAACGGGTTATCCGTTTCTTTGTCGTGTGTGATGAATCGTTCATAATGAATATTGATTATATGGAAGATTAGTAGTGAATAATCATCTGCTTTTCTACTGTTTTAATGATGCTGTTTATATAAACTAGAATAATTTTGAAAAGATTGGAAGGTGGGTTTTCTGAGTGTTTACTAATCGAAAAATCCACCTGCTTTTTATTTCACAAGTAGATAGGCCGTCTGAAAACAAGCATAGCGTGTTTGCTAGATTTTGTTTTCAGACGGCCTTTTAGTTATCGGCTGAGTATGGAATCAACCGCGTACACGTTCGATTTTTGCGCCTACGCCACCGAGTTTTTTCTCGATGTATTCATAGCCGCGGTCGAGGTGGTAGATGCGTTCGACGATGGTTTCGCCATCTGCGACCAAACCAGCCATGACGAGGCTGGCGGAGGCGCGCAGGTCGGTTGCCATCACGACGGCGCCGGAGAGTTTTTCCACGCCTTTGATGTAGGCGGTGTTGCCTTCGGTGGTGATGTCTGCGCCCATGCGGTTGAGTTCGGGAACGTGCATGAAGCGGTTTTCAAAAATGGTTTCCACCACGCGGCTGCTGCCTTCGGCAATGGCGTTCATGGCCATAAACTGCGCCTGCATGTCGGTTGGGAAGCCTGGGTGGACGACGGTGCGGATGTCCACGGCTTTGGGGCGTTGTTGCATGTCGATGGAAATCCAGTTGTCACCGGCTTCGATGATGGCGCCGGCTTCGGTCAGTTTGTTCAACACAACTTCCATGGTTTTCGGTGCGGCATTGCGCAGGACGACTTTGCCGCCGGTCATGGCGACGGCGCAGAGGAAGGTACCGGCTTCGATACGGTCGGGAACGACGCTGTGTTCGCAGCCGTGCAGCTCTTTTACGCCTTCGATGGTCATGGTTGCTGTACCGATGCCGCTGATTTTTGCGCCCATTTTGATGAGGCATTCGGCCAAATCGACGACTTCGGGTTCGATGGCGCAGTTTTCGAGGATGGTGGTGCCTTCGGCGAGCGTGGCCGCCATCAGCAGGTTTTCAGTACCGCCTACGGTCACGACATCCATGGTGACGCGCGTGCCTTTCAGACGGCCTTTGGCTTTGACGTAGCCGTGTTCGATGGTGATTTCCGCACCCATGGTTTCGAGGCCTTTGAGGTGTTGGTCAACCGGGCGCGAACCGATGGCGCAACCGCCGGGCAGGCTGACTTGGGCTTCGCCGAAGCGGGCGAGGGTCGGGCCCAAAACCAAGATGGATGCGCGCATGGTTTTTACCAGCTCGTAAGGTGCGCAGGTGTTGTTGACGGTGCCGCCGTTGATTTCAAATTCGGAGATGTTGTCGGTCAAAACGCGTGCGCCCATGCCTTGCAGCAGTTTTTGGGTGGTTTTGACGTCGGCGAGCATGGGTACGTTTTTCAAGCGTAAAGTGCCGGAGGTTAGCAGACCGGCACACATCAGCGGCAGGGCGGCGTTTTTTGCGCCGGATACGATGATTTCGCCGTTGAGGGGGCCGTTGGCAGAGATTTTGAGTTTGTCCACAGGGTGTCTTTCGTTATTTGTCTGCACGGTTTATGCCGCACAAATGAAATGAGATGGATAATAGACCATCAATTATAAGGGATTATGCCCTTGCTGTTAGATTTGGCAGTATTAAATTTTCACAAGGTTTGTTTAAGTTGCGAAAGGATAAGATTTCAGGCCGTCTGAATGGTTCAGACGGCCTGTTTGCCAAGACTTATTTTTTGGCTTTGAAGCCTAAGAGGTGTTGCGTGGTGGCCAGCCATGCGCCGAATACGCCCAGCGCGATGACGAAGCCGAATACCAGCGACACTTCGCTAAATGTGAAAAAACGCCAGCCGATGTTCAGACCGTAGGGTTTGAAAATCGCGTCCACCAGCGGCCGTACTTCGGCCAGCAGCCAAGCCGACAAGCCCAAGCTGACGGCGGCTGAGAAAATACTCTGCCACATTGCCTGATAAAGGAAAGGACGGCGGATGAAGGAAGCGGGCGCACCCAACAGCTTGGTGATTTCCAACTCTTCCTTACGGCTGAGGATTTGCAGGCGGATGGTGTTGTGTGCCACCAAGACAAAGGCCATGCCCAAAGTCAGCGAGAGGAACCACAAAATCTTGCGGATAAATTCGTTAATACGATAAAGGGTCTGTACCCATTCCGTATCCATGGTTGCCGATTCGACGCGCGGCAGTTTGGTAATGTCTTTATAGATGGCCTGCATTTGATCCGGAGAAGTGGCAGGGTCGGGCGTAACGATAAAGACATCGGGCAACGGGTTGCCATCGAGCATGGAAACGAGGTTTTGGTCGAGATTGGTCTGCAATTCTTCCAAACCTTCCTGCTTGCTGATAAAGCGGACTTTATCGATACGGCTGTCGCGTTGGAGCAGGTTTTTCACCGTGTCGGCATCAGAACCTGCCGCATCGGTGTCCATATAAACCGTAATCTGCGGCGACTCGTTGAGTTTGCCCAATACGCTTTGACCGCTTTGGATGCCCAAATACATAAACAGCGGCAAGGTCATGGCAACAGCAAGCATGAGCAGGGTCAGCAGCGTGCCGATGGGTTGGCGCAGAAGCTCTTTGATCGCGGCGCGCGCCGATTCGACGTGTAACGAGATATAGTGAATCATACTCATGCGAGGCGTCCTTTCTGCAGGCGCAAGACGCGGTGACCGTAATCCGCCATCAGCGTTTCATCGTGCGCCGCAACAATCACGGTCGTGCCTGCTTCATGGAAGGTTTTGAACAATTCCATAATATCCAGCGCATAGGCGCGGTCGAGGCTGGCGGACGGCTCGTCGGCAATCAGCAGGCTGGGTTGGTGAACCACTGCGCGCGCGATGCACAAACGCTGTTGTTCGCCGCCGGACAAAGTGATGGGCATATCGTTTTCGCGGCCTTTCAAGCCGACTTTCTCAATCGCAATACGCGCGCGCTCTTCAGCTTTGCGCGGCTGGTAGCCGCTGATCCGCAAAGGCAGGATAACGTTTTGCAAGACATTGCGGTCGTAGAGGATTTTGTGGTCTTGGAAGACAATGCCGATATGTTGGCGCATAAAGCCGATCTGATTGTCGCTCAAGGTGCCGAGGTCTTGATTGTTGAACCAAACCTTGCCTTTGGTAGGCTTGGTAATGCCTGAAATCAGCTTCAAAATGGTGGATTTGCCCGAACCCGAATGGCCGGCGATAAAAATCATCTCACCTTTGTTAATCTGGAAACTGACATTTTTCAGGGCTTCGAAACCGCCGGGATAGGTTTTGGAAACTTGTTCGAAACGGATCATGGGTTTTCCTGAAAATAGGGATTCAGACGGCCGGCGTCATCGATAGGGCAACATGCCGTCTGAAAAAATGGGATATTCACAGATTATAAATATTTCGGCTGCTTTTTGATAGTGAAACCCCGGTTCTGCCTGTGGATACACTGCCGGTTTGCAACACAAAGCAATATGGTTTGAAAAAAGGCCGTCTGAACGATTGGGTTTCAGACGGCCTCGGTATCAGCGGCGTAGGTTAAGCACCCTATCCGCTGTTTTATTTACATTTGGTCTTGGCCAAATTCACGGCGGCGGTCAGGCTTTTTTCGTTGACTTCGCCGGTGATGGTTTGTTTGTAGCCGCATTTCGGCGCTTCGACGACTGTGAAGGGCAATACGCCGACGTTGTTGCCGTGGGCTTTCATGAAGTTGCGGCTGTTGGCGCCGGTGTAACGCCAAATCGGGTAGCTGACTGGCGTTTGTTTCAGGAACTTGCCGATGTTGTCAGTGGTATCCAGCGCGATGCCGACCATATCGACGCTGCCTTTTTTCTGAGCTTTGTACCATGCCGACATGGCGGGCATTTCTTTACGGCAGGGGCCGCACCAGGTTGCCCAAAGGTTGACCACGCGCACGGGGGCTTTGAGTGATTCCAGACTTTGCGGTTTGTTGTCCTGCCAACCTGCCGTTTCGTCGGCGGCAAAGGCCGGTGCAGCGGTAAAAACGGTGGCGGACAAGAGAAGGGCGGTTAAGGCTTTCATGGTTGTATCCTTGAGGTTGCCAATCGAAATTGTGTTTATTGTAAAACGGTTTGGTGGGCATGCCTACCGATTCGTATCAAGATATCAGGTAAAAAGTTTGAGTAAAAATCAGTTGCAGACGATAATAATCGCCATCATTGAATGATTTTGCAATAATATGGAGACTTTCATGCCGTCTGAATTCACACTTTATCACAACCCGCGTTGCAGCAAATCGCGTGCCGCGCTGGCTTTGCTCGAAGAAAAAGGCGTTGCCGCCGACGTAGTCAAATATCTGGATACCGCGCCTGATTTGGCGACTTTGCAGGATATGTTTGCCAAACTCGGCATCGAATCGGTGCGCGGCATGATGCGCACGAAAGACGATTTGTACAAAGAATTGGGTTTGGACAATCCCGATTTGGACAATGCCGCCCTGCTTCAGGCAATCGCCGAACACCCCGCCCTGCTTGAGCGTCCCGTTTTGGTAACGCCTACGCGCGCAGCCATCGGCCGTCCGTTGGAAAACATAGCCGCCCTACTCGGCTGACGGGGTTGGATAAGGCCGTCTGAAGATGATTTCTCTGCTTAAAAGCCGCAATGGCCTGCGATATTACCTGTTTCGCGGCCTTGCTTTGAGCGTTTTGCTGGTGTGCGGTATTTTTTTGACCGGCACATGGCAGATTTACCGGACAGGTTTGCAAACCTTGCCGAAGGACGCTCATGCCGATGCGGCGGTGGTGTTGGGTGCGGCGGCGTGGGACAAACGCCCGTCGCCGGTATTCCGTGAGCGCATCAACCACGCCATCACGCTCTACCAAAGCCATCGGGTTGGCAAAATCATTTTCACCGGCGGTACGCCCAAAAAAGGATTTATGACCGAAGCCGAAGTGGGGCGCCGATACGCGCTCAAGCAGGGCATACCGGCGCACAATATCCTGTTTGAAAACACGTCGCGCAACACTTACGAAAACCTGCGCAATATCGTCCCCATCATGCACGCCAACGGAGTCGGCAGCATTATCGTTGTCAGCGACCCTTATCATTTGGCGCGCGCCGAAGAAATGGCCGCCGATTTGGGCTTGTCAGACGCGCAGTTCTCCGCCACCCCGACCACGCGCTTTGATGAGCGCAGCAAGAAAGCCAAGTTCCTGATGCAGGAGAGCTATTCATTGTTTCTCTACCGTATCGGCAAATGGAGCGATGCGGTTTGGAATTGGATAAGCAGTTGAGCCTTCGGTAATCCATGTAAAAGGCCGTCTGAATCCTTTTAGGTTTCAGACGGTCTAAATGTATGCTTACTTATTGATATTGATTTGCAGCTATACTGCCAAAAATGACTACAGCCAGCACCAGATAAATTGCCATTAAGATGGCAAACAGAATCAAGGTAGCCTTGAAATAATTGGCTTTATTCGGATTGGTGTTTGAGCCGAATGCCCATACAAGCATCATAACTATATTGACTAGCGGAATCATCAAAATCAAGTTTGTTAGCAACCATTCTTTGATGCTGACGACCGGAGCCTGAGGCTGGTCGATTTGGTTTTGTCCGTTCATACGTACCCAGTAATTTTGTTGAAAGAACAGTAATTATACTCATTAAATCTTTATCGGCATAGCATGTTCAGGCCGTCTGAATCTTCAGACGGCCTGAGCCTATGATTTTTGCAGCCGCTATTTCAATTGGATGTAAAACGTACCGTCTGGCACGACGGGCAGGTATTTGCGGTAGAAGTCCAGATAGGTCTTGTTTGGGTCTATGTCGGCAAACTGCTGCGGATACAGGGTTTTGGCGATAAATTGCGCGCTGGCCAAATCGGCGAGCGAGCGGGAGGCGGTGTGGTAGATGCCGTAAACGCGTTTGTTTTTGACGGCAGGAATGTCTGCCCAGCCTTTGCGTTTGACAAATCCGGCCAGGCGGCGTTGCGCATCGGCCTGGCTGATGCCTATGCCCATCGCCATAATGTCAGGCTTGTCTTTATGACCGTTTTCCGTCCCCGAAATGACGATGACGTCGGGTTTGGCCGTCAGGAATTTTTCAGGGTTTATCGGTCCCCAGTTTTTAACGTAAGGCGCGGCGATATTGTTGCCGCCTGCTGTGTCGGCAATCGCGCCCCACATATCTTTGCCGAAGGTGTAGCTGTATTCGGACGGGCCTTTGTCGCCGAACTCGATATAGATTTTCGGTTTGGACTGCTTGGCGCGTGCGACGCGTTTTTTGATGTCGGCAATGCCTCGGGCGTATTCGGCGGCAATTTTTTGGGCGCGCGCCTGCGTACCGTTGAGTTCGCCGAAAATTTCCGCACTGCGCGTGTGCCGCGCGACGGTTTCGGCGTTGAAATCGACCACAACGACGGGTATGCCTGCCGCTTTAATGCGCGGCAGATGGGTGGCGATGGCCTTATACTGCCAGTCGGCCAGAATCAATACGTCCGGCTTGAGCGCGAGCGTTTTCTCCAGTGAAAACGTGCCGGTGTTGATGTTGCCGATGTCCGCAATGTTTTGCAGCGTAGGCAGCTTCTGTTTGAACATCGCCCAGCTGCCGGGATTGAATTTCTCCCAAAACTCACGCGAAATGCCGATGACGTTTTTAAATTTGTCCGCGCCCGTTACCGCGATATAGTCGGGATAGTAAAACGCCAAAACCGCGCGTTTGACAGGGACATCGACTTTGACTTCGCGTCCCAATACGTCTTTGATAGTTTTGATTTCGGCTTGGGCAAAAAGGGGCAGGAGGGCGAGGGCGGCAAATAAAGCGTGTTTGTTCATGAGTGGATCCTTTAAAAGAAATAATTATCATTATATTTGATTTGTTTTCAGGAGAAAAGTTCCCAGACGGTCCTTCTGCGCCGACATTATTTTCAGACGGCCTTACATTGTTTAAACCACGCCGAAAAAGTAAAATAACTGTTTTAAAAGATTTTGGAGCCATCATGACCGTCAAAACCCGTTTCGCCCCCAGCCCAACCGGCTACCTGCACATCGGCGGCGTACGCACCGCCCTGTTCTCATGGGCGTTTGCCCGCCATCATAAAGGCGAATTCTTATTGCGTATCGAAGACACCGACTTGGCGCGCTCTACTGCCGAATCCGTCAACATCATCCTCGACGGCATGAAATGGGTCGGCCTGAACTACGACAACGCCGACAACGTCGTTTACCAAACCCGCCGTTTCGACCGCTACAAAGAAGTCATTGCCGAACTTTTAGAAAAAGGCCATGCCTACTACTGCTATTGCAGCAAAGAAGAGCTGGAAGCCATGCGCGAGAAAGCCGAAAAAGAAGGCACGGCGACTTACGACCGCCGCTGGCGTCCGGAAGAAGGCAAAACCCTGCCCGAAATCCCTGCCGACGTGCAACCTGTTGTCCGTTTCAAAACGCCTTTGGACGGCGTGACCAAATGGACGGACTTGGTCAAAGGCGAAATTTCCATTCCTAACGAAGCGCTTGACGACCTGATTATCGCCCGCGCCGACGGCACGCCGACTTACAACTTCTGCGTTGTCGTGGACGACTACGACATGGGTGTTACCCACGTTATCCGCGGTGATGACCATGTGAACAACACCCCGAAACAAATCAACATCTTAAAAGCCATCGGCGCAAACCTGCCCGAATACGGCCACCTGCCGATGATTCTTAACGAACAAGGCAAAAAAATCTCCAAACGCAGCGGCGATACCGTTGCCATTACCGATTTTGGCGCAATGGGCATCCTGCCCGAAGCCATGCTCAACTATCTGGCACGCTTGGGCTGGGCGCACGGCGACGATGAATTTTTCACGATGGAACAATTCATCGAATGGTTTGATTTGAAAGATGTTTCCCCGTCTCCAAGCCGTATGGACTTGAAAAAACTCTACTGGATCAACGGCGAACACATCAAAATCACCGCCAACGAAAAACTAGCCGAAATGGTGAAACCGCGCCTCGCCCTGCGCGATATCCATGAAACAAGCAAACCTGCTTTGGAAGATGTGTTGGCATTGGTCAAAGACCGCGCCCAAGACCTAAACACGCTTGCCGACGAGTGCCTCTACTTCTACGTTAAACAAACGCCGGCCGAAGCAGACGTGCAGAAGCACTGGGACGACGAAGCCGCCGCCCGGATGCTACGCTTTGCCGAACGCCTTGAAGGGTTGGAAGACTGGACCGCCGAAGCCATCCACGACCTCTTCAAACCCTTCTGCGACGAAGAAGGCATTAAAATGGGCAAACTCGGCATGCCCCTGCGCCTCGCTGTTTGCGGTACGGCGAAAACCCCAAGCGTCGATGCCGTATTGGCTTTAATCGGCAAAGAAGAAGTGTTGAAACGGATTCGTTCGTAAGAAATGAATTCGTAAGGCATGAATAATAAAAGGCTGTTTGAAAATTTTTCAGACGGCCTTTTTTGGTTTTTATACTATAATTATTACATTTATATAAGGATAAATTATGAAAAATATTTCTCTTAAAATTATTTTAGTTCTTATATCTATATTTATAGTTTGTATTTATATATTTTTTAGACTCTTTATTGGAAATAATAATTTATTTCCAATAATTCAAGGAAAAAATAGTATCCCTTTAATCGATATTTTCAATGGGTATGACGAAGTTTGTATTCAAGAGCCTTATGTATTGGAAACTGATTTTGAGAATAAATTAGGTCAAAAGTTATTTTTTTACAACATGGCTGAAGATAAAACGATATTTTGGGCTAAGAAAAATGGAAGTTTTGAGAAGGTTTATTATATAGAATCATGGCCTATGAATAAGCTCTCCGAGGTCTGTTATCCAGTAAATAAAAACATTTGTTTACAGGCAAAAATATCAAATAGTTCAAGTTTTTCTAACTTTAATTTAGAGAAGTGTGAAAATAAGTGACTAATATTATAATTTTTTAGTGACCTCGTATCACTGTAAGAAGGTAATATGGTGCATTTTAGGTAGAGATAGTAAAAGACCTTGTAATAACAACGATGACATATATAAATATGTTCTTTTGCGTGCTACACTAACTCGAAATATTCAAAAGTATTTGAAAGTGTATTTTAGAGTTAGTTCTAATGCTATTTATCCTAAAGACCATCTTTGGTTTTGCTGAAATGTAGAAAGCGACAAAACCGGATCAATTAACCCAATTAGGAGTAACATGATGCGTAGAAAATCTAAGAAAATCATCCTATTAATAGGATGCATTGTTGCTATTGTATTGTTAACGCAGTGTGAGTTGGTAAAGGTTTACTTGTCTCAAGCACTTTTTCCTGCCGAGGTCGTTCCCTTCCCTATGGGTGAAGGTAAAACAGTCAGTTATACGGTGGATTCGTGGGTTAAGAAGCGTTATGCTATTAGCTTAAAGACTGAATACCGGAATGAGGCTGCTATAAACCAGGAAGAAAGAATGAAGATACCCTATAATATTTCTATTAACTGTTATTACCTGCAAAATGGGCAGGAAATATTAATTTACAAAGATAGGCGTTCGGATAAAACAGATGAATTCCACTGGTTTGATGGCGGTAATGGCTGGGAACTTATCCATCCACACAACCCTGACTCAGTAGGAAGAAGCAATATCAGAGGAGGTTTCGATGCACCCTACGGCAAATACCGCTGCGACTTTAAAGACGAAAGCTCGCCTGAAATCAAGGTACATTTGCAAGCATCCGGTATTGTCGCCACATATCTCGAAATTTCCCCCTATATCGCACTATTTTATTAAGAAAGGAAATATATGACTGCTGCAACTTACAGGCTTACTGTAAAATTTGCTCCTCCAGGAGTACCACATTTTAATCAAGACAAAGGTAAATGGGAAACATCCACTTGGGGGCATGTCTGGCTGGAAGCACGAAAACCTGGCGAAGCGTTGGATGCCAAACCGTCCTTTTGTGCCGGCTGGTCAACAGGTGAGAGTATATTTGCCAAAGGTGGAGATAATCTCGGCGAACATGACTGGGAGTATTATAAAAATGGGAATGGCAAAACAATCAGTTCTATTACCGTCGATATTGATAAGGCGCAGTTTGACAAACTGGTCCCGTATCGTAATTTGGCGGCAGGAGGAAAAATCCCAGGTTTCAGCAAAAGATATGGTGCAGGCGATAATTCCTGTATTGACTTTTCCGGCAAAGGATTGGGCTTCATCGGTTTGGCGGACAAGAATTTCGACGGAAGTGGTCTTTTTTGGGCGCGTCCCGATAAACAGGTCAATGCGTTTTTGGAACAGATTGCAGAACACCGAAGAAAAGGTGCAGCATTGGTGGTGGAACATCGCGGGCGCAGTTACACATTTGAAGAAAACGAACGCGACGTTAAAAAATTCTGGAGAACAATCGATCCGTATTGGTATCTTGCCCAAGATGAGAATCAACGCGAACAGCCGTATCAATACGCACAGACAGATATTGCCAAACCGGCCCTACGTATCGAAGATATGCCGCAATACGCGCAAAACATCTACCATCAGGGCAAACAGGTTTTGACTGATTTCTTCGATAAAAAAGGCATTGCTTACGATGCAAATAGTTTAGACAATATTGCTATGGCGTTGGCTTCAGTGGGCTATCCAAAATACATGAGAGGTGTGTCTTTAGTTAATATTAATAATGAAGAAATAGTGATTGGACACAAAGCTCCTGAGTTGAGGACAGCTTCGGTGAATATGAAAATAGCTGCAAACACACCAATCGAAGAAAGTTTAACCAAGATACAGGAAACTGCACAAGCTTTTGAAGATGAGGTGCAACAAAAACAAATAGCGCAATCTCAATCGCGGGGAATAATGATTTCTTGAGCATAAGTCACATCCCCCCAAAGGAAAACCCATGAAAAAAACCTTACTTGCCCTGATGATGTTATCTGCCGCCGCGGCGTATGCCGGTGAGGCGGAAGACCGTTTGCTGTCCGTCCAATCGGTTTACCGTGCCGCTTTGCATGAGCAAAACAGCAACGACAGTAAAATCATTTCCCTGCAAAGCGATTTGGAAAGCGCGCAGCGCCGTTTGCAGGCTGCGCAATCCGATATTGACCGTTTGAAAGGCGAAATTCAGACGGCCTTGGCTCAGAAAGAGCAGCAAAATGCCAAGCTGCAACAAGCCGGTCAGATGTTGGATGCGGCGTGGAATGCCGTTTACGGCGCTGGTGGCAGTAAGGCGAATCAATAATTTAGACATTGTATTATTTGCGTTTTACGCTTCTTTTATCATATTTATAAGGAAACCTCATGTCCCTACCTCCCTGCCCGAAATGCCACTCCGAATACACTTACGAAGACGGCGCACAATACGTTTGCCCTGAGTGCGCCCATGAGTGGAACGAAGCCGATGCTGCGACTGCAAGCGATGATGCCTTGGAAGTCAAAGATGCCAACGGCGCGGTCTTGCAAGATGGCGATACGGTTGTCTTGATTAAAGATCTGAAAGTCAAAGGCAGCTCTATGGTCATCAAGCAAGGCACCAAAGTCAAAGGCATCCGCCTGCAAGAGGGCGACCACAATATCGGTTGTAAAATCGATGGCAGCGCGATGAACTTGAAATCTGAGTTTGTCAAAAAAGCCTAAAGATTTTATTTTTAAAAGGCCGTCTGAAATCCGAAGATTAGGTTTCAGACGGCCTTTATATATTTTATTCAAAATAAAACAAATTCTTATTTAAAATTAAATAAATTGAATAGATTTGAATTTCAGGCCGTCTGAAAAAGCAGCGGCAAAATGTTCCGCACATACGCGGGTGTAAAACCGTTAAAATAACGCTTTCCCCTATTCTACGGAACCATTATGCCTCAGCCGACCGCCAAACAGATTTTGCACGAAGTATTCGGTTATCCCGAATTTCGTGGCAAGCAGGAGGCTATCGTCAATGCTTTGGCCGACGGCGAGAGTTTGATGGTGCTGATGCCGACAGGCGGGGGCAAGTCTTTGTGTTACCAGATTCCGGCGCTGATGCGCGAAGGCGTGGCGGTTGTTGTATCGCCGCTGATTGCGCTGATGAACGACCAAGTGGCCAGCCTGCATGTGGCCGGGATTGAGGCGGCGGCAGTCAACAGCAGCACATCGGCAGATGAGGCGCGCGAGATTGCCGACAAGCTTGCCCAAGGCCGTCTGAAACTGCTTTATGTCGCACCGGAACGCTTGGTTACCGACCGCTTTTTACGTTTTCTCGACCAACAAACCGTCAGCCTGTTTGCCATTGATGAGGCGCATTGCGTCAGCCAATGGGGACACGATTTCCGCCCCGAATATCAACAGCTCGGCATGCTTGCCGAACGCTATCCGAACATCCCGCGCATCGCCCTGACCGCTACCGCCGATGCGGCCACGCGCGCCGACATCAAGCATTATCTGCACTTGGACAATGCGCCCGAATTTATCTCCAGCTTTGACCGCCCGAATATTTATTATCAGGTTATCGAAAAAAATAATGGCAAAAAACAATTGCTGGATTTCATCCGCAAGCAGATGCATGGGCAAAGCGGTATTGTGTATTGTTTAAGCCGTAAAAAAGTTGAGGATGTGGCGCAGTTTTTGTGTGAAAACGGCTTGGAGGCAATTCCGTATCATGCCGGTTTGAGCATGGACGTGCGCGAAGAAAACCAACGCCGCTTTACGCATGAAGACAATATTATCGTGGTGGCGACCGTGGCGTTCGGCATGGGCATAGACAAACCCGACGTACGCTTTGTCGCCCATCTCGATATGCCCCAGAGTGTTGAACATTTCTATCAGGAATCGGGGCGCGCCGGCCGGGACGGGCTGCCTGCCGTGAGTTGGCTGTGTTACGGCTTGAACGATTGGGTGTTGCTGCGCGAACGGATTGCCGAGGGCAACAGCGACGAGGTGCAAAAGCAAATCGAAATGCAAAAACTCGATGCCATGCTTTCCGTCTGCGAAACCGCCGCCTGCCGCCGCGTACTGCTGCTCAAACATTTCGGCGAAGAATCCGAACCCTGCGGCCATTGCGACAACTGCCTGCATCCGCCCGTGCGGTTTGACGGTACAGTGTTGGTGCAAAAATTACTCAGCTGCGTGTACCGCGCCGGACAACGCTTTGCCGCCGGCTACATCACCAACCTTTTGCGCGGTAAAAGCGACGATTGGATACAGCGCAACGGCCATGACAAACTCTCCACATTCGGCATCGGCAGCGAACAGACCGACAAGGAATGGCGCAGTGTCATCCGCCAGTGCATCAGCCTGGGCTATCTCACTGTCAACGTCGAACAGCATCAAGCCCTGCAGTTGACCGAAGCGGCCAAACAAGTCCTCAAGGGCGAAACCGAAGTCATGCTGCGCCCCCTGCGCCGCGAAAAAACAGCCACCCAAAAGCCGAAAGACGATTGGTTGCGTACAGAACGCGAAGAGCGTTTGTGGCAGGCATTGCGCCAGTGGCGGCAACAACGCGCCCGAGCAGAGGAAGTGCCGGCCTATGTGGTTTGCGGCGACAAAACCCTGCGCGATATTGTTGAAAAAATGCCCCGAAATTTGGAAGATTTACATCAAATCTACGGCTTGGGCGAGGCGAAAATCAATAAATTCGGTTTGGAGATACTCGACGTTTGTGAAACAGCCGAAGCCGGTACGGTTTCCACAGGCAGCGCACAAGTTATCCCCAGCTTGGGCGAGCGCGAACAGGCCTTAAAACAGGCTTTGGAAACTTGGCGAGAGCAGCAGGCAAGTGCCGATCAAGTAACGCTGGGTACGGTATTCGCCAACGAAAGCATGGACGATTTGCTGACCAATACGCCTGCCGAACCCATCGACCTTTTGGGCGTGTATAAACTAGGCGAAAAACGTATCGAACAATATGGCGAGGGCATTTTAAACATCTGCCGTCCGTTTTCAGACGGCCTGAGTGAAGAGGACAAACGCAAACGCCGATTGATGCGCCGTCTGCTTCAGTGGAACATCGATACTGCCCGCCATGAAGGCCTCGAAGCCTATCAGATATGCAGCAAAGTTACCTTACGCGCCATTGCCGCCCGACGGCCGCAAGATTTGGCGGAGCTGGCGGAAATCCACGGCATGAATGAGGAGAAAACCGACAAATACGGCGCAGAAATTGTTGAATTGTGCAAACAAGCGGATTAATGGATTGCAATTATCATCAAAGGCCGTCTGAAACCCAATCAAGCATGGTGTTTCAGACGGCCTTTTTGAAATTTTAATCTTTATAAAACAATGAATAAGAAAATAACTTTATTTGTTTTGTCAGTTTTCCAAAGCTGTCTCGTCTAAACAGGCATGAAATATGGGATGGTGCCGATTGATTTTTCGTCCCAGCCCATTTGACACACATCGATAAGGAAAATAAATGAACACCTCAGCCAACCCCTCTTGGCAGGCCGCTTTCGGCTTGTTGACGCTCAGGCTTTTTGCCGCGTATGAATTTCTTGAGTCCGGCCTGGAAAAATGGAACGGGGAAAACTGGTTTGCAGATATCAACAGTCAATTTCCCTTTCCGTTCAATTTGTTGCCGGATACGGTCAACTGGAATTTGGCCATGTGGGCGGAACTGGTTTTGCCTGCGCTGCTCATCGTCGGCTTGGCAACGCGGCTGTCCGCGCTGGGATTGATGGTCGTAACGGCTGTCGCATGGTCTGCGGTACATGCCGGCTTGGGGTACAATGTGTGCGACAACGGTTATAAAATGGCACTGATTTATTTGGTGGTTTTATTTCCTGTCCTATTGCAGGGCGCAGGCGGTCTGTCTTTGGATGCCCTGCTGAAGAAACGCTGTTGCCGCATCAAGCATTTTCTTTAATGATTCACGGTCGCGGGCCGACTTTAAATGCCCGATATTATCCCTTGATTTGTTTAAACCCATATTTTTAAAAGGAAGTTAAAATGAAAAAAAATGTAGCTGCTGCTCTGGCCGGTGCACTGTCCCTGTCTCTGGCTGCCGGTGTTGTTGCCGCTGATAAAGCCGCCAGCGACGTGGCCGTTGAGAAAACTGTTAAAGCTGCCGAAGGTACTTGCGGCGCAGCTGCCAAAGCCGGTGAAGGTTCTTGCGGCGCAGCCATGAAAAAAGCACACGCCAAAAAAGGCAAAGCATCTAAAGCCAAAGCTGCCAAAGTAGTAGAAGGCAAATGCGGCGAAGGTAAATGCGGTTCTAAATAATCCTGCAACATACCTTTAACAAAGTCGCATTTTATAAACGAAAATGCGACTTTGTCGTTCATACGGCACCATAACAGGACATCACCATGATTCAACATGCAGGCTTGGGCTACCGCCGCGACTTGGCGGAAGACTTCCTCTCGCTTTCAGACGACAGCCCGATACGCTTTATCGAAGCCGCCCCCGAAAACTGGCTGAAAATGGGCGGCAGGGCGCGCAAACAGTTTGACCGCGTGGCGGAACGGCTGCCGCTGGCATTGCACGGATTATCCATGTCGTTGGGCGGACAAGCCCCGCTGGATACCGACTTGATAGACGGCATCAAAGAAATGATGCGCCGTTATGACTGCACGTTTTTCTCCGACCATTTGAGCTATTGCCACGACGGTGGTCATCTTTACGATTTGTTGCCGCTGCCTTTCACCGAAGAAATGGTGCAACATACCGCGCGCCGTATCCGTGAAGTGCAGGATCGGTTAGGCTGCCGCATTGCCGTAGAAAACACCTCCTACTACCTGCATTCCCCGCTTGCCGAAATGAATGAGGTCGAGTTCCTCAACGCTGTTGCCCGTGAAGCCGACTGCGGCATTCATTTGGACGTGAACAATATCTACGTCAACGCCGTCAATCACGGCCTGTTGTCGCCTGAAGCTTTTTTAGAAAACGTTGACGCAGAGCGCGTGTGCTACATCCACATCGCCGGACACGATGTCGAAACGCCCGAATTATTGATTGATACCCACGGTGCGGCGGTTTTGCCGACGGTTTGGGACTTGCTCGAACTGGCCTATGCCAAGCTGCCGACGATTCCGCCCACCCTGTTGGAACGCGATTTCAATTTCCCGCCTTTTGCCGAACTCGAAGCCGAAGTCGCCAAAATTGCCGACTATCAAACGCGTGCCGGAAAGGAATACCGCCGTGCAGCCTGAAACTTCCGCCCAATACCAACACCGCTTTGCCCAAGCCATACGCGAAGGTGAAGCCGCCGACGGCTTGCCGCAAGAGCGCCTGAATGTCTATATCCGACTGATACGCAACAATATTCACAGCTTTATCGACCGTTGTTATACCGAAACGCTGCAATATTTTGACAGCGAAGAATGGGGCCGTCTGAAAGAAGGTTTCGTCCGCGACGCGCGCGCCCAAACGCCCTATTTTCAAGAAATCCCCGGCGAGTTCCTCCGATATTGCCAAAGCCTGCCGCTTTCAGACGACCTCTTGGCATTGATGGACTTTGAACACACCCAGCTGCTGGCCGAAACCGCTCAAACTGACAGCCAAACAACTTATGCCGATTCAGACGATTTGGCCTACACCCTTTCTCCCGCCGCCTTTGTGCGCCGTTATCAGTATGATGTGACGGAGGAATTGCAGGAGGCGGAAACTGCCGTTTTGGTGTGGCGCGATAAGGAAGACGACGTGATGTATCAAACGCTTGATGGATTCGGCGTATTATTGCTGGAAACACTGGCAGAAACGCCCACTTCCCTAAACGGCCTGCAAACCATGCTGGCAGAGTTCATGCCGTCTGAAAACGTTTGGCAGGACGCATTAAGGCAGAAATGGACGGAATGGTTGGAACAGGGCATTTTGGTTGCGGCATAAACCAATGCCGGCTGAAACGGGTACAGTCGGTTTTGGCGAAACAAAAAAACTACTGAAATCGTTTATAGATTCAATCGTATGCTCTTTCCGTATCAGCGTAAAATCAGAAGCATATTGATTATTCATTTCATACTGATACATTATGGCCCTACCCGAACTGACTGATGCCGAGCTTGCCAAATCCCGCAAACTGCTGCTGCGCTTTGCCCATATCCAGCTGCCCGACCGCCCCGATTTGGCGGAAGACCTTGTACAGGAAACCATGCTTTCCGCCTACCGCGCAGCCGAGAGTTTTAAAGGCGGCGCCCAAGTGAGCAGCTGGCTGTTTGTAATCTTAAAAAACAAAATTACCGATTGCCTGCGCCAAATCGGGCGGCAACGCCAAGTTTTCGTCACGCGCGACGAAGAAGCTTTGGATGAAGCCTTTGAAGGACATTTTGCCTCCGACGGGCATTGGACGGATGAAGGACAGCCTCAGGGTTGGGACTCGCCCGAAGCCAGTTTAAACAATAAAGAGTTCTACCAAGTTTTGCAGGCCTGCCTCTACCATCTGCCGGAAAACACCGCCCGTGTGTTTACCATGAAAGAAATTCTCGGCTTTTCAAGCGATGAAATTCGCGAACAATGCGGCATCAGCCATGCCAACTACCACACCATCATGCACCGCGCGCGCGAAACCTTGCGCCAGTGCCTGCAAATCAAATGGTTCTCCCATGCCTGACAGGAAAACGCCATGAAAAAATGCCGCAAAATAACCGATCTGATTTCCAAACAGCAAGACCAAGTGCACCTCGGTCTTTTTAACCGCATTGCCCTTGCCGTGCACCTGTCGCTCTGCCCCCATTGCCGCGAATATAAGAAACAGCTCGAATTAATCAGCAATGCCATGCATAAGATGTTTCGATGATTAAAAAAAGGCCGTCTGAAACCTGCCCCTGTCAGTTTCAGACGGCCTTTTTGTATCTGTTTGATTTATCGCTAACCTTGAATAAGCCATGGTTTGCCGTTTACTTTTTTAGCTGCATTTATTTTTAAACTTGCGCCGTTGGCCTTTGTTTTTTGAGGCATGGCTGCGGATTTTGATACGGTAGAACAAGATAAAGACCGTCTGAAAGATGAATTTCAGACGGCCTTTTTCACGGCTTTTAGTGTTGTTCTTCCGGCTCGGGTTCGTCTTTGCCGAACCAGTTGTCAAAGCGGATGGTGTATTTCAACTCGCCGCCTGAGGAGCGTGTGCCAATGCGGGCAACGGCTTGGATGGCGCGGGTCAGTTGGTACACGAGTTTGACGGATTGTTCGGCGCTGGAGATGCCGTATTCGTAACCTGCGTAGAGGTTGTTGGTGAGCTGTTTGCCGACGGTCAGGACTTGTTCGGCAGGGTTGAGCTCGCCAGTTTGGGCGTTGCGGCTGCGTTTGCTGGTAAAGCCCAAATCATCGACAAGGCCGATGCGGTCGTTGACTTGGCCGGCAAGCAGTGCGCTGGCGGCCGCAGAGAGCGTGGCGTTGTCGCCGTCGCTACCGCTGCTGGCACGGTTGAGGATGAGCCAGGAGAGTTTGTCTTTTTCACTCATGGCTTCCTTGGCAACCAAGGTCACGCGTGGATTGCTGAGGCTGCCGAGGACTTCGACACCTGCACCGACCGGGGAGAGACGGCGTTCGGCACGGATGTTGAGGTTTGGATTGGTCAGCGGGCCGACGAAGGAAACCGATCCTTTGGTGATGTCGAGGTCTTGGCCGTAGGCTTTGTAGCGGCCTTTGACAACGCGAACGGTACCGACGCCTTGTACGGCTTCGCCCGGACGGGACGTGATGGCCAGTTTGCCGCCGATGGTAACGTCTGCGCCGTAGCCGACAAAACGGACATTGTCGTTGATGTTCAGGGTAAGGTTCATGTTGATGGGCGTGGTGGCCGTTGCTTCTTTTGGGGTTTCGCCCAGTACGACCACGTCGTCATCGAGGGTCGGCATGGAGGATTTTTGCGAACCAAACCTGCCGTAGTCGGTGTTGAGCGTGCCGTTGAGCGATACGCCTTTTTCCGGATTGTAGAGGACTTTGGCCGCGCCGGAGAGCTGCAGTTGGCGGTTTGGACGCGAGAGGGTGCGGTATTTGTCGAAGACGATGTCCACGTCGACATCGGGGTTGGCGTTGGCAAGGTTAACCGCGCCTTTGAGCTCAATCGTGCCGCCGCGGTGGAATTTGAGGCTGTCTATCACCCATTTTTGACCCTGCAGGCGTGAACGCAATACGCCGTTGTCGAGAATCAGGCCTTGGGTTTGATGGCGGTAATAGAGGTTGTCGCCGTTAATCAGGCCACTCAGTTGCGGATCGTTCAGACGGCCTGCCAAGTTGACGGCGGCGTTCAGACGGCCTTTGAGGGTTTGGCCGACGGGCAGGAAGTTGCGGAAGACTTCGAGGTTGGCAACGTTCAGATTGAGTTTGCCGCTCAGAGGGGCGGTATCGAAGCTGGTGCCTTGACCGATGTTGACGGTACCGTCGGCACGGCCGTAATTGGTTTGGAGGTCGAGGTTGCTGTTGATAGTAGGCGAACCGAGTCGGCCGCCGATGGTGGCGGTCGCGTTCAGACGGCCTGCAATGCCTTGGGCTGTCGCCGGCATAAAGGATTTGAGCAAGCCCAAATCGGGAACGCTGATATTGACTTTGCCGCTGACAGGGGCGTTGTTGATGTTGTTGCCGAACTGCTGGGCGATGCCGAGCGTGCCGTTAACTTTGCCGAAGCGGGTGTTGCCTTCCAGCGTGCTGTCGATTCGGCCGTTTTGGAAACGGGTGCGCAGGGCGAGCGCAGAAAGTCCCAAAGGCTGTTTGTTTTTCGGGTCTTTGCTCGGCAGAATGATGTCGCCGCTTTGACGGTTGATGTTGAGGAAGCCGCGCGCGTTTTGACTGTACGCCAAATCCCAGTCGCCGCCCAAGACGAGGTTGTGTTCGATAGGAGGAGTGTAGAAGTTGTGCAATTCGGTAATGTGCAGATTTTGTGCGCTGCCTTTACTGGTAATGCCGGCTTTCTTGTCCCAAACGAAATTTTGCAGGTTGAGGCTGCCGCCCATAGCCGCCCAGCGCGCGCTGCTGAGGGAAACGCGTTCGCTGCCGGCTTCGAGGTTGAGGCGGTTTTGCAGTTTGAGGTTGAACGCACCGTTGATGTCGAGCGTGTCAACCGTGCCTTTCCATTGGGTTTGGTCTTTGTTGAGACCGCCGGTGGCATCGAGGTCGAGCTTGTAGCGTTTGTTGTCCACCGCCATGCTGCTGTTGCCGCGGATGTGGTGGCGCGAGCCTGTGCCGCTGATGAGCAGGTTGACGTTGTCGATCAGGGCCGCGCCGCTGGAGACGGCGATGTGTTCACCTTTAATATCGGCACTCAACGGACGGTTGGTATCTGGTGAACCTTTAAGCTTGAAGTCAAGGGTGCGGATGTTGACGGCATCGGCGACTTTGAAGTTGCGTGCTTCGCCGTTCAAATCGGCTTCAAGGGTTTTGAGGCCGTCTGAAAAACTGCCGGAGATGTAGCCGCGCGCGTTGAGCAGGCCGCCCAAGCCGAAGCCGAAACGCGACAAATCGGGGGCGGTAATGTTGAGGTTGAGGCGGTCACCTTTTTTACCGAAGCTGCCGTTGGTTTTGACGATGTTGCTGCCGAGGGTCAGATCGGTCAGGGCGCGCGAGAGGTGTTTGTTTTCATAGGCGACGTCGGCTTTGCCGCTGAGCGGAACGCCGTTGAGCGTACTCGGTGCGAACTGCATTTTGCCGGCAAATTTTTCTTGTGCCAGTATGCCGGTCAAGTTGATGTTGCCGTTGACGCTGCCTTGCGGGAGCTGCGGATCGATGCGCGCAGGGTTGAAGGCTTTGCTGACGATGTCCAGTTGCAGTTTACGGTCTTTGAAGAGTTCGAGCGAGCCTTTGGCGTTGAGTTCGCCGCCGTTTTGCGGAACCAGGCGGACTTTGTCGAGCTTGAGCGTGCGCTGGCCGAGCTGTTTGTCGGTTTGGAAAAACAGCATGCCGTCTGTACGCGCAAATCCGCTGTCGAGATTCCAGTTAACGACAGGGGAGGAGGTTTCGCCTTTGACGTTGATACTGCCGTTCAGACGGCCTGCGATGTTTTGACGGACAAAGTCGTCTGCGCCGGTATTGTTGATGCCCAGTGCGAGTTTGAGCTGGTCTTGGGCGGTGTCGATAGAGCCGGATACGTCGATGCTGCCGTCTTTGAGCAGGTCGACGCCGATGTCTTCAATCATGACCGTGCCTTTATCGTCGACGATGAATTCGCCGAGGATGCGTTTGACGGGGATATGATTTTCATCGGCAAAACCGGCTTGGTCGTTTTCCAAGTCAATCGAGCCTTCCAACGCAACGCCGTTGGTAAACGACGGAATGGTGGTGGCATCGAAATTCAGGCGCGCTTTGGGCAGGCTGGGCAGGAAGGCCTGCGGATTGATGTTGGAACCTTTAATCAGGATTTCGCCGACGGTTTCATTGAGGCTGTCGGCGAATGGGTGAATGGTGGATTTTGCCGATAAATGAACGTTGTCGCTATCGAGCAGCAAGTCGGTGGATACGTCTTGTAGGCTGCCCCACAGGCGCACCGTACCATGTAGGGTTTCGCCCTCAAGCTGGCCTTTTGTGTAAATAGCGGTATTGAGGACGAAGGGTTTGTTCAAACCAAGCACTACCGCGCCTGTCGAGCTGCTCCATGGCGTATCGGCGGTTTTGATGTGGAGGCGGTGTTCTTTTTTGTCGTAATGATAGGCCGCGTGCAGATGGTCGAGATAGACGGTCTGCTTGTCAAAACGCTTGCCCACGCTGATTTTGCCGGTTTCCAAACGGTCGAGATAGGCGGTAACGGGCAGGTCTATGCTGTCGGGCAGGCCTTTTGATGGCTCTTCTTCTTTAGGCGGCGTACGTTTGGTCACGATGGCGATGTCGCCGGCCACGATTTCGGTGATGTGCAAGGACGGACGGGTCAGCTCGGACGGTTTCCAATCAAAGTGGAAGCTGCTGATTTTGACATCCGCACCTTCTGTTTCAATCAACCATTTGTCGCCTTCAAAACCTTCAATCAGCGTGCCTTTCAGCGTATCCGACGAGATTTTGACGCCGAACCATGACGGGATTTTGTACAAACCGAAACGCAAACCCGATTCCGTACCGACCAGCCAGCCGATTGCGCCGGTGGAAACGGTCAATACGCCCAAGGCGGACAGGACAAAGCCGCGCAACAGGCGTTTTTTGCGCTTTGGCGGGGCGGGCTGTTGTTCAGACGGCGTGGAAGTGTTTGCAGTATCGGTCATGATATTTTTCTGTTTGTCTGTTGTTCAGACGGCCTGAAATGGCTGAGGCCGTCTGAAAGAATGGATGGTGAGTATGTTTGTTAAAACCTTGTGCCCAAGCTGATGTGCCAGCGGATTTTCTTGTCGTGATGGCCGTAGGCAATATCGAAGGAGAACGGCGCAACCGGGCTGAACCAGCGCACGCCCAAGCCGGTACCGTGTTTTAAAGTCATGTGTTTGAAGTTGCTTGCCGCATCGCCGACATCGTGGAAGATGGCGCCGGAGAAGCTTTTGGTAACCGGGAATTGATATTCGAGGCTGCCGACCACCAAGGCGCGTTGCGGCAGGACGGAGCCGTTGGGGCCTGCCAAGCCGATACTGTCGAGTTCGTAACCGCGTACGGAAGTTGCGCCGCCGGTACGGAACATCAGGCTGGACGGCACTTCTTCGCCTTCGCGGGCATAAACGTAGCCTGCTTGTCCGCGTACGATGAACGTACCGAGTTTTTTATTTTCAGGCGTGAAGAAATAGCCTGCCCGTGCCGTAGCGCGTGCCATTTGGGTGGAGGAAAGGAATTTGCCCAAGGTCGTGCCGATTTTGCCGTCGAGGTAGTAGCCGTTTTGTGGGTGCAGCTCGGTTTCGATGCTTTGCCGTTTCCATGAGGCGGTCAGCATGGTGGCATGGCTTCGGCCCAAATCGTAGCTGGTGTCGGGGACTTTGCGGTCTTCAGTAATAAATTCGAGGCCGAAGCGGGCATCAATATTGTTGCGGTCGCGAACATACCAAATACCGCTGGTCAGGGCGCGTTTTTCAAGGTTTTGCGTGGTCGAGCGGTTGTAGGAAACGTTGCTTGTCCAGTAGTTGCCGCGGTTGTTGCGCGGTTGGCTGATACCGGCGGCCAGCGTGGTTTCGTATTTGTCCATGTCCCAAACGATGGAACCGATGTAACCTTTGTTAAAGAGGTTGTAATAGTCGTAGGCGATGCGGCCGCCGATTCCGTATTCGGAGTCGTAGCGGATACCGGTTTCCAGTTTGTGGCGTTTGACTTCGGTCACGTTGATTTTGACGGGAACGCGGTTGCCTTGCAGTTGGTCGAAGTCGGCCTGTACGGACGCGCCGGAGTAGTGGCCGTTTTGCTCGAGCGCCTGTTGCAGGTCGAGGATTTTGTCTAAGTCGTAAGGCGAACCGGGTTGGAAACGCGCCATGCCGGAAACCACGCTCTCAGGGTAGCGGCGTGTGCCGGTGATTTGGAAATCGCCAAAGTAAATGGGGCGGTTGCTCTCCACGATGACGTTCAAGTCGGCTTTTTGGGTATTGGGATTGATGGTGGCTTGGGTGGTGGTGAGTTTCGCCAACGGATATTTTTTGCGTGTGACCGCGCTGAGGACGGAGGTTTTACTCGCACTCCAGCCGTCTTGGTCGAAGTTTTCGCCAACGGGCTGCTGCCAGTTTTCCATCGCATTTTGGTAGTACTCGGCCAAGTTGTCGTCATTCAATACGTCGCCGAGGATGGCCACGCTGACGTTGTCGACTTTGGTGCGCGGGCCAGGGGTGACGTTGACGGTATAGCTCTCGCCGTGGTCTTGAATATTGACGTTGCTGTTGAAGTAGCCTTTGGTCCGGAGCATGGTTTTGACGTTGTCGGGTGCCTCTTCGGCGAGGAAGCCGACCTGTTCTTTGTCCAGCTCTTCTTCCTGCTGCTGGGTAATCAGCGGCAGGTATTCTTCAAGCATTTCTTTGACTTCGCTGTCTTGGGTGTCGATTTTGACGGGGAATTTGGGCTTGAGTTTGCCTGTTTGGTCGTCTTTGGGCTGCTTGGGCATTTCGGATTCGGGAACAGCTTCGTAGTCTTCCGCTTTGGGAACGGAAGTATCTACTGCCAACGCGTGTCCGTAGGCGAGCGCCAATGATGCAAATAAAACAGGGTAGGTCAGTTTGGTCATGATGTGTGTTCGACAGCGACAATTCTTCAGTTTGGGGATTTTAACATTATTTCTGCAAGGTTTCAGGCTATGGTTATAAACGGAAATTTAGCGCGATAACGTTGCAAAATGCGACATAAGGGAGGATTTTGGTTTTTTCTATCTGATTGTAATAGTTATGTTTTGTGTTTTTGACTGATGAAGCTACCTTTGTATTCGGCCTTATAACGCAGATTTCAGGCCGTCTGAAATCAAGATACAGAGGGATAAGGCAACGGTATGGGCATACTTTAAAGTAGGGTTCGAGCAGGTTTGACCGTATTTTTGGCATAAAGTGTCAACTGTGTCATAAATGCTAAACTTTAATGCTGTTTTTGTGAGGTGTGCATGAAAATCTCGCCGACAAATGATTTTTTATTTTAGAATGTAAGAATTTTTTAACATATCTTTAAATTGTGAAGGAACGGATATGGCAAGTGGCAATCCGATTTTGAACGCGCTCAATCGCGTCAGCCTGGTGGTGCAAATCGCCATCGGCTTGGTTTTAGGTATTCTTGTGGGTGCAGTTTCGCCGCAAGTCGGTATCAGCGCAGGACTGCTGGGCAGCCTGTTTGTCGGTGCGCTTAAGGCTATCGCGCCGATTTTGGTATTTGTTTTGGTGACTGCCGCTATTGCGCAACACCAAAAAGGCAATCAGGCCCACATCAAACCGATTTTGATTTTGTATATTTTCGGTACGTTTGCCGCTGCTGTGGTGGCAGTTATTGCCAGTATGGCATTCCCGACCACGCTGATTTTGCGTGCGGCCGGCGATGTATCTGTTGCGCCGCCTTCCGGCATTGTCGAAGTGCTGAAAACGCTGCTGATGAATTTGGTGGCCAACCCGATTAACGCGCTGGCCAATGCCAACTATATCGGCATTTTGGCTTGGGCCTTGGTATTGGGCGCGGCTTTGCGCCATCACGGTTCGGATACGACCCGCCAAGTGGCGGCCGACTTGGCAGATACCGTTTCGACGGTTGTGAAATGGATTATCCGTTTTGCGCCGCTGGGTATTTTCGGCTTGGTGTCTTCTACCATTGCGGAAACCGGTTTTGAAGCGCTTGCCGGTTATATGCAGCTGTTGGGCGTATTGCTCGGCTGTATGCTGTTTATCGCTTTGGTGGTCAATCCGATTATTGTGTGGACGCAAATCCGCCGCAACCCTTTCCCGCTGGTGTTTACCTGCCTGCGCGAAAGCGGCGTGTATGCCTTCTTTACCCGTTCTTCCGCCGCCAACATCCCTGTGAACATGGCATTGGCGAAAAAACTGGGTCTGCACGAAGACACTTACTCTATCTCCATTCCATTGGGTGCAACCATCAATATGGCCGGTGCGGCAATCACCATTACCGTTTTGGCGATGGCTGCGGCGCACACGCAAGGCATTACAGTTGACTTCGCCACTGCCCTGCTGCTGAGCCTGGTGGCAACTGTCAGCGCGTGCGGTGCATCCGGTGTGGCCGGCGGCTCGTTGCTGCTGATTCCTTTGGCGTGCAGCCTGTTCGGTATCGATAACGATGTGGCCATGCAGGTGGTTGCCGTCGGCTTCATCATCGGCGTGATTCAAGACTCTGCAGAAACTGCGTTGAACTCTTCCACCGACGTTTTGTTTACTGCCGCTGCCGATTTGGGCCGCCAACGTAAAGAGTAATTTTTAGGGTTAACCTAAATCCAGCAAAGGCCGTCTGAAGAGTTTCAGACGGCCTTTGTTTTATGTAAAGAAAAGGAATTTTTAGATGGTCAAGCCGATAGATTGGTTTGGTCGGACTGACGGTATCCGCTGTCATCAGTTGGATTTTTCCCGTAAAATACAGTCTTGAATGTATTTGAACACCTCTTTTCAGACGGCCTGACCGTCTTATCACATTTGCAAAAACAATGATTAAAAAAATATTCTCATGGTTCGAGTCCCGCATCGACCCTTATCCAGAAGCTGCTCCGAAAACGCCAGAAAAAGGGTTGTGGCGGTTTATTTGGAGCAACATTGAAGGCGTGCGCAAATGGATTGCCGTGTTGGCCGTGTTTACGGTCGGCGTCGGCATCATGGAAGCCTTGATGTTCCAATTTATGGGCAAGGTGGTCGACTGGCTCGGCACTTATACGCCACAAACGCTTTTTGTTGAAAAAGGCCATGCATTAATCGGCATGATGGCCATGGTGGCATTTTTTGCCGTTTGGACCTTTTTTGCTTCCAATGTACGCCTGCAAACCCTGCAAGGCGTGTTCCCCATGCGCCTGCGCTGGAATTTCCACCGCCTGATGCTGGGTCAAAGCCTGGGCTTTTATCAGGACGAATTTGCAGGACGCGTGTCCGCCAAAGTGATGCAGACCGCGCTGGCGCTGCGCGATGTCGTGATGACCGTCGCCGATATGGTTGTGTATGTGCTGGTGTACTTCATCACTTCCGGCGTGATTCTGTCCTCATTTGATGTTTGGCTTATTTTGCCGTTTATCTGCTGGATGATTGGATTCGCCATGATTATGCGCTTCCTGATTCCCAAACTCGGCAAAACCGCCGCGCGTCAGGCCGATGCGCGCTCGTTGATGACCGGCCGCATTACCGACGCCTACTCCAATATCGCCACCGTCAAACTTTTCTCCCACGGCGCACGCGAAGCCGCCTATGCCAAGCAGTCGATGGAAGAGTTTATGGTGACCGTCCATGCCCAAATGCGTTTGGCTACGCTGCTGCACACTTGCAGCTTTATCGTCAACAGCTCGCTGACCGTCGGTACGACCGCCTTGGGCATTTGGCTTTGGTATCACGGTCAAGTCGGCGTAGGCGCGGTAGCCACCGCCACGGCCATGGCATTGCGTGTGAACGGTTTGTCGCAATACATCATGTGGGAGTCTGCCCGATTGTTTGAAAACATCGGTACTGTCAACGACGGCATGGCGACCCTGTCCAAACCCCACACCATCCTCGACAAACCGCACGCCCTGCCGCTGAAAGTCACCCGAGGCGAAATCAAGTTTGATCACGTCGATTTCTCCTACGAAGCAGGCAAACCGCTCCTCAACGGCTTTAATCTGAACATCAAACCCGGCGAAAAAGTCGGCTTGATCGGCCGCAGCGGCGCAGGCAAATCCACCATCGTCAACCTGCTCTTGCGCTTTTACGAACCGCAAAGCGGCACGATTTCGATCGACGGCCAAACCGTGGACAGCGTTACCCAAGAAAGCCTGCGCGCCCAAATCGGTTTGGTGACGCAAGATACCTCTCTGCTGCACCGCTCCGTCCGCGACAACATTATCTACGGCCGTCCCGATGCAACCGAAGCCGAGATGATTTCCGCCGCCGAACGAGCCGAGGCAGCCGGTTTTATTCCAAACTTAAGCGATGCCAAAGGCCGACGCGGCTATGACGCACACGTTGGCGAACGCGGCGTGAAACTTTCCGGCGGCCAACGCCAACGTATCGCCATCGCCCGCGTTATGCTCAAAGACGCGCCGATTCTGTTACTTGACGAAGCCACCAGCGCGCTTGACTCCGAAGTCGAAGCCGCCATCCAAGAAAGCCTCGATAAAATGATGGAAGGCAAAACCGTGATTGCCATCGCCCACCGCCTCTCCACCATCGCCGCGATGGACCGCCTCATCGTCTTGGACAAAGGCCGCATCATCGAAGAAGGCAGCCACACCGAGTTGCTCGAGAAACAAGGCCTGTACGCCAAACTTTGGGCACACCAAAGCGGCGGCTTCTTGAGTGAGCATGTCGAGTGGGAAAATAATTAAACGCTTTGAAAGAAGATAAAGGGCCGTCTGAAAACATTTTCAGACGGCCTTTGTTAATGAAGCAAAGGGCAGGTGGATAACCGCCCTTTTTTAGTTGAAACCTTAGTTTTTTACAGCCCCAGCGACCAAGCATTTTGGTGTTCGGACAAGTCTTCCAAGCGGTTTTCGTAATGGGCGAAGATTTCTTCGATGATTTCGTCTTCGTCGTCGATGACTCGGATCAAATTTAAATCCTCTTCCAAAATCAGGTTTCTGCCCAGCAACTGCTCGCGTATCCAGTCCAACAGTCCTGCCCAAAATGCTTTGCCCACTAAAATAATCGGGCGGTCGGGCGTTTTGCCGGTTTGCACCAAGGTCAGGCTTTCAAACAATTCGTCCAACGTGCCGAAACCGCCGGGCATGACGACATACGCCACGGCATGTTTGACGAACATGACTTTACGCGGGAAGAAGTGTTGGAATTTAATCGACAAATCCTGATACGGATTGGCTTTTTGTTCGTGCGGCAACACGATATTCAGCCCCACCGCCGGACTTGCGCCTGCAAACGCGCCTTTGTTGGCCGCTTCCATAATGCCCGGCCCGCCGCCGGAGATGACGGAAAATCCGGCATCCGACAGTTTGCGTGCCAAGCGTAATGTGAACTCGTAGTCGGGATGATCTTCAGGCGTACGCGCGCTGCCGTAAATGCTGACGGCTGGCTGAATGGCGCGCAATTCTTCGCCGGCTTCGACAAATTCGGAAATAATCTTCAATACATGATACGACTCACGCGCCTGAATATCGCGGCGGGTTTCGTCGGGCAGCATGGGTTTGGGCAGTTTTTTGAGCAGGCTCACGGCTTTTCCTTCGTGTTTTTATGTGCAGTATTGTAACCCGAAAGGGGCGGGCCGTCTGAAAGTTGGGTTTCGGCGGCGAGTGTACCTGCCACATTTTCAAAAGCCCGTTACAATATCTGCTTTTATTCAACTGCTCCGTCATGCTCGATATTATCCACCGCGACAGCCGCACCATTGCCGTCAACAAACCTGCCGGAATGCTGGTACACCGAAACTGGTTAGACAAATACGAAACCCGTTTTGCCGTGCAGACCCTGCGCGATCAAATCGGGCAGCACGTTTATCCCGTCCACCGCCTCGACCGCCCGACTTCCGGTGTCTTGCTGTTTGCCCTCGATACGGAAGCCGCACGGTTATTGACGCAGCAGTTTGAAAACAAAACCATCGAAAAAACTTATTGGGCGATTGTTCGCGGTCATCTGCCTTCAGACGGCCTGATTGATTACGCCCTCAAATATATGCCCGACAAAATCGCCGAAGCGCAGACCGAAGCCACATTGCAGGAAGCGCAAACTGCCTACCGCTGTCTGGCACAAACCGAGCTGCCGTTCCAGTCCGCCCTGCGTTATCCGACCTCGCGTTATTCGTGGGCCGAACTCACGCCGCACACCGGACGCAAACATCAACTCCGCCGCCATATGAAACACATTTTCCACCCCATCGTCGGCGACACCAACTACGGCGATTTGCGCCAAAACCATGCCGTTGCCGAACATATCGGCACGCAACGCCTGATGTTGCACGCGCGGAGCCTCAGTTTTCAAAGCATAGAAGACGGCAGCCGGATGACCGTACAAGCGCCGATAGACAATGACTGGCGGCTTTGGTTGGAAAAATTCAAAACCGAGGCTGTCTGAAAACCCAAATCGCACATTTTCAGACGGCCCGGTCATGGAAAAAAATAGGCAAATCCCTTACAATACGCCCCTAAAATTTTGAAAGAACACAAGAATCATGGAAGCCGAAGTAATCAACCAGCTTAACAACACCCTAAACGACTTGGAGAAGCGCAGCGAAGACATCCGCGTCTATATGGACTATCAAGGCAAAAAAGACCGCCTTGAAGAAGTCGTCGGTCTCTCCGAAGACCCGGAACTCTGGAACGACCCCAAACGCGCCCAAGAAATCGGCAAAGAGCGCAAAATCCTCGAAGGCATCGTGGTGACCCTCGACAACATCGCCACAGGTATCGAAGACAACCGCATGCTGATTGAAATGGCCGTCGAAGAAAACGACGAAGAAGGTTTCGCCGCCGTACAGGAAGATGTGGCCGGTTTGGAAAAACAAATGGCCGACCTCGAATTCAAACGAATGTTCAACCAGCCTGCCGACCCGAACAACTGCTTTATCGACATCACCGCAGGCGCGGGCGGTACGGAAGCCGAAGACTGGGCGGGCATGTTGTTCCGCATGTACAGTCGTTACGCCGAGCGCAAAGGCTTCAAAATCGAAATCCTCGAAGAAGACGACGGCGAAATCGCAGGCATTAACCGCGCCACCATCCGCGTGGAAGGCGAATACGCCTACGGCCTGCTGCGCACGGAAACCGGTGTCCACCGCTTGGTGCGCTACTCGCCGTTTGACTCCAACAACAAACGCCACACGTCTTTTTCATCCGTGTTTGTTTACCCCGAAATCGACGACTCCATCGAAATCGAAATCAACCCGGCCGATTTGCGTATCGACACTTACCGCGCATCCGGTGCAGGCGGTCAGCACATTAACAAAACCGACTCCGCCGTGCGTATTACCCACGAGCCGACCGGTATCGTGGTTCAATGTCAAAACGACCGTTCGCAACACGCCAACAAAGCCGCCGCGATGGAAATGTTGAAATCCAAACTGTACGAATTGGAAATGCGCAAACGCAACGAAGAGAAACAGGCGTTGGAAGAAGGCAAGTCCGATGTGGGTTGGGGCAGCCAAATCCGCTCATACGTTTTGGACTCCTCACGCATCAAAGACTTGCGTACAGGCTACGAAGTCGGCAACACCAAAGCCGTATTGGACGGCGACTTGGATGGCTTCATCGAAGCCAGCCTGAAACAAGGTGTGTAAACCGTAAGAGGCAAACAGGCCGTCTGAAAGATTTCAGACGGCCTGTTTGTTGTTGAATATGGCAGTAACTATATCCACTGCGATGATTTATATTTCCAGCAGGTAAAAGGTTCTATCTATTTGAATAAGCTAAAGTCCTGTCAGCCTAAATGGAATACTGAACGTAGTAAATATATCCGTTTTCGGCCACATGAAAAATACAATATAGAAAATCTAAAAATAAACGGGTTTTTGAATATGTATGGCATGACGGAGATGGCCGCGATTTGCTTGTTATGTAGCTATTGATTTCTTTTTAAATGCGAATATTAATCTTTTTGTAAAAATATACTTTTTAATGTTTTGCAAATGCAAAGATTGACGGTAATATATGGTTTCCATAAAAATGATTGGTAGGTATAACAGGTCGTCTGAAGCCTGAGCCTGTCTAATATATAGGAGAACTCATAATGTCCGGTCAAAAGCCGTCTTCTGCCGAGAAAACCTTCTTCGGCCATCCTTTGCAATTATCCACCCTATTCCATATTGAGCTGTGGGAACGTTTTTCCTTCTACGGTATGCAGGGCATCCTGCTGATTTATCTGTATTACGCCGCGAATCAAGGCGGTTTGGGTATGGATAAGGCTTTGGCCGGCGGTATCGTTGGCGCATATGGCGGCAGCGTTTACCTGTCCACTATTCTCGGCGCATGGTTGGCCGACCGCATTTGGGGCTCGGAACGTACCCTGTTTATCGCCGGTATCGTCGTGATGACCGGTCATATTTTATTGGCGATTGTGCCGGGCTTGATGGGATTGCTGTTGGGCTTGGTGTTTATCGCGCTGGGCAGCGGCGGCGTGAAATCGTCTGCCAGTTCGATGGTCGGTTCTTTGTATGAACGGGACGATCTGCGCGAATTGCGCGATGCCGGTTTCTCCATTTTCTATATTTCCATCAATATCGGTGGTTTCTTAGGCCCTTTGTTGACCGGTATTTTGCAAGACCTCATGGGTTTTCATTATGGCTTTGGCGCGGCGGCCGTCGGTATGGCATTTGGCCTGCTGTGGTATTCACGCGGCCGTAAAGACCTGCCGCATACGCCGGCTCCCAATCCGTTGCGCCCTGAAAAGGTACAGACTGCAATAGCTGTCGGCGTGTTGCTGGTTTTGGTGTTGGGCAGCGTGATTGCTTCCGGTGCGCTCAATCTTGAGAACTTTTCACGCTGGCTTTTGGGTGTGGTCATTATCACCGTTATCGCTTATTTTGCACGCCTGCTGGGCAGCAGCCAGGTTGAGGCAGCCAATAAACGTTACATCATGGCCTATATTCCGCTGTTCTTGACCATTTGTATGTTCTGGGCAGTTTGGTTTCAGGTGTACACCGTTGCAACGGTTTATTTTGACGAAACGGTCGACCGTACTTTCTTCGGTTTTACCGTGCCTGTTTCATGGAAAGACTCGATACAGGCCATGTGGGTGGTTCTCTTCTCCGGCGTGATGGCGGCGGTGTGGACGAAAATGGGCAAACGCCAACCTAAAACGCCGTTGAAGTTTGCGCTGGCCATGTTGGTAACCGGCGTCTCTTATTTGTGTTTCATTCCGTATATTTCATCCGGAACCCCGATGCCGATTATCGTGTTTATGTTGGTGTTGCTGGCGATTACGATAGGCGAGTTGATGCTGTCGCCGATTTCGCTGTCATTTTCTACCAAAATCGCACCGAGCATGTTTAAAACACAAATGGTTGCTTTGAATTTCTTGGCATTGTCCATCGGCTTTACCTTGGGCGGAGTGTTGTTTAAAGACTACTACAATGCTCAGTCGCCATTGGATTTCTACTGGATGCTGGCCACCATCGGCGCAGTAACCTGCGGTATCCTGTTGGTACTTGCCCCGGCATTGAACCGCATGCTCAAAGGTATCGATTGATTTTTCTATTTAAATAATGTGATGTACACAGGCCGTCTGAAAAGAATCAGTTTTCAGACGGCCTGATGTTTTTATTGAGGTTTGGAAAAGGGTGGTTTTCCAGATTTTTGAATTAAATCGGACAGGTGGAAAACCCGAATTAAATGATACATGATTAAATTGAAATTAAAATTGTGAAATATTAAATAAGAATAAGAATTGTTCTCATAACTTTATTGAATTTATTAGTGTTTTTTTACTGATTTGCTGATATTTACCTTTAAATGGCTTTTGAAATTCGATAAAATGGTAATCTATTTTTAAGATTTGTCTGTCAACCAGTTAGGTACGACCATGTTGGCCAGTTACTTTCCCGTCCTCGTATTCATCCTCGTCGGCCTTGCGGCCGGTGTGCTGTTTATCCTGCTCGGCACAATTTTAGGCCCGAAACGCCACTATGCCGAAAAAGACGCGGCTTACGAATGCGGTTTTGAAGCCTTTGAAAACGCAAGGATGAAGTTCGACGTGCGCTATTACCTCGTCGCCATCCTCTTCATCCTGTTTGATTTGGAGGTCGCGTTCATGTTGCCGTGGGCTGTCGTGTTCAAAGATTTGGGCGCATACGGCTTCTGGTCTATGCTGGTGTTTATCGTCGTTCTGACGGTAGGCTTTATTTACGAATGGAAAAAAGGTGCGCTGGAATGGGAATAGAAGGCGTTTTGAAAAAAGGTTTCATCACCACCAGCGCGGATACGGTGTTGAACTATATGCGTACCGGTTCATTGTGGCCGGTTACTTTCGGCTTGGCCTGCTGCGCCGTGGAAATGATGCATGCGGGTATGGCGCGTTATGACCTTGACCGTTTCGGCATCATTTTCCGTCCGTCCCCCGTCAGGCCGACCTGATGATTGTGGCAGGTACGTTGACCAACAAAATGGCGCCCGCCCTGCGCCGCGTATACGACCAGCTCGCCGAGCCGCGCTGGGTATTGTCTATGGGCTCGTGTGCCAACGGCGGCGGCTATTATCACTATTCTTATTCCGTTGTGCGCGGTGCCGACCGCGTCGTGCCGGTAGACGTTTATGTGCCGGGTTGTCCGCCGACTGCGGAAGCTCTGATTTACGGCCTGATTCAGCTCCAACAAAAAATCAAGCGCACTTCCACCATCGCGCGTGACGAGTAAGGAGAGGACGATATGGCAAGCATTCAAAACTTATACGAGACCGTCGTCGGCGTGCTTGGCGATCAGGTAAGCAAAGTCATTTCAGCTTTGGGCGAGATTACCGTCGAGTGTCTGCCCGAACACTATATTTCAGTCATGACCGCATTGCGCGACCATGAAGAGTTGCATTTCGAGCTTCTGGTTGACTTGTGCGGTGTCGATTACAGCACTTACAAAAACGAAGTGTGGCAGGGCAAGCGCTTTGCCGTCGTCAGTCAGTTGCTTTCCGTTAAAAACAATCAACGCATCCGCGTACGCGTCTGGGTTTCAGACGACGACTTCCCCGTAGTCGAATCCGTAGTCGATATTTACAACAGCGCGGATTGGTACGAACGCGAAGCCTTCGATTTGTACGGCATCATGTTCAACAACCACCCGGACTTGCGCCGCATCCTGACCGATTACGGCTTTGTCGGACATCCGTTCCGCAAAGACTTCCCGATTTCCGGCTATGTGGAAATGCGTTACGACGAAGAGCAAAAACGCGTGATTTACCAACCTGTTACCATTGAGCCGCGCGAGATCACGCCGCGTATCGTCCGTGAGGAGAACTACGGTGGCCAATAAATTAAGAAACTACACCATCAACTTCGGCCCGCAACACCCTGCGGCGCACGGCGTATTGCGTATGATTTTGGAGTTGGAGGGCGAAACCATCGTCCGTGCCGACCCGCATATCGGCCTCCTGCACCGAGGCACCGAAAAACTGGCGGAAACCAAAACCTATCTGCAAGCCCTGCCTTATATGGACCGCTTGGACTACGTTTCCATGATGGTCAACGAGCAGGCGTATTGTTTGGCAGTAGAAAAACTTGCCGGTATTGATGTACCTATCCGCGCCCAATACATCCGCGTGATGTTCGCCGAAGTAACGCGCATCCTCAACCACTTGATGGGCATCGGTTCGCACGCCTTCGACATCGGTGCGATGACCGCCATCCTTTACGCCTTCCGCGACCGCGAAGAGCTGATGGACTTGTACGAAGCCGTATCCGGCGCGCGTATGCACGCAGCCTATTTCCGTCCCGGCGGCGTTTACCGCGACCTGCCCGACTTCATGCCTAAATACGAGAGCAGCAAATTCCGCAACGCCAAAGTATTGAAGCAGCTCAACGAATCCCGCGAAGGCACCATGCTCGACTTTATCGACGCCTTCTGCGAACGTTTCCCGAAAAACATCGATACACTCGAAACCCTCCTGACCGACAATCGTATTTGGAAACAGCGTACCGTCGGTATCGGCGTTGTCACTCCTGAGCGCGCCATGCAAAAAGGCTTTACCGGCGTAATGTTGCGCGGTTCCGGCGTGGAATGGGACGTGCGTAAGACACAGCCTTACGAAGTGTACGACAAAGTGGATTTTGACATCCCCGTCGGCGTCAACGGCGACTGCTACGACCGTTACCTCTGCCGTATGGAAGAAATGCGTCAATCCGTACGCATTATCAAACAATGCTCCGAGTGGTTGCGTGTCAATCCGGGTCCGGTCATTACCACCAACCACAAATTCGCTCCGCCCAAACGTACCGAAATGAAAACAGGTATGGAAGACCTGATTCACCATTTCAAACTCTTTACCGAGGGTATGCACGTTCCCGAGGGCGAGACCTACACCGCTGTCGAACATCCGAAAGGCGAGTTCGGCGTTTACATCATTTCAGACGGCGCAAACAAACCCTACCGCCTGAAAATCCGCGCACCCGGCTTCGCCCACTTGCAAGGCATGGACGAAATGGCAAAAGGCCACATGCTGGCCGACGTCGTTGCCATCATCGGTACGCAGGACATCGTATTCGGGGAGGTTGACCGATAATGTTATCCGCAGAATCTTTAAAACAAATCGACATCGAGTTGGCAAAATATCCTACCGACCAACGCCGCTCCGCCATTATGGGCGCATTGCGTATTGCCCAGACCGAAAAAGGCTGGCTTGCTCCTGAGACCATCGCCTTTGTCGCAGACTATATCGGCATCTCGCCTGCACAAGCCTACGAAGTCGCTACCTTCTACAATATGTACGACCTTGAGCCTGTCGGCAAATACAAACTGACCGTTTGTACCAACCTACCCTGCGCCCTGCGCGGCGGTATGGCTACCGGCGAATACCTCAAGCAAAAACTCGGTATCGGCTACGGCGAAACCACGCCCGACGGCAAATTTACCCTTGTCGAAGGCGAATGCATGGGTGCATGCGGCGACGCCCCGGTTATGCTGGTCAACAACCACAGCATGTGCAGCTTTATGACCGAAGAAGCGATTGACAAGAAACTTGCCGAACTGAAATAAAATGCCGTCTGAAAACAACGGCTGCAACCGATACGAAAACGAACAGGCACACCAAAAATGGCTATTTACCAATCAGGCGTGATTTTTGACCAAGTGGATACCGCCAATCCCGATTGCTGGACATTGGACGAATACGTCAAACGTGGCGGTTATACCGCCCTGCGTAAAATCCTGTCCGAAAACATCTCGCAAACCGATGTGATTGACGAAGTCAAAACCTCCGGCTTGCGCGGTCGTGGCGGTGCGGGCTTTCCGACCGGTTTGAAATGGAGCTTTATGCCCCGTTCTTTCCCGGGCGAAAAATATGTAGTTTGCAACACCGACGAAGGCGAGCCCGGTACATTTAAAGACCGCGACATCATCATGTTCAATCCTCATGCCCTGATTGAAGGCATGATTATTGCCGGTTACGCGATGGGTGCGAAAGCCGGCTACAACTACATCCACGGCGAAATTTTCGAAGGCTACCAACGTTTTGAAGCCGCTTTGGAGCAGGCGCGTGCCGCAGGCTTTTTGGGTAAAAATATTTTGGGTTCGGATTTTGAATTTGAACTCTTCGCCCACCACGGTTACGGCGCATATATTTGCGGCGAAGAAACCGCATTGCTCGAATCGCTGGAAGGCAAAAAAGGCCAGCCGCGCTTTAAGCCACCATTCCCTGCTTCGTTCGGCCTGTACGGCAAACCGACCACCATCAACAATACCGAAACGTTCTCCTCCGTCCCCTTCATTATCCGTGACGGCGGACAGGCATTTGCCGATAAAGGTATTCCGAATGCAGGCGGTACCAAATTGTTCTGTATTTCAGGCCACATTGAGCGTCCGGGCAACTATGAAGTGCCATTGGGTACGCCGTTTGCCGAAGTCTTGAAAATGGCGGGCGGTATGCGCGGCGGTAAAAAACTTAAAGCCGTCATTCCCGGCGGTTCGTCCGCGCCAGTTTTGCCTGCCGATATTATGATGCAGACCAATATGGACTATGACTCGATTTCCAAAGCGGGCTCGATGCTGGGTTCCGGCGCGATTATCGTCATGGACGAAGACGTGTGCATGGTGAAAGCTCTTGAGCGCCTGAGCTACTTCTACTACGACGAGTCTTGCGGCCAATGTACGCCTTGCCGAGAAGGTACGGGCTGGCTCTACCGCATCGTCCACCGCATCGTAGAAGGCAAAGGCCGCATGGAAGACTTGGATTTGCTGGATTCTATCGGTAACCAAATGGCAGGCCGCACCATCTGCGCCCTTGCCGATGCCGCCGTCTTCCCTGTCCGCAGCTTTACCAAGCATTTCCGTGATGAGTTTGTACATTACATCGAACACGGCGGACCGATGAAACCGAATAAGTGGTGCTAAGTTTTCAAACGGCCTCTAAAAGAATTATTTATTAAATACCCGTAACTAGGAACGAACCATGTTACAAATCGAAATCGACGGCAAACAGGTATCTGTGGAGCAGGGCGCGACGGTGATTGAAGCCGCGCACAAGCTCGGTACTTATATCCCGCATTTCTGTTACCACAAAAAACTTTCCATCGCCGCCAACTGCCGTATGTGTTTGGTGGACGTGGAAAAAGCCCCCAAACCTCTGCCCGCCTGTGCCACGCCGGTTACAGACGGCATGATTGTGCGTACGCATTCGGCAAAAGCCCGAGAGGCGCAAGAAGGCGTGATGGAGTTCTTGCTCATCAACCATCCGCTTGATTGTCCGACCTGCGACCAAGGCGGCGAATGCCAGTTGCAGGATTTGGCGATGGGCTACGGCAAAACCACCAGTCGTTATACCGAAGAAAAACGTTCCGTCGTCGGCAAAGACATGGGCCCTTTGGTTTCCGCCGAGGAAATGAGCCGTTGTATCCACTGTACCCGTTGCGTTCGTTTCACTGAAGAAATCGCCGGCGTGCAAGAAATCGCCATGGCCAACCGCGGCGAACATTCCGAGATCATGCCTTTTATCGGTAAAGCAGTGGAAACCGAATTGTCGGGCAACGTCATCGATTTGTGTCCTGTCGGCGCATTGACCAGCAAACCGTTCCGCTTCAACGCGCGTACTTGGGAATTGAACCGCCGCAAATCCGTTTCCGCCCATGACGCTTTGGGCAGCAACCTGATTGTACAAACCAAAGACCATACCGTCCGCCGCGTGTTGCCGTTGGAAAATGAAGCGATTAACGAATGCTGGCTGTCCGACCGCGACCGTTTCGCCTACGAAGGCCTGTATCACGAAAGCCGTCTGAAAAACCCGAAAATCAAACAGGGCGGCGAGTGGATGGACGTGGATTGGAAAACCGCGTTGGAATATGTCCGCAGCGCAATTGAATGCATCGCCAAAGACGGCAACCAAAACCAAGTCGGCGTTTGGGCCAATCCGATGAATACGGTTGAAGAGCTGTATCTAGCCAAAAAACTCGCCGACGGTTTGGGTGTTAAAAACTTTGCCACCCGTTTGCGCCAACAAGACAAACGTCTTTCAGACGGCCTTAAAGGTGCGCAATGGTTGGGACAAAGCATTGAATCTTTGGCTGACAACGATGCCGTATTGGTAGTCGGCGCGAACTTGCGTAAAGAACAGCCGCTCCTGACCGCCCGCCTGCGCCGCGCCGCCAAAGACCGCATGGCCTTGAGTGTATTGGCCAGCAGTAAAGAAGAATTGTTTATGCCGCTTCTCTCTCAGGAAGCCGCACATCCCGACGAATGGGCAGGCCGTCTGAAAAACCTGTCTGCCAATGCGGAACACGCAGTTACCGCCAGCCTGAAAAACGCTGAAAAAGCAGCGGTGATTTTGGGCGCGGAAGTGCAAAACCATCCTGATTACGCCGCCATTTATGCCGCCGCGCAAGAGCTGGCAGACGCGACCGGCGCAGTGCTGGGTATTTTGCCGCAGGCTGCGAACAGCGTTGGTGCGGATGTCTTGAATGTAAACTCCGGCGAGAGCGTTGCCGAAATGGCAAACGCGCCGAAACAGGCAGTCTTGCTGCTCAACGTCGAGCCTGAAATCGATACGGTTGACGGTGCAAAAGCCGTAGCCGCGTTGAAACAGGCGAAAAGCGTGATGGCGTTTACGCCGTTTGTCAGCGAAACGCTGCTGGACGTGTGCGACGTATTGTTGCCGATTGCGCCGTTTACCGAAACATCAGGCAGCTTCATCAATATGGAAGGCCGTCTGCAATCTTTCCATGGCGTGGTACAAGGCTTCGGCGATTCGCGTCCGCTATGGAAAGTGTTGCGCGTATTGGGTAACCTGTTTGACCTGAAAGGCTTTGAATACCACGATACCGCCGCGATTCTGAAAGACGCGTTGGACGCGGAAAGCCTGCCGTCCAAACTCGACAACCGCAGCACATGGACAGGGGAGGGCGTTCAGACGGCCTCAGACCGCCTCGTCCGTGTCGGCGGCGTCGGTATTTATCACACTGATTCTATCGTACGCCGTTCCGCGCCGCTGCAAGCGACCAGCCATGCCGCCGTGCCTGCCGCGCGTGTAAATCCAAATACTTTGGCACGCTTGGGCCTGCAAGACGGACAAACCGCTGTCGCCAAACAAAACGGTGCAAGCGTATCGGTTGCCGTCAAAGCCGATGCCGGTTTGCCTGAAAACGTGGTGCATCTGCCGCTGCATACCGAAAATGCCGCGCTGGGTGCGTTGATGGACACTATTGAACTGGCGGGAGCTTGATCATGCAAGAATGGTTCCAAAACCTCTTTGCCGCAACGCTCGGTCTGGGCGATTTGGGTATCACCGTAGGCTTGGTGGTATCCGTCATCGTCAAAATCGTGATTATCCTGATTCCGCTGATTCTGACCGTTGCCTACCTGACGTATTTCGAACGTAAAGTCATCGGCTTTATGCAGCTTCGTGTCGGCCCGAACGTGACCGGCCCGTGGGGTCTGATTCAGCCGTTTGCCGACGTGTTCAAACTCTTGTTTAAAGAGGTAACCCGTCCGAAGCTGTCAAACAAAGCCCTGTTCTACATCGGCCCGATTATGTCGCTTGCTCCGTCTTTCGCGGCGTGGGCAGTGATTCCGTTCAACGAAGAATGGGTGCTGACCAACATCAATATCGGCCTTTTGTACATCCTGATGATTACCTCGCTGTCGGTTTACGGCGTGATCATCGCGGGCTGGGCTTCCAACTCCAAATATTCGTTCTTGGGTGCAATGCGTGCTTCCGCACAAAGCATTTCCTACGAGATTGCCATGAGTGCCGCGCTGGTGTGCGTCGTGATGGTATCGGGCAGCATGAACTTCTCCGACATCGTTGCCGCACAAGCCAAAGGTATTGCCGGCGGTTCGGTATTCTCTTGGAACTGGCTGCCGCTCTTCCCTATCTTTATCGTCTATCTGATTTCCGCCGTTGCCGAAACCAACCGCGCGCCGTTTGACGTAGCAGAGGGTGAATCTGAAATCGTTGCCGGTCACCACGTTGAATACTCCGGCTTCGCATTCGCGCTGTTCTTCCTTGCCGAATACATTTTCATGATTCTGATTGCCGCGCTGACCTCGCTAATGTTCCTCGGTGGCTGGTTGTCTCCGTTCCCGCAAAGCTGGGGCTTTATTGGTACGCCTTCCGCCTTCTGGATGTTCGTGAAAATGGCGGCGGTTCTGTACTGGTACCTGTGGATCCGTGCAACTTTCCCACGCTACCGCTACGACCAAATCATGCGTTTGGGCTGGAAAGTGCTGATTCCGATCGGCTTCGCCTACATCGTGATTTTGGGCGTGTGGATGATTTCACCGCTGAATTTGTGGAAATAAGTTTCAGACGGCATCTTGAGGCCGTCTGAACAAAGCGATTTTGAATACCTAACGAAATCCCTGTTTTGAGGGAACATAATATGGCTAACTTAGTAAAAACCTTTCTGCTTGGCGAATTGGTAAAAGGCTTGGGCGTAACGCTCAAAAACTTTTTTGCCCGCAAAGACACAATTTATTTCCCCGAAGAGAAAACGCCGCAATCCGTGCGTTTCCGCGGTTTGCACGCGCAACGCCGTTATCCGAACGGCGAAGAGCGCTGTATTGCGTGTAAATTGTGCGAGGCAGTTTGTCCGGCAATGGCGATTAACATCGAATCGGAAGAACGCGAAGACGGCACCCGCCGCACCAAGCGTTACGACATCGACCTGACCAAGTGCATCTTCTGCGGTTTCTGCGAAGAAGCCTGCCCAACCGATGCGATTGTGGAAACCCATATTTTTGAATACCACGGCGAGAAAAAAGGCGACTTGCACATGACCAAGCCGATTCTTTTGGCCATTGGCGACAAATACGAAGCTGAAATCGCCAAACGCAAAGCCGCTGACGCGCCGTATCGTTAAGGAGCAGACGAATGACTTTTTCCGCGATTCTGTTCTATATTCTTGCCGCCATCGTTTTGTACGGTGCGGTTCGTACCGTTACCGCTAAAAACCCTGTACATGCCGCTTTGCATCTGGTGCTGACCTTCTGCGTGAGCGCGATGATTTGGATGCTGATGCAGGCCGAATTCTTGGGCGTGACGCTGGTGGTGGTTTACGTCGGCGCCGTGATGGTGTTGTTCCTGTTCGTCGTGATGATGTTGAACATCGACATTGAAGAAATGCGCGCCGGTTTCTGGCGTCATGCGCCTGTTGCCGGAGTGGTCGGCACATTGTTGGCGGTTGCCCTGATCCTGATTCTGGTCAACCCGAAAACCGACCTGGCCGCATTTGGTTTGATGAAAGACATTCCCGCCGATTACAACAATATCCGCGATTTGGGCAGCCGTATTTATACCGACTACCTGTTGCCGTTTGAATTGGCGGCGGTATTGCTGCTGTTGGGCATGGTGGCCGCGATTGCGCTGGTTCACCGTAAAACCACCAATCCGAAACGTATGGATCCAGCCGACCAAGTTAAAGTACGCGCCGACCAAGGCCGTATGCGTCTGGTGAAAATGGAAGCGGTCAAACCGCAAGTCGAATCTCTCGAAGAAAACGAAGTTTCAGACGACCTCAAACCGAAAGAGGAGGGCAAAGCATGATTACCTTGACGCATTATCTGGTATTGGGCGCGCTCCTGTTCGGTATCAGCGCGATGGGCATCTTTATGAACCGCAAAAACGTGCTGGTATTGCTGATGTCTATCGAGCTGATGCTTTTGGCGGTGAACTTCAACTTTATCGCCTTCTCGCAATATTTGGGCGATACTGCCGGACAAATTTTCGTATTCTTCGTACTGACCGTTGCCGCCGCCGAATCTGCCATCGGTTTGGCGATTATGGTGCTGGTGTACCGCAACCGACAAACAATCAACGTTGCCGATTTGGATGAGTTGAAAGGGTAATCATGAACGATATGACTTTATATTTGATAATTGCCCTTGTTCCGTTGGCAGGCTCGCTGATTGCGGGTTTGTTCGGCAACAAAATCGGTCGTGCCGGCGCGCATACCGTGACGATACTCGGTGTCGCTGTATCTGCCGTGCTGTCGGCTTATGTGCTGTGGGGCTTTATTGACGGCAGCCGCGCCAAGTTTGACGAAAACGTCTATACCTGGCTGACAATGGGCGGCTTGGATTTTTCCGTCGGCTTCTTGGTCGATACGATGACGGCGATGATGATGGTCGTGGTTACCGGCGTATCGCTGATGGTACATATTTATACCATCGGCTATATGCACGATGAAAAAGTCGGCTACCAACGCTTCTTCAGCTACATTTCTTTGTTTACTTTCAGCATGTTAATGCTGATTATGAGCAACAACTTCATCCAGCTCTTCTTCGGCTGGGAAGCTGTGGGCTTGGTGTCGTATCTCTTGATCGGTTTCTATTTCAAACGTCCGAGCGCGACTTTTGCCAACCTGAAAGCCTTTTTGATCAACCGTGTCGGCGACTTCGGCTTTTTGCTCGGTATCGGTTTGGTGCTTGCCTATTTCGGCGGCAGCTTGCGTTATCAAGATGTATTCGCTTATCTGCCTAATGTTCAGACGGCCACTATCCAATTGTTCCCCGGTGTGGAATGGTCTTTGATTACCGTAACCTGTTTGCTTCTGTTTGTCGGTGCGATGGGTAAATCGGCACAATTCCCGCTGCACGTCTGGCTGCCTGATTCGATGGAAGGCCCGACCCCGATTTCTGCATTGATTCACGCTGCAACCATGGTTACCGCCGGTCTGTTCATGGTATCGCGTATGTCGCCGATTTATGAGATGAGCAGCACTGCGCTGTCAGTCATTATGGTGATCGGTGCGATTACCGCCCTGTTTATGGGCTTCTTGGGTGTGATTCAAAACGACATCAAACGCGTGGTTGCGTATTCCACACTGTCGCAACTGGGCTACATGACCGTGGCTCTGGGCGCGTCTGCCTATTCCGTGGCGATGTTCCACGTCATGACCCACGCCTTCTTTAAAGCCTTGTTATTCTTGGCCGCAGGTAGCGCGATTATCGGTATGCACCACGACCAAGACATGCGCCACATGGGCAACCTGAAAAAATACATGCCGATTACTTGGCTGACCATGCTGATCGGTAACTTGTCGCTGATTGGTACGCCGTTCTTCTCCGGCTTCTATTCCAAAGATTCGATTATCGAAGCAGCGAAATATAGCACCTTACCGGGCAGCGGCTTTGCTTATTTTGCCGTCCTTGCCAGTGTGTTCGTTACCGCGTTCTACGCGTTCCGCCAATACTTTATGGTGTTCCACGGCGAAGAGAAATGGCGCAGCCTGCCTGAACATCATGACGATCATCATGGTGAAGAGCATCACGGCTTGGGCAAAAACGACAATCCGCACGAAAGCCCGCTGGTTGTTACCCTGCCTTTGATTTTGCTTGCGATTCCGTCCGTCATCATCGGCTACGTTGCCATCGAGCCTATGCTTTACGGCGATTTCTTCAAAGACGTGATTTTTGTTAATGCCGACGTGCATCCGACCATGCACATCATGAAGGAAGAGTTCCACGGCGCATTGGCAATGGTGTCGCATAGCCTGTATTCGCCTGTACTTTACCTTGCTATCGCAGGTGTATTGAGCGCATGGCTCCTGTACGTCAAACTGCCGCACCTGCCTGCGAAAATTGCACAGGCGTTCCGTCCGATTTACGTTTTGTTTGAAAACAAATACTACCTTGACGCCCTGTATTTCAACGTTTTTGCCAAAGGCACGCGCGCATTGGGTACTTTCTTCTGGAAAGTCGGCGATACCGCCATTATTGACAACGGTATTGTCAACGGCTCCGCCAAACTGGTCGGCGCGATTGCCGCGCAAGTGCGTAAAGCCCAAACCGGATTTATCTACACCTACGCCGCTGCTATGGTATTCGGCGTATTGGTACTGCTCGGCATGACTTTCTGGGGATTGTTCCGATAAGAATAAGGTTTCAGACGGCCTTAAACCTCAAGGCCGTCTGAAACGAAGAAATATCCACATAAACACATTTTTATTTTAACCACAGGTTAACCACTATGTTTTCCAACTACCTACTCAGCTTGGCAATATGGATACCCATCGCCGCAGGTGTGCTGGTTTTGGCGACCGGTAAAGACAGCCGTGCGCCGCTGGCGCGTGTGCTTGCCTTCATGGGTGCGCTTGCCGGTTTCTTGGTAACGCTGCCCCTGTTTACTGGTTTCGACCGTTTGAGCGGCGGCTATCAATTTACCGAGTTCCACGAGTGGATTCCGCTTCTGAAAATCAACTACGCATTGGGTGTGGACGGTATTTCAGTGCTCTTTATCATCTTGAATGCGTTTATTACGCTGTTGGTGGTATTGGCCGGTTGGGAAGTCATTCAGAAACGTCCGGCGCAGTATATGGCGGCATTCCTGATGATGTCGGGTTTGATTAACGGTGCGTTTGCCGCGCAGGATGCGATTCTGTTTTATGTGTTCTTTGAGGGTATGCTGATTCCGCTGTACCTGATTATCGGTGTATGGGGCGGCCCGCGCCGCGTCTATGCGTCGGTCAAGCTGTTCCTCTATACGCTGATGGGTTCGCTCTTGATGTTGGTTGCCATGGTTTACCTGTACTATCAAACAGGCAGCTTCTCTATTGTTGATTTCCAAAACATCAAACAGATTCCGTTGGGCGTACAACAGCTTTTGTTTGTGGCGTTCTTCCTGTCATTCGCTGTAAAAGTGCCAATGTTCCCCGTGCACACTTGGTTGCCGGATGCACACGTTGAAGCGCCGACCGGCGGTTCGATGGTGTTGGCGGCAATTACGCTGAAACTGGGTGCGTATGGTTTCTTGCGCTTTATCCTGCCGATTATGCCGGATGCGGCACGCTATTTTGCCCCCGTGATCATCGTATTGAGCCTGATTGCCGTGATTTACATCGGTATGGTGGCTTTGGTGCAAACCGATATGAAAAAACTGGTGGCGTACTCTTCCATCAGCCATATGGGTTTTGTCACTTTGGGTATGTTCCTGTTTGTGAACGGCCAATTGAATGACTGGGCATTGAAAGGCGCAATCATTCAAATGATTTCCCACGGTTTCGTGTCTGCCGCGATGTTTATGTGTATCGGCGTGATGTACGACCGCCTGCATACCCGCAATATTGCCGATTATGGCGGCGTGGTAAATGTAATGCCCAAGTTTGCGGCGTTTATGATGTTGTTCGGTATGGCCAATGCCGGTTTGCCTGCGACTTCCGGCTTCGTGGGCGAGTTTATGGTGATTATGGGCGCGGTTAAAGTGAATTTCTGGGTAGGCGCGTTGGCTGCTATGACCCTGATTTACGGTGCGTCTTATACCCTGTGGATGTACAAACGCGTTATTTTTGGTGCGATCCACAATCCGCACGTTGCCGAAATGAAAGACATCAATTGCCGCGAATTTGCGATTTTGGCGATTTTGGCGGTTGCTGTTTTGGGCATGGGTCTGTATCCGCAAGCGTTTATCGAAGTGGTGCATCAAGCGGCAAACGATTTGATTGCCCATGTGGCACAAAGCAAGATTTGAGGTGTGTAAATGAACTGGTCTGATTTGAATTTAATGCCCGCCATGCCCGAAATCGTGCTGCTTGCGCTATTGGGTGTCGTATTGCTGGCAGACTTGTGGATTTGCGATAAAAACCGCTATTTGACCCATCTGATGAGCTTGGGAACGGTCATTGTCGTGGCCGTCACCCAATTGGCAGTATGGGAGCAGGGCAGTCTGCTTACGTTTAATGGAATGTATATTGCAGACGGCATGTCCCGTTTGGCGAAGCTAGTGTTGTATGCGCTAACATTCAGTCTGTTTATTTACAGTAAACCGTACAACCAAGACCGCCAAATTTTTAAAGGCGAGTTTTATACCTTGTCGCTGTTTGCCCTGTTGGGTATGAGCGTCATGGTCAGCTCGGCACATTTCTTGACTGCGTATATCGGTTTGGAGCTGTTGTCTTTATCGTTGTACGCCATGATTGCCCTGCGCCGCGATTCCGGCCGCTCTGCTGAGGCTGCGCTGAAATACTTTGTATTGGGCGCGTTGGCCTCCGGCTTGTTGCTTTATGGTATTTCCATGGTTTACGGCGCCACCGGTTCCCTTGATTTTGCTTCAGTCTTGGCCTCTGCGGCTAATAAGCAGGCCAATGAATGGCTACTGAAATTAGGCGTGGTATTTATTGTGGTTGCCATTGCATTTAAATTGGGTGCGGTTCCATTCCATATGTGGGTACCCGATGTGTACGATGGCGCGCCAACCTCTGTTACCGCCTTTGTGGGTACGGCTCCGAAAATTGCCGCCGTTGTCTTCGCATTCCGTATCCTGATTACAGGTATGGAAACAATACATTCAGACTGGGCGCCGATGCTGGCCATTCTTGCCGTTGCTTCTTTGGTGGTCGGTAACCTTGCCGCCATCATGCAAACCAATATCAAACGTATGCTTGCCTACTCCACCGTATCGCACATGGGCTTTATTCTGTTGGCGTTTATGGCGGGCGCAGTTGGCTTTACCGCAGGTTTGTATTACGCCATTACTTATGCTGTGATGGCGGCAGTCAGCTTCGGTGTTTTGATGGTATTGTCTACCAAAGACATTGAGTGTGAAGAAATCAAAGACCTCGCAGGCCTCAACCACCGCCATGCATGGTTTGCCTTCCTGATGTTGCTGTCTATGTTCTCCATGGCAGGCATCCCGCCGCTGATGGGCTTCTACGCCAAGTTCGGCGTGATTATGGCGCTCTTGAAACAAGGCTATGTTTGGTTGTCTGTATTTGCCGTCATCATGTCCCTGATTGGCGCGTTCTACTACCTTCGCGTGGTCAAAGTCATCTACTTCGATGCGCCTGATCATGACCAGCCGGTCGGCAGCAACTATGCCGCCAAATTTGTCCTGACGGTCAATGCCTTCCTGCTGCTCCTCTGGGGTATCATGCCGCAAACCGTTATCGACTGGTGTGCCAAAGCATTGGAAAATACCCTGTAAGCTTCAAACAAAAACAACGGCGGCTATTCCAAAGTCGCCGTTTTTGTTAGGATTCGCATTCGGATGAAATATACCCAAAGTTCAGACGGCCTCAAGCCTTTGAACAATCATCAAGCGGGTATCATCAAGATATTGAATATTCCACGGATAATGATGGGCAAGAATGCCCATTTAACATGTTAAAATCACACACAGGCCGTCTGAAAACAGAAAGACTATCATGACCGCATCCATGTACATTCTTTTGCTGTTGGCACTTATCTTTGCCAACGCGCCATTTATTACCACCAAATTCTTCGGCATCATCACCCTGAAACGCAAACACATCGGCCATCACTTAATCGAATTGCTGGCAGGTTTCCTTCTTACCGCGATCCTCGCCTATATCCTCGAATCGCGCGCAGGAGCCGTGCATGCCCAAGACTGGGAGTTTTACGCGACCGTTGTCTGCCTCTACCTGATTTTTGCTTTCCCATGCTTCGTATGGCGTTACTTTTGGAATGAGCGGAATAGAGAGTAGGATGTGAATAAGGAAAAGGCCGTCTGAAAGATTTTCAGACGGCCTTTTTATGTCAAGTACGGATCGCTTTAGGGATGAGCTTTGGAACATTGACCTGGAGTTGCCATATTCAGCTTCATCATGGCAGCTTTGGCAACATCTTCAGAAATTTCAGTTGCTGCTCGCATTGGTATTGACTGCTTCTGGTAACAAGAAACCTTTGTTTTGCAGGTCGCCTAAGCAATTAACGACAATATCTTTGGTTACAGAGATAAATGCCTGATCCAGATTGCTATGGGGAGTCAGCTCTTTTGGTGTGGAGGTTAAACCAAAAGTAGTCACAATAGCGTGATTAAATTCGGAACGGTTTAATTCTTTTTTGCCATCTGAGTAGCTACAGTAGAATTGATAGTAATCCTGAACTGTACTGCCTGCTAATCCAAAAGTCAGACCTGTTTTTATACCGTTACCTACTGCACCACCAATATTGGCGATATTGTTGGCATGGATTTTTAGGCTGTTTTGGGCTTGCGGATCTACTGTTACAATCTTTGTTCCGTTTAGTGCAATTTTGGCAGCTTTTGTTAGAGCCGGATTTGCTTTGGGGAAAGACTTACCATTACGCTCGAACTCTCCTTCTAAACGTATAGGATAAGGTTGATTTGGTACTTTCAAATCACTTTGTTTATATTTTTGATATTCGGTTGAAGTATAAGGATGTGGTACAACACAGGCAGAAAGTGCTAATGCTGAGCATAGAATGAGTAATTTGTTCATAGATATTCTCCAGTTAATTTGCATTTATCTGTTCGTTTTCAGGTGAATTAAATAACGTATTCGAATAAAACCAATTATAACGTAATACAATTTTTATACAAATTTTGCAAACTAATGTGAAAATTTGCATAGGAAGGTAGGTTGCTATATTTGGATTTATCTTGCGAACTTCATTACTTCAGAGAGAAGATTTCAGATAGTGATTGTAGATATTGAGGGCGAGTTAACTTTAATTACCAAGAGTACAACTGTTAGCTTTTGAGTTATGAAAATTAGATGCCGATTGAAAATGATAGGGAGATTTCAGCTTGGGGTCAGCCGGCAAATAAATCAAGCCAAAAGGCCCTGTTGATGTAGTTGCTTGAAACAATAAAGGCCGTCTGAAAGATTTTCAGACGGCCTTTATTTTGTTTGATGTTAAATATCGGTTAGAAAACAAGGCTGTTGGGGCGTAAAGCCTTGTCGTGGGGGCGGTTTAACGGTACTATTCTCGGTTAATCCTGTTTTATTCCTATGAAATTGAAAGTATAAGATGATTAATGATATTCAAAAGACAGCTGAAGGCAAAATGCAGCGTTCTCTGGAAGTATTGAAAGACAATTTGGCGAAAGTGCGTACCGGTCGCGCGCATACCGGCCTGCTTGATCAAGTGGAAGTGGAATATTGGGGCAGCATGGTGCCTGTGAGCCAAGTAGCGAATGTGACGCTTTTGGATGCGCGTACGATTGGTGTGAAACCTTTCGAGAGCAATATGGCTTCAAAAGTTGAGAAAGCGATCCGTGATTCCAACTTGGGCCTGAACCCTGCTTCTGTCGGCGATTTGATCCGTGTCCCTATGCCTATGTTGACTGAGGAACGCCGTAAAGATTTGATTAAAGTGGTACGCGGCGAGGCGGAAGAGGGCCGTGTGTCTATCCGCAATGTGCGCCGTGATGCAAACGACCACATCAAAAAATTGTTGAAAGACAAAGAGATTTCTGAAGATGAAGCCCGCCGTGGTGAGGAAGCGGTTCAGAAATTGACCGACAAATACATTGCTGAGGCAGACAAGCTCTTGGCGGCCAAAGAAGAAGATTTGATGGCGATTTAATCCTGTGTGCAAACCGTTCAGACGGCCTTTGGACGGTTTGCTCCCTGAAAGGCAGACATGAAAAGCAGTACGCAGACGATTTTGGAACACTCTGCCATCCCCCGACATATTGCCGTGATTATGGACGGCAACGGACGTTGGGCAAAGAAGCGTTTTCTTCCCCGCGTGATGGGGCATAAGCGCGGCTTGGATGCGCTGGAGAACATGGTGAAGCATTGTGCTGAGCTGGGTGTGCGGTATTTGACCGTGTTTGCTTTTTCGACTGAAAACTGGCGACGCCCCGAGGAAGAGGTTTCTTTTCTGATGGGGCTGTTTTTGCAGGCTTTGCAAAAGCAGGTGCGCCGTTTGCACGATAACAATATGTGCTTGAAAGTCATCGGCAGCCGTGAGCGGTTTAATGCTGAAATCCTGAAGGGGATTGAGGCGGCAGAGGCGTTGACGGCAAACAATACCGGTTTGACTTTGAGCATTGCCGCCGATTATGGCGGCCGCTGGGATATTTTGCAGGCGGCAAATCAGTTGATTGCCGAAGGTGTCACTGAGATTACGGAAGAGGCGTTGTCGCGCTATTTGATGTTGGGCGATGCACCTGAGCCGGATTTGTTTATCCGAACCGGCGGGGAGACGCGCATCAGTAATTTCCTGCTGTGGCAGATGGCGTACGCGGAATTGTATTTTACGGATACGCTGTGGCCTGATTTTAATGAGAAATCGCTAAACGAGGCGATTGCTTCGTTCCAAAAACGGGAACGCCGCTTCGGGCGGACTTCCGAACAGCTGCCGGTTGAGCAGCAACGGGGTTGAGAACTATGTTGAAACAACGGATTTTGACGGCGCTGTGGCTTTTGCCACTGATGCTGGGTATGCTGTTTTATGCACCTATGTGGCTGTGGGCAGCGTTTTGTGGCCTGATTGCCATGCTGACTTTGTGGGAATATGCCCGCATGAGCGGCTTGGATAAGCTGAAAATCAATCATTATTTGGCTTCAACGCTGGTGTTCGGCGTGATTGCCTATGCCGGCGGTTGGCAGTTGCCTGATTTGGTTTGGTATGTCGTATTGGCGTTTTGGCTGATTGTCATGCCTTGGTGGCTGAAAGCGAAATGGAAGTTAAACGGCGGCTGGCAGGCTTACACGGTCGGTTGGTTGTTGGTGATGCCGTTTTGGTTCGCACTGGTTTACCTGCGCCCTCAGCCTGAAGACGCGCTGTCTTTATTGGCGATTATGGGTTTGGTGTGGGTGGCCGATATTGGCGCGTATTTCTGCGGCAAATCGTTTGGTAAGCGCAAAATTGCGCCGACCATCAGCCCGGGTAAAAGCTGGGAAGGTGCGATTGGCGGCGCATTATGCGTTGCCGTGTACATGACCATCGTATGGAAAGCCGGTTGGCTGGCTTTTGAAGCCGGCTGGTTAAAAACTATTTTTATCGGCTTGATTTTGACCGTTGTCAGCGTGTGCGGCGATTTGCTGGAAAGCTGGCTCAAACGTGCGGCAGGTATCAAAGACAGCAGCAATCTGCTGCCGGGACACGGCGGCGTGTTCGACCGTGTGGACAGTCTGATTGCCGTTATCAGCATTTATGCCGCCTTTGTGTATTTGTTTTAAACCGCCTGTCTTACATGGTTGGGGGAGCTGATTATGTCCGAACAAAAACAGATTTCATCTTTATCGATCTTGGGCGTATTGTTGGCACTGGGATTGATGGCTGCGGCGTTTATTTTGGGCGTGCAGTTTAAGAATCTGCGCCAGCCGGGGACAATTACCGTAAAAGGTTTGGCAGAGAAAAACTTCCAATCCGACAGCGCGACGTGGAATACGGGCGTGAACGCACACGGCGAGAGCTACCAGGAAGTTTTGGATTTGCTGACGGCAAGACGCAAGAAGCTGTCTAAATTTTTGGGCGAGCAAGGCTTTGCGGCGGCTGAAATGAAAGTGGGCCTGCCCGAAGTGTCGCGCGTTTTCAATGAAACCCGCGACGAACTGGGCAACGTAACCCGCACGCCCAACGGCTACGATGGCGACCTCAATATTGTGGTCAACACCAAAAAACTGGACAAAATTCAAGCCGCCCAGCGCGCCATTTTGAATTTCCGTGCGCAAAACGAATTTATCCGCTTCGACAATCCGCAATATTTGCTAGGCAATTTGGAAACCATCAAACGCGATTTGATTACGCAGGCGACTGAGGATGCGCAGAAACGCGCGGCTGAGTTTGCCAAAACCGGCGGCGGCAAAGTGGGCGCCATGCGTTCTGCTTCGCAAGGCTCGTTCAACATCTATGCCGACACCGGCAGCAGCGAGGACGACGAGTACGGCGGTTCTTACGATAAAAGCACCGTCGGCAAGCAAGTCCGACTGGTTGTTACCATCGAATACGGCATTGAGTAATTCTTTCAGACAGCCTTTTCAGCTGGGAGGCAAAAGGCCGTCTGAAAATTGAAAACGGCAAAGAAATTTATTTCAAACACAATGAATACCGTTTGCACAGCACATAAAGAACACACCATGATACAACAAGTTCTGACCATATTAGGCAGTACCGGCAGCATAGGCGAAAGCACTTTAGACGTTGTCTCCCGTCATCCTGAGAAATTCCGCGTGTTCGCGCTGGCAGGGCATAGGCAGGTGGACAAGCTGGCGGCGCAATGCAAACAGTTCCGCCCGGAATATGCCGTTGTCGGCGATGCCGGCCATGCCGCCAAACTGGACAAGAAACTCAAACAAGAAGGCATCAGTACGCAGGTTTTATATGGTTCTCAAGCCCTGATTGATGTGGCTTCAGCCGATGAAGTCAGCGGCGTGATGTGTGCCATTGTCGGCGCGGCTGGTTTGCCGTCGGCTTTGGCCGCTGCTCAAAAAGGCAAAACCATTTATCTGGCAAACAAAGAAACGCTGGTGGTTTCCGGCGCATTGTTTATGGAAACTGCCCGTCAAAACAGCGCCACTGTCTTGCCGATTGACAGCGAACACAACGCCATTTTCCAAGTATTGCCAAGGGATTACACAGGCCGTCTGAATGAGCACGGTATCAATTCGATTATCCTGACCGCATCGGGCGGCCCCTTCCTTAACACCGATTTAAGTACATTTGACAGCATTACGCCCGAGCAGGCGGTCAAGCATCCGAATTGGAGCATGGGTCGCAAAATTTCCGTCGATTCCGCGTCAATGATGAATAAGGGCTTGGAATTGATTGAGGCGCATTGGCTGTTTAACTGTCCGCCGGAAAAACTGGAAGTCGTCATTCATCCGCAATCTGTGATACACAGTATGGTGCGTTATCGCGATGGTTCGGTATTGGCGCAGTTGGGTAATCCCGATATGCGTACGCCGATTGCTTATTGCTTGGGCCTGCCGGAACGTATCGATTCCGGCGTGGGCGAGCTGGATTTCGGCGCATTGTCCGCATTGACTTTCCAAAAGCCTGACTTTGACCGTTTTCCATGTCTGAAACTTGCCTATCAGGCCATGAATGCAGGCGGCGCCGCGCCTTGCGTGTTGAACGCTGCAAACGAAGTTGCCGTGGCCGCTTTTTTAGATAAACGAATCAAGTTTACCGATATTGCCAAAGTCGTTGCTCACTGCCTTGCTCAAAATTTTTCAGACGGCCGTCACGATATCGAAGGCCTGCTGGCGCAAGATGCGGAGACCCGAAGGCAGGCTCGGGAATTTATGGCTGCATTAAGATAAATACAATAGGCAAAACAGGTATCACCAACGGTGCGGCAGATTTTGCGGGAGGCGTAATATGAAGAAACGTTTGTTCGTAATAGGGCAGTTGGTGCCGCTGTTGGCAGCATCGGTATTGTGTATGGCAGGGGCGCACTCCCCCGTTTTAAGCGGCTGGGGCATCAGCCCGCTCACCTTGGCGATTGTTGCCGGAATGCTGCTGGGCAATACATTGTTGCTGCGTATGCCTGACTTATGGGCGCGGGGAATTGCGTTCGGCAAAACATGGTTGTTGCAGGTGGGCATCATGCTTTACGGTTTCAGGCTTACTTTAAGCCAAGTGGCTTATGTGGGCTGGCCTGCTTTGCTGGCGGATGCGGCAGTGGTGGCGGGAACCATGCTGCTGGCCGTGAAGCTGGGCAGACGGTTTCGGCTCGATGCCAAAACCGCCGCATTGGTCGGTGCGGGCAGTGCGGTATGCGGGGCGGCGGCGGTATTAGCGGCGCAGCCGGTGCTGAAGGCGGAGGAACGCGATGTAGGCGTGGCGGTGGCGACCGTGGTGGTGTTCGGTACGCTGGCCATGTTTGTGTATCCGCTGTTGGCCGCATCGCTGCTGCCTGACGATGCTTCTGCCGCAGCATGGTTTGCCTGGGGTATTTATACCGGTTCCACCGTGCATGAAGTGGCGCAAGTGGCGGCGGCAGGAGCGGCGGTTAACCCTGTCGTAGCCGATGTGGCGGTCATCACCAAAATGATCAGGGTGATGTTGCTGGCTCCGTTGCTGCTGGCACTTCCCGCCTGTACAGGCGGCAGGGACGGACGGGCAAACGGCAGACGTTTTGCCGTGCCGTGGTTTGTGCCGGCATTTCTGGTGATGGTGGTTGTCAACAGTTGGTTTCCCCCTCCGCCGCACATTTACCGGGCAGTACTGACGCTGGATACGCTGCTGCTTACCACGGCAATGTTCTCACTGGGATTGACGACGCGCTGGCAGGCAGTGCGGGCGGCGGGTGTCAAACCGCTGCTGTTAGCGGGCATATTGGCCGTATGGCTGATGATAGGCGGCGGCGTGTTATCGTATGCTGGGTATTGGCTGTTTAAATAACGGTAGACCTGTAAGACAGGTTGGAAAGAGCAACAAACCATCGGACGGACTGCGACTTTATTTCCTGCAATGCCGTAACGGAACAGAATCTCAAACGGCCGCCTTGACGCTTGGTACAACGGTCGGAGACACAGACGCGGATTTTGCGTGTTTCCTCTGCCGGCTGAAAAAATCGGATTGTGTCTGTCTGATGTGTCCGTTTAAATGACAGGCCGTCTGAAACGCCAACCGCTTGGCATTTAGGCAGACAAAATGGAACAACTGCCTTTATAATCGGTTTTCAGACGGCCTTATCTGTTGATTATCACATTCCATTCAGGGGATTTTTTTGCAAACCTTTTTAGCCTTTATCGTCGCCATTCTGATTTTGGTCAGCCTGCATGAGTTCGGACACTATATTGTTGCCCGCTGGTGTGGCATTAAAGTCGTGCGCTTTTCCGTCGGCTTCGGTAAGCCCTTTTTCACCCGAAAACGCGGCGATACCGAGTGGTGTCTTGCCCCGATTCCGCTGGGCGGTTACGTTAAAATGGTCGATACGCGCGAAGGCGAGGTGGCGGAAGCAGATTTGCCGTACGCCTTTGACAAGCAGCATCCGGCCAAGCGTATCGCCATTGTTGCTGCCGGCCCTTTGACCAATTTGATTTTGGCCGTTTTGCTTTACGGTTTGAGCTTTTCCTTCGGCGTAACCGAGTTGCGCCCCTATGTCGGCATGGTCGAGCCTGCCAGTATTGCCGCCAAAGCAGGTTTTCAGGCAGGCGATAAAATTGTATCGGTCAACGGAATTACCGTTAAAGACTGGAGCGATGCGCAAACCGAGATGGTGTTAAACCTTGAAGCCGGCCCTGTAAAAGTCGCCGTTCAGACGGCCTCAAATACCCAAGCTATCCGCATAATTGATGCTGCCGGCACGCCTGAAGCAGGTAAAGTTGCGAAAAACCAAGGCAACATCGGCCTTTTGCCTTTTAGAATTACTAACCGCATCGGCAAAGTCTTGGCCAATAGTCCGGCCGAAAAAGCAGGTTTGAAGGAAAACGACAAACTGCTGACCGCCGATGGGAAACCCATCGAAAGCTGGCAGGCATGGACGGAACTCTTCCGCGCCAGCCCCGGCAAACGAATCGAGCTGACTTACGAGCGCGACGGTAAAATACTGGCGACCGCTATCCGGCCGGACAGCGTCGAGCAGTCGGCAGGCGTACTGGTGGGTAGAGCAGGGCTTGCCGCCCAGGCGGATAAAGAGTGGGATAAAACCATCCGCTACCGTTATACGCCTTCCGTTGCCCAAGCCTTTGAATTGGGTTGGAACAAAACCGTCAACTATTCGTGGACGACCCTCAAATTTTTCGGAAAACTGGTTACAGGCAATGCCTCTTTAAACCATATTTCCGGCCCCCTGACCATTGCCGATGTCGCCGGACAATCCGCCAAACTCGGATTGCAGAGCTACCTCGAATTTCTGGCCTTGGTCAGCATCAGCTTAGGCGTGTTGAACCTTTTGCCCATACCCGTTTTAGACGGCGGACATCTGGTTTTCTATACCGCCGAATGGATACGCGGAAAGCCTTTGAGCGAGCGCATACAGGCAGTCGGCCTGCGCTTCGGACTGGCAGCCATGCTTTTGATGATGGCTGTGGCTTTCTTTAATGACATCAACCGTTTGTTTGGATAATTTATGAAACTGAACCAGATTGCTTCCGCTTTAATGGTATTGAGCCTGTCGCCAATGGCATTGGCTGACTTTACCATTCAGGACATCCGCGTCGAAGGCCTGCAACGCACCGAGCCGAGTACCGTCTTCAACTACCTGCCCGTTAAAGTCGGTGATAATTTCAATGATGCGCGCAGTGAAGAAATCATCAAAAAACTCTACGCAACCGGTTTCTTTGACGACGTACGCGTCGAGACCATGGACAATCAAGTACTGTTGACCGTGATTGAGCGTCCGACCATCAGCTCACTCAATATTACCGGCGCGAAAATGCTGCAAAACGATGCCATCAAGAAAAACCTTGAAGCATTTGGTTTAGCGCAATCCCAATACTTCAATCAAGCAACGCTGAACCAAGCCGTTGCCGGTTTGAAAGAAGAGTATTTGAGCCGTGGCAAACAGTCTGTCCAAATCACTCCGACCGTAACCAAACTCGCCCGCAACCGCGTGTCTATCGATATTGCCATCGAAGAGGGCAAATCTACCAAGATTACCGATATTTCATTTGAGGGCAACGAAGTTTATTCCGACCGCCGTCTGATGAAACAAATGTCCCTGAGCGAAGGCGGCATGTGGACTTGGATCACCAAGAGCAACCAGTTCAATGAGCAAAAATTTGCTCAGGACATGGAAAAAATCACCAATTACTACCAAAACAACGGCTACTTCAACTTCCGTATTTTGGATACCGACATCCAAACCAACGAAGACAAAACCAAGCAGACCATTAAAGTAACCGTCAGCGAAGGCGACCGCTTCCGCTGGGGCAATGTACGCATCGAAGGCGATACGCTGGAAGTGCCTAAAGAAGATTTGGAAAAACTGCTGACCATGAAGCCGGGCAAATGGTATGAGCGCGCGCAAATGTCCAATTCGCTCGAAGCCATCCAAAACCGCATGGGTCAGGCAGGTTACGCATTCAGCGAAATCAATGTCCAACCGATTCCAAATGCCGAAACGCATACCGTTGATTTTGTGTTGACCGTTCAACCGGGCCGCAAAATCTATGTGAACGAAATCAACATTACCGGCAACAACAAAACCCGTGACGAAGTCATCCGCCGCGAGTTGCGCCAAATGGAATCGGCGCCTTACGACTCTGCCAAACTGCAACGTTCTAAAGAGCGCGTTGAGTTGTTGGGCTACTTCGACAACGTTCAATTTGATGCGGTTCCTGTGGCCAATACCCCTGACCAAGTTGACCTGAACATGAGCCTGACCGAACGTTCTACCGGCTCGCTCGACTTGAGCGCAGGTTGGGTTCAGGATACCGGTTTGGTGATGTCTGCCGGCGTGGCTCAAGACAACCTGTTCGGTACGGGTAAATCCGTTGCCCTGCGTGCTTCCCGCAGTAAAACCACAGTAAACGGCTCGTTGTCGTTTACCGACCCATACTTCACACCTGATGGCGTAAGCTTGGGCTACGACCTTTACGGCAAGACTTACGACCCGCGTAAAGCTTCTTCCAGCGCGAAACAGTATAAAACCACGACTTTCGGCGGCGGTTTGCGTATCGGTATTCCGGTTACCGAATATGACCGTGTGAACTTCGGTTTGGCCGCAGAACGCTTGACCGTGAACACCTACAAAGGCGCGCCTAAACGCTATGCCGACTTTATCAACCAATATGGTAAAGGCGACGGCAGCGGCGTAGGTAACTTCAAAGGCTGGTTGTACAAAGGTACCATCGGCTGGGGCCGCAACAAAACCGACAATGCCTTGTGGCCGACCCGCGGTTACCTGACTGGCGTAAACGGCGAAATCGCCTTGCCGGGCAGCGACCTGCAATACTACACCCTGACCCACAACCAAACTTGGTTCTTCCCGTTGAGCAAAGATTTCACATTGATGCTGGGTGGCGAAGTCGGTTATGGCAACGGCTACGGCAAAACCAAAACCATGCCGTTCTTTGAAAACTTCTACGGCGGCGGCTTAGGCTCTGTCCGCGGCTTTGAAAGCGGTACGCTGGGCCCGAAAGTTTATGACGAATACGGCGAGAAAATCAGCTACGGCGGTAACAAAAAAGCCAACGTTTCCGCAGAGTTGCTCTTCCCGATGCCGGGCATTAAAGACTCGCGTACCGTCCGTCTGAGCCTGTTTGCCGATGCGGGCAGTGTGTGGGACGACAAAACCTACAACGACGGCAGCAGCAATTCTTATTACACCAATGGCGCGCTTCAAAACGTGTATGGCGTAGGCACAACGCACAAATCGACATTCAAAAACGAATTGCGTTACTCTGCCGGTGCTGCCGTGACCTGGCTCTCTCCGCTGGGTCCGATGAAGTTCAGTTATGCTTATCCGATTAAGAAAAAAGAAGGCGACGAAATCCAACGCTTCCAATTCCAACTCGGTACGACATTCTGATGATGTTTAGGCCGTCTGAAACCGGGTTTGTCCGTTTCAGACGGCCTCATGGCAGATTGGCGGCAAGCTTATTGCAAACCGCCCGTTTGTTTTCAAGCAAGGATTTTTATCATGAGTAAAATAGCTGACACCCTCCGAGTCCTCGCCGTAGCCCTGCCGGGTTTCGTGCTGTTGCCGCAAGCGGCGGCGGATGGCGTGCAGAAAATCGGTTTTATCAATACCGAGCGCGTTTATCAGGAATCCAAGCAGGCGCAAAACATTCAGATGACTTTGGAAAAAGAGTTCAAAAGCCGTCAAACCGCCTTGCAAAAGCTGCAGCAGGAAGGCGAGGCTTTGGAGCGAAAACTGAGTAGCGACAAGCTCAGCGACAGCCAAAGGGAAGCGGAAACCCAAAAATGGCGCAATCTGGTACAGAAATTCCGCAAGCAGCAGACCGAGTTGGCAGAAGACTACAACCTGCGCCGCAATGAAGAATTCGCCGCGCTCCAGCAAAATGCCAACCGCGTCATCGTCGATTTGGCCAAGCGCGAAGGTTACGACTTCATCTTGCAGGACGTGATTTACGTCAACGGCCGCTATGATATTACCGACAGCGTTATCAAAGCCCTAAACGCTCACTGACCCTGCTCGGCAGCGAATATAACCACACAGACAAACCTAAGGCCGTCTGAAACCCAAATCGGCATCTTTCAGACGGCCTGACATCTTGACGGCAGATTATCATGACTTCACAAGCGTACACCCTGTCCCAAATCGTTTCCCAGCTTGGCGGCGAATGGAAAGGCGAAGACATCGCCATTACCGCCGTCCGTCCGTTGGATCAGGCGCAGGCGGAGCACATCAGTTTTTTGGCCAACCCGAAATACAAAGCCGAAGTACACGACAGCCAGGCAGGCGCAGTGATTGTGTCACCGAAAGCCGCAGACGAATTTGCGGGCCGCAACCTGATTGTGGCTGCCGACCCTTATCTTTATTTTGCCAAAGTGGCACGATTGTTCTCGCCGATTGTCAAAGCACAGGGCGGCGTACATCCGACCGCCGTTGTCGAGGCCAGCGCCAAAGTACCGGCAAGCTGCGAAATCGGCGCGAATGCCTATATCGGCGCGAATGCCGTATTGGGCGAAGGCTGCCGTATTTTGTCTAATGCCGTTGTTCAACACGATTGCACGTTGGGCGATGAAGTCGTGCTGCATCCCAACGCTGTCATCTATTACGGCTGTACTTTGGGCAACCGTGTCGAAATCCACAGCGGCGCCGTCATCGGTGCGGACGGTTTCGGCTTGGCCTTTGCCGGTGATTCATGGTTTAAAATTCCGCAAACCGGCGCCGTCACGCTGGGCGATGATGTGGAAATCGGTTCAAACACCAATATCGACCGCGGCGCAATGAGCGACACGACTGTCGGCAACGGCACCAAAATCGACAACCAAGTCCAAATCGGCCACAACTGCAAAATCGGTTCGCACACCGTTATCGCCGCCAAGACCGGCATTTCCGGCAGCGTCACCATCGGCAATTATTGTATTATCGGCGGCGGCGTCGGCACGGTCGGACACATCGAAATCGCCGATAAAACCACCATCGGCGGCGGTACATCCGTCACTCACAGCATTACCGAAAGCGGCCAGCATCTGGCCGGTATTTTCCCGATGTCGGGCTACAAAGACTGGGCGCGCAATGCCGTTTATATCCACCGTTTGAGCGAAATGAACAAACGCCTCAAAACGCTGGAAAAACAGCTTGCCGACAGCGACGAAGCCTAAAGTCGGTGCAAACAGTCCGCGCCCCGCATCCGAATACGTTTAAACCCAATACAAACAAGGAAAGACGAACATCATGGACGTACAACTCCCGATCGAAGCCAAAGACATTCAAAAACTTATTCCACATCGTTATCCGTTTTTGCAACTCGACCGCATTATTGCGTTCGAACCGATGAAAACCCTGACTGCGATTAAAAACGTCACCATGAACGAGCCGCAGTTCCAAGGCCATTTTCCCGGCCTGCCCGTGATGCCCGGCGTGCTGATTATCGAAGCCATGGCGCAAGCGTGCGGCACACTCGCCATCCTCAGCGAAGGCGGCCGCAAAGAAAACGAATTCTTCTTCTTCGCCGGTATCGACGACGCCCGTTTCAAACGCCAAGTCATCCCCGGCGACCAACTGGTTTTTGAAGTCGAGCTGCTGACCAACAAACGCGGTATCGGCAAATTCAACGCCGTTGCCAAAGTCGACGGCCAAGTTGCCGTTGAAGCCGTGATTATGTGCGCCAAACGCGTGGTGTAAGAATGGGACAGGCCGTCTGAAAGTTCAGACGGCATCTTGCAGGCAATACCTGTATCAGACAGCAAGGAGACAGCATGACCCTTATCCATCCGACCGCCGTCATCGACCCTAAAGCCGAACTCGACTCCAGCGTCAAAGTCGGCCCATACAGCATCATCGGCCCCAATGTGCAAATCGGTGCGAATACCGAAATCGGCCCGCACGTCGTCATCAACGGCCATACGACCATCGGTGAAAACAACCGCATTTTCCAATTTGCCAGCCTCGGCGAAATTCCGCAGGACAAAAAATACCGCGACGAACCTACTAAGCTGATTATCGGCAACGGCAACACCATCCGCGAATTTACGACGTTCAACCTCGGTACGGTCACCGGCATCGGCGAAACCCGTATCGGCGATGACAACTGGATTATGGCCTACTGCCACCTTGCCCATGACTGCGTGGTCGGCAACCATACCATCTTCGCCAACAACGCCTCACTTGCAGGCCACGTTACCATCGGCGACTACGTCGTCTTGGGCGGCTACACGCTGGTGTTCCAATTTTGCCAAATCGGCGACTACGCCATGACTGCGTTTGCCGCCGGCGTACACAAAGACGTACCGCCATACTTTATGGCTGCTGGCTACCGCGCCGAACCGGCCGGCCTCAACAGCGAAGGTATGCGCCGCAACGGTTTCACGGCCGAACAGATTGCCTCCGTCAAAGATGTGTATAAAACCATTTACCATCGCGGCATTCCGTTTGAAGAGGCCAAGGCAGATATTCTGAAACGCGCCGAAACCCAAAGCGAATTGGCGGTATTTAAAGACTTTTTTGCACAATCCACACGCGGCATTATCCGTTGATTGATGGATTGAAGGCCGTCTGAAACTTTTTCAGACGGCCTTTGGATTGCAAAAATCCGCGTAGTGGGGCAGGTTTCCTGTCCGTTTACTGCCGATGCCGTTTGAAAACGGGCGGGCAAATGTCCGCCACAAAATCTTTTAGCTTCCGAACCTCAACAACATGAACCCCAATTCTTCCCCCCTTATCGCCATCAGCGTCGGCGAAGCTTCCGGCGACTTGCTCGGCGCACATTTAATCCGTGCCATTAAGGCGCGTTGCCCGAACGCGCGGTTTACCGGCATCGGCGGCGAGCGCATGAAGGCGGAGGGTTTCGAGAGTTTGTACGATCAGGAAAAGTTGGCGGTGCGCGGTTTTGTTGAGGTCATCAAACGCCTGCCGCAGATTTTGAAAATTCGCAAAGGGCTAGTGAGCGATTTAATCCGCCTCAAGCCGGATGTGTTTATCGGCATCGATGCGCCGGACTTCAATCTCGGCGTGGCGGAAAAACTCAAGCAGGCAGGCATTCATACCATTCATTACGTCAGCCCGTCGGTTTGGGCGTGGCGGCGCGAACGGGTCAATAAAATCGTGCATCAGGTCAACCGCGTGTTGTGCCTGTTTCCGATGGAGCCACAGCTATATATCGATGCCGGTGGTAAGGCCGAATTTGTCGGCCATCCGATGGCGCAAACCATGCCGGTGGAAGCGGATAGGGCGGCGGCGCGGCAGAAGCTGGGTGTGCCTGCGGACGTGCCTGTGTTTGCCATATTGCCCGGCAGCCGCGTGAGCGAAATCGATTACATGGCGGCGGTGTTTTTTCAGACGGCCTTATTGCTGCTGAAACGTTATCCGCAGGCACAGTTTTTGCTGCCGGTGGCAACGGCTGCAACGCGCAAACGCATTAGCGAAATTTTGGCGCAACCTGAGTTCTCAGCCCTTCCCATTACGTTGACCGACAAGCAGTCGGATACGGTTTGCACCGCTGCCGACGTGGTATTGGTTACCAGCGGTACGGCGACTTTGGAAGTGGCCTTGTGCAAGCGGCCTATGGTCATCAGCTACAAAATTTCGCCGCTGACTTATGCGTATGTGAAAAACAAAATCAAAGTGCCGCATGTCGGTTTGCCCAATATTCTGTTGGATAAAGCCGCCGTTCCCGAGTTGCTGCAACATGATGCTGTCCCTGAAAAACTGGCGCAGGCCGTGGCAGACTGGTATGACCACCCTGAAGCCGTGGCTGCGTTGGAACAGGATTTCCACGCCTTGCATCTGCTGTTGAAAAAAGATACGGCGGCATTGGCGGCGGCGGCAGTATTGGAAGAAGCCGGATTTTCAGACGGCCTGAAAGACAAGTAAGGAAAATACATGAATTTATTGGGAGCCTTGGCCAAGGTTGGCAGCCTGACAATGGTATCGCGCATTTTGGGCTTTGTGCGCGATACGATTATTGCCCGTGCGTTTGGTGCAGGCATGGCGACGGATGCGTTTTTTGTCGCGTTCAAACTGCCCAACCTATTGCGGCGCGTGTTCGCAGAGGGCGCGTTTGCCCAAGCCTTCGTGCCGATTTTGGCGGAATACAAAGAAACCCGCTCACCCGAAGCCACGCAGGCATTTGTGCGTCATGTGGCCGGTATGTTGTCGTTTGTGTTGGTCATTGTGACTGCGCTGGGCATACTTGCTGCGCCGTGGGTGATTTATGTTTCCGCGCCCGGTTTTGCCAAAGATGCCGATAAGTTTCAGCTTTCCATCGACCTGCTGCGGGTAACGTTTCCTTATATTTTATTGATTTCACTATCCTCTTTTGTCGGTTCGATACTCAATTCCTATCATAAATTCGGCATTCCCGCCTTCACACCGACATTTTTGAACATCTCCTTTATCGTCTTTTCCCTGTTTTTCATACCGTATTTCGATCCGCCTGTTATGGCTTTGGCGTGGGCGGTATTTGTCGGCGGCGTGTTGCAGCTGGTGTTCCAACTGCCTTGGTTGGCGAAACTGGGCTTCTTGAAAATGCCCAAACTCAGCTTTAAAGACGCAGCGGTCAACCGCGTGATGAAACAGATGGGGCCGGCTATTTTGGGCGTGAGCGTGGCGCAGATTTCCTTGGTTATCAACACCATTTTTGCCTCGTTTTTGCAGTCCGGCAGCGTGTCATGGATGTATTACGCCGATCGACTGATGGAATTGCCTACCGGCGTTTTGGGCGTGGCACTCGGTACAATCTTATTGCCTACCTTGTCTAAACACGCCGCCAGTCAGGATACCGAGCAGTTTTCCGGCCTGCTCGACTGGGGTTTGCGCTTGTGTATGCTGCTGACCCTGCCTGCCGCCGTCGGCCTTGCCGTGTTGTCTTTCCCTCTGGTTACGACCTTGTTCATGTACCGTGAGTTTACGCTGCACGACGCGCAAATGACCGAACACGCGCTGATTGCCTACTCCTTCGGCTTGATCGGTCTGATTATGATTAAAGTGTTGGCACCCGGATTCTACGCGCGCCAAAACATCAAAACCCCCGTTAAGGTCGCTATTTTCACGCTGATTTGCACGCAGTTGATGAACCTTGCCTTCATTTCACCGCTCAAACACGTCGGCCTGTCCCTCGCTATCGGTTTGGGCGCGTGTCTGAATGCAGGCTTGCTGTTTTTCCTTTTACGCAAACACGGCATCTACCGCCCCGGTAAAGGATGGGCGGCGTTTTTGGTCAAAATGGTCATCTCTTTGGTCGTCATGGGTGGCGGTTTGTGGCTGGCGCAATATTATCTGCCGTTTGAATGGGTGCACGTCGGTGGCTTTAAAAAAGCAGGCCAACTCTGCGTCCTGATTGCCTTGGGCGGCGGTCTTTACTTTGTTTCCCTCGCCGCGCTCGGCTTCCGTCCGCACCATTTCCGCAGGGTGGAAAAATAAACAGCCGGAGGGCGTTTAAAGACTATTCGCTAAAAAGGCCGTCTGAAACATTTTCAGACGGCCTTTTCTTGCGTTACGTTTTAACTGTAAAGCTTCGCTCCTTTTTTGACGAACTCAATCGCTTTTTCTTCCATGCCTTGCCGTTGGGCTTTTTGCTTGTCGGCGTAGTCGCGCACTTCCTGCGTGATTTTCATCGAGCAGAATTTGGGGCCGCACATCGAGCAGAAGTGGGCGATTTTTGCGCCTTCGGCGGGCAGGGTTTCGTCGTGGAAGCTCTCGGCGCGTTCGGGGTCGAGGCTTAAGCGGAATTGGTCGCGCCAGCGGAACTCGAAACGCGCCTTGCTCAGGGCGTTGTCGCGCAACTGTGCGCCCGGCCAGCCTTTGGCGAGGTCGGCGGCGTGGGCGGCGAGTTTGTAGGTGATGATGCCGGTACGCACGTCTTCTTTGTCGGGCAGGCCGAGATGCTCTTTCGGGGTCACGTAGCAGAGCATGGCTGTGCCGTACCAGCCGATATTGGTCGCGCCTATACCCGAGGTGATGTGATCGTAGCCGGGGGCGATGTCGGTAACGAGCGGGCCGAGTGTGTAGAAAGGCGCTTCAAAGCAGTGTTGCAGCTCTTCGGTCATGTTTTCTTTCACGCGTTGCAACGGTACATGGCCTGGGCCTTCGATCATGACTTGGACGTCGTGTTCCCACGCTTTGGCGGTCAATTCGCCCAAGGTGTGCAATTCGGCAAATTGGGATTCGTCGTTGGCATCGGCAATGCAGCCGGGGCGCAGTCCGTCGCCGAGGCTGAACGACACGTCGTAGGCTTTCATGATTTCGCAAATTTCATCGAAATGTGTGTAGAGGAAGTTTTCCTGATGATGGGCAAGGCACCATTTCGCCATGATGGAGCCGCCGCGCGATACGATGCCGGTGAGGCGGTTGGCGGTCATCGGTACATAACGCAGCAATACGCCTGCGTGCAGGGTGAAATAATCCACGCCTTGTTCCACCTGCTCGATTAAGGTATCGCGCACCAAATCCCAAGTCAGGTCTTCGGCGATGCCGCCGGTTTTTTCCAACGCTTGGTAAATAGGCACGGTACCGATGGGGACGGGCGCATTACGGATAATCCATTCGCGCGTTTCGTGGATGTGTGCGCCTGTGGATAAGTCCATAATCGTGTCTGCGCCCCAACGCAGCGACCACACCATTTTTTCGACTTCTTCGGTCAGGCTGGAAGTGACGGCGGAGTTGCCCAAGTTGCCGTTGATTTTGACACGGAAGTTGCGGCCGATAATCATCGGTTCGAGTTCGGGATGGTTGATGTTGGCAGGGATAATCGCGCGTCCGGCGGCGATTTCTTGGCGCACAAATTCGGGTGTGATTTGGTCGGGATGGGTCGGGATATTCGCACCGAAACTTTGTCCTGCGTGTTGTTTCAAGAGCTTGGCGTATTCAGGCCGTCTGAAAAGTTCGTCCAGCTTCATGCGTTCGCGTATGGCGACAAACTCCATTTCCGGCGTGATGATGCCTTGGCGGGCGTAGTGGAGCTGGGTTACATTGCGGCCTGCTTTGGCACGGCGCGGGCGGGTGATTTGGTTGAAGCGCAGATGGGCGGTTTTCGGATCGTGTGCGCGTTCGGTGCCGTATTCGCTGGAAAGCTTGGGCAGGATTTCGGTGTCGTCTCGTTCCTCCAGCCATGCGGTGCGGACGTGCGGCAAACCTTGTTTCAGATCGATGTGTGCCGCCGGATCGCCGTATGCGCCGCTGGTGTCGTACACCGGAATTGGCGGATTGGCTTCCGTACCTTGCGCCGTGTAGGTGTCGTCCTGACGGATTTCGCGCAAAGGCACGCGGATGTCGGCGCGGCTGCCCGGGATATAGACGCGGTCGGAATTGGGATATTGGAAGCGGATGCCGATGTCTTCGCTCAAGTCGGAAAGACGGCGCGCCTCATCGCCGGTTTTTTTAGCGGTAGTCATAAAAAATTGCTCCTGTTTCTCGGTTATAAAATAGAAACAGGAGCATTGCTTTTTTTTTCAGACGGCCTTGTGGATAGCTTCAATCAACCGTTTAAAATCACATTTGCCGAAACTCCCCACGCAGGTATTATCCTGTTCGGGTGTAAAGGGTATTTCTCAGCCGCTCGGTTTGAAAGCAGCACCCCTGTTTCTTTATTAACGAAAATTAAACCATGCTGACGGTTTTTTGTAAAGCGGCGTTTTTCGCATTTTCTGTCAAAAACACTTGACAGCGATTCCGTCTTTCCGTATAGTTACAACTCCAGACGCGGGATGGAGCAGCATGGTAGCTCGTCGGGCTCATAACCCGAAGGTCGTAGGTTCGAATCCTGCTCCCGCAACCAAATATAAAAATCCCCTGCAATCGCAGGGGATTTTGCTTTATGCGGCATTTATTGTTAATTGGATTGATTGAAAGGCCGTCTGAACCATTGGGTTTCAGACGGCCTTTTTTATTGGCCGATGTCATCGGCAGTTAATTCCCTTTTATTTTGAGTTTGTGTTTTTCAGACGGCCTATTGTTGCTTCGGATCGGTATCGTTGCGCAGGTGTTCTTTCAGGCGTTGCAACTCTTTTTTGTCCAACCATTTATTGCGCGAACGTTGCAACAGGATCACCAATGCGGCGATTTCGTTACGCATATTGGTACTGAGCCAGAGGAAGCCCTGCCAGTCGTAATGCAGGCGGGCGGCCGGTTTGCTTAGTTCGGTATTGAGCGAAGTATCGATGCGGATACGGCGGGCGTAGTGGCCTTTGATGAGGCGGACGGTCAGGCGCAGCTCGCGTTGGAGTTGGTTGAAATGGCGGTCGAGCAGGCGGATTTCGCTTTCGTTGAGCGTGGGCGCGCGCAGTTTGGCGGCGGTGGTCAGGAGCAGCTCGGTGGTGGTGACGATTTTGCGGTGGGCATGCTGCATGGCTTCCATCATATTGCTGCTGATGTGGCTTTCGCCGGATGTGGCGGCCAGATGGCTGCGGCTTTTGACCATGCGGGCGTTGATTTTGCGCATTTTAATCATGTTTTGTTCCAAACGTTCGCGCGTCATGCGCTTGCCGTTGCTGATTTCGGCAATCATTTTGGCGCAGTCGGTGAGGTTGTCGGCAAGCATGAAGCGCCACATCAGGGTGGAGCGCAGGGGCAGGAGTTTGGCGGCGGCAATGGCGATGGCGGCACCAATCAAAACGTTCATGGCACGCATCAGGCCGCTGTCGAGCCAGTGGTGGCTGCTGTCGCCGATGAGCATGCACATGGTCAAACCGGCAAGCATGGCGACATAACCGTTTTTGCCGACCGCAGACCAACCGGCCACTGCGCTGGCGGCACCGATAATCAGATAGAAGAAAACGCCGTTTTGCAAATAATGTTGGTTCAACCATAAAACGGCCAAACCGACGCCCAAACCGATGGCCGTGCCGAGCATGCGTTCGACTGCTTTGGAGTAAATCGCGCCTTGGAATTGCAGCATGCCGAGGACGACAAAGACGGTCATGCCGATCCATTCGCCGTGTTGCAGGTGGAAGACTTTGGCCAACAGGGTAGAGAACACGATCGCCAAGCCGAGGCGGAAGGCGTGGATATGGCGGCGATAGCGGTAGCGTTCGTAGGCGTTGAGCCAGCGTTCGGAAAAATGGAGGCGTTCGGATTGGGCAGGCATGTTGTAAGACGTATTAGGTATGTGGGGATGTAAATTATAACTGATTGGTAAAGCAGATGAAATTTGAACCACTCCCAAACGGTTTGAACTATTGCAGAATTTCTCTGCCGCAAGCGGATATAATGGTGGCTTTGAATCAGACAGGCGGTGAAGAAATGGCGACGGTTTTAAGCGCAGGCGTGGACGAAGCGGGACGCGGCCCTTTGGTTGGCAGCGTATTTGCGGCGGCAGTGATTTTGCCGGAACATTTTGACCTGCCGGGTTTGACCGACTCAAAAAAGCTGAGCGAAAAAAAGCGCGATATGTTGGCGCAGATGATTAAGGAACAGGCGGTTGCGTGGAGCATTGCCTTTGCCGACCCCGACGAAATCCTGCAACTGAACATCCTGCACGCAACCATGGCTGCTATGAAGCGCGCAGTCGAGGGGCTGTCGGTCGTGCCCGACAAAGTGTGGATAGACGGCAACCGTGTGCCGAAAGATTTGAATGTCCCTGCCGAAGCCGTGGTCAAAGGAGACAGCAAAATCATCGAAATTTCCGCCGCTTCGGTTTTGGCCAAAACCGCGCGCGATGCGGAAATGTATGAATTGGCGAAACGCTATCCGCAATACGGGTTTGACCGCCACAAAGGCTACGGCACGGCGCAACATTTGGCCGCTTTGAAACAATACGGCGTCTTGCCGGAACACCGCCGCAATTTCGCACCGGTCAAAACCTTATTGGCACAAGGCAATCTGTTTGAAGAATGAAAGCATAGCAAAAGGCCGTCTGAAAGATTTCAGACGGCCTTATTTTTGGAAAAGTATTATTTCAACGCAGCCAAACACTCTTTAATCAACTCAGGGCCGCGATAAATCAAACCGCTGTACACCTGCACCGCACTAGCGCCCAAACGGATTTTTTCTGCCGCGTCCGCGCCGTTCATGATGCCGCCGACGCCGATAATCGGCAGCTTGCCGTCAATGCGTTCTGCCAAAAGTTTCAACACCTGATTGCTTTTCTCGCGTACGGGCAAGCCGCTCAAGCCGCCTTGTTCGCCAGCGAGCGGATGGCTGCCCAAGCTTGATTTGTCGATGGTCGTGTTGGTGGCGATGATGCCGTCCATTTCTACGGATTTGACCACATGGGCGATGTCGTCGATTTGCGCCTCGTCCAAATCCGGCGCGATTTTAACCGCCAGCGGCACATATTTGCCATGTGCGGCCGCCAGTTGCGCCTGTTTGTTTTTCAAGGCTTCCAACAATGCGCTCAACTCGTCGCCGCCTTGCAAGGCGCGCAGGTTTTTCGTATTGGGTGAGGAAATATTGACCGTGATGTAGCTCGCGTGGGCGTAGGCTTTTTCCAAGCAAATCAGATAATCATCGGCCGCGTTTTCAATCGGCGTAACGGCATTTTTACCGATGTTGATGCCTAAAATGCCTTTAAAGCGGCTGTTTTCAATGTTACGGATCATCGCGTCGATGCCATGGTTGTTGAAACCCATGCGGTTGATGATACCTTGGTGTTCGGGAACGCGGAAAAGGCGCGGCTGCGGATTACCCGGCTGCGGCTTGGGCGTTACCGTGCCGATTTCGACAAAGCCGAAACCCAAAGCGGCAAACGCATCGATACACTCGCCGTTTTTGTCCAAACCCGCCGCCAAGCCGACCGGATTGGGCAGCTGCAAACCCATCAGCTCGGTTGGCCGGGTGTGGCCGTCCACCTTGGGCAGCAGGCCGAATTTTTCGGCGGTACGCAAACTGTTGAGCGTGAAATGATGGGCCTTTTCTGCATCGAAACGGAACAGGATGGGGCGGACGAGTGAATACATGGCAGCGGCTTTCTGAACGGTTGATGAATTTGGCGTTATTTTACCTGAAACCGATAAACTGCCCCAAACGTCTGTATTGATATGATTTTATTGTTTGGTGTCAAATGAAAATAAATAGGGCTTTTGCGTGTAGTCGGATAGTTCATTACAATGGTAAGAGAGAGGCTTTTCAGACGGCCTGATGGATGTATCAAAAGGCCGTCTGAAAAGTTTTGATTTGATTGTTTACCTGATACAGGAAGATTTTTATGAAACAGGCGGTTGATCCTTATGCGAGTTTCCGTGAACTGACGTTGCGGGGGATGATACTCGGCGCGTTGATTACGGTGATTTTTACGGCATCCAATGTGTATTTGGGCTTGAAGGTGGGCCTGACTTTTGCGTCTTCGATTCCGGCTGCGGTAATTTCGATGGCGGTTTTGAAGTTTTTTAAAGGCAGCAATATTCTGGAAAATAATATGGTGCAGACTCAGGCTTCGGCCGCGGGTACGCTCTCCAGTATTATTTTTATCTTGCCGGGTTTGCTGATGGCCGGTTATTGGGCGGGCTTTCCGTTTTGGCAGACAACGCTGCTGTGTATGTCCGGTGGTATTTTGGGCGTGATTTTCACTGTGCCTTTGCGTTATGCGATGGTGGTGAAGAGCGATTTGCCTTATCCGGAAGGTGTGGCGGCGGCTGAGATTTTGAAGGTCGGCGACCATGATGCGGACCAACAGGAAGGCGGCAGCGGTATCAAGGAATTGGTGTCGGGCGGCGCACTGGCCGGTTTGATGAGCTTCTGCGCAAGCGGTTTGCGCGTGGTGGCCGACAGCGCGAGCTTTTGGTTTAAAGGCGGCGCGTCGGTGTTCCAAGTGCCGATGGGCTTTTCTTTGGCCTTGCTGGGCGCGGGCTATTTGGTCGGCCTGACCGGCGGTATCGCGATTTTGCTGGGTATTTCGATTGCCTGGGGCGTGGCCGTGCCTTATTTGTCGGCGCATATTCCGCAACCTGCCGATATGGAGATGATTCCTTTTGCGATGTCTTTGTGGAAGGAAAAAGTCCGTTTTATCGGCGCGGGTACGATCGGTATCGCGGCTATTTGGACGCTGTTGACTTTGATGAAACCGATGGTCGAGGGTATGCGCCTGTCTTTCCGCAATTTCGGCGGTGCGCAGATGACCGAACGGACGGAACAGGATTTGTCGCCTAAGGCGATGATTGCCTGGGTGTTGGCGATGATGCTGGTGTTGGGCGTGTCTTTCTTCCACTTTATCGGCGACTCGCATATTTCCGGCGGTTTGGCTTGGCTGTTGGTGGTCGTATGTACGCTGCTGGCTTCGATTATCGGCTTTTTGGTGGCTGCGGCTTGTGGTTATATGGCCGGTTTGGTCGGTTCGTCTTCCAGCCCGATTTCGGGTGTGGGTATCGTCTCTATCGTTATCATTTCGCTGGTGTTGCTGTTGGTCGGCGAATCCGGCGGCTTGATGGCGGACGAGGCAAACCGCAAATTCCTGCTGGCGTTGACGCTGTTTTGCGGCGCGTCCGTGATTTGTGTGGCTTCGATTTCCAATGACAACCTGCAGGATTTGAAAACGGGTTATCTGGTAAAAGCAACACCTTGGAAACAGCAGGTTGCGCTGATTGTCGGCTGCGTTGTCGGTGCCGTGGTGATTTCGCCTGTGTTGGAGCTTTTGTATGAAGCCTACGGCTTTACCGGCGCGATGCCGCGTGAAGGCATGGATGCGGCTCAAGCCCTTGCCGCGCCTCAGGCAACTTTGATGACCACCATCGCCCAAGGTATTTTCTCGCACAATCTGCAATGGGATTATATTTTCACCGGCGTGGGCATCGGCGTGGCGTTGATTGCGGTCGATTTCACATTGCGCAAATCTTCCGGCGGCAAGCGCGCTTTGCCGGTATTGGCCGTGGGCATGGGCATTTACCTGCCGCCGTCTATAAATATGCCGATTGTGATCGGCGCGGTATTGGCGGCTGTGTTGAAATCCGTCATCGCCCGCCGTCAAGAAAACCGTGAAGGCCGTCTGAAAAATGCGGAACGTATCGGTACGCTGTTCTCCGCCGGTTTGATTGTCGGCGAGAGTCTGATCGGTGTGATTATGGCGTTTATCATCGCCTTCTCCGTAACCAACGGCGGTTCGGATGCACCTTTGGCCCTGAACCTGGAAAACTGGGATACGGCCGCCAAATGGCTGGGCTTGGCGTTTTTTGTTTTCGGTATGTTCGTGTTTGCACGCCGCGTGTTGAAAGCAGGACGCTAAGTTTGTAGGTTGAGAAAAGGCCGTCTGAAACCCAAAAAATTGGGGTTTCAGACGGCCTTTTTAGTGTAGAGTTGTTTGGAGGGATTGGGCTAACGCTGATTCAAACAATCTGCAATTGCTTTGGCAATTTTGGCACTGGCGCCTTGGTGTTGCGAAATGAATTGCTCGGTGTGGCTGATCAGCTGTTGTCGCAGCGTTTCATCGTCGAGGTATTGGCGCGTGGTTCTGTACCAGGCTTCGGCGGTTTCGACGCGGACGGCGGCTTTGGCTTCGACTGCGCCTTTGCAGGCTTGGGCGAAGTTGTAGTTGGAGTAGCCGAAGAGGGTGGGGACGCGGCAGGAGATGGGTTCGATAATGTTTTGGCAGCCGGCATCAACGAGGCTGCCGCCAACGAAGGCAATGTCCGCGCTGAGGTAGTAGGCGGCAAGTTCGCCCATGCTGTCGCCTATCCAAACTTGTGTATCGGGGGAAACGGGTTGTCCGTCGCTGCGTTTTTGGACGGTATAACCAAGCGATTTGGCGGTATCGTAGGCCGTCTGAAAGTTTTCAGGGTGGCGCGGGACGATGACCAGCAAGGCATTGCCGCGGTAGCCCTGCCATGCTTTGAGGAGCAGCTCGGCTTCGTCTGTGCCTTTGTACACGCGCGTGCTGGCGCAGACGACGACGGCTCGTGCGCCGATGCGTTCTTTAAAGGCGGCGGCAAGCGGGCGCGAGTCGTCGGGGGGCGCGATGTCGTATTTGGTGTTGCCGCAGACGTGGACGTTGGATGCGCCGATGAGGTGCAGGCGTTCGGCATCGGCGGCGGTTTGGGCAAAGCAGCCGGAGAGGGTCTGCATGGCAGGCTCGACCAGCTTGCGGATTTTGAGGTAGCCGCGTTGGGATTTTTCGGAGAGGCGCGCGTTGGCCAAAAAGAGGGGAATACCTGCTTTTTGGCAGCCGTGCATCAGGTTGGGCCAGATTTCGGTTTCCATCAAAATGCCGCAGATGGGGCGGTGTTCGGCTAAAAATCGGGCGACCCATTCGGATTTGTCGTAGGGCAGGTAACGGCATTGCGCATCGGGGAACAGGGATTGCGCGGTGGCGCGGCCGGTCGGCGTCATTTGGGTAATCAGAAACGGCGAGTCGGGAAAATGGCGGCGCAATGCCTGCACCAAAGGCTCGGCCGCACGCGTTTCGCCGACGGATACGGCGTGTATCCAAATCGGGCGTTGCACGGGATTGGGATACGCCTGCCCGAAACGCTCGTCCCAATGCTCGAGATAGGCTGGGGATTTGAGGGCGCGGCGACGCAGGTGGCGGCGGATCAGGAAGGGGGCGAGGTGCCACAGCGTGGCGTAAAGGCGGCGTATCATGCTTACGGGTCTTGTGTCGGAATAGGCCTATTTTATCGGAAACTGAAACGGAAGATATAGCTTTGATGCGTGTTTTACGCAAAGGAAATAGGCCGTCTGAAAGGTTTCAGACGGCCTTTAATGCAGGTATAAACGCGTTTACTTCACTTGCGCCATATATTTTTTCAGACGGCCTTTGCTTTGCATGGCGCGGTTTTCCATTTCATCGACAACGGCTTGTGCTTTGGCTTTGTTCACCGGTTTGCCGACCTGAATTACGCCGCTCATGTTCATCATGCGGTGCGGCGGGCAGGTATAGACGTACACGCCTTCTTTGTCGAGCTTGAGCGTGAAGTCTTTGCCGTCTTCGGAAAGGAAGTCGGCAACGCCGTCAGGCAGGGCTTTGCTTTGTACCCAGTGTCCGCTGTTAGTAGCTTTGAAGGTAACAGTATCGCCGACTTTGGCATTGACGTAGCCTGGCTCGAACACCATGCTGCCGTCTTTGCCGTTGTCGAGCATTTTGATTTCGTGGTTGGCGGCGTATGCGCTCAGGGAAGCGGTCAGCATCAGGAGGAAGAGTGATTTTTTCATGGGAAAGTCCTTTTTGTGAAGAGTATAAAATGATTGCGTGGCTGGTTTCTTGGTGGCAGATTTACCAGCTAGGATTGCCGCATCGGGCGGATAACGGGCAGGCCTTTGCTGTCGTATAAGAGCTCGATGTCCACTTTATACAGCCTGCCTATCATGTCTGCCTGCAATACGTCCTGCGGCGCGCCCTGCGCCTGTACTTTGCCTTCGCCGAGCAGAATCACGCCGTCTGAAAACTGTGCGGCGAGGCTCAAATCATGTAACACCATCAACGTAACCAGATTGTGTTCGTGCGTGTATTGCACCACGCGCTCCAAGAGGTTCAACTGGTGGTGCATATCCAGCGCGCTGACTGGTTCGTCCAGCATTAGGATTTCGGGGCGGCGCAGCATGACTTGGGCGAACATGACGAGCTGCCGCTGTCCGCCGGAAAGCCGCATGACGTCGCGGTGCGCCAGATGGCCGATGCCCAGCTCCGCCATGATACTTGCGGCTTCGTGCAGTAGTTCGTCGCCGACGTGCATGTGCAGCGCGTCCATGCGGCCGAGCAACACGACTTCCAGCGCGGTCAGCGAGGCTTCGGCGGCGGTGTCCTGCGGCATATAGCCTATGCGTTTGCGCCAGCTTTGCAGGTGGATTTTGCTCAACACTTCGTCGCCGTAGCGGATGGTGCCTTTGTGCGCTACTTCGCCAAAAATCGTTTTCATCAGCGAGGATTTGCCCGTGCCGTTCGGGCCGAGCACGGAATAGACTTTGCCTTGTTCCAGCGTCAAATCGATACTGTCGGCGACCACATAATCGCCACGCCGGATATGGACATTTTCAAGTTTCAACATTTCAGATGGCCTATCGTTTCGTTAATACAATCCAGAAGAAGAACGGCACGCCGACAAACGACGTAACGATGCCCACCGGAAACAGCGCGCCCGGGATAATCACCTTGGACAACACGCTCGCCACCGATAAAAACGCCGCCCCTGCCAGCATCGCGCCGGGCAGGAAGAAACGTTGGTCTTCGCCCAAAAGAATCCGCGCCACATGCGGCGCGACCAAGCCGATAAAGCCGATCACGCCGACAAAACTGATGGCCGTCGCCGTCATTACCGCCACCAATACCAGCGTTTTCAGGCGCAAAAATTGCAGATTGATGCCCAGCCCGACGGCGCGTTCTTCGCCCAAGCGCAGCGCAGTCAGCTTCCACACATCGCGCGAAAGCAGAAACACGCACACCGCCGTAACCGCCGCCGTAACGATGACCGTCTCCCAAGTTGCTTTGTTTAAACTGCCAAACAGCCAAAACAGAATCTGCTGCGAAATCTCAGGCGCGGCGATAAATTGAATCAGCGACAAAATCGACTGAAACAGAAACAACAGCGCAATCCCCACCAGCACCAGCATCGCCGAATTGAAGCGGCGCGCCGAGGCAAACAAAAACAAGATGCCCGAAGCCAGCATGGTCATCACAAACGCACCGATAGGAACGGCGACCGTTTCAGGCAGCCCGAAACCGCCGAACGCAATCACCATCGACGCGCCCAAACCTGCCGCCGCCGCCAAGCCCAGCGTATAAGGGCTGGCCATCGGGTTGTTCAACAGCGTTTGAATTTCCGCACCGCCGACACCCAAAGCCGCGCCGACTACCAAGGCCATTACCGCAATCGGCAGGCGCAGATCCATCACAATCAGGCGGTTCATTTCATCGACTCCGGGTTTGCCCAGCAAAACATTGACCACTTCGCCGACCGGCAGCGTGTCCGTCATCGCAGGGCCGGTGGCAATATCGAATAGGAAACTGACCGCGGCGATGACTAAAAACATCAACACAATCAACCAACGCTTGCCTTCCAACTTGCGCTGGTTTTTCACAATCTCGGCGACAACCGAATCATTCATGTTTCAAACCTTTAAAAAAGAGTGTTGTGAAAGGGGAGAACAGGTTTGCCTTTTTCTTCCGCAAAAATTTCAGACGGCCTTACGATTTAAAAGGCCGTCTGAAAATCTAAACTACCTTATTGTCCTTTCGGATAGAGGTAGAACGTGCCGTTCGGCACGACGGGCAGGTTTTGGCGGTAGAAGTCCAGATAGGTCTTCTCAGGGTTGAAATCTTTAAACAACTGCGGATAAATCGCTTTGGCCATAAACTGAATCGATGCGCTGTCGGACAGCGTGCGCGAGTTGGCGTGGTAGGCGGCGTAGAGGCGGTTGTTTTTAATCGCAGGCAGGTTGGCCCAGCCGGCGCGTTTGGCAAAGCCTGCCAAGCGTTTTTCCGCTTCGGCTTTCGGAATGCCCCAGCCCATCACCATGGCGGTCGGGCTTTTCTTCAATTCGGTTTCGCGGCCGGTAATCACGATGACGTCGGGTTTGGCGGCGAGGACTTTTTCAGGGTTGATCGGGCCGTAGAATTCGACCGAAGAAGCGGCGATATTGTTGCCGCCGACCAGCGTCGCCATCGAACCCCACATGCTCTTGCCGAAGGTAACGCTGTGTTCTGAAGGGCCTTTGTTACCGAACTCGACATAGACTTTAGGCTTGGGCAGGTTGGCTTTTTGCACGCGCGCTTGGATGGTGTCGGCGACGCGTTTGTAGTCTGCCGCCAGTTTGTCGGCTTTTTGCTGCTGGCCGGTCAGCGTGCCGATGAGCTTGGTTGATTGAACGTGTTTGGCGACCGTTTGCGCGTTGTAGTCCAACACGACGATGGGGATGCCGGCTTTGTTGATGCGGTCGAGATCGGAACCCAACGCCTTGTATTGCCATTCGGCCAAAACCAGCAAATCGGGTTTCAGCGCCAATACTTTCTCAATCGAGAAAGTGCCGACTTCCACTTCGCCCACGTCGGTCAGCTGATTCAGTTTAGGTACGGCTTTGCTGAATGCCGCCCAGCTTGGCGGCGCCCAGTCGGCCCAAACTGCTTTGGAAAAACCGACGACGTTGTCCAGCGCGGTTTTACCGCCGATGGCCATGTAGTCTTGGTAATAGAAGCCCAAAACCACGCGTTTGGCAGGCAGGTCGACGGTTACCTTACGGCCGACGGTATCGGTCAGCTGAACGGGTTTGGCAAAAGCGGATACGGAGCCGACTGATAACGCTGCAGCGGCAATCAAAGCAGAAAGTTGCGTAAATCTCATAAATTATTCCTTTAGAATATGATGATAACTATTATCTTTTTATAAATTTACAAGGTATTGAATCTTTTTTCAAGTAAACGTAGAAATAGACATATTTTAGAGTAAAAAGTTGCATTATTAAAACAAAGGGATAGTGTTTGGTTGTACTGAAGAATTAGTGAAAAGGAATGATATGGGTGCCTAAAGCCATAGTGGGCAGTAGCTGGAAGAAATAGGCAAAGGGTCATTTATTGCAAAAAATAAAAGGTATCCGGTTGAGTACAGCAGGCCGTCTGAAACCTTGTAATCGGGGTTCAGACGGCCTTTGGGGTGGGTATAAAAGCGTTTATTTCACTTGCGCCATATATTTTTCAGACGGCCTGTAAGCAGTATTTGGGAAAAGTGAAAAAGGTTGGTTTTTGAAATGGCGAAATAGGGGAGAAGGGGGCTTGAGGGAGAATCGGGTGTAAACCCAAAATGGGGGCGAATAAAAAGGGCGTGTATCGAAACACGCCCTTGCCGGAGGTTCAGACGGCCTGTGATTCCGTCTGTTCGCTTTGGTTGAGGATTTTAATCAGCTTCTCGGTTTTTTCCGGATCTTCGCAGCGCAGGATTTTGGCGGCATCGTTTTCGAGATGACCGGTGTGGCTGTGCAGGATGATGTTTTTAACCGAAAGCAGGTTGTTGGGATTCATGGAGAAGCGGCGCAGGCCCATGCCGAGCAACAGTCGGGTGAAGACGGTATCGCCGGCCATTTCGCCGCAGATGGACACGCCTTTTTCCATGCGGTTTGCCGTGCGGATGATGTGTTGCAGCGTTTTGAGGACGGCAGGGTGGCCGGGTTGGTAGAGGTGGCCGACGCTGTCGTCGCCGCGGTCGACCGACAGGAGGTATTGAATCAGGTCGTTGGTGCCGATGGAGATGAAATCGACGAGCTTGAGGATGCTGCCGACGGTCATGGCGGCGGACGGGATTTCAATCATGCAGCCGATGCTGACCGGTCCGAAGGCTTCGTCGCGTTCGGTCAGTTGGCGTTGGGCCGTGTCCAGATGGATAAGGCATTGGCGCACTTCGGAAATAGACGTAATCATCGGCCACATCATGCGCACGGGGCCGTGGACGGCGGCACGGAGGATGGCGCGCATTTGGGTGCGGAACATGACCGGCTCGGCGAGGCACAGGCGGATGCCGGTCAGGCCGAGTGCGGGGTTGAGGCTGCCGTTGGGCGAGCTGTTTTGGCCGAACCAGCGCGGATTTTTATCGACACCCAAATCGACGGTGCGGACGGTGATGCTTTTGCCTTTCATCTTTTTCACAATCGCGCTGTACACTTCGTATTGCTCGTCTTCAGACGGCATGGTGTCGCGGTTGAGATAAAGAAATTCGCTGCGGAACAGGCCGACGCCGTCTGCGCCGAAGTTGTGCAGGGTTTTGATGTCTTCGGCGGATTCGATGTTGGCCAAAAGTTCGATGTTGATGCCGTCGGCCGTGGTGGCGGCGGTTTTTTTGATTTTGTTGAGTTCGCGCTTGTGGCTGCGGTATTCGCGGGCGAGGCGGCGGTATTCGTTGAGGACGACTTCGTCGGGATCGATGATGAGGGTGCCGTTGATGCCGTCGACGATGACGATTTCGTTTTCGGTGATGAGTTTGCGGGCGTTGTGCAGGCCGATGACGGACGGAATGTCGAGGCTGCGGCCCAAGATGGCGGTATGGCTGGTCGGGCCGCCGGCATCGGTTACGAAGGCGGTAATGTGCTGCTCTTTGAACAATACGGTATCGGCAGGCGAGAGGTCGTGCGCGATGAGGACGGTGTCGTCAAACAGGTTGCCGGCGAGGTTGATTTCGTTGCTTTGGCCGACAAGGTTGTTGTGGATGCGGCGGACGACTTGAAGCATGTCCTGTTTGCGTTCGCGCAGGTAGTCGTCGTCGATGCTGTCGAACTGGGCGGCAAGCTTGTCGCTTTGTTGTTTCAATGCCCATTCGGCGTTGATTTTCTGCTCGCGCAAAATGTCGATGGGTTCGCGCGAGAGGGTAACGTCGGTCAGCAGCATCAGGTGCAGGGAGATGAACGCGCCCAATTCGGTCGGGGCGTTTTCGGGAATCGCGCCGCGCAGCTGTTCCAATTCTTTGCGCGTGGCTTTGATGGCGTTGTCGAAACGGGCAACTTCGGCATCGAGTTTGTCGGGATCAATGTCGTATTGGAGGACTTCCGTTGTGCCGCGCGTGATGAGGTGGGCGTGGCCGATGGCAATGCCTTTGCCCGCGGCTACACCGTGTAGGACGATGCTCATTATTCGCCCTCGCCGAAGTAGTCGTTGATGAGGTCGGTCAACGCCTGCATGGCGGCGGCTTCGTCTGCGCCTTCTGTTTCCAGCTCAATCACGGTACCTTTGGCAGCGGCCAGCATCATCAGGCCCATGATGCTTTTGCCGTTGACGCGGTTGCCGTTTTTGGTAACCCAGACTTCGCTTTGGAATTGGGAGGCGGTTTGGGTGAATTTGCTGGAGGCGCGTGCGTGCAGGCCGAGTTTGTTGATGATTTCGATTTCTTGTTTGAGCATGGATGTCCCCTAAATGTTCGTAAAGTGAATGTTTTCAGACGGCCTTAGCCGTTTTCTTTGCACACCAGGTCTTCAGGTGCGGATGTAATGGCGAAAATGCCACGGATGGCGGCTTCTTTAACGGTTTCGGTGAAGTCGGAGAGGTTTTCGGCTTGTGATGAGTATTGGATGGCTTTAATCATCATCGGGGCGTTGAGGCCGGTCAGGATGGCGGATTTGTTTTCGCGCACCAGTCGGCGTGCGGCGTTGCACGGGGTTGCGCCGAAGATGTCGGTCATGATCAGCACGCCGCGGTTGTCGGGAAATTTCTGCAACGCGGCGATGGCGTTGTTGATGATATCGTTTTGATCTTCGTCGGGCTGTACGCCGAGGATGTGGAGATTTCCGGGAAAGCCGTTGGGGAAGAAATGGTCGGCCAAACCGCGATAGGCTTCACCTATGGTTTCATGTGTAATGATTAACAAACCTATCATGATGTGTTCCTAGTATGGGGGTTGAGGCCGTCTGAAGATTTTTCAGACGGCCTTTGTTTTATTTATTGTTTAAGGCGTAGATTTCGCCGAGGTTGCGCCAACAGCCGGCGGCATCCATGCCGTAGCCGAAGACGTAGCGGTTGGGCACGTCCAAACCGACATAATCGGCTTTGGTCGGTTTTTCTTTATCAATCAGCTTGTTGGCAAATACGGCCGCACGGCAGCTTGCCGCGCCCATTTCCAACAGTTTTTCCTGAATGGCGGCCATGGTGTGGCCTTCGTCCAAGATGTCGTCCAAAACGACTACATGACGGCCTTTGATTTGCTCGGGGTCGGGCATGCGTTTCCAGTTGAACGCGCCGCCTGCGAGTTTGTCGCCATAGCGGGAAACGTGGACGTAGTCAAAGTCCAAAGGGAAACGCAACAGCGGCAGCAACTGTCCTGTAAACACCACCGCGCCACCCATTACCGGCAGGAGCAGGGGGTATTTGCCGCCCAAGTCGCGGGTAATGTCGTCGGCAACTTTTTGCAAGGCCGCGCGGCATTGTTCTTGGTCAAACAGCAAGTCGGCATTGTCCAGCATGGCTTGGGTTTCAAGGCGTTTGGTTTCTAAGTCGGTCATGATAGATCGTGTTGAGTGCGGTTAAAAACAAATTATATAGCGGATTCAATCAATTTTCGATACAAGGCGCGGCAATAGTGTAGTGAAAGTGAAGGGAAATTGAGCCGACCACGTTCAGACGGCCTTTTGCCCTTCCGCTTCGTCCACCAGCAAAAATGCCGACAGAGCCAAAGCGGTCAATACCGCCGTCAACACCATCGCCCGTCCGTAATTGTCCGCACCGGCGCGTCCGAGATAATCGTAAATCAAAGTGGTCAGCGTCTGCCATTCGGGGCGCGACAGGAACAATGTGGCCGCAAATTCGCCGATACACGTTGCCGAAGCCAAAGTCAGACCACGCCGTAAAGCCGGTTTCAATAAAGGCGCGGTTACATAACAGGCCGTCTGAAAAGCGTTTGCGCCCATGGTACGCGCCGCCGCTGCGTAATCTTTGGGCAAACCATCCCACGCGGCTAATACATCTTTGGCCACAAACGGATACGCCAACAGCGCGTAAGTCGCGGTCAGCAGCCACAGCGAAGCCGTCCACTGCGGATAGAGCAACAAAACGCCAAACGCGATGCACACGGGCGACACCATAAACGGCAAAAACATCAGCGCGCGCAACCACGCCATTTGCCGTGCCGCCGCCGCATACAGCACGCCCAAAACCGTTGCCGCCGCCACGGCTGCCGCAGAGAAACGGACGGTGTTCCACACAGCCGCCCACGTTTGCGCCTCTAGCAAGACTGCCCATGAAGAGCCTGCCGATACCGCCTTGAGCCATACCGCCGCCAAAGGCAGCAGGCAGCACAGTGCCAACATGACCAATACCGTTGCCGTCAGCCATTTTTCCCAAGCCCATATCGGTGCACGCGGAGGCAAAGGCGAGACCGACTTATCCACAGCGACGCGCCTGCTCCAATACGCATACAAACCGCCTGCCGCCGCCGTAACCGCCAGCACCAGCCACACCAGCACCGACGCACGCGCCATGTCCAACTCATACGCCACCAGCCGGTAGATTTCCACTTCCACCGTTGCAAAACGTTCGCCGCCGAGCAGCAAGGCCAGCCCGAAGCCTGAAAAACAATATAAAAACACCAGACACGCGCCGCCGGCAACCCACGCACGCACCACCGGCCATTCGACCCAGACAAACCGCCGCCACGCGTCCGCGCCCAAAGATTGCGCCGACAGCAACCGCGCCTGCGGCACACGCACAAATCCCTGATACGCCGAGCGCACTAAAACCGGCAGGTTGAAAAACACATTACCGTAAATCAGCAGCCACGGTGTGTCCTGCCAACCTGCAGCCAGCATACCGTGTGCGCCAAACAAAGCCAGCACGCCCATGCCCGCCACCAAAGTCGGCATCACAAAAGGCAGCATCAGCAGGCGTAAAACCGTGCGCCGTCCGGCAAAGTCCATCCGCGCCAGCACCCACGCCGCAGGCACGCCCAAAGCCGTGACCAAGACGCAGGTCAAAACTGCCTGCGCCACCGTCCAGCCCAAGCGCAGGCGCATATAGTCATCAGCCACCACTTCCGCCCAAGCGCCTTCGCCGTCGTAAAACGCCAACGATAGCAAAGGCGCGGCCACCATAATCGCCAAGAAACCCAAAGGCAGAAGCAACAGCGCAAACCGCCGAATCCAAACCTGCATCGATGCGTACCCGAGAATAAAAACGCCTATTTTAGCCCGAGTTCGGCATAGAAGGTGGTATTCCTGCCCTTGTTTTCAGACGGCCCGGGCAGCCTGACGGATAAAACCGCCGTTTCTTCAAATTTTCCAAACATTTACGAAATCTCTTCAAAAAGGCAACATAATCAGTTGGGCATTTTTGTTACAATGCCGCCGATTCAAAAAACCAAACAAATCAAAAACAAGGAAACATTATGACCACTACACGTCCACAAACCTACGATGCCGTCGCGCGCGCGTTGCACTGGCTGACCGTACTCGGTTTCATCGGCATCCTCTCCACCATTACCGTTTGGACCATCTACGATGGCGAAGAATGGGTCAAATCGCTCTTCGGCGTGCATAAATCCATCGGTTTCATCACGCTACTGGTGATTGCCGTGCGCATTGTTTGGGCTTTGCTCAATGCGTCCAAACGTCCTGCCGCCGACAGCTTTGCCGCCAAAGCAGGCCACCTTGCCCTTTACGTCTTCATGCTCGCCGTCCCCGTTATCGGCATGATCCGCCAATACGGCGGCGGTCGCGGCCCGTTGAAAGTATTCGGTGTCGAAGTGATGCAGGGTTCGCCTGAAAAAATCGAATGGATGTCCAACCTCGGCAATATGGCGCACGGCAAACTCGGCTGGCTGCTTTTTGCGCTTGTCGCCGGCCACATCGCCATGGTTGTCGTCCACCGCATTCAAGGCCACGACGTTTTGTACCGCATGATCGGCCGTCGTTCTTAAGTGTAAAACGGTAAACAGCTAAGGCCGTCTGAAAACAGTTTGACCAAGCAAAAACTGTTTTCAGACGGCCTTTTTGTATTTGTGTTAATCTGCAAAAGTAGGGCAGGCATTTTGCCTGATGTTGTCCAAATACTGTAAACCGTACCGAGAAACACCATGACTGCTCCCATTCTCGCCATCACTTCCGGCGAACCGGCCGGCATCGGCCCCGACATCTGCCTTGATTTGGCTTTCTCCGACCTTCCTTGCCGTCCCGTTGTTTTGTGTGACAAAAACCTGTTGGCGCAAAGGGCCGAACAGCTCGGCAAATCCGTCATCCTGCGCGACTTCCAAGCCCAAGCGGCTGATCCGTTGCCCAAGGGCGAACTCGAAGTCCTGCATATTCCTTTAGATGCCGAGTGTCGGGCGGGCGAACTCAATCCTGCCAATGCCGCGTATGTGCTCCGACTGCTGGATACGGCGTATCAAGGCATTTCAGACGGCCTGTTTGCCGGTATGGTGACCGCGCCGCTGCATAAAGGCATCATCAACGATGCCCACGCAGGCAACGGCTTTTTTAGCGGCCATACCGAATACCTTGCCGAAAAAAGCCATACCGAACAAGTCGTCATGATGTTGACCGGCGGCGGCCTGTGTGTGGCGTTGATGACCACCCATCTGCCGCTGAAAGACATTCCCGCCGCCATCACGAAGCCTTTAATCGAGTCGGTTGTCCGCATTCTTGAACACGACCTGCGTCATAAGTTCGGCATAGCCAAACCGGTCATCCTCGTTACCGGCCTCAACCCCCATGCGGGCGAAGGCGGCCATTTGGGACACGAAGAAATCGACACTATTATTCCGGCGCTTCATGCCCTGCAGGCCGAAGGCATAGACGCGCGCGGCCCTTATCCGGCCGATACCGTGTTCCAACCCTTCCTGCTCAAAGATGCCGATGCCGTCCTTGCCATGTATCACGACCAAGGGCTGCCGGTGCTCAAATATGCCGGTTTTGGCGAAGGCGTGAACATCACCCTCGGCCTGCCCTTTATCCGCACCTCCGTCGATCATGGCACGGCCTTGAACTTGGCAGGCACGGGCAAAGCCGATTCCGGCAGCCTGATTACCGCCGTCCGCGCCGCGCTTGATATGGCGCACAATATGCAGAAGCAGGCCGTCTGAAATGTGGAGGCTTGATCATTTGCAGGCGTAATGTGTTCCCGTAAAAGCATCATTAGGGGATATTTGTCTGTCGGTTTGATGAAGCCGATAAATGTTTGGACAATGATCAGCGTTTTATTTTAAAAACCATATAAAAAGGTCGTCTGAAACCCCGATGTTTGGAGTTTCAGACGACCTTTTATTTTTTATTTACCAAATTTCAGACAAAGTTTCTTTGACTTTGGCCTTCACTTCCGCACCGAAGCGGCGGCTGAGCATTTTGCTGAAATCGTCTTGCGGCGTGTAGTTGACCAGCTCGGGGGCTTTGACGACATCGCGGGCAACGCTGTAAATGCTGCCGAAGTCGTCAATCAGGCCGACCTGTTTGGCTTCTTTGCCGGTATAGATGCGGCCGCTGAAAACGTCGGGATACTGTTTGTCTTTCAACCTTGCGCCGCGGCCGAGTTTGACGGCTTTGATGAATTCTTGGTGGATATCGCCCAACATACTTTCCCAAATTTGGGTTTGCGCCGGCGTTTCAGGTGTGAAAGGGTCGCCCATGCCTTTGTTGCTGCCGGCGGTTTTCAGACGGCGTTTGACACCGGCTTTGTCCATCAGGCCGGTAAAGTCGAAACCGCCGCCGATCACACCGATGCTGCCGACGATGCTGGAAGGGTCGGCATAAATTTTGTCGGCTGCGGCGGCAATGTAGTAGCAGCCGGAAGCGCACATGTCTTCGGCAACGAGGTAAACGGGGATGTCTTTGTGTTCGGCTTTGAGGCGGCGGACTTCGTTAAAGGCTATGCTGGACACGACAGGCGAACCGCCGGGGCTGTTGGCGCGGATGATGATGGCTTTGGCGTTGCCGTTTTCGTAGGCGGCTTCCATGCTGTCGCGCAGGATTTGGACTTGGTCGTCGATGTCGTTGCCGATTTCGCCGGTCAGGTCGATAACGGCGGTGTGTTCGCTGCGGGCTTGGACCGACGTGGTTTTCCCTTCTTCTTCCGCAAGGCCGAAAATCAGGCTGAGGAAGATGAGGACGGCGACGCCGCGCCAGATATTGCGCCAAATGCGGGCGCGGCGTTGTTCTTGGTAGGCGGCGAGGAGGACTTCGCGCAGGGTGTTGCGCTCCCAGTTGTCGACGGGGGTGGAGGCTGAAGAGGGTGTGTTTTGGGCATCGCCTTCACGGTGGATTCGGTATTGCATGATGTGATGTGCTTTCGTGCAGGCCGTCTGAATGTTCAGACGGCCTTATCGGTTTTAGTTGATGGAATAGCCGCGCAGGTATTGCGTGCGCTCGCGGGTCATGCGGGTTTCACACTGCAGGCGCAGGTATTCTGCTTGTGCGGCGTTGTCTGCGGACGCGGCGGCTTGTTGGCAGTTGAGTTTTTTGCTTTGAATCCAGGCGCGTTGCTCGCCGAGGATTTGTTGTTTGACGTCGCTGTCCAAGCCGCCCCAGAGGTCGTTGATCTCGCCGTCCGCCTGACGGTTTTGCGCGCGCGCGTTGTCAAGTTCGCTTTGGCTGAGGCCGGGCGGCTCGTTGCGTTGGGTTTCATGGTCGGGGCGCAGGACTTCGTAATCTGAATTGTCGCCGTCATCGGTCAAGCCGACGGCTTGGCTGGCAGCGTTGTTTTCAAGGATGTCTTGCGGATTAACAGTCGGCGGTTCTTCCGTGTTTTGGTTTTGCAGCAGTTTGATGGCCTGCTCTTTGGACACGGGTTTGCCGTCTATCATGACGATGCTTTTCACGCCGTAGGGCAGCAGGGTGGCGGAAAGGGTTTGGGCGGTGGAACTCAGGGTATTGTCTTCGAAAACCGGTTTGCCGTCTTTGTCGGGGGTGTAGAGCAGGGTGGTGCTGAACGTGTTGTTTTCAAAGGTTAGGTTGCTGCCCATCAGTTTTTGTTCGAGCATGTCGGCCAACGGGGTGCTGCCGTAAATCAGCGGGCTGTTGTCTATGGCCGTTTTGAGGATGGTGTCGGGAATGCGGATTTTGAGGTTGGCGCGGCAGATGGCTTTGCCGTCGTCTTCGGTTTCTTTGGGGTCTTCAAGCAGGGTTTCTAATTCGAGGCCGGCGGCGATGATTTTGTCGGCATCGACGAATTGGCGGTTGTCATTGCGGGCGAAGGAGCGCGCTTGTTGTTTGAGGGTGTCTTCGATGGTGGTACGGATGTTTTGCAGTGTGGCCGGTTGGGCGCAATCAAGTGCGGCTTTGGGCTCTTCTTTGCTGCATGCGGCAAGCAGAATTGTGCTTAAAATCAATACGGAAGCGGTTTTTTTGTACATGTGTACTCCTGAAGGTGACGGCCTTTCAGACGGCCTGACGTGCCTATCATAGCAAAAGCACTTGCAGCAAGTAAATGCGGCAAGTGCTTTTCTATGTTAGACGTATCAGCCTTTGATGACGCTGATGAAGCCGGAGAGGATGGCGGCGTTGAGCAAGTCAACGAAGAACGCACCGACCATAGGCACAATCAAGAAGGCTTTGTGAGACGGGCCGAAAGTTTGGGTAATGGACTGCATGTTGGCAACGGCAGTCGGGGTAGCACCCAAACCGAAGCCGCAGTGACCTGCCGCCAATACGGCAGAGTCGTAGTCGCGACCCATGAAGACGTAGGTAACGAAGGTTGCGTACAGAATCATTACGACGGTTTGTACAGCCAAGATGATGGTCACAGGGCCTGCGAGACCGGTCAATTCCCACAGTTTCAGGTTCAGAAGGGCCATAGACAGGAAGAGGGACAGGGAGGCGTTACCGAATACGTCGATGGCACGGTCAAACATATTGACTTTGAAAGCGGCAGTCAGGACGTTGCGGATGACTACGCCTGCAAACAGACACCATACGAATTTAGGCAAGTCGAAGAAGGCTTTGTCGTAGCTGTCCACGATTTCGGCAAATGCCAAACATGCGGCAAACATCGCGAGCGTTTCGACAGCGGAGTCAGCCGTAATCAGGCGGGTGCGCTGTGCTTGTTCGAAGACGTCGTCGGTTTGGTCATTGTCAACTGGTTTTTTATTTGTTTCCAGAGGTTTGCGACCCATTTTGTTGATCAGGCGACGGGCAACGGGACCGCCGATCAGGCCGCCGAATACCAGACCGAATGTTGCGGAAGCCATACCCAAGCCGGTTGCGCCGGTCAGGCCGAATTTGCTTTCAAAGTCAGGACCCCATGCACCGGCGGTACCGTGACCGCCGGTCAGGGTAATCGAACCGGTAATCAGGCCAATCAGCGGATCCAAGCCCAATGCGCTCGCCAAGCCGACACCGACAAAGTTTTGGACGATGATGAATGCACCCACCACGGCGGTAAAGATAACCAAAGGCAAACCGCCCGCTTTCAAACGGGAGAAGTCGGCGCTCAAACCGATGGATGTAAAGAAAATAAGCATGAACGCATCTTGCAGCGGTTTTTCAAATTTGAAGCTGACGCCGTAGGCTTCGTGCAGGGCGAACAGGACGATAGCGGCAATCAAACCGCCGGCGACCGGCTCGGGAATATTGAAGTCTCTTAAGAATTTGATTTTTTGAACCAGAAATTTACCAACCAGCAACACGAGCGTGGCGGCAATCAGTGTGTAATAACTGTTGAATTCCCATTCCATGTTGTTTCACCTCCTAGAAATGTTTTTCCGAGCATCCGTTTTTGTTCCGGATGTAGTGTGTTTCAACGCTTGGCGTTATCCGCCGAGTGTCATGGTATTGATGCGCGGACAAGGTGTTTTCAGAAAGAAATGAAAACAATGACGTGTCCGTGAAAAATAACTGGCAAATATTAGGGGAATAGTTAAAGTTTGTCAAAAAATGCGAGTGTAAATCTTTTCAGACGGCCTTTTGCCCGATAGCATGATGCGCTTCGCGGCGCCATTGTTCTAATAGGGATGTTAATGATTCGGCCGAAGTGTGGCCGTTGCTGATGGCGGCCTGCAGCCAGTAGCAGGCGGTCGGAACATGACAGCCGACACCTTGCCCGTGATAGTAAAAACAGGCAAGGTGGTATTGGGCCGAAGGATGGTTTTGTTCAGCAGCGATGGCGTACCAGTGTGCAGCTGCCCGAGGATCTTGCGCCGTACCGAGGCCGTAATGGTAGATGCGGCCTAAGGCTGCCGCCGCGTTTTTATGGTGGAACTCGGCAGCTTCCATGTAATTTTTGCGCGCGGCATTGTAATCGGCGGGACGGCCGATGGCGTGGGCTTGTGTTTCCGCCAAACGGTATGTGGTTTCGGTTTGTTGCTGTTGCAGGGCGGCTGTTTTGATTTGTTCGTATTGTTGCGGATGGTACAGTGCGGCGTCGCTGATGAGTTTTTGTGCGGCGGCGGCAGAACCCAGCGCGGCGGCACGGTGGTAGTAATCATGAGCGATATGGTTGTCGGCTTTGATGCCGAGGCCGTAGCGGTAGAGGTCGCCCATGATTTTCAGGGCTTCGGGATGGTCTTTCTCGGCAGCGGCTTTGGCATAGCGCGCCGCTTGGAATGGGTCACGTTCGGAAAGTTCGCCGGTCAGGGCGTATTGGGCCAGCTTGACCTGTGCTTCCGCTTGTTCCTTATCGGCGGCACGACGATACCATTCTAAGGCTTCGGGTTTGCGTTGGGTGGCAAGAAGGTCGGCCAGCAGGGTTTGTGCGGCGATGTGGCCGGCTTGCGCGGCTTGTTCGAGATAGTGTTCGGCTTGTGCGTGGTTAGGACTGACACCTGTGCCGTAGAAGTAGATTTGACCGAGTTGCCAGTAGGCGGCAGTCACGCCGAGCGCTGCCGCTTTTTCGTATTGTTCGATGGCTGTTGTAACATCGCCTTGGCGTTGATGATGGCGTGCCAGATGGTAATACGCAGGCGCAGCATATCGGGCAGCGGCAAGCTCTGCCCAGTAGAGCGATTGTGGATCGTTGCGTTGCGCATGGTAACGCATGAGGATTAATTGGGCTTCGAGGTGACCTTGCTCACCCAGCCAGGCGTATTCGTTAAGAAGCTGTCCGGTCGGGGTGCCGTTGCGTTCGCGTTGTTGCAGCAGGATAAAGAGTGCCTTAGGATGGCGTTGGGCCGCGGCGGCTTCCAACCATGGAAGTGCCTGCTCCGGATGACCGTTTTTCAGCAGATGGCCGCCTAATACAAAAGCAGCTTCCGTATATCCCTGCTCTGCGGCCTGTTGCAGCAGGGGCAGGGCTTGGGCGGTATTGGATTGTTCCAAAAGGGCGGCGGCTTGCCGGTAGAGGATATCAGGAGCGGCGGTCATGGTTTGCGGGCGGATATAAAGTGGAAGACGGATGCTGCGGCATATGGGCGGCGATACCGGTTGAGGTCTTTGTAAAAATATTGCTCGGCACAGTTTTGCAGAGTGTATTGCCTTGTTGGCTTATCTTTAGGATGCTTGGCTTGTTATATTGTTTTGCCTAGGGGCATCCATATTTTATGTGTTACAAAGGGCTCAGGTTGAGTCGGTGTGCGCTCATGACAGCTCGGTCATTATACTGTTTTTGTAATTTATTGTTAATGATAAATGCAGGTTTTTGTGTTTTATTTACATGGCAGTAGCTAAGGTATTGATTGCTTCAGGCCGTCTGAAATGTTTTTCAGACGGCCTGAACTTTCCTTCGCTAAGTCAGGTTGTCGGTGTGGAAGAGTCGGAGGTTTTTCTGTTAGGAAAAAACACCTGACTATAGAAGTTGCCGTTAATTTGGGTCACGTTGAGGTGATACATACGGTAGGCATGGAACAGCTCTTTGTCAGGCGGTGTCGGATGATTCCAAAATTCTGCCAAGGTATTTTGGTCAGTCATGCCGGGAATATCATAATAGGCACGACCGAGCACTTTGACAGGCATATTGTGAATCAGTCCGGACAGGCCGCTGGTGCTGTTGATGGTGACCATACCGAGACCGTGACGCAGGAAAACGGGTAGGGGACATCATGGACATAAATCACACGGCCTTTGAGTTCGGGGTGTTCTTTGATAAAGCGTTTAATGTCGCGCCAGTAGTCGATAAAGCCGCGGTCCATCGGATGATGCTTGATGATGATGTTGGTGTCGGCAGGCGCGTGGGCGGCAAATGAGCTCAAAACATGGAGTAGGAAGCTGCGGACGCTGGGAAAGTCGCAATGGATACGGACTTGGCTGTCGTTGAATACCTGCAAGGGAACAATAAAAAACTTGCCGTATTTGCCTGCTTCCACACGTTTGGCGATTTGGATGTCTTCAACATAGTAGTTCAAACGCTTGAGGATGGAGAGCGACCACAGTTTGAGGTAATGGCCGGCATTGGGCGCGCGGTGGTGGATGTAGTCAGGGTATTTGCGTGGATTGCGGAACAACTCGATATAGTAACGGATGGCGTTTTTTGCCATGGGCGTAAACCCGCCGCGTACCGGCGTTGGCGCTTTATATTCTTGCTGGGCAAGCTTAGGGAATTGTTCAAGAAAAAAGTCGGCACGGCGCGGCAGAGGGGAGAATGCGTTGACGCCGTCTTTTTCTAAGGTGATGTAGTAGGGGCGGAAATAGCCTTCTTCAAACGCCCAAAAACTGGCTTGGTTTTCGTTTGCAATTCGTTTTGCAATGACGTGATAAGGGCGTGTGTCGCCAAAGCAGACAACGGCCTGGATGTGATGTTGAACAATATATTCTTGCAAAAATTCAGGAAAGGCCTCGTAGTCGTCGTTAAAAACAACGGTATGCGCTTGAGTGGGTGGATAAAAATAGTCGTCGCCTGCATTAAAGTTGAATTTATGTACTGTTTTGCCGTTTGCAGTCAGCCAGTCGGCAAGGCGCAGAAAAAAATCGCCGACAGGGCCTTGAAGCAGCAGGATATTTTCTGCGCTTTCAAGCAAGTTTTGCAGGTTGTTTTTGAGGACGGTCTGTTTCATGTCGCAATGTGGATTTGTTTTTTATGTAATAGTTTTAGGTTGAACTTTCAAGCATACGCTAAGAGAATTAACGATGCAAAGGCAATAATGCCGCAACAGAGGCAAGCTTATGACGTATTGTTAATTTAGATGGTGTTTATTTGAAAGATAGATATAGTTGTTTGATTTTACCTAATTTTTTAGCAAAGTACCCGCGATGTAATCCGTTGTTGTTTTTTTGCATATTTTTTTGACGTATCAGGATTTGGGCTGCGGTTTCCGCATTGATGGCCTGATGGGTTTCGGGGTGGATGTAGTCGGGGTAGTGGATGAGCGTGCCGGCAATCAGCTGCCAAAGCTCAAGCCTGCGGCTGCGGCGCGGAATGGGCAGCAGATCTTGGGTAAGCCCCCAGCCTGCGTAAAAAGGCAGGCCGTAGCAGCTGACTTTTTTGCCGCGCAACAAGGCTTCAAAACCGGTCAGCGAAGTCATGGTATGTACTTCGTCCGCGTATTGGAGACAGGTCAGGATGTCGGCTTGTTCGGCGGTTTGGTCGGCATATCGTGCCGTATCTTCAGGGGAAATATGACCGATACGGTTACCGCTAACTACATCGGGATGCGGTTTGTAGATGATATAGGCATCGGGATTACGTTCGCGTACGGTACGGAGCAAATCCAGATTGCGGTAGATTTGGGGCGAACCGTAGCGGATAGACGCGTCATCTTCAACTTGGCCGGGAACGAGGATCACGGTTTTGTCGGTTGCTGGGGCGCTGAAGTTTGAGCTGCCGACGTTGTATTTGCTGATGTGGTTTTCGGTCAGCATTTTTTGCAGCTTCAAGGCCGTCTGAAAGTCTTGATCGTCGAAGTTTTGGTTTTGCAGGATGTGTTCAAGACGGGACGGGGTTTCGGCATTGAAATAAATGCCCATATCGTCGGTAACGAGCGACAGTGGCGGTACTAAATTAGAGCCGAGTCCGACCGAGCGGATAAAGCCGTCTTCCATGCGCAGCAGGGGGATATGGTGTTGTTCGGCAAAACGGACGATGGCCTCTTTGCCGTTGCCCCAAGCAAGGATGCGTGCATCGTCGGACAGTTTGACCCCGGCCAGTTTTTGGGTGGAAGAGATAAATTTCAGACGGCATGAGGGGACGTTAAAGAATGGTTTGGCAACCGCGCGTTTCCACAAAGACATACCGACGCAATACAACTCGCCACGCAATTTGTCGTTTTTGCGTTTGATCGTCGCCAGATAGTCGATGACATCAAAGAGGCTGCCTGCTTCGCCGGTATTAGGATTGAGGTAGCGGCTGTATTGCAGATAGGCTGCGGCGAAGAGCTGCAGCAAGTTGCGGGGAGCGCGGCGTTGGGTTTGAGCAAGACTGCCGATTTGTGGGTGGCGGTCGTCGCTCACGCCCCATCCGGCATACCACGGCAGGCCGAAGGTGGTCAGTGGTTTGCCGCACAAAAGTGCTTCAAAACCCATTTGCGAGGTAACGCAATAAACTTTATCGACGTTTTGCAACAAAGAAATCGGATTGATGTCTTCTGCTAGAAGATGGACGCGGTGTTGCTGCGCCAGTTGGGTCAGATAGCCTTGTTTTTTGCCGCACAAAACATCGGGATGGGTTTTTACCCAGATATCGGCTTGCGGGTTTTCATTCAAGGCCGTCTGAAACATCAGTTCAAACGTAGAGGCCTCTGCGCCACCATACTGGATGGCCATATCGCCAAAGGTTTGGTCGATGATGAGGACGGTTTCTAGTTTGGATGGGGAACGCAAAGGATGATCGTCTGAAAGTTCGGGCGCGTGGTTGTATTTGGACAAGTGGTGTTGCAGGATGAAATCCATCGCCTGCCGTGCCTGAGCCAAGGTTTCAGACGGCATGGTATCGGCGGCGAGAATCAGTTGTTCCAAACGCGAAGGACGGGTGGTGTCGTAGTAGATGCCGATGTCGTCATAGACAATGGAATAGGGCGGATAACCGGAGACGCCTAGTCCGAGCGATCGTAAAAAGCCGTCTTCCAAAGCAATAAAGGGAAGCTGGTGTTCGGTGGCAAACGCACGCGCTTTGTGTGTCGTCGGGCGCAAACCCCAGCCGACAACAGCCTCTGTTCCTTTTCCATCTTTGCAGATATGAAACTCGGGCAATAGGGTGGAGAGATGGGGGATTTTGCGGATGCCGCGAGAGGGAATGTAGGCGTTTTTCACAATGCGTTTTCGTCGATTATTGTTATTAATGGATTGTAGGCCGTCTGAAAAGAGGAACATTCTTTCAGACGACCTGAATGATTTTTTAAAACGTGACGGCTTCGGCCAATACTTTGCCTGCCAAGTCTTTAGGCGACAGGTTCGGCTCGCCTTGTAGCGGCCAGTTGATGTCGACGGTCGGATCATTCCAAATCAGCGAGTATTCAGCTTTGGGGTTGTAATAGTCTGTGCATTTATAGACGAACTCGGCTTCATCGCTCAGTACATAGAAGCCGTGTGCGAAACCTTCGGGTACCCATAGTTGGCGTTTGTTTTCTGCGGACAGAATCTCGCCCACCCATTTGCCGAAAGTGGGGGAGTCTTTACGCATATCGACAGCCACGTCGAATACTTCGCCGACAACCACGCGCACGAGTTTGCCTTGTGTGTTTTCAGTTTGATAGTGCAGGCCGCGCAATACGCCTTTGCCGGATTTGGAATGGTTTTCCTGCACGAAGGTGCGGTTGCAGACTTGGGTTTTAAACCATTCGTCGCGGAAGGTTTCCATAAAAAAGCCGCGCGCGTCGCCGAAGACTTGGGGCTCAAGCAGTTTTACGTCAGGAATGGCGGTATCAATGATGTTCATCGTTTTATCTTTCATCTAAAGGCCGTCTGAAAAGTTTCAGACGGCCTCAAACATTATTTTTTCAACAGGCGCAGCAAATATTGGCCGTATTGGTTTTTCGCCATCGGGCGCGCCAGCTCTTCCAGTTTTTCATCGGAAAGCCAACCGTTGCGCCAAGCGATTTCTTCCAGGCAGGCGATTTGCAGGTCTTGGATGTTTTGCACGGTTTGGACGAATGAGGCGGCTTCGTGCAGACTCTCGTGGGTGCCGGTATCCAACCACGCAAAACCGCGTCCCAAAAGTTGTACCGACAATGAACCGTCTTCCAAATACATTTGGTTGAGATCGGAAATTTCCAATTCGCCGCGGGCGGACGGTTTGATTTGTTTGGCGAACTTGACGACGCGTCGGTCGTAGAAGTACAAGCCGGTTACTGCCCAATCGGATTTGGGCTGTTGCGGTTTCTCTTCGATAGACAGGGCGTTGAAGTTTTCGTCAAATTCAACCACGCCGAAACGCTCGGGGTCTTTGACCTGATAACCGAATACGGTTGCACCGTGGGTCTTGGCGGCGGCCTGTTTCAATGTTTGCGTAAACGATTGGCCGTAGAAAATATTGTCGCCCAAAACCAAGCAAACATTGTCGTTGCCGATAAATTCTTCGCCGATGATAAATGCCTGTGCCAAGCCGTCCGGACTGGGTTGCACGGCATAGCTGATGGAAATGCCGAAATCGCTGCCGTCGCCGAGCAGGCGTTTGAAAGAGGCGTTGTCTTCGGGTGTAGTAATCACCAAAATATCGCGGATTCCTGCCAGCATCAATACGGACAGGGGATAGTAAATCATGGGCTTGTCGTACACGGGCAGCAGTTGTTTGGATACGCCGCGCGTGATGGGGTAGAGGCGTGTGCCGCTGCCGCCGGCAAGGATGATGCCTTTCATGGGTTTTCTCCTGAGTAGTGTGTGTTTGCATGATTTTCAGACGGCCTAATATGGGAACAGGCCGTCTGAAAACTTATTTTCCGGTACCTAAACGTTCCAAACGATAGCTGCCGTTCAGTACGTTTTGCCACCAGGTTTTGTTGTCCAAATACCATTGCACCGTTTTTCGGATGCCGGATTCGAATGTTTCCTGCGGTTTCCAGCCCAGTTCCCTGCCGATTTTGGCGGCATCGATGGCATAGCGTACGTCATGGCCGGGGCGGTCTTGCACAAAAGTAATCAAGTCTTCGTAACGCGCCACGCCGGCTGGTTTTTCGGGAACGAGTTCTTCCAGCAGGGCGCAGATGGTTTTAACCACCTCGATATTGGCCTTTTCATTGTGTCCACCGATATTGTAGGTTTCGCCGACGACACCTTCGGTAACAACCTGATACAGTGCGCGGGCGTGGTCTTCGACAAACAGCCAGTCACGGATTTGCATACCGTCGCCGTACACAGGCAGCGGTTTGCCGTCGAGCGCGTTCAGAATCATCAAAGGAATGAGTTTTTCCGGGAAATGGTAAGGGCCGTAGTTGTTGGAGCAGTTGGTTACGATGGTCGGCAAACCGTAAGTACGCAACCATGCGCGGACGAGGTGGTCGCTGGATGCTTTAGAGGCAGAGTAGGGACTGGACGGCGCGTATGGTGTGGTCTCGGTAAACAAATCGTTTGTGCCGTGCAAATCGCCATAGACTTCATCGGTAGAAATATGGTGGAAACGGAAGGCTTCGCGCTTTTCAAACGGCATTTGTTGCCAGTAGGCGCGGGCTGCTTCAAGCAGATTGAATGTGCCGACGATGTTGGTTTGGATAAATTCGCCTGCCGAATCGATAGAGCGGTCGACATGGCTTTCCGCAGCCAAGTGCATCACGGCATCAGGCTGGTGTTGTGCAAATACGCGGTTGAGTTCGGCGCGGTCGCAAATATCCACTTGCTCAAAAGCGTAGCAAGGATTATTGGCTACCTCGGTCAAAGATTCCAAATTGCCGGCATAAGTCAGCTTATCGACATTGACGACAGAGTCTTGGGTGTTTTGGATAATATGACGGACAACGGCAGAACCGATAAAGCCCGCACCGCCGGTAACAAGGATTTTTTTCATAAGTTTCAGAGGATAGTCAAAATAATATAAACAGATTATAGCAGACAGAAAGTGTGTTTTTTAGATAAAGAGGCCGTCTGAAAACATCTCTTTCAGACGGCCTGTATCAGGTCAACTTAATCGTCGTAGCCATTTGGGTTGTTGCTGACCCAACGCCATGAGTCTTCCATCATCTGCGCCAAATCGCGTTTGGTTTCCCAACCGGTTTGCGCTTTGGTGTAGGCAGGGTCGGCATAGAAACAGGCCAAATCGCCATCGCGACGCGGTTTGATTTGGAACGGAATGGTCAAGCCGGATGCCGCTTCAAAAGCACGGATGATTTCCAATACCGAATAAGCACGTCCCGAACCCAAATTAAACAGGTGTACACCCGAAACATCGCTTTTCGCCTGCATCGCCGCCACATGGCCTTCTGCCAAATCCATTACATGGATATAGTCGCGCATACCCGTACCGTCTGGGGTAGGGTAGTCATCGCCGAAAACCGACAATTGCGGCAGCTTGCCTGAAGCCACTTGGCAGATATAAGGCAGCAGATTGTTTGGGATACCGTTTGGCTGCTCGCCGATCAAACCGCTTTCATGCGCACCGATAGGATTGAAATAGCGCAACAAAATCACGCTCCAACGCGGATCGGCCTTTTGGATGTCCGTCAAAATGCGCTCCACCATAGACTTAGACGTGCCGTAAGGGCTGGTCGTGTCCCCCGGTTGCATATCTTCCGTATAAGGCACTTTACCCGGATCGCCGTAAACCGTAGCCGATGAGCTGAACACAATCTTAAATACGCCGGCACGCGCCATTTCTTCAGCCAAAACCAAGCTGCCCGACACATTGTTGTCATAGTATTTCATTGGTTCGGCCACGCTTTCACCGACTGCCTTTAAGCCGGCAAAATGGATGACGGCATCAATATCGTGTTCTGCAAAGATTTGACGCAACACTTCACGATCACGGATATCCCCTTGGTAAAAAGGCACAGACTTGCCGGTAATCTTTTCCAAGCGCGGGAGGATGTTGGCAGACGAATTGCACAAATTGTCCAAAATCACGGCATTAAAGCCTGATTTCAACAGGGAAACAACGGTATGAGAACCGATAAAACCGGTACCGCCGGTGATAAGAATAGTCATTGGTTTTCCTTAATTAAAATTGTGTTTGGAAGTCGTGAACCGGTTGGCTGAAAATACAAACGCTTTCAGCTGACCTGATGTAAATGTTGTCAAAGAGGGATTGCTTTATTTGGTTATTGTATATTTAGTTACCTGAAAAGTAAAAAAATATGGGATAATCACAGTGTTATGCACAGGGTGCAAAGCGTTATCATTTCAATTTTAATAAAAGGATCTTACCATGTCAGTATCTAACGAAGTTTTGGCGTTGATTTCACAAGTTGCACAAAAACAAGTGTCAGCAAATGAAGAATTGTTGTCTACAGGACTTATTGATTCTGTGAGCGCAATGGATTTGGTTATGGCCATCAAACAAAAATTTGATGTTGATTTGCCGTTTGAGCAACTGGTTGATATTTTGGCAAACTCAGCCAATATCATTCAATATGTTGAAAATAATTACAAAGGCTAAATCATGAAACAATTAAATGAATTCCAAAATCTTGATGATTTTTTGGAATACCGTTTCAGCCAAACTTCGGGAAAAGCATTAGTTAATGATACTCAGGAATGTTCTTGGGAAGAGTTGCGCGTAAAAATAGCCGCATTTATCGAGGCTTACAAAAGCATAGCAGATATTACCAAAAACATTCCTTTAGTGTTGCACGGCCATAAAGAAATTGATTTTGCAGTGGCAATTTATGCCTGCTTATTAAACAAAATCCCTTTTATTCCGGTGGATAGTATTTATCCTGAAAGCCGTCTGAACAATATCTGCCAACTGTCGAAAGCACGTTTTGTGTACCGTTCGGCAACGCAAACTTTTGAAAAGCAGACTGACGAAGAAGTAGAGCTGGCTGAAAAAGATTTGGCTTACATCATGTTTACTTCAGGAACAACCGGCGCACCTAAGGGTGTGCAAATCGGTCGTGAAGCTGTATTCAACCTGATGAAATGGATGAAAGAGCAGCTTAATTTAGCCGCACCTAATGTGTTTATGAATCAGGCTCCGTTTGCGTTTGATTTGTCAATGTATGAAATCTTTGGCAACTTGGCTTACGGTGGTTGCATTGTCATGAACAGTCGTGATGCTATTTCTAATCCTGCCACCTGGATTGATTTTTTGGCCAAACAACAAATTACTACTTGGGTTTCCACGCCTTCTTTTGCCATGCAGCAGCTGCTTAACCCTAAATGTAGTCAGGCTACTTTACCGAGTTTGAAAGAATTTTTGTTCTGTGGCGAAAAACTTGGCAAACCAGTAGTAAATATGATTTTTCAAAAATTTCCCGGTGTCCGTGTTATCAATACCTATGGTCCGACTGAGGCTACTGTAGCAACAACTTACGTTGATATTACGCCTGATATGCTGGTGGCAGAAGAAGAGTTGCCTGTAGGTGTTGCCGTGCTTAATTCCAAATTAGAGATTGTTGACGAAGAGATTTGGATTAGCGGTAACCATGTGATGCGTGGCTATCTGAACAACGAAACTGAAAATGCTAAACGCTTGGTAGTACACAGTGCAGATAACCGTACTTATAAAACAGGTGACTACGGTTTTGAAAAAAATGGATTGTTCTATGTACAAGGCCGTAAAGACGAGCAGATTAAGCTCAATGGCTACCGTATCGAACTTTCAGAAATTGAAGAAAAAATCCTTAACCTTAAGGAATTTGCCTTTGATAATGTGGCAGTAGTGGCTTTGAAACGCAACACAGGCGCAGTATTGCGTTTGGTGTGTTTCTATACAGCCAAGCAAAGTGCAGATACTCAGGCGATCAAAGACGCATTAGTACAAAATTTACCGTCTTACATGATGCCGTCTGAATTTATTCACATTGATGAAATTCCAGTCAGCACCAACCACAAAACCGACAAAAAAGCATTGTTGGAAAAATATCAACAGGGTTTATAAAATGGATTTATATCAAATTCAGCAAAACATCTTACGAAAAGCCAAGATTGATCCTCAAAAGGCTAACGCTTGGATTTATAACAATCAAAGTATAGTGTTTGATTTTCTGTTGAACGACTATTTTGTCAGCATCAGCTATTCAACATCAGGGCAAACCTTTAACTTTATTGAGCGTAATAAGAGCAAGGTTTCTAAAATTTCTGGTTTCCCAAAATTTCTAAAATATATTTCAGAAGTTTATGGAAGTTACCCACAATCGGTTAATCAAGAAAAGACAGTATTGTCTTTTAAATTTGCTGAAACCGATTGGGCAAAAATTGAGGATAAATTTAGTGAGATTTTAGAAGTTACGTCCATTTATCTTGGCAGCGAATTGTGCTACATCCTGAATGTTGAAAAAAATAAAAGCATTGATTTAGCCGAGTACTTGGATAAGCCGGAAGTTGAATACATCGGTATTAAAGGCGACAGTAATGAGTTTTTCCTAAGCTATGCTCGGAATCATGGTCTAAGTGATTATGTTTATGAGCTAAATAATAGAGGCTTTTTAGCTGTTGAACACAAAATGGGTGTGAGTGTGTTCCGTCGTGTGAATAAGCACAGTTATAAAGATCTTTTGGCTTATTTCCCAGACTCTTTCCATGAGTTGGAAAATGTCATTTATACTGTTGAAGCACCGAAAGTATTGAGTGCCAACAAGAAAAACCTATTGGTGTTGTTCTCTTATACCAATAAGAGTAATGAGAATATGGTTGACCGTTATTATAGCCACCCATTTCCATTTATCAGCAACAGCATCATGCCAAATACTTATATCATCCGTATGGCTGATGTATCAGACGCGTTTGGCAGTCACGGTTTGAATACAAAGTTTGATGAAAATATCGAAGACAATATCCAGCGTTTCATTAAGAGCCTGATGAGTATTTATGGCGTAGATAAGAAAAACGTAGTCATTTGCGGTGCATCATCAGGCGGTACAGGGGCGGTATATCACGGCTTAATTGGTGGGTACAAAACCTTTGCAATCGACCCATTTTTGGGCAACCATAAATACTATGGTGGAAAAGATCCATTGTATCTGCACTCTATCCGTACGCCGATTTTGGAGACTTTCAAAAAGCTACCAGATGTAATTGATCATAACCTTGAAAATCAAGTGGTCATTTCATCGGCTAAAGTATCAGAGTTTTATCCGGATATTAAAGAGCTGAAAGAAGCATTGCCTACGATTGTATTATGTGAATTTGACTTTGAAAAAATTCAAAAGCACATAGATTTTTCAGGAAATACAGTATTCTTGTCCAATACCATTATCAATAATTTGCTGTTGGACATCCATATCACTGATTCGGACATTAATCTGAACTAAATGCGAAGTAAATAGACAGTAAGTTTAAAATTTACTGTCTATTTTTTTAATATTTGAACCATATTTATCATGTTTGGGGAATTTAATGTTAGGTAAAACGACTGAAGAATTTCAGCAAGAAATTCTTAAAAGTATCAAATTAAAGAATACGTCTGTTGATGTTTATTATCAGCAGAATGTGTACTGCAATTTCAAATCTGACCGTGAAGCACCATTTTCTGTCAGCTTAAATTTAGATTGGCAGAAGATTTTCCTGTTTTATCGTAATAAAAGTGAGATAAATAATATCGGAGAAATGTTTCCAAACTTCAGTTTATCTAAGCAGGATGGGGATAATGTATACATTTATGATGTCAGTGCTTTGGATTTTGCCCAAACCTGTGCGGTCTTTATCAAATTGGCCGAACGTGCGGAACAATATTTTTCTGAACGTCCAGTAGTTAACAGCCGCAAAAAAGAAGTGATGTCAGGTAATTATATTGATACTTCCGGAAATAAAATTACTGCACCTGATAATCTGCGAAACTGTCATTTCCAATTTCTAGGAGGAGGTGGAAATGAAGTTGTTATCCACCCTAATGCAAACTTGCGTAATGTGTTTTTGGAATTTTTAGGTAAGGACAGCAAAGTCTATATTGGAGAAAATGTTTCTATGCAAGGCCAATGGTGTTTGGGAGTAGGCTGTACGATTAACATCGGCAGTAAAACTACCAGTACCAATCCGGTTTATATTACTGTTGCCGAACATACAACCTTGTCCATTGGTGAAGATTGTATGTTTGCCACTAATAATCAAATCCGTACTGATGATGCACACCCGATTTATGATGTTCATACTGGAAAACGTTTAAATGTTTCTAAAGACGTTACCATTGGAGACAGAGTGTGGGTAGCCTATGGCGCAACAATTTGGGGTGGTACAAAGATTGGTAGCGGTAGTATTGTTGGTGCATTTTCGGTAGTGAAAAAACAGTTTCCTAATAACTGCGTTATTGCAGGAGTGCCGGCTAAAGTTATACGCAAAGATGTATTTTGGGAACGCAATAATGTTTTATATACAGATATAGATGAAGGTAAGGATTTGACAGAAATGAATCATGTTACCTATATCAATTCAACAGTAGAACTTGATTAGTGAATCTAATAGTAAAGGCCGTCTGAAAACATAAAAGTTTTCAGACGGCCTTTTTTAAGATAAGACAGAGATTACTCTAAACAAGCCAATTGTTTTTTCAGACACTCAGCCTGTAATGCCTTGTCACCTTTAGCTTCGGCTATTTCAGCTGCCAGTTTCCAATATGTTGCGGTGTCTTGTAGAGAGAGACTGTCAAAATAACGTTGTGCTGCCTGATGGTTTTTCAGACGGCATAAAGCAGTTGTATAAAGATACATCGTTTCCGGTGAGGTTTGTGCAAAATCAGCCAATATTTTGGTGACAGACTCCCAATCTTGGTTTTGAGCAAGTTTTTCAGCTTCATACAAGGCCAAAGACGGATTCTCAGGATATTTTTGGCGCAGTTGAGCCAAGAGATATCCTTCGCCGTCAGTGTTGCCGGTGGCGTACATTTTTTTCAGATAATCGACTGTTAAATCTTCAGGAATTAAGAGCAGATTTTCTTCAAAGGCACGGTTAAGCTGGGTAAATAGTTTTTCAGAATCACCGCGTAATTTTGCCAGTCTTGCAATGGCGATACGGCAACTTGGATCATTTTGAGTATGGTTTTCAAAAGAAACCAAATACTGATGCGCGCCTTGTAAGTTACCAAGTTTCATGCAGAGGTAAGAAGCCAATAGCTCGGGTTTGAGATAACCTTTTGTGCGATCATCCAAGCTATCAATATACGTTTTCAGTAAAGCCAATGCTACAAAATAATTCTGCTCCGATAGCTTTTGTGCTACGGCTAACAAAGGTTGATATGAGTCGGGTAAGTCTGTACCTATCCGGGCAAACAGTTTTTCAGACGGCCTTTTTGCTTGGTGAAACGAGGCTGCAAGTAACGCGACAAGTAAATCATTTTGCGTTCCTATATGCTCGTTTTCAGCAAAAAATTCCGCCCCTTTAACGGCATTACCGATATATAAGTCTATTTTCGCGTGCCAGTAACCTGCGGTATCGGGATAATCAGGTAACAGGTTTTGCAAAGTATCAAACTGTTTGCTCTCAAATAAAGCGTTCAGATAACGATGGTGATAATCAGCTGTTTCTTCCGCATTCAGACGGCCTGTATCAAGCAGAGTTTGAATACGGCTTGCAGCCAAGTCCCATGCATGAAGTTTTTCAGCTTGGGCAATCATATTCTGAATAATAGGCAGATTATCTGTAGTGTCAGGTTGGTCAAGTGCTGTAATAGACTGATAGACACGCTCACAATTATTCGAATCCCTAAATTGGAATGTTTTGTCAATACGTTTCTGATATAAATCAGGTACTTTAGCTTGATTGTCTACCAGATCTTTTAATGCTGCCAGAAGTTCTGTTTCATTATAAGCAACTACACCAAAACCATCTCGGTTATAGTCAAAATAACCTTTTTGATAGGTGTGGTTTCCACTGGAAAATACTTCATCATAATCAAATTGATAATACAAAATAGCTTTATTCAAGTAGGCTACATCAAATGCAACAGATGAATAGTCTGTAATCAAGACGCTACTATTTTGGAAGACGGATTGGATGTTACCTTCTGAATAGCTATAGATTTTAATAAAGTCAGGCACAGTGAACTCATCCATGTATTCCTGAATACTTGGATGTGGTGCAAAGACGATTTGATAACCTTGATCATTCAGTTCTTTTAATATGGCGTGATTCATGAAACCATGCCAATGTCTGGCATAGTTAGTTTTCATGAAATCAGGGTTTCTTGTTCGTTCTGTGCCTGAAATATATGTGCCTACAATGGAGCTACGCCATGTTGGCATAATTAAAATCTGTTTAGATTCGGTATTGTTATTGATGAGTAAACGGTCATAACGAGGGAAGCCTGTCAGTTTAACTTCCTTTTTACCAAATTTATAAGCAGTCGTATTATCCACAATAGAATGGTATTCTGGATTTGTCGCTGTAACGAAACAAGCAATTTTTTTGGTATTTAACCAACCTGATAAATCATCTTTCGTGATGCCATGTTGTAAAAAGACGTAGTCTTTATCTAATAGGGAATCATCTTTGAAATAATGTGTGATATATCCATCAACATGACTACTGATGATTTTTGCGCAGTCTTTTAATTTACTCTCAAATACAGATGAGCCAAATTCAAGCAAATTAAACCCATCTTGTTCGAGCCTTTTCCAATCAGAGGATGTTTTTTTCAGGGCAAAATAAATATCTTGTTCTGGATGATTTTCACTAATATAACGATATAAGTGTTCTGCATTATCATCAGCCTGATTGTCCCTATCCATCAAAATCCAGGCATTCGATTTAACTGTGGATTTTTGTTTAAATGAAGTGAATACCGTTTCGATTGGTAGTTTGTCAAATTGTTTTCCTGAAAAAGTTAATTTAGCTCTTTTACCGGCTAGAAAAAGTTCTAAATCGCCCATGTCGTGACAAGGAAGCCATGTGCGGTATTCTTTAGTGTATAAACTGCCTAGAAAGTCATAGACAACCTCTTTTTGGTATTTAGGGAATATTTCCTTACCATTGATTACCCATTGCTCAACAATTGGGAAATTTGAAAAATATTTCACCAAAATCTGTTTCTTTTTCAAATCGAAATCTTCAATATAAGCAATTTGACTTTTAGGTGCTGTATTTTTAAATAAACCGAGCAGAGCTACTTTTTGGAAAAACCATGTCCCTGCCAAATTAAAGCGAAGGATTGTTGCTTCATCAATATATGAAAACATTTCATGTAATAAGGTAACGAAATGTTTTTTTTGCTCCTCACTTAGGTGTGACAATGCTGCAGGTTTGTTTACGATACGACCAAAATACCAGATGATATGGTATAGGACGATTCTTTGAATATGCTCAGGGACTTTTCCAAATTTCATTTTGGCTGTTTTTAAAATTTCAATACAGCCTTTTTCAATTACTCTAGAAAATAGTAATGGATTGTTCCATGCTCCATCTAACGTGGACGAACCATCAGAACGTTTTCGATAAAAATAACTGATTTTTGACAGAAAAGCAGCATTAGTTGAGGCATCGGTATTTAGAATATAATCAGTAACAAATTTTGCATCTTCAAAGCTAGGTTTCATCGCCTCATCAAAATAAATATGTGCATTACGGATATTATCAATTTTGAAAAAAGCAGTACTTGCAGATAATTGTAGGTGATCTTTTAGATTAGATAAGGGAAGGACAACATCTCCTTTAGCAAAACGATATTTTAAGGGGTGTGTATCTTTCACCATGTCTTTATCTTCAAAGTAGAATACTAATGGGCAACCTACTATGCTAATGTTGGCATTATTACTTAAGAAGTTATCTGTTTTGTAGAAGTAATCAGAAGAAACAAAATCATCTGGATCTATGAATGTTACCCATTCGGTTTCAACATGTTGCAAACCCAGATTGCGTGCCGAGGCCTGGCCGCCATTTTCTTTGTAAAAATAATGGATATTTTTTGGAAATTTAGCTTGCCATCGTTTGATGATTTCTGCCGAATGGTCGGTTGATCCATCATCTACTAGAATGATTTGAATGTGTTTTTTGAAATTCAAGCTTTGTTTGACGATACTGTCAAAGTATTCATCAAGGTATTTTTCGACGTTATAAACGGCTGAAACGATTGTAAATTGATTATTACCTTCGTATTTTAAGGGAAGGTATTTTTTGAGTTTCATTACGCGTTTGGCGTACATGTCGCGGAAAAAGAGTTTAGGGTCTCGTAAGAGCTTCCGAAATTTTTTATTGTTCATTTTTTTGACCTTTTATTTTTATTTGGTTTTGAAGTAATTTTCCAGCATTTGAATCAGTTTGTCCTGGTAGTTTTCAATCTGTTGCTGGCTGTGAAAATCGTTGGCACAAAAAGAGTGTGGCTGCCGCCCATTTTTTTTATTTTCTAAGAGCTTGATATATTGGGCAGGCGCTTTGTTGGAGCGGATATTAAAATAATAACATATTTCATTACCTACTGTAGATTTCCTGTTTAAAAACATCAGCCAAGGTACGAGGAAGGTGGCAAGGTTGAGATCGTGGTTAGAACGGAAACGGTTGGATAAAAAGGCTTCAATCTCAGTACGGTAGTGCTGCCAAGCAAATTGAAAGCTGCTTTTATGCAGTGGGATATAGGTGTGTACTAACGGACGGTCGATGTGGCAATCGTAGTGCTGTTGTAATAGTGTGATACAGTTTTTTGAGGCGGAAAGAGTGGGTGTATCGGTTCCTCTTTCGGACATTTGTTTTAAGCTTTTGTCTGCAATAAAAAGTGAAGCAATGCCGTTGGCGTGAAAGAAGTGTTCCTTCGGTAATGGTCGGGCAACAAATACATCATCGTTAAAATAGATGAAGTGTTCATTTAGATTAGAAATGTTGTGCAGGTGTGCTTCGATTACATGCGAATTGAAGGTGGGCAGGTATTGCGGGGCAATGATTTGACTGTGATCTATTATGCTGACGTTGGGATAGTCGGCAGGATTGAGCCAGTCGGGGCGTTGGTTGTCGGTAATGATGTAGATATGGTTGACCCACGGCAGGAAGGTACGCACGCTGTGAAGTGAATAGTAAAGTTCGTTGTGGTTGCTGAAACGGGCTTCGTCATTATTGTGGAGTGCGTTTTGTTCGGCAGTAGGACTATATTGGCGGCGACGCTGCTGCCATTTGGGATCTTGGTTATTTACCCATGTGAAAACGACATCAACTTTAATAGGGGGAAGGTTGATACTATTTTCAAGTTCGGCTAAATACAGGCTGTTGTCGATAATGACCGGTTCGTCCGACTCTGTTGTACGCTGTTCGGCGTTGCGGACGGGGTATCTTTTATTGAGATAGTCGCGGAAGAATACACCTGGTTGTCGAATCAGTTTTTTAAGTTTTCTCATGACGGTATTCGCTGTAATGTGATGTTTTTTGATACTTATGTCAGGTTTCAGACGGCCTAATATTTCATCAGGTGTTATAATGGTCGTGCGTAATTAAAAGTATAGTGAGATTTAATCAATGTTGAAAGCAGAATGTCTTACCCGCAGGGGCATATTATTGTTGTGCGTCAGTCTGTTGGCTGCATGCTCTTCTCTTCCTACTTCCGGCCCAAGTACACGAAATGTTGTTGCTTTGGGGCAACAGTCGGCTACAGCCGAAGTGCCGGAGGTGGAGTTGATTGATGTGAATGGTGCGGTAGCTCAGTCGCTATATCAAGCGCAAGTTAATCAGTCATTTGCTCAGTTGGGCGATGGCACATCATCAATAGGGGCTATCAATATAGGTGATGTGCTGGACATTACGATTTGGGAAGCTCCTCCGGCTGTGTTGTTCGGTGGGGCTTTGTCGTCTACCGGTTCGGGTAATGCGCAGCAAACGAAGCTGCCTGAGCAGATGGTCAGCTCTTCAGGTACGATTTCTGTGCCGTTTATCGGCGATGTGTCTGTCCTCGGTAAAACACCGGTTCAGGTGCAAAACATTATTAAAGGCCGTCTGAAAAAAATGGCGAACCAGCCGCAGGTAATGGTGCGCATGGTGCAAAATAATGCGGCGAATGTATCGGTTATCCGTGCGGGTAACAGTGTGCGTATGCCTTTGACGGCTGCAGGCGAGCGTGTGTTGGATGCGGTGGCTGCCGTGGGCGGTTCGACTGCGAATGTGCAGGATACGAACGTACAGCTGACACGCGGTAATGTTGTGAGAACGATTGCTCTGGAAGATTTGGTGGCGCATCCGCGTCAAAATATTTTGTTGCGCCGCGGTGATGTAGTCACAATGATTACTAATCCGAGCACGTTTACGTCTATGGGTGCGGTCGGTCATACGCAGCAGATTGGTTTCTCTGTGAAGGGCTTGTCTTTGGCTGAGGCTGTGGGACGTATGGGCGGCTTGCAGGATTATAGTGCAGATGCGCGCGGTGTATTTGTATTCCGTTATGCGCCTTTATCCGAGCTGCCTCCTGAGAAACAATCTAAATGGGTTGAAAAGGGTTATGGCGATCGTGCGGAGATTCCTGTGGTCTACCGTTTGAACCTGGCAGATGCGAATTCTATGTTTTGGATGCAGCGTTTCCCTGTGAAGGATAAGGACGTGGTGTACGTATCGAATGCGCCGATGGCTGAAGTACGCAAGTTCTTGTCATTTGTGTTCTCGCCTGTGGTTAGCGGTGCGAACAGTATTAATAATTTAGTGAACTAATGGGGAAAATAATGTCTGAGCAAGTTTCTGCAAATGTGGATGTGAAACCGGAACAACCGGCTCCCGAAAAGAAAAAGGCCAAAAAGTCTTGGTTACGTAAGATTAATCCGTTGCTTTGGGTAACGGTTATCGTGCCGACTTTGTGTTCCGGTGTGTATTACGGAATATTTGCTTCCGATCAGTTCACATCCCAGTCCAGCTTTGTGGTGCGTTCTCCTAAGAGCCAATCGTCTTTGAACGGCTTGGGTGCCATTTTGCAGGGGTCTGGTTTCTCTCGTGCGCAAGACGATATTTATACCGTGCAGGAATATATGCAGTCGCGTTCGGCTTTGGACGCGTTGCGTAAGAAAATGCCCGTTCGTGATTTTTATGAAAAAGAAGGCGACATCTTCAGCCGTTTTAATGGTTTTGGCCTGCGTGGCGAGGATGAGGCGTTTTATCAATACTACCGCGATAAGGTATCCATCCATTTTGACTCTGTCTCAGGCATTTCCAATTTGAGCGTTACATCGTTCAATGCCGGTGAATCTCAAAAGATTAATGATGCTTTGCTCAAACAGGGTGAGGTATTGATCAACCAGCTGAACGAACGTGCTCGTCAGGATACGATTCGTTATGCTCAAGAAGTGGTCAATTCGGCTGAAGAAAAAGTTAAAGAAGCTTCTGCCCAATTGACAAAATTCCGTGTGTCCAACGGGATTTTTGACTTGAAGGCGCAATCCGATGTGCAAATGGGTTTGGTATCCAAATTGCAGGACGAGTTGATTGTCATTCAAACCCAGCTGGACCAGGTAAAAGCCGTTACGCCTGAAAACCCGCAAATTCCAGGTTTGATTGCGCGTGAGAAGAGCTTGCGTAAAGAAATCTCGCAACAAATGAAAGCGATTTCCGGCGGCGGCGAGGGATCATTGTCCAATCAGGCGGCGGAATATCAACGCGTGTATTTGGAAAACGAATTGGCTGAGAAACAATTGGCTGCGGCGATGACTTCTTTGGAAAGTGCAAAAGCGGAAGCAGATCGTCAGCAATTGTATTTGGAAGTGATTTCCCAGCCGAACAAACCTGACTTGGCACATGAGCCAAACCGTCTGTACAACATCGTGGCAACGTTTGTCATCGGTTTGATTGTCTATGGCATTGCCGTGTTGCTGACGGCAAGTATCCGTGAGCATAAAAACTGATGAAAGAGCTACATAAAACATCGTTTTTGGAGTCGCTGCTTATCCAAAAAAGGGTAATCGGCGCACTCTTAATGCGTGAAATTATTACTCGCTACGGTCGTAATAACATTGGTTTTTTGTGGTTGTTTGTCGAACCTTTGCTGCTGACTTTGGTTATGGTGTTGATGTGGAAGTTTTTCCGCATGAACAACGTGTCAGCCTTGAATATCGTGGCATTCACGCTGACAGGCTATCCGATGATGATGATGTGGCGTAATGCTTCTAATCGTGCTATCGGTTCGATTTCTGCCAACACAAGCCTGCTGTATCACCGAAATGTACGCGTTTTGGATACCATTTTTGCGCGTATGTTGTTGGAGATTGCCGGCGCCACCATTGCGCAGGTCGTGATTATGTTCGCATTGGTCGTCATCGGCTGGATTGATGTACCGGCAGATATTTTCTATATGTTGTTGGCTTGGCTATTGATGGCTATGTTTGCCGTTGGATTGGGGCTGGTCATTTGTTCGGTGGCGTTTCACTTTGAGCCGTTTGGCAAGGTTTGGAGTACCATCAGTTTTGTGATGATGCCTTTGTCCGGCGTGTTTTTCTTCGTACACAACCTGCCTCAGCAATTGCAACACTATGTGCTGATGATTCCGATGGTGCATGGTACAGAAATGTTCCGTGCCGGGTATTTTGGCAACAGCGTTACGACTTACGAAAATCCTTGGTATATTTTGTTGTGTAATTTAGTTTTGCTGCTGCTTGGTTTGGCGATGGTGGCGAGATTCAGCAAAGGGGTTGAGCCGCAATGATTTCAGTTGAACACGTTTCCAAACGGTATCTGACCCGCCAAGGTTGGCGGACAGTCTTGCATGACATCAACTTCAAAATGGAGAAGGGCGAGAAAATCGGTATTCTCGGTCGCAACGGTGCAGGTAAATCGACGCTTATCCGTTTGATCAGTGGCGTTGAGCCGCCAACCACGGGCGAAATCAAGCGTACGATGAGTATTTCTTGGCCTTTGGCATTCTCCGGTGCGTTTCAAGGCAGCTTGACCGGTATGGACAATTTGCGTTTCATCTGCCGGATTTACAATGTCGACATCGATTATGTGAAGAACTTTACCGAAGAGTTTTCCGAGCTGGGTCAATATCTTTACGAGCCGGTCAAGCGTTATTCTTCAGGTATGAAGGCGCGTTTGGCATTTGCTTTGTCGTTGGCGGTAGAATTTGATTGCTATCTGATTGACGAAGTGATTGCAGTTGGCGACTCGCGCTTTGCCGATAAATGTAAGTACGAGTTGTTTGAGAAGCGCAAAGACCGTTCCATCATCTTGGTGTCGCACAGCCACAGCGCCATGAAGCAATATTGCGATAATGCGATGGTGCTGGAAAAAGGGCATATGTACCAGTTTGAAGATATGGACAAAGCCTACGAATATTATAATTCGCTGCCTTAAAGCGATTGTTTTTTAATCAGGCCGTCTGAAATTTCAGACGGCCTGTCCGTTGGAATTCTATTGATGAACATTACTCAAATTCTTTCCCAAGAACTCTCCGCCACTACCGCGCAAATCAATGCCGCCATTGAGCTTTTAGATGACGGTGCGACCGTCCCCTTTATCGCGCGTTACCGTAAAGAAGCTACGGGCGGGCTGGATGATACGCAGTTGCGCCAGCTTGCCGAGCGGCTGCAATACCTGCGCGAGTTGGAAGAGCGCAAAGCCGTTGTGTTAAAAAGCATTGAAGAGCAAGGCAAACTTTCAGACGACCTCAAAGCGCAAATCGAAGCCGCCGATAACAAAACCGCGCTGGAAGACCTGTATCTGCCCTACAGGCCCAAACGCCGCACCAAAGCGCAAATCGCGCGCGAACACGGTTTGCAGTCGCTGGCGGACGTGTTGCTTGCCGAGCAACCGCAGGACGTGGAAGCCGCCGCGCAAGGCTACCTGAACGAAAACGTCCCCGACGTCAAAGCCGCGCTGGACGGCGCGCGTGCAATTCTGATGGAGCAGTTTGCCGAAGACGCGGAACTCATCGGCACGCTGCGCGACAAGTTGTGGAACGAAGCCGAAATCCACGCGCAAGTCGTTGAAGGCAAAGAAACCGAAGGCGAAAAATTCAGCGATTATTTCGACCACCGCGAACCCGTCCGCGCCATGCCCAGCCACCGTGCGCTGGCGGTATTGCGTGGCCGCAACGAAGGCGTGTTGAACATCGCGCTCAAATACCAGCCCGACGACACGCCGATTACGCAGCAAAGCGAATACGAGCAAATCATCGCCCGCCGCTTCAAGGTTTCAGACGGCCATAAATGGCTGCGCGATACCGTGCGCCTGACTTGGCGCGCGAAAATCTTTTTGTCGTTGGAACTTGAGATATTTTCCAAACTAAAAGAATTAGCAGATGTAAATGCCATTACTGTTTTTTCTAAAAATTTAAAAGATTTATTACTTACCGCACCTGCGGGGAGAGTATCTATTTTGGGGTTAGATCCAGGGTTTAGAACAGGAGTCAAAGCTGCATTAATTGATGAAACAGGTAAGCTCATAGACACATTTATTTTCTATTTATTTAATGATAAAAAATCTATTCGACAGTTAGTCACTTTTATTAGAAAGTATAAAGTTCAAGTGATTGCTATCGGTAATGGAACAGCTAGTCGTGAAACTAATATGTTAGTTGGAGCAGTTATCACACGTTTGACAACAAGAAATATAAGAAACATAGCAATAGATAAAAATATGCAGTTATCTGATATCGAATGGGCTGTTGGAGAAGACTATATTAACTATCCAATTCACAAAATCGTCGTTTCCGAAGCTGGCGCATCGATTTATTCCGCGTCCGAACTGGCGGCACGCGAGTTCCCCAACTTGGACGTTTCCCTGCGCGGCGCAGTGTCCATTGCCCGCAGGCTGCAAGACCCGCTCGCCGAGCTGGTCAAAATCGACCCCAAATCCATCGGCGTGGGTCAGTATCAGCACGACGTGAACCAAAGCCAGCTCGCCAAATCGCTGGACGCGGTGGTCGAAGACTGCGTGAACGCCGTCGGCGTGGACGTGAACACCGCCTCCGCCCCACTCTTGGCGCGAATTTCCGGTTTGAATCAAACCCTTGCCCAAAACATCGTCGCCTACCGCGATGAAAACGGCGCGTTCGACAGCCGCAAAAAATTGCTGAAAGTACCGCGCTTGGGCGAAAAAACCTTCGAGCAGGCGGCGGGCTTTTTGCGGATTAACGGCGGCAAAGAGCCGCTGGACGCGAGCGCCGTCCACCCTGAAGCCTATCCCGTCGTCGCCAAAATGCTGGCGCAACAAGGCATTACCGCCGCCGAACTCATCGGCAACCGCGAGCGCGTGAAGCAAATCAAAGCGTCCGACTTCATTGACGAACGCTTCGGCCTGCCGACTATTTTGGACATCCTGTCAGAGCTGGAAAAGCCCGGCCGCGACCCGCGCGGCGAGTTTCAGACGGCCTCATTCGCCGAAGGCATCCACGAAATCAGCGACTTGCAAGTCGGCATGATACTTGAAGGCGTGGTCTCCAACGTCGCCAACTTCGGCGCGTTCGTGGATATCGGCGTCCATCAAGACGGTTTGGTGCACATCTCCGCCTTATCCAATAAATTCGTCCAAAACCCGCGCGAAGTGGTGAAAGCCGGCGATGTGGTGAAAGTGAAAGTGCTGGAGGTTGATGCTGCGCGTAAACGCATTGCGCTGACCATGCGACTGGATGACGAACCGAGCGGCGCAGCCAAAGGCAACAGGCTGTCTGAAACCCGACATCAAGAACGCCGCGACCGCAAACCCCAATGCAACGAGCGTGCCCCAACCAATTCGGCGATGGCAGATGCGTTTGCGAAATTGAAGCGGTAACAGTAGTCTGAAGTGCTATTTAAAGTAAAACCTCTTTGAAACAAATAAATAAAATTAAATTGTAAAAAAAATCCCGTTTTTTTATCATATTGAAGCGATATAGCAAAAAAACGGAATTTTTTTATCATTTAACCGAAACCCTAAAATGTACTCGATCGAACAATTCCCTCCTGAAATAGATTTCGACTCTGTTGCCGTCTTGAAAAAACTGGCTTCCGCCCATCGTTATCTAGCCGAATTAAAAGGCATCTGCCGCAGTATTCCCAACCAAGGCATTCTGATTAACACGCTGTCTTTGCAGGAAGCCAAAGACAGTTCCGAAATCGAAAATATCATTACCACTCATGACGAACTGTTCCGCGCAGGAATATCGGCAAGCTCATCTAGTCCTGCCATCAAAGAAGTACAGAATTATGCTTCAGCACTGCATTGTGGCTTCGACCTTATCCAAAAACACGGAATGCTGACCAACAATCATATTTTGACGATACAGGCCGAGTTGGAAAAGAACCGTGCCGGATTCCGTAAACAGTCGGGGACGATGCTGAAAAACGACCGTACAGGCGAAACCGTCTATACGCCGCCGCAACATATGGACGATATCATTTGCCTGATGAGCAGATTGGAAGCATTTATCAACAACGATAACACGGAAAAACCTATCGATCCGCTTATCCGTATGGCGTTGCTCCATCACCAGTTTGAAAGCATTCACCCATTTTACGATGGTAATGGCAGAACAGGCAGGATTATCAATGTGCTGTATCTAGTTTTAACCGGGTTGCTGGATATTCCCGTTTTATACCTCAGCCGCTATCTGGTACGGAACAAAAGCGAATATTACCGACTGTTACAATATGTACGCGATACGGGTGAATGGGAAGATTGGCTGTTGTATATGTTGGAAGCCGTGGAACAAACCGCCAAGGACGGCATCGATACCGTGCAGCAGATCCATCAGGCGATGCTGGACTACAAACACCGCATCAGGGAAAACTTCAACTTCTACAGCCAAGATCTGATTAACCACCTATTCAACCATCCCTACACAAAAATCGATTTCCTGATGAAAACGCTGAACGTTTCTCGCCCCAGTGCCGCAAAATATCTGGACGAACTGACAGAAGGCGGGTTCCTTCACAAAGAAAAGATAGGTAGAAGCAACTACTATATCAATATTGCGCTGATGAGTATCTTACTACCAACCAATTGATAATATTTGAATTTATACAATATTAAATCAATATATTATTTACCATCATACTTGATGGCTTGCTGATATAAATAAGCGTATAGTTCCAAATATCACAAACCCATCATCACAACCTTAGGAGTTCAAACCATGAAACCTGTTTTGTTTGCCGCGCTGATTTCCTGTTTCTCCGTTGCTGCGTATGCGGCCTGTACCGACAGCCAGCAGCAGTGCGTGATTTATAAAAACGGCAACGTCGCGACAGAAGGTGGCTGTACGGTCAGCAAATGCCAAAGTGCCGATGCGCAAGTGTTGAAATGGAAGCTGAAAAACGGCAAAGGCGTAACCGTTGAAATCGGTAAAAACGGTAAGGTTTTGGTGAACAAGAAACCGGGTGCGAAAGCGAACAACAGCAATGCGTCAGGCATGGGTTTGACATGCTATGCCGCCGATGCGGACAAACGCGAACAGTTCTGCTCGACCAATTATTGATTGGATTATTGCTTTGATTAAAGGCCGTCTGAAAAGTGTTTCAGACGGCCTTGATGTTTATCCTTCCGATATTTTTTCATAGAGAAAGTCGATGAAGCTGCGCACTTTCGCGCTGAGAAAGGCCCTGTCGACATAAGTGGCGTTCAGTTGGTCTGTCCAGATGGTGTAATCGGGCAGGAGTTGGATCAATGTGCCGTCCTTCAATTCCTGCTGAACCGCCCAAAGGGGCTGATAGCCTATGCCTGCACCTGATTTAATCAGCTCGCGGATCATCAGTGTGTTGTCGCTACGGATAACCGGGGAGAGGTGGAGAATGGCTTTTTCTGCGGTAGCGCGGTGGGTAATTTCCCAGTCTTGTTGACTGGTATAGGAAGGCAGGATAGCTTGATGCTGCATGACGGCTTCGGGTGTATCGGGTGTGCCGTGTCGGGCAAGATAGTCGGGGGCGGCAAGCAGGACGAACTCGATTTTGGCTAGCGGTTTGAAGATCAGCGAAGGGGAGGGAGTTTTGGAAACGCGCAAGGCAAGGTCGAAGCCTTCGGCAATGAGGTCGATATGGCGGTTGTCAAGGACGAGGTCGAGCGTGACTTTGGGATAACGCTGGCGGTATTCGGCCAACCATGCGCTCATATTGCCGCCTGCAAACCACAGTGGCATGGTTACGCGCAACATACCTTGCGGCGTTTCGACGCCGCCAGCCGCTTTTTGGGCGGCGGTGTCCAAGGTATCCAGCGCGTAGCTGCATTGGCGGTAGTATTCTTCGCCTGCTTCGGTCAGATGGAGGTTGCGGCTGTTGCGGTGTAAGAGCTTGGCTTGAATGGTGTTTTCCAGATGGCTGACATGTTTACTGGCCATGGCGGTGGAGATGTCGAGCTGATTGGCGGCACGGGTAAAACTGCCGCTTTGAACGACTTGGCGGAAAACTTTTAGGCTGAATAGGGTATCCATGATTTCTTATTAGGAAACGTTGTATCAATAATTCGAGTATATATCTCTTACTGGGAATTATCTATACTGCACTTATTGAAATTGCTCCCTACCTCTTTCAGGTAGCCATTAAAATAAGGATTATTAAGATGTCAGCCCTCAAATCATTCCAACCTGTTGTATTGTCCGTCTTGCGCATTGTGACGGCGTATTTGTTTTTGCTGCATGGTACGGCCAAGTTTTTCAGTTTTCCAATGTCCATGGGCGGCGCGCCTGAAGGCTTGATGCTGATGGCCGGTATTTTGGAAATTGTCGGCGGTATCTTATTGATATTGGGCCTGCTTACCCGTCCGACCGCGTTTGTTTTGTCCGGTCAGATGGCTGTCGCCTACTTTATGGCCCACGCATCTTCTAGTAATGTTTTGTTCCCATTGGCCAACCATGGCGAATCTGCCGTTTTGTTCTGCTTCGTGTTTTTGTATCTGGCAGTAGCCGGTGGCGGAGCGTGGGCGTTGGATAACGTTTTTGGTAAAGATAAAGATTAATTTAAGGAAAAGATCATGACTTATTCTGTTTTGCAACAAGCTGCTGAAACCCGTCGTTCTATCTATGCATTGAACAACACCCTGCCTCTGTCCAATGAGGAAGTAACCAAAATCATCGAACACGCCGTTTTGCATACGCCGTCTGCTTTCAATTCGCAATCTGCCCGAGTGGTCGTATTGTTTGGCGAAGAACATGCCAAAGTGTGGCATTTTGTCGAAGAAGCGTTGCGTGCAATTGTTCCTGCCGAGCAGTTTGAAGCCACTGCACAAAAACTGAACTTGTTTAAAGCAGGCGCGGCGACAGTTTTGTTCTTTGAAGATCAAGATGTTGTCAGAGGTTTGCAAGAGCAGTTCCCATCTTATGCGGCCAACTTTCCGATCTGGGCGGATCAGGCAAATGCCATGGTTCAATATGCTGTTTGGACAACATTGGCAGCTGCCGGTATCGGCGCCAATCTGCAACACTACAATCCGCTGCCTGATGCGGCCATTGCCAAAGAATGGAACTTGCCGGAAAGCTGGTTGTTGCGTGCGCAAATGGTGATTGGCGGTATCGCGGCTCCAGCCGGCGAAAAAGCCTTCCAACCAATCGAAGGCCGTCTGAAAGTATTTGGCGCATAAATGAAGTAATGTTTTAAACAAGGGGCGCGATGTTTGCGCCCCTTTTGAAATACCAAAATTAAAAAGGCCGTCTGAAAACAGTTTCAGACGGCCTTTTATCTATGCCATGAAATCAACCGCGGCGCCAAGTCGTACCACCAGCATTGTCTTCCAGAATGATTTTGTGTTCGTTCAGAAGGTCGCGGATGCGGTCGGATTCCGCCCAGTTTTTATCCGCGCGTGCCTGTTTGCGTTGGGCGATCAAATCGTCGATTTCCTCGTTGGACAGGCCGTCTGAAACAGCACCGCCTTGCAGAAACTCAATCGGATCACGTTGCAACAGGCCGATGATGCCGCCCAAAGCTTTCAGGCAGCCGGCGAGGTGCGCATCATTGGTTTTGTTCACTTCGCCTGCCAGTTCAAACAACACGGCAACCGCTTCGACCGTACCGAAATCGTCGTTCATGGCGGCGTAGAAACGGCGGGTGTAGTCGTTGGCGTTTTCAGATAAGTCAAACTCAGCCGCTGGTGTGTTTTTCAACGTAGTGTACAGACGGGTCAGTGCACCTTTTGCGTCGTCCAGATGCGCATCCGAGTAATTCAACGGGCTACGGTAGTGGGCGCGCAGGATGAAGAAACGTACGACTTCTGGGTCGTATTGTTTCAACACTTCGCGGATGGTGAAAAAGTTGCCCAACGATTTGGACATTTTTTCGCCGTCCACACGGATGAAGCCGTTGTGCAGCCAGTATTTGACGTGGCTGGCGATGCTTTGACCGTGGTGGGTTTGCGCGTGGTCGTGGCCGCAGGTATGACCGCTGGCACCGACGCTTTGGGCGATTTCATTTTCGTGGTGCGGGAACTGCAAATCCGCGCCGCCGCCGTGAATATCGAAAGTATCGCCGAACAGGTTTTCACTCATGGCAGAGCATTCAATATGCCAACCCGGACGGCCGTTGCCCCAAGGGCTTTCCCATGCCGGTTCACCTGCTTTCGCCGCTTTCCACAACACAAAATCAAGCGGATCGCGTTTGAAACCGTCCACTTCCACACGCTCGCCTGCGCGCAGGTCGTCCAACGATTTGCCCGACAATTGGCCGTAAGCGGAAAACTCGCGCACGGCGTAGTAAACATCGCCGTTTGCGGCAGGATATGCCTTGCCGTTTTGAATCAGGGTTTCAATCATGGCAATCATTTGCGGAATGTTTTCCGTCGCCTTTGGCTCAATATCCGGACGCAACACGCCCAAAGCATCGGCATCTTCGTGCATAGCCTGAATGAAACGCGCAGTCAGCTCGCCGATGGTTTCGCCGTTTTCAGCCGCACGGGCAATGATTTTGTCGTCGATGTCGGTAATGTTGCGTACATAAGTAAGCGGATAACCGCACTCGCGCAGCCAGCGGGCAATCATGTCGAATACAACCATCACACGGGCGTGACCCAAGTGGCAATAGTCGTAAACAGTCATGCCGCAAACGTACATACGCACGTTTTTTGGATCGATGGGGGTGAAGGGTTCTTTTTGGCGGGTAAGGGTGTTGTAGAGGTTTAGCATGGAGATTCTCAAAAATTAGAATTATTTAGTAAGTTCACTTTCCAACGCATTGGCCACAAGCCATATCAAAGCTGGGCCCAATAGCCAAAGAATTACAAGTAGAGGAACAAAATTAACACTTCCACTAATCTTCAAACCAGTTACGAACAACAAACAAAAAATTATTTCACATAATACAAGAGCAAATGCATTCGCATGCTCTCGCAAATGTCTATATGACTCCACATAATCTAGTTTTTTCTGTCGTTTTTCTGCAAGTTTTTTGTAAAAATTAACTATTAAAAAATTAGAATTAATTATACCCCAAATGGATAAAGTAGTCGTAAATGAAAAAGAAAAGGTAGATAAAATAAAAAAATAAATTATTTGCCGCCATTTCAGGTTATCTAAAGAAGTAGAACCTATATATACTAAAAATGCAGTCATTGCGAGTGAGATGACACTGGTAACCAACACCAACACCAACCCAATCCAAAATGAAGACTGATGACTTGATGATTTAAACACATTTACTCTTAATGCATGAAATACCAACATAGGCGCACTAGATAAATAACAATATGCCAAACCACAAACACCCAAAATAACTAAATGAGTAAAAGATAAATCTTTTGGATCTTTAGGAATAAGAAAAGCTAATTTTTCTAATCCAAATCTAGTAGCAATATCAGTATGAATAAAAAGATATAAAAGTATAAAGACACCCATTACTGTGCCCAGCGCATACCGCAAGGCATAAAATTCCCACCATCGTTTATCCATTTATTTTTCCTTATCAAATCTTACTCTTTTACTAACCTAATAATAAAACAGCTCTGGGTTTAACGCTGCGTATGGCCGACTATCTTTTCCGTGCCGTCCGGCTGTAATTCCACAATATTGCCGTGCTCGTCGCCGACATACACCGATGTGTATTTGCGCTTTTCGGCCATCCATGCGCGGTAGAGGCTTTGCAGGGTGTCTTGTTTGCGCTTGAGGGCTTGGATTTGTTCGGGCGTAATCATGTTTGTCCTTGCGTGGCTGTCGGGCATAAGGCCGTCTAAAAACCTTTCAGACGGCCTTTGCCGTTATTCACTCTGCCTTCAACACCGAAGTATCCGTCTGCGGCTGCGCGGCGGCGGCTTTTTCGGCGGCTTCGGCCTCGGCGGCGATGCGTTTTTTCTCAGTCAGGTATTGGTTGATTTGGTGTACCAATTCCTGCGTGCCTTGGTGGGTCAGGGCGCTGATTTGGAAGAGGCGCGGGGTTTCCATATCGAATTGGAAGCGGTCGTCTGGTTTGGGGTAATCCCAGCCGATGGCTTCGAGGAAGGCGGCGGTGCGTGCTTGGGCTTCTTCGTCGTCGAGCATGTCTAGTTTGTTCAGCACCAGCCAGCGCGGTTTGTCGTAGAGTTCTTCGTCGTATTTGCGCAATTCGTTGATGATGGCGAGGGCTTCTTCTGCTGGGTTGACGGCTTCGTCGAAGGGGGCCAAATCGACGACGTGCAACAGCAGGCCGGTGCGTGATAGGTGCTTGAGGAAGCGGTGGCCGAGGCCTGCGCCTTCTGCCGCGCCTTCAATCAGGCCGGGGATGTCGGCCATGACGAAGCTGTGGTTTTCGTCGATGCGCACGACGCCCAAGTTTGGATGCAGGGTGGTGAAGGGGTAGTTAGCGATTTTGGGGCGTGCGGCGGATACGGCGGTAATCAGGGTGGATTTGCCGGCGTTGGGCATGCCTAATAAGCCGACATCGGCGAGTACTTTAAGCTCGAGTTGCAGGGAGCGGGTCTCTCCTTCTTCGCCGGGCGTGGATTGTTTGGGCGCGCGGTTGACGGACGATTTAAAGTGGATGTTGCCCAAGCCGCCTTTGCCGCCTTTGGCGAGGCAGACGCGCTGGCCGTGATAAGTGAGGTCGGCAACGATTTCGTCGGTATCGAGGTCGCGGATGAGGGTGCCGACGGGCATTTTGAGGACGATGTCGTCCGCACCTGCGCCGTAGCGGTCGGAGCCGTGGCCTTTTTCGCCGTTTTTGGCTTGGTAGCGTTTGACGAAGCGGTATTCGACGAGGGTGTTGGTGTTTTCGTCGGCTTCTGCCCAAACGCTGCCGCCTTTGCCACCGTCGCCGCCGTCAGGGCCGCCGCGGGGCACGAATTTTTCGCGGCGGAAACTGGTTGCGCCATTACCGCCTTTGCCTGCGGCGACTTCGATTTTTGCTTCGTCGATGAATTTCATGATGTTCTCTTATGGGTATTCGGTTGTTTCAGACGGCCTTTGTTAATAGAGGAGCTTGGTATCTGAACGGATAAAATGTTGCTTATTATAAAGGATATTTCGGTTTTAGGCCGTCTGAAATATGGTTTCAGACGGCCTTGGATTTATTGGGCGAGGGCTTGGTCGATTTCTTGATAGAGTTGGGAGAAATTGGGTTCGCCAACGTAGGTTTTAAGGATGTTGCCGTTTTTGTCGATCAGGACGGAAGTAGGGTAAACCTGTGTACCAAAGGCTTTTGCGGCAGTTTTGTCGGCATCGTACATGACGGTGAAGGGAAGGCCGTATTCTTTGACGTACTGATGGACACTTTCGATGGGGTCAATGGGCTGGGCTATGCCGAGGACTTGGAAGTTTTTGCCTTGATAATCTTGGGCGGTTTTGATGATTTTAGGCATTTCGCTCACGCAGCCGGGGCAGGAAGGAAACCAGAAGTTGATAAGAGTAACTTTGTCTTTTAAATCGGCGTTGGTAATGGTTTTGCCTTGCAGGTCGGGCAGGGCGAAATCAGGGGCGGCTTTGTTGCTGGGGATAAGGACGAAGGCAAGAAGTGCGCCGATCGTGGCAATGACAAGGAGTGTGAGTATTTTTTTCATGATTCTAGATTTTGAATGGCGTGTGCTAAGGTTGGGGGAATGCTGATGCTGCGGCCGCTTTCGCTGCTGACGGGCATAAGGGTCACTTCGGCTTCGATGGCGGCTTTGCCGTTGGGTAGAGTCGCGGTTTGGCTAAGGATGATGTGGCGTGTGCCGATGTCTTTCAGACGGCCTGTAAAGGTCAAAACGTCGCCTTCGAGCGACGGACGGCGATAGCGGATGTCAACGCGTGCAACAACGAGCATGATGCCTTTGAGTTCGGACAGAAGGTTATGCTCTTGAAAAAACGTCCAGCGCGCTTCTTCGAGAAATTCGAGATAGCGCGCATTGTTGACGTGGCCGTAGCCGTCGAGGTGGTAGTTGCGGACGGTCAGTTTCATCAGTTGAGATTGATGGGTTGGAACTCTTCGCGTGCGATGGGTTCGTGTTCGAGGTCGGTAATCACGGTGGAGAGTTGGATGTCGAACCATTCGTTGAAAATGTCGGCGTCCAAATCCGGCCATTCGCTTTCGTCTTCGCACCAGTCGGCCAATTCGGCAGCAAAAATATCTTCAAAGCGCGCTTCGATTTCGTCCCATACTTCGTCTGCGGTTTCACACGGGCGAACGAGGTAGGAATTGGCATCGGCTTGGATATCTTCAAGCGTCAGGCCATCCAAGTGATTGCCGGGCAGGGATTTCAGCCAGTTCCAAAAAGGATCGAGGGGGATAAGCAGGAAGACGCTGCGGTTGACTTCGTACATGGTGTTTTCCTTGGTTTCTGTATAGTTGAATGATATAGCAAAGGTGGTGGACTGGCTATCTTTTGGGGGATAAAGGCCGTCTGAATTTCAGACGGCCTTTAATTTATGGAAACAATCAGGGATTTTCTGATGGTGTTTGATACAGGGTTTGGGGATTGGCTGTATCGGGGATTTCTGCCGGAGCGGTTTGGGGTGCTGCTACCGGCTCGGAAGTGGCGTTGCTGTCCACTAAGTCATCAATGTCGATGTTGTCGTCTTCGCTTTGAGGGAGCGTGCCGCCGGTTTGTTGGGTGCGGACTTTCATGTAAAGGTCGCGTGTGTAGCTGTATTTGTCGATGGCTGCGCCTTCGAGGCTGTCGGTCAGGTCGAGCAGTTCTTCACGGGTGTTGATGGCCTGCAGGCCGATTGTGCCCCAGCGTCCTGCTCTGGTGTGGAAGACGGCGTTTTTAACTGGGTAGACGGTGGTAACGGCGTTGCCAATGGTATCGCGTACGGTAGATGGGCCGAACAGGGGGACAACGAAGTAGTTGCTGTTTTTCCAGCCCCATGAGGCGAAGGTGTCGCCGAGGGTGTTTTTATTGCTGGGTACGCCGCCTGCACCGGCTACGTCGATTAAACCGCCAAGGCCGAAGGTGGTGTTGATGCCGACGCGGACGAGGTCTTCGCTGGCGCGTTTGACGTCAAGGCGCAGAACGTTGCTGCCGAAGCTGACGACGTCGCGCAGGTTGTTGAAGAAGTTGATCACGCCGGTACGCACCGGTTTGGGCGTTACTTTGCGATAGCCGCGTGCGACAGGGGAAAGGACGTATTTGTCTGCTTTGTCGTTGAACTTGGAAACGGTACGGTTGTAGCCTTCGTAAGGATCGGCCGGATTGCGTTCGGCAAGTGCGGGAGCGGAGGCTATGCTGATGAGGAGGCAGAGTGAAGCGGTGGTTTTTTTCATGATTGCAACCAGTCTTTGATTTCGTAAAGTTCGGCCAGTGCGCGGACGGAATCAGGAATGTTTTGAATGGTCGGTTTTTTGTCTATCCGGCGCAGAGCGTTGAGCAGCAGGGAAACGCAGGCTGAATCTGCTTTGCCTACTTGGCTGAAGTCTATGCTGTCTGTTTCTTTCAGACAGCATTGCTGTTCGTAGCGCGCAAAGGCGGAGGCAGTCAGGGTTTTGACGGTAACGTCGCCGCTGATGTAGAGCGTGCCGTTGCGGATTTCTGTTTGCATGGTGTCTTTATGATGTAAGGCACCATGCCGTCTGAACATCAGGCGGCATGGTGCGGGGTGGATTATTTACCGCCGTTTTTGGCTTTCAAGTCGGCAATCAGGCCGTCAATGCCTTTGGCTTTGATGGTTTCGCCGAATTGGTTGCGATATACGGTAACCAAGCTTGCGCCTTCGACTGCGACATTGTATGCGCGGTATCTGCTGCCGCTTTGGTAGGTGGTAAAGTCCATATTAACCGGTTTTTGGCCGGAAACGTTGATTTCGGCGCGGACAACGATTTCTTTACCGCCTTTGTTTACGACAGGGTTGTCTTTGATGTTGACCTGGGCGTTTTTGAATTTCAGCATGGTGCCGGAGTAGGTGCGGATCAGCAGGGTTTGGAACTCTTTAGTCAACGCTTGTTTTTGTGCGTCAGTTGCAGTACGCCATGGGTTGCCGACGGCCAAAGCGGTCATGCGTTGGAAGTCGAAGTAAGGGATGGCGTAGGCTTCGGCTTTTTGGCGTGCGGTGTTGGCGTCGCCGCTGTTGAGGATTTTCAGCACTTGAACGGAGTTTTCACGGACTTGGTTGACTGCGTCGGCAGGAGAGGCAAATGCCATGCTGATGCTCAATACGCCGATGCTCAATGCGCTGATGAAGGATGTTTTTTCATGGGAGTGTCCTGAATATTGGGTTGATATGTGTTTATTGTTTGTTTTGACCGGCAGATTCACTGTCTGCGTTTTTCTCGGCAAAGCTGGTCATGAATTTGCCGATAAGGTTTTCCAAAACCATGGCGGAGCTGGTGACGGTAATGGTGTCGCCTGCCGCTAAAGAATCAGTATCGCCGCCTTGTTGCAGGCCGATGTATTGTTCGCCCAACAAGCCTGAAGTCAGGATTTGTGCGGAAACGTCGCTGCTGAACTGATATTGGCTGTCCAGATTGAGGGCGACTTTTGCCTGATAGGATTTAGGGTCGAGCTGAATGGAGGCAACACGGCCCACCAGTACGCCTGCGGATTTGACCGGAGCGTTGGTTTTCAAGCCACCGATGTCGCTGAAATCGGCATAGACGGTGTAGGTTTGAGAGGATTTGCCGAACGATTGTCCGCCGGCGGCACGGAAGGCGAGAAAGCCGATAGCGGCCGCGCCCAGTAAGACAAACAGTCCTACCCAAAATTCCAAAGCATTTTTTTTCATGTGCTATTGTCCTTGTTTCATTCTTTTTAAGTGTCGTTTCAGACGGCCTTTTAGTCGGTAAACATCCATGCAGTCAACATGAAGTCGACAGCGAGGATGGTCAGGGCGGAAGACACTACTGTGCGTGTACTGGCGCGCAAAATACCTTCGGAGGTTGGTACGCAGTGGAAGCCCTGATGTACGGCGATTAACGTAACGGCTACGCCGAAAGCGGCGGATTTGATTAAGCCGTTGAGTACGTCGTAATGGAAGGTAATGTTGTTTTGCATTTGCGACCAGAAAATACCGCCGTCCAAACCCAGCCATTCGACGCCGACCAAATACGCGCCGTAAATACCGGCAACGTTGAAAATCGACGCCAACAAAGGCATGGAAAACACGCCCGCCCAAAAGCGCGGCGCAACCACGCGTGCCACAGGGTCGACCGCCATCACGTTCATTGCTTCAAGCTGCTCGGTGGTTTTCATCAAGCCGATTTCGCTGGTCATGGCACCGCCCGCGCTGCTGGCAAACAGAATAGCCGCCAATACGGGACCCAATTCGCGCAACAGGGAAGCGGCAACCATATAGCCCAAAATATCGGCGGATTTGAATTTTGCCAGCTGCGTATAGCCTTGCAAGCCCAAGACCATGCCGACAAACAGGCCGGACACGGCAACAATCAGGACAGACAACACGCCTGCAAAGTAAACCTGGCGGATGCTCAGGCGCGGACGGGTAAACGCCGTACCTGATTTGGCCAGGATATGCAGGAAAAACAGCGTAATGCTGCCCAGCGATTGGATAAAGCCGAGGGTTTTTGCCCCGACGGAACGGATAAAATTCATAGGTTTCAGTTGATTGGTTAAATGGTTTTCAGACGGCCTTGTTTAAAATTCAGGCCGTCTGAACATCAGCCCAGCAAGTCTTGTTTTAAAGTCGTTTGCGCCGGATAGCGGTAGGCGACGGGGCCGTCTGCCAAGCCGCCGACAAACTGGCGTACCCAAGGCGAGTCGAGTTCGCGCATTTCTTCGGGCGAGCCGGAGAACATGATTTCGCCGTGTGCCAAGAAAATGACTTGATCGACAATTTCCAGTGATCTTTCAATATCATGTGTCACCATGACGCTGGTTGAGCGCAGGGCTTTGTTGGCACGGCTGATAAGGTGGGCGATAACGCCCAGCGAAATCGGGTCGAGGCCGGTGAAAGGTTCGTCATACAACATGATTTCAGGGTCGAGCGCAATCGTACGCGCGAGGGCGACGCGGCGTGACATACCGCCGGAAAGCTCGGAAGGCATCAGGTTTTCAACACCGCGCAAACCGACTGCATTCAGTTTCAGCAATACTAAATCGCGGATGACCGCTTCGGGCAAATCCGTCAGCTCGCGCATGGGGAAGGCGATGTTGTCGAAGACAGATAAGTCGGTGAACAATGCGCCGTGTTGGAACAAAACGCCCATGCGGCGGCGGTGTTCGTACAGTTCCTGCGCCGAAAATGCGGCCAAATCGCGCCCTTCAATCAGCACTTTGCCCGATTGCGGGTGAATTTGACCCGTAATCAGGCGCATCAGCGTGGTTTTACCGCTGCCCGAACCACCCATTACGGCGGCGAAATTGCCTTGTGGAATGCTGAAGTTGATGTTGTTCAGAATAGGACGGTCGCCATATGCGAAGGCAACGTCTTTCATTTCGATGAAGGGTGTGGAACTCATGCAGGAGAGGGGTGTCGAAAAATGTATTTTAATTACGGGTATTGTAAAGGGTATTGGATATTCGGGCAATTTTCAAACGGCCTGCGCTTAGGAATAACGGGTAAAAACGTGTGAAAGAATGCAGAAGCGTTGGTAGCACGGTCGTTTTGTCGCGTGTTGTGTCAAACATACAGACAGCTGTGTAGGTATATAAAGAGGCGGGCAAATATGCCCGCCTTGTTTTTAATATTTCTGCAAACCTTCTACCTTGATTTCTTTGGCATTGGCATTGATGAAGGCTTGAGTCGCTTTCATCGTGGCTTGGATGCGCGGATCGTTCCAACGCACGATTTGGTTGTTTTCATCGCGCTTGTCTGACCAGATAATTACGCCGTCGGTGTATTTTTTGCTGATTTCGAGCATTTGGCGCCAGCGGACGGGATCAATGAACTGTTTGAAATAAGGGCTGTTGGTGGCCGAATAATATTGCGGCCAGATGTAGCCGATGATTTTTTTGTTGGGAAAGCGTTGATGGATGTCGTCAACGGCGGTTTTCACGTCTTTTTCCCATTGCACCAAATCGGGGGAAGTGATGTAGAACACAGGATTGGCATAGTCGCTGATGGTGGCAGTGGGCGCACGGCGTTTGCTGACTTGCCGCCATTTGGCCAAGATGGTTTCGTTGTCAACGTTGGGGCGGTAGTGGCGGATGCCGTGCAGGTGTTCGGAGGGCATGCCGTAGTTGCTGATGACGGCGCGCGGGTTTTCTTCTCTGAAGATTTGGTACATCCGCGCGAAGTCGGTTCTCAATTCGTCGGGTGTCAGCAGCTGGCCGTCTTTTTCGGCAAACCAGCTTTCGATGTCGGTGGAAATGGTGCGGTAGCCTTCTCGGCGCGATTGTTTGGCCAATTCACGGATGCGCGCTTCGTTGAGTACGCCATGTTTGCGTTTGCCCGTCGGATCGGGTTTGACCAACTCGCTTTCGTAAACCAAGAACACTTTGGAGAGCTTGTCGGCAGTCAGGTCGGGTTTACCGACGTAGTCCATGCGGTCGTAGATGATGAAATCTTTGGCATGGGCGGAGAGGGCGGTCAATAAGAGGACGAGGGACAAAAGGCGGTTGGGTTTCATATTTTTAGGCAGATAAGGGAAAAGGGCCATTGTACGGGAAGCGGTGTTAAAGTGAGTCAAAGGCCGTCTGAAAGGATAAAAGTTCTTTCAGACGGCCTTTGTTGGACTGGGGTATTCAGTTTTGAGGTTGGTGTGATTTACTGCGCCGCAGTTTTTTCCAGTAATAGGAAAGTCTCGGCTTTGTTGCGCGGTCTTGCACCTTGCCACAAGGTTTGCCAGCCCGAAGGTGCGCCGATGTTGGCGGCTTGACGGATGAGGCGGTAGCGGCAGGACGGGTTGTCGGTCGTGGTTTTAATATGGCTGTATTGTGTCCACGCGATGCGTGTGCGCTGGTCTTGGCCGTCGATGCTGATACATTCGAGGCCGTCTGAAAGTTTCTGTTTTAATTCGGGAGAAAGCGTGTCTTCCATTTGGTGAACCACCGGCGCATGGCTTTTGGCGGCGTTGAGCCACGGTAAAAACAGGGTCATCAGCAAGGCCCAGGCCAAGGTAACACCGGCTGCCCAGTTGGTTACGGCTTGGCGACCGCGGATGTTTTTACGCGTAATCGCCCAAAACCACAACGGGGTAAACAGCAGGGCGACGGTCATCGGAATTGGATCGATGTCGGGGATGTAATATGGGCTGAAATAGGCGGCGCGTTCGGCCAGCTTGGCAGGCCAGCCGTAGTTCATGGCGAAGAAGCCCAGCCACAGGAAGACGGCAATCAAACCGAATGCCATGATGCCGAACCAGTTGATAAATGCCGCTGCGCCGCGGCGTAGTCCGTCCAGTTGTGCTGCGCCGAGTAGTGCGAGCGGCGGCAACAGCCAAACGAGGTTGTCTTGCAGGCGTTGCGGGTTGATGGCGAGCAGGGCTGTCATGATAACCAGCCACGACAGGCTCAGAATGCCCCAGTTTTTATCGTGGATACGCGTGCGGCTGAGCGTCCATGCCGCCAGCGGCCAAGCAGGCAGGGTAAACCACAGCAGGTTTTTCAGATAATAGGGCAGATTGAAGGCCATCTGAATCTGATGGAAGCCGCCGAATACGCCTAAGGAATAATGATTGAACCAAATATCAAACCATTCGGGATTGGTTTTGGATAAAACCAGCGGATACAGAATCAGCAGGGGCAGGGACACGACGATGGCGCCAATCAGGGTCAGCAAATAGCGTTTGCTTTGCCAAGTAGAATGGAACGACAGGGCAAGTGCCAAAAACATCATGGCCGCGGTCAGCAGGTAGCCTGAGGAAAGGGAGAGTAAAACCCAGCCGCTGCACAACAGCAAAATAGCAATAATGACGCGGCGGCGTGCCAGTGAAAAGCCGCACAGAATCAATCCAAATGCGGCAAAAGCGGCCGACATGGGATTGAGGAAGTGGGCGATGGGCAGTAAACCAATGCTGCCGATAAGGATTAAGACAACGCTGCGACCATGGTGTCTGCCGAGAAAGTTGAAGCCGGCAAAACCGCAGGCGGTCAGTCCGATGGCGGTAAATACCACGCCGGCAAAACGTGCGGCATCATAGGCATCGGCCGCCCAAGGCGAAAACAGGGTTTGGAATGCGGTTGCTGCCCACAAAAAAGCAGGGGAGAGGGTGAAGTCGGGTTGGCTAAAGATTTGTGCAACCAACAGGCTGCCGCCGTTTTTCATGGACTCGGAGGCGGTAAAGAGGGAGGGTTCGGCAGGATTCCACAAGTCATGCGAAAACACGCCCGGCCACAGCCAGGCAAAGGCCATCAGTAGCAGAAGCCATGGTTTTTCATGGGTTTTTTGAGGGCGGCGCGGATCGGGCGGTGTGTAAGTCAGCATGGAAGGTCAAAAAACGGTTGGTTTGAATAGCAATGGTACAGGGTTTGACGGGTTTGCGCGATATGCCGGACCGGAGAGCTTTGTAAAATAATGCTTACGGCTCGTTTTTGTCGGGTGTTTGGAATGATATGGCATTCGGTATGACGACCCAAAGCTCAGGCCGTCTGAAAGAAATATTTCAGACAGCCTGAATGCAAAAAAGACTGCACGAAGCAGTCTTTTTGACAAAGCGGCAATTAGCGTTTGAACAGGTTGCCGAATTTGTTGTTGAATTTGTCCACACGACCGGTAGTGTCGACGATTTTTTGAGTACCGGTGTAGAAAGGGTGGCACAGAGAGCAAACCTCAACGTTGAAGCTGTCTTTTTCCATTGCGGATTTGGTCACGAATTTGTTGCCGCAAGAGCAGGTAACGTTGATTTCGTGGTAGTTCGGGTGAATACCTTGTTTCATTTGATTTCCTTTCGATTAAGCGGGCACAGGGGTTTTGCCTGTACTTCAGTTAAGCGTGGAATTTTCGCTATTTTTGGCTGTTTCGTCAAGAGGATATTTTGTAGCAGGGCAGTTTCGCAACAGACAAGAACAGTTTAGAATAGACTCTCGAACCAAATATTATGCGGTCAGATTGTAATCTCACTGAAAAGAGGATGTAAAACCTCCTCTAGATGTGAAACTTTAAGAAGAATAATAGTCTGAATAATATTTACGCTTGTACGAACAGGAGACGGAATTAATGTGGAAAAGGATATTGACGTGCATTTTGCGTGTTTGGGGAGGAATGTTGCCTCCGTCTTATTGCAAACCATTCGGCCGGATTGCGCAAAAATTCCGTGCTGCTTTGGCTGCGTGCATTTCTCCAAACATCGGTAAAAACGTCAATATTGAAAAAGGCGGATACGTCTTTCCGGATACGGTAGTCGGCGATAATTCGGGCATCGGCGTAAATTGCGAAATCTGCCGCGGTTTGACCCTCGGCAAGAACGTGATGATGGGGCCGGAATGCCTGTTTTATTCGACCAACCACAAATTCAACCCTGAAACCCGCCGCTTTGAAGGCTATACAGACATCAGCCCGATTGTGATTGAAGATGATGTTTGGATTGGTCGGCGTGCGATTATCATGGGCGGCGTTACCATCGGCAAGGGCGCGGTAATCGGCGCAGGTTCGGTGGTTACCAAAGATGTGCCGCCTTATTGCGTGGCCGCGGGCAATCCTGCGATTGTTCGGAAAAAACTGCTGGATGAGCAAGAGCTTGCAGCCGAATAGCGTAAACAAAATAGCAAAATAAAAGGCCGTCTGAAATTCAGACGGCCTTTTTCAATAGTGCTTAAGCGGCAATTTTTTCGCATTCTTTAATGCAAGCCAAGCAAGATTCGTAGCAGGCTTTGCATTCAGCGTGGTGGCCGGCGTGTTCTTTGCAGGCGGCAGCACATTGTTTGCAGGCTTCGATGCACACTTTTGCCAAAGACGGAGTCAGGCGTGAATTTTGGGCAGCGAGGTTTTGCAATGTGCCGCACAGTGCCAACATTTGGTTAACGCCGGTTGCGCAGTCTTTCATGGAAGTATCGCCGGAGCTCAACAGGGCGATGCAGTGCGCCAAGCAGATTTGACCGGCTTCAACGCAATGTGCGGCCGCTTTGCGCGCAGCTTCGTAGGCGCGCGGTGCAGAATGCGCGTGACCAGCATGACCAGCGTGGTGTGCATGGCCTGCATGGTCGTGAGCACGGGCAAAAGAAGCGGCGGCGGTGAGGGAAACAGCAGCAGCGCTGCCGATAAATTGACGACGGTTCATAAGATAGAGTCCTTTTTGTTTTGTAGAAATATCGGACGAATTATTGCATCCGCTATTAAAAGATTATCATGTTATTCGTTTTTAAACAACAGGCCGTTTGAAGGTATCGATAACACGTTCAGACGGCCTTGAAATGTCAAGGTTCCCGCGTCAGGTTGCAGCCGCTTTCCGTTCATGAATCAGTAAATTCAACAGGGCGGCCGCTCCTGCCAAGACTGCGTCGGCGTACCACATCCAGCCGTAATCGTTGAAGCGCGTGATGACGATGCCGCCGATGTACGAACCCAAAAAGCCGCCGATTTGATGGCTCAACATGGTTAACCCGAAGAGGGTGGCCAAGTAGCGCGTGCCGAAAAGTTTGCCGGTAATGGCGGCGGTGGGGGCGACGGTTGCCAGCCAAGTGAAACCGAGTCCGGCGGCGAAAAGATAGAAGTTCAAATCGGTTTTAGGGGAGGCCAGATAAATTAATATCATGGCGACACGCGAAGCATATAAACCGAAGAGGACGTATTTGCCCAAAAATCTGCCGGTACACCAGCCTGAAAAAATACAGCCGGCGATGTTTGCCAAACCAATAATGGCAATGGAGGTCGAAGCGACCGTAGCGGGGAGGCCGCAAAGTGAAATTTCGGTCGGTAGGTGGGTAACCAAAAAGGCGATGTGAAAACCGCAGGTAAAGAAACCCAAATGCAGCAAGATATAGCTGCGGTTGGCGAAAGCCTTACAGACGGCCTGCTTCAAGGTTTGGCCGTCGTCGTCGGTATGGACGGTGTGAGAAGCATGTTTGCCGCCGGTCAGCCACCAAGAAATCGGCAAAATCAAGATGGCAATGACTGCCCAAACATAAAATGTCCCCGTCCAGCCGATGTGAGGCAGGGCAATCAAACCTTGGACCAGCGGTGCGAACAAAAATTGCCCTGCGGACCCGCCTGCATTGACCAAGCCGGAAGCCAAGCCGCGCCGATGAGGCGGCGTTTTGGCGGCGACCTGTCCCATAATGATGGAAAATCCGCCCGAACCCGTACCAAATGCCAACAATAAACCGATACCCAGCATCAGCCCCCAATAAGTCGGCATTTGCGGCACCATCAGACAGGCGGCAATCAACAGAACCGTACCGCCGGCTAAAACCTTAAACGCGCCGAAGCGGTCGGCTAACGCGCCGGACAAGGGTTGCGATATGCCCCACATCAATTGGAAAATGGCAATAATCAGGCTGAACTGGGTCATGCTCAATTCGGTCGAGTTGACGACGGGCAGGACAAAAAGCCCTAAAGTCATCCTCATGCCGATGGTAATCAGCAGGATGGAGGCGGCAGCGGCAATCAGCAGCCACAAATTGGGTAATTTTGCAGAAGAATCGGTCATGATGTTTGTGTGTAAGGGGGCAGGGAATAAAAGCTATTCCTGCCACTATATTATTTATTTGATTTCTCGGCGAGCCGATATATAAACGCGCGATTCTAGCATTGGGCGAGAAACGGCATAAATAACCGTTGGTTCTTTGGATATGGTAAAAAGTGATATGGCTTGAGGATGAATTGAGGATGAAGCGGTCAAATATTCTTCGTTTGGTACTGACGGAGCAAGCAAATTGCCGTTGAATTTTCGTTTGAGAACAAAGGCCGTCTGAAAAGTTTCAGACGGCCTTTGTTTGACTGACTTACATCAGATGATTTCCAGAATGAAATACTGACGCAGTTTTTCGTACACATTATTTTGTACGTTGATACAACCATTGGTTATGATGCGGTCGGCCACATGAGGGGAGGCGATGCGTTCCATGCGTCTTTCTTGTGGTTTGAGCGTCCATACCCTGTGTAATGCAAACAGAAAGTCATTTTCTTCTTTGAAGCCGATAACCTCGCCACCGTAACCCGGTTTGCTGGTCATCATTGGTGTCATATTGAATTTGCCTTTCGGCGTGGTCTTGCCAATCAGTACCGGATGGCACTGACCGTCATCGGCAAAGCAAAGCTCCGCCTTAGCTGTATTGACCACAACTTTTTTGCGTTGGATATAGTCGCTGACAGCATCGGCAGCGGCCAAAGAGTTCAGGCCTGCTGCCAAGGCTATACCTAATAGGATCCGTTTCAAATTTGTCCTTATTGACGGATGCGTTGAGGAGCTTCTTTAATGATCTCGCGGATGATCACTTGAGGCTCTTGTTTAGGTGTAGGTGCTGGAGGAGGACATACGGCATCTTTAGGGAATACTGGATTCCAGAAGAAGCTGCGTGCAAATTTGTCTTTGTCGAAGATCACTTTGTATTGGCAAGTAGTGATGCCTTCAACGCCGGAAGTGTTTTCAGGGTCAACACCTACGCCTGGGGTGTAGAAGTGGAACAGGTAGTCCCATTCACGCACGCCAACCATGCCTTCGTCGTAGTGAGGACGGCCGAGGATTTTGTAGATGTCGTCTTTGGTCAGACCAGGACGCATTTGATCCAGCTCGTCAAAAGTCGGGAATGTACCGCGGTCGTTGTTGAAGGTCAGGGAGTAAGGTTTAGGGAAGCGTGGCTCGTCTGTAGTGCCTTCAGGAGTGATTTTGCTCTTAGTAGCACAGGCGGCCAGCAGGCCGGTAGCCAGCAGGACGAAGCCCACTTTTGCGATTTTTTTCATGTGATAATCCTTTTATTGATTTTACCAGCCGAACTTTTCAGACGGCCTGTTAGTGCCGGCAGCGAGTTTGCCGGTTTACCCAAATAATGTTGTGCTTCTTAAAGATGTACCCGACGGTTTGACAAACAGAACATCGGCACATTCCGGCAGGGCATTGCGCCTCATCTCCGTTGTATCCGCCTGAATCGGCAGAACCGTTCAGACGGCCTGACTGACATTTATTGTCACTTTGTAACAATTTCACTGCGAGTCAGGCTTGGGGTTTAGAGATGTCCGGTTTTTGATAAATCAAGTTGTATTGCGTAATACCTTGTTATCTTTGTGCTTTAGTTCTTTTTGGCATTTGCCGGAGATTAGGTACTTAATCTTTCGGGTGTTATCCCTGCAAATTGTATGCCAGTTTTCCTTTATACGCATAATCTGTGTATGCTAGAATGTTGGTTTTATACAACATTCATATTAACGAACCAGAAACGGATTATACCTTTTCTCATGCCCGATATTGGTCATGCGGCCGTGTCCGGCGATAACTTGCGTGGTTTCGGGCAGGGTTAATAGTTTAGCGCGAATATTATTTATGAGGTCATCATGATTGCCACGCGGAAAATCTGTGCGACCAATGGTCTCATAAAATAAAACATCGCCTGCGACTAAAAGACCGTTTTCGGCGTTGTAAAAAACGACTTGGCCGGGGGTGTGGCCGGGAATGTGGAGGACTTGGAAGCTGTGGTTGCCGACCTTGAGCGTTTCCCCTTCTTCCAACCAGCGTGTCGGCGTGAATGACGGGGAAACGGGGAAACCGTATTGCGCTGTTGTTTGCGGAAGGGCTTGGAGCAGGAATTCGTCGTCTTTGTGCGGGCCGAGAACGGGTACGTCGCAGGTTTTTAAAAGTTCAACCACGCCGCCTGCGTGGTCAAGATGGCCGTGAGTCAGCCAAATGGCGGTCAGCTTGAGGCCTTTGTTTTGGACTTGTTTCAATAAATAGGGTACGTCGCCGCCGACATCGGTCAAAACGGCTTCTTTGGTTTCATCATCCCAAATCAGCGTGCAGTTTTGACGGAAGGGGGTAACGGCGTTGATTTCAAATTGGAGTGCCATGGGTGTTCCTAGGAAAGGCTTATTAACGTTATTTACGTTCCAGACGGCCTTTTGCTATTATGTATATATAATAAAAAGCAAGTCTGGAAAAGTGTCTTATGAATAATGTAATGCGGATCATGATACCGATTTTTGCGGCTTCTTTCATCTCTGCGGCGTTTGGTGCAGATTTGTTGTTGGCGCAGGAATATAAAAATCAAGATATTGCCGGTTGGGCCATGAGTGAAAAGTTGGATGGCGTACGCGCGTATTGGGACGGCAGGCAGCTGGTCAGTCGTCAGGGTTATACGTTTACACCGCCCAAAGGTTTTACAGCAGGTTTTCCACCGTTTCCGATGGATGGCGAGTTGTACAGCGGACGAGGGCGGTTTGAGCAAATTTCCGCGACGGTGCGTTCTGCCTCGGGAAATTGGGACGGCATCCGTTTACATGTTTTTGATGTGCCGCAGGCGCAGGGCAATCTGTATCAGCGGCTGGAAACGGCTTCGAAATGGCTGAAATCACACCCGTCGGCACGGTTTACGGTTATTCCGCAAATCAAGGTGCGCGACAAACAGCATGCTTTGGATTTTTTGAAACAAGTCGAAGCGCTGGGTGGAGAAGGTGTGATGCTGCATCAACCTGAAGCCCGTTATGCAGGCGGTAGAAATGGGCAGCTGTTGAAGCTGAAAAGTGAATATGATGATGAATGTACGGTAACGCGTCATTATGAGGGCAAAGGGCGCAATGTCGGGCGTTTGGGTGCGGTAGGATGCAAAAACCAATATGGCGAGTTTCGTATCGGCAGCGGTTTTAAGGATAAGGACCGAGAACATCCGCCGAAAATCGGTGCGCTGATTACTTACCGTTATCGTGGTTTTACGCAAAAGGGAACGCCGAAATTTGCAACATTTGTCAGGGTGCGCTCGGATCGATAAAACAAATGAAAGGCCGTCTGAAAATAGGTTTCAGACGGCCTTTAATATAGATGTTACATAGATTTTTATAAGGTTTCCAATACATCAGGCAATTCGGCCAAGCTGTTGAGCATGGCGACATGGGGCAGGGCGGAAAGCTGTTGGGCGGTATGTGCGCCGGTGGTGACGGCGATGGCGCGGATTTTGGCATTGGCGGCCATTTCTAGGTCGTGGGTGGTGTCGCCGATGACGACGGCCTCTTTCGGTTCAACACCCAGTCGGTCGCAGAGGGCGAGTACCATATCTGGTGCAGGTTTGGACGGATATTCGCTGGCGCAGGCGGTTTCCAGCCAAAAGTCTTGAGTGTCGGTTTGTGCGATGGCTTTGTCCAAGCCGCCTCGGCCTTTGCCGGTTGCTACGGCAAGCCAATAGCCTTGTTGTTTCAAGCGTTGCAGGCAGGGCAGGGCTTCGGGGAACAGGGTCATGTTGCGGTTGTTGGGATTGAGGTAGTGCGCGGCATAGGTCTCAATCAGGGTTTCCTGAACGTGTTCACTGACGTTGTGGGCAAGGCGGCGGATGATGCCGGAGAGGCTGTATCCGATGAGCGGGCGGATTTGGTCGGCTTCGGGAACGGGCAGGCCGCAATCGGCAAAGCTTTGTTGGAAGGTGTGGATGATGGGGTTGGTGGTGTCGGCAAGCGTGCCGTCCCAGTCGAAAATAATGAGTTTGGGTTTCATGGGTTTCCTTTCAGACGGCCTTTTCCTGATTTTCCAACATTACAACAAATTGCGCCAATTCTTGCGGCAGGGGGGCTTTCAGAATCAGTTTTTCGCCGGTCAGCGGATGGGCGAGGTGCAGCTCGGAAGCGTGCAGGAACATTCTTTTCAAACCGAGTTTCTGCAGGCGTTTGTTGGCTTGATAGTCGCCGTAGCGTTCGTCGCCGGCAATGGGGCAGTCTTGTGATTGCAGGTGGACGCGGATTTGGTGGGTGCGGCCGGTTTTCAGGGTGGCTTCGACAAAGGTTAGGTCGGACAGGCCGACTTGGTGCAAAAGGCCGTCTGAAAAACGGTTTAACACGCGGAAGATGGTATGGGCGGATTGGCCGTCTTCGCTGACGCGCACCATTTTTTCGCCTTGTGCGCCGGTGTATTTGAACAGGGGGAGTTTGATGTGGAAGCGGTCGTTCGGCAGCCTGCCGACACCCAGCGCGAGATAGATTTTTTTCGGATGGTCGTTGCGGATGGCTTCGTGTAGTTTCACCAAGGCGCTGCGTTTTTTGGCTATCATCAAAAGGCCGCTGGTGTCTTTGTCGAGGCGGTGGACGAGTTCGAGATAACGCGCTTCGGGACGGGCGCGGCGGATTTGTTCGATGACGCCGAAGCTCACGCCGCTGCCGCCGTGGACGGCGACGCCGGACGGTTTGTTGATGACCAAAAGCGCATCGTCTTCGTAAACGATGTTAAACTCGCGCGCAGGCGCGGCCTGGCTTTCAGACGGCCTTTGTTTTTCGGCGATGCGTATCGGCGGAATGCGGACGGTATCGCCTGCCTGAATGCGGTTGTCGGGGTTGCAGCGTTTTTTGTTCAGCCGCACTTCGCCGGCGCGGATAATGCGGTGGATATGGCTTTTCGGGACGCCTTTGAGGATTTTTATCAGATAGTTATCAAGGCGTTGGCCTTCCTCGTGTTCGGCAACGGCAATCAGGCTGACTGAATCTTTGCGTATTGCGTGCATTTTCTCTATAATCCCAAACGTCCGTTTCCGGACCCGAACCTGCCGTTGCAGGCCGTCTGAAACGGATTTATTGTTAAAACGAGATTTTATATTAAAAACGCACTCCGCAAAGCATTTCCTTGTGTTTGTTCAAAGCCGGCAAACGCAATCCCGTAATTAAGTTTGAATTGAACCTGCCGTCCGGCCGGGCGTAAGACGCAGTCCGCGCAGCACCGTCCGAAATTACCGGCGCTACGATAATAAGAAGATGTAGGCTGCCTTAATTTTGTCCGAAGCATCAGCATTCGGACGGCAGCGGAACCATCAACCTTTCCGCCGCATTGTTCTTTATTTCCTTCTTTATCCGAATCCGTCCGCACATGGCTTGAGTTCAAGCATGCAACCTTGCGGATTTCAAATCAAATACTGGTTACACGGGGATTTTCCCATCTTGCCTTTGAAGAGTGCCAACCGGACAGACAGGCCGTCTGAAAAAGATATTCACAAATCAAATGGCCGCTGTTCACGAGGTGACTATGAAAAGAATGTTATTCAACGCAACGCAGGCCGAAGAGCTGCGCGTTGCCATTGTCGATGGCCAAAACCTTTTGGACTTGGACATCGAAACGCTGGGCAAAGAACAGCGTAAAGGCAATATCTACAAAGGTATCATTACCCGCATCGAGCCGTCGCTGGAAGCGTGTTTCGTCGATTACGGAACCGACCGCCACGGCTTTTTGCCGTTTAAGGAAGTATCGCGTTCATATTTCCGCGACTACGAAGGCGGCAGGGCGCGTATTCAGGACGTGCTCAAAGAGGGCATGGAAGTTATCGTCCAAGTCGAAAAAGACGAGCGCGGCAACAAAGGCGCGGCACTGACCACTTTCATCAGCCTGGCCGGCCGCTATTTGGTATTGATGCCGAACAATCCGCGCGGCGGCGGCGTATCCCGTCGTATCGAAGGCGAAGAACGTCAAGAATTGAAAGCCGCCATGGCCGAACTCGACATTCCAAACGGCATGAGCATCATTGCCCGTACTGCCGGCATCGGCCGTAGTGCGGAAGAGTTGGAATGGGACTTGAACTACCTCAAACAACTCTGGCAAGCCATTGAAGAAGCAGGCAAAGCACATCATGACCCTTACCTGCTCTTCATGGAAAGCTCGCTGCTGATTCGTGCGATTCGAGACTATTTCCGTCCCGATATCGGCGAGATTTTGGTGGATAATCAAGAAGTTTATGACCAAGTTGCCGAGTTCATGAGCTACGTCATGCCGAGCAATGTAGGCCGTCTGAAACTCTATCAAGACCACACGCCGCTGTTCTCCCGTTTCCAAATCGAACACCAAATCGAAAGCGCGTTCTCACGCAGCGTCAGCCTGCCTTCCGGCGGCGCGATTGTGATCGACCACACCGAAGCCCTGGTTTCCATCGACGTCAACTCTGCACGTGCCACACGCGGCTCGGACATCGAAGACACCGCGTTCAAAACCAATATGGAAGCCGCCGAAGAGGTCGCCCGTCAAATGCGCCTGCGCGACTTGGGCGGTTTGGTCGTCATCGACTTCATCGACATGGAAAATCCGAAACACCAACGCGATGTTGAAAACGTCCTGCGCGACGCGCTCAAAAAAGACCGCGCCCGCGTGCAAATGGGCAAACTTTCGCGTTTCGGCCTTTTGGAATTGAGCCGCCAACGTTTGAAACCGGCTCTGGGCGAAAGCAGCCATGTCGCGTGTCCGCGCTGTGCCGGTACCGGCGTCATCCGCGGCATCGAATCCACCGCCCTGCATGTTTTGCGCATCATTCAAGAAGAAGCAATGAAAGACAACACCGGCGAAGTACGCGCACAAGTGCCTGTCGATGTCGCCACCTTCCTGTTGAACGAAAAACGTGCCGAGCTGTTTGCGATGGAAGAGCGTTTGGATGTGAATGTCGTCCTGATTCCAAACATTCACTTGGAAAATCCGCACTACGAAATCAACCGCATCCGCATTGATGACGTAGAAGAAGACGGCGAACCGAGCTACAAACGCGTCGCCGAGCCGGAAGAAGACGAATCCGCCAAACCTTTCGGCAGCGAAAAAGCCAAAGCTTCCCGTCCTGAGCCGGCTGTCAAAGGAGTACGCCATACACAGCCTGCACCGACTGTTGCCCCTGAGAAAAAAGCCTCTTGGTGGGACAGCTTCAAAGCTTGGTTGAAACGCATTTTCGGCGGCGAGCCTGCACCTGCCGCAGTTGCTCCAGAGCCTGCCGAAAAACGCACTACAACCAACCGCAGCCAAAACAGCAACCGCCGTTCAAACAGCCGCCGTCAAAATCCACGCCGCAACAACAAACACGACGGCAGCAAAGTCGAAGTGCGCGAAGTGAATGCCGAAGCTGCCGACAGCAAGGTTGAAGAAAACAAATCAAACGAAAGCCGCAACGACGAGCGTAAAGACAGTCGCCGCAACCGCAACCGTAACAACCGCCGTGATGATCGCAACAACGAGCGCAACCGTGTTGAGGAAGTGGTTGAAGACGTAAACGTTCAAGAAGTGGCTGCACTGGCTGAGATGCCGTCTGAAACCCAAGCGGAACAAAACGGCAATAAACGCCGCCGCAACAACGGCCGTAACGAGCGCAATCGTCATCAATCTGCGGAAAACCGTGTTGAGGACGTGAATGTTCAAGCCGATGGCAAACAGGCGCAAGTTGAAGCGGACGACAACGCCCGCAGCGAAGAGGGTGTGAAAAACAACGGCCGTCAAGGACGCGAACGCAACAACCGTCAGCGCAACAACCGCAACGACCGCCGTTCCAACAGCAAAAAACGCAATATTCCGTCTTCGGCAAAAATCGAGCAATACCTGAACATTACCGATACCGCCGACAAAGTTCTCTTTGCCGTAGCGCATGTTTTAGGTTTGAACAAAACGGTTGAAGTTGCAAATGCAACATTGTCTTCTGAAAGCGACCAAGCCGAGCCGCTGGTGATTGTGGTATCCGAGCCTGAAGTGACCAGCGCAGAGCCATTCGTATTTGCGATTGAAAGCGAAGACGAGCCTGCCGTAGCGCAAACTGAAGGCGCTGATGCCGAACAAGCCCTGCTTGCTTCTGCAGTCAGCAACGTCAAAGAAGCCATTGCTGCAGTATTGTCTCCGAATGAAACAGCCGTTGCAGAAGTCGCAGAACCGGTTGAAACAGCAACTGAAACTGTGGTAACGCAAACTGAGGCCGTAGCTGAAACAGCACCTGTTGCCGCTGTTTTGCCGGAAGGTTTGGGCGATTTGATTTTCGTTGAAACCGATCCGCAAGCCGTTGCCGCTTTTGCCGCGCAGCCACAACCTGAACCGGTTGCCAAAACACGCCGTTCGGATGTGCCTAAAGTAGAAGTGGAAGACGTAGCAGTCGAAATGATTTTGGTGGAAACACGCAAAGATTAAGATTGGTTTTCCAGTTAAAAGCCCGATGTTGAACGCATCGGGCTTTTTTATTGGTAAGGAGATGCACTGCTCATTTGCTTTGTGTTTGCCATGAGCATTGCTTCATGGTTAAAAAAGCAGGATAGCTTGCTGAGAAAGGGAAGAGTGTGATTCTTTCCATGGGAAGGGTTTAACGATAAATAGATTGGTATGAGAAAAGGCCGTCTGAAATGGTTTCAGACGGCCTTGGTTTTTGTGTGTATGTTTAGGTATTGTGATTAGTTTTTGTTCAGGGAGTCACGGATTTCGCGCAACAACAGAACTTCTTCGCTAGGCTCTGCCGGTGCTTCTTCAGCAGGAGCTTCGGTTTTTTTCACAGAGTTGATGGCTTTAACCACGCAGAAGATGGCAGCGGCAACGATCAGGAAGCTGATTACAGTGTTGATGAACAGACCGATGTTCAGGGTAACGGCACCGGCTGCTTGAGCGGCTGCCAGGTTGGCGTAACCTTCAGCAGGAGCGGCTTGTGCGCCGTCTTTCAGCGTGATGAACAGGTTGGAGAAATCAACGCCGCCGATCAACAGACCGATAGGAGGCATGATTACATCGTCAACCAATGATTTGACGATGCCGCTGAATGCTGTACCGACAACCATACCGACTGCGAGGTCGACAACGTTACCACGCATAATAAATTCTTTAAATTCTGAAGCGATTGACATAATTAATCTCCTGTATGTGTTTGAGTCAAAATCAGATGTGATTCAATTAATCGGCAGGCATCTTAACGCTTTATCGGTTAAGAAAAATTTAATAATGTTAAATTTTGTATTTCATGCCAAAAATGCCCAGCTTCTATGCCTTCTGTATGAAAAACAGGCCGTCTGAAAATTTTCTGTTACTTTTTTACACCACTTTTATCAGTAGCTAAGTATCAGATAATATGAATGTTATCTTTGGAATCAATGCTCTATCTTACCTTTTAAATGATATGAAATGATAATGTTGTAATGTTATTAGCATAATGTTCCAAGACATATGGCAATCATGTTTCATACGTGTATTTGAATTTCAGACGGCCTTATCGGTTATGCAGTCATTCAAACCATAATGTAATGGCCATAAAAAAACGCACTTTCATCATGAAAGTGCGTTTGGTGTGTAAACCGTTTAGTTTTCTTCGTCGTTCAGCGCATTGATGCTGTAACCGCCGTCAACGTAGGTAATCTCGCCGGTGATGCCGGAAGCGAGGTCGGACAGCAGGAAGGCGGCTGTGTTACCGACTTCTTCGGTGGTAACGTTGCGGCCCAATGGGTTGTGGGAAGCGACGTGGCCCAAGAGTTTGCTTAAATCGGCGATGCCGGAAGCAGCCAGGGTTTTGATCGGGCCTGCGGAGATGCCGTTGCAGCGGATGCCTTCTTTGCCCAGGCAGGCGGCAGTGAAGCGGATGCCGGCTTCGAGGCTGGCTTTGGCCATGCCCATAACGTTGTAGTTAGGAATGGCACGAACGGCGCCCAAGTAGCTCAGGGCAACGATTGCGGCGTTGCGGCCCTGCATCATCGGACGGGCGGCTTTTGCCAGCGCAGGCAGGCTGTATGCGGAGATTTCGTGAGCGGTATTAAACGCTTCGCGGCTGATGCTGTCGAGGAAGTCGCCGCTCAAAGCTTCTTTAGGGGCGAAGCCGATGGAGTGAACCAAGCCGTCCAAGCCATCCCAGTGTTTGCCCAAGTCAACGAAAACTTGGTTGATTTCGTCGTCGCTGGCAACGTCGCAGCGGAACACGAGTTCGGAGCCGAGTTCGGCTGCCATTTTACGGACGCGCTCTTCCAGTTTGTCGACAACATAAGTGAATGCCAATTCCGCGCCTTGTTCGCGGCAGGCTTTGGCGATGCCGTAAGCGATGGAACGCTCGGAGATCATGCCGGTAATCAGAATTTTTTTGCCTTGCAAAAAGCCCATTTTCTTATCCTTTAGCAGTGGTATTGCGGTTGCATTAAACTGCGCATTATAGCAAAAACCGCTGTTTCGGCATAGAAAAAAACAACGGATAACCCTTTGTCTTGCCTCAAATAGGGATAAGGTTTTCTGTCAAGGCCGTCTGAAACCTGACGGAACAGCGGCAAAACGTTATACTTGATAGTCTTAATGACCGATGTTTCAGGAGTGAACCATGCCCGAGCAAAACCGCATTCTTTGCCGAGAACTCAGCCTGTTGGCGTTTAACCGTCGTGTACTGGCTCAGGCGCAGGATACGAAAGTTCCTTTGTTGGAACGTTTGCGTTTCCTGTGCATCGTGTCTTCCAATTTGGACGAATTTTTTGAAGTGCGCATGGCGTGGTTGAAACGCGAAAACAAATTGCGCCCTCATCAGCCGCTCGACAACGGCAAAACCGCGGCCGAAACCATCGAAGCGGTGGCGAAAGAGGCACAGGCCTTGATTCGCGAGCAGTACGATTTGTTTAACAAAGTATTGCAGCCTGCACTCAGCCGCGCCGGTATTCATTTCTATCGCCGCCACAAATGGACGGCCGCGCAGAAAAAATGGATCGAAAACTATTTTGACAACGAGCTGTTGCCCATTCTCACGCCCATCGGCCTTGATCCGTCACACCCATTCCCGCGCCCGTTAAACAAATCGCTCAACTTCGCCGTCGAACTCGAAGGCACGGATGCGTTCGGCCGTCCGTCAGGAATGGCGATTGTACAGGCTCCGCGCATTTTGCCGCGCGTCGTCCCCATGCCGTCTGAAATTTGCGGCGGTGATGCAGGCTTTGTGTTCTTGTCTTCGATTTTGCACGCCCATGTCGGCAAACTCTTTCCCGGCATGAAGGTTAAAGACTGCCATCAGTTCCGCCTCACGCGCGACAGTGATTTGACGGTCGATGAAGAAGATTTGAAAAACCTGCGTGCCGCGATTCAAAACGAGTTGCACGACCGCGAATACGGCGACGGCGTGCGCTTGGAAGTGGCGGATACTTGTCCGGCGCATATTCACGATTTCCTGCTTGCCCAGTTCAAGCTGACTTCTGCCGAGCTGTATCAGGTCAAAGGGCCGGTCAATTTGGTGCGCCTCAATGCCGTCCCCGATTTAGTGGACAGGCCGGATTTGAAGTTTCCGCCGCGCAATGCAGGCCGTCTGAAAGCCTTGCGCAAAAACGGCTCCGTGTTCAAACTGGTCAAACAGTCGCCGATTTTGCTGCACCACCCGTATCAGTCCTTCGATCCCGTCGTCCACATGATACGTGAAGCAGCAGCCGATCCGGATGTATTGGCCGTCAAAATGACCATCTACCGCACCGGTAGCAATTCCGAGCTTGTGCGCGCATTGATGAAGGCCGCGCTGGCGGGCAAACAGGTTACCGTCGTTGTCGAACTGATGGCGCGTTTTGACGAAGCCAACAACGTCAACTGGGCGAAACAGCTGGAAGAGGCGGGCGCGCACGTCGTGTACGGCGTATTCGGCTACAAAGTCCATGCCAAAATGGCTTTGGTTATCCGCCGCGAAGACGGTGTGCTCAAGCGTTATGCTCACCTCGGTACCGGAAACTACCACCAAGGCACATCGCGCATCTACACTGACTTCGGCATCATCACCGCCGACGAACAAATCACTGCCGATGTGAACACTTTATTTATGGAAATTACAGGCTTGGGCAAGCCGGGCCGTCTGAACAAGCTCTATCAAAGCCCGTTTACCCTGCACAAAATGGTCATCGACCGCATCAAGCAGGAAACCGAACACGCCAAAGCAGGCAAACCGGCGCGGATTACCGCCAAGATGAACTCCCTCATCGAGCCGAGCGTAATTGATGCGCTGTATCAAGCCAGCGTGGCAGGCGTGCAAATCGACCTGATTGTGCGCGGTATGTGTACTTTGCGTCCGGGTGTAAAAGGCTTGTCCGAAAATATCCGCGTCTGTTCCATTATCGGCCGCCAACTTGAACACTCGCGCGTGTATTGTTTCCATAACAACGGCGCAGACGATACCTTTATCTCCAGCGCCGACTGGATGGGGCGCAACTTCTTCCGCCGCATTGAAGTCGCCACACCGATTACCACCCCCGAACTCAAAGAACGCGTGATCCGTGAAGGTTTGGAAATGGCCTTGGAAGACAATACCCAAGCTTGGCTGATGCAGCCTGACGGCAGCTATGTCCGCACCCAGCCGCAAGACGGCGAGCCTGCGTTTGGTTTGCAGGAAGGTTTGTGGAAAATATACGGACGTTGAGTTGAATAATGTCTCAGGCCGTCTGAAACGCAGGTTTCAGACGGCCTTTTTTGATTTTGCCGTTATAATTCCGTTTCCCAATCTTTCAGACGGCCTTTTCCTATGAAATCTTACCCCGATTCCTATCTTCATTTTGAAAACCTCGAATCTCCCGAAACGCAAGAGTTTGCCGCTGCGGCGCATGCCGAAACGCGCGCCCGTTTTTTAGAAAACGACAAGGCGCGCGCATTGTCCGACGGCATTTTGGCTCAGTTGCAGGATACGCGGCAGATTCCGTTTTGTCAGGAACACCGCGCGCGGATGTACCATTTCCATCAGGACGCGGAGTATCCGAAGGGCGTGTACCGCGTGTGTACGGCGGCGACTTACCGTTCCGGCTATCCTGAGTGGAAAATCCTGTTTTCAGTGGCGGATTTCGATGAATTGCTCGGCGACGATGTGTATTTGGGCGGCGTTTCGCACTTGGTGGAAAAGCCCAACCGCGCGTTGTTAACACTGAGCAAATCGGGCGGCGATACGGCGTACACGCTGGAAGTGGATTTGGAAGCAGGGGAGTTGGTAGAAGGCGGTTTTCACTTTCCGGCAGGCAAAAACCATGTGTCGTGGCGCGATGAAAACAGCGTTTGGGTGTGTCCGGCTTGGGACGAACGCCAGTTGACCGAATCAGGCTATCCGCGCGAAGTGTGGCTGGTGGAACGGGGCAAAAGTTTCGAGGAAAGCCTGCCGGTGTATCAAATTGCCGAAGACGGCATGATGGTGAACGCGTGGCGTTATCTCGATCCGCAGGGTTCGCCGATTGATTTGATTGAAGCGTCCGACGGTTTTTATACCAAGACGTATTTGCAGGTCTCAGCCGAAGGCGAGGCGAAACTGTTAAACTTGCCCAACGATTGCGACGTAGTCGGCTATCTGGCCGGACATCTTTTGCTGACGTTGCGAAAAGATTGGAACCGCGCAAACCAAAGCTATCCGAGCGGCGCGCTGGTGGCGGTGAAGCTGAATCGGGGCGAACTCGGGGCGGCGCAGCTTTTGTTTGCGCCCGATGAAACGCAGGCATTGGAAAGCGTGGAAACGACCAAGCGTTTTGTGGTGGCGAGCCTTTTGGAAAACGTACAAGGCCGTCTGAAAGCGTGGCGCTTTACTGATGGCAAATGGCAGGAAGTCGAGTTGCCGCGCCTGCCTTCGGGTGCGTTGGAAATGACCGACCAACCGTGGGGCGGCGACGTGGTGTACCTTGCCGCCAGCGATTTCACCACGCCGCTGACGCTGTTTGCGCTGGATTTGAACGTGATGGAACTGACCGTCATGCGCCGTCAGCCGCAGCAGTTTGATTCAGACGGCATCAACGTGCAGCAGTTTTGGACGACTTCGGCCGACGGCGAGCGCATTCCTTATTTCCACGTCGGCAAAAACGCCACGCCCGACACGCCGACTTTGGTTTATGCCTACGGCGGTTTCGGCATTCCCGAATTGCCGCATTATCTCGGCAGTGTCGGCAAATATTGGCTGGAAGAGGGCAATGCCTTTGTATTGGCAAACATCCGTGGCGGCGGCGAATTCGGCCCGCGCTGGCATCAGGCGGCGCAGGGAATCAGCAAACACAAAAGCGTTGATGATTTGCTTGCCGTCGTGCGCGATTTGTCCAAACGCGGCATGAGTTCGCCCAAACACATCGGTTTGCAGGGCGGCAGCAACGGCGGCCTGATTACCGCCGCCGCCTTCGTGCGCGAACCGCAAAGCATCGGCGCGCTGGTGTGCGAAGTACCGCTGACCGACATGATCCGTTATCCGCTGCTGTCCGCCGGTTCAAGTTGGACGGACGAATACGGCAATCCGCAAAAATACGAAGTCTGCAAACGCTGGCTGGGCGAATTGTCTCCGTATCACAATCTTTCAGACGGCATCAATTATCCGCCAGCGCTCATTACCACCAGCCTCAGCGACGACCGCGTCCATCCCGCCCACGCGCTCAAGTTCTACGCCAAACTGCGCGAAACCTCGCCGCAATCTTGGCTCTACTCACCTGACGGCGGCGGCCATACCGGCAACGGCACCCAACGCGAATCCGCCGATGAGCTTGCCTGCGTGTTGCTATTTTTGAAAGAGTTTTTGGGGTAGAAGCAAGCAGCAGGACTGACCGTTTTGTAAAGTTGAGAAACAAAATACTCTTGTTTCGGCAAGTGAAAAGAAGGCCGTCTGAAAAACGAATATTAAAGTTTTTCAGACGGCCTTCTTTTCTTTTAACTTTCAACATATCCCGATAAAATGGACACTTTGTAAGTGATCATTGATGGAAGACGCAATTATGGCAACCGAACCGAAAAATTATACACGATTTAGAAATAATTTCAAACAAAACAATATATTAAAACTCAAACAAATCTTTCCCGAAGTCTTTTGCGAAGACCAAATCGACTTTGAGAAACTCAAACTCGTCCTTGGCGCAGAAAACCTTGCCGGTGTGGGCGAATGTTATCAACTCGATGCTGTAGAAACTAGTAGCGTTGTTTACAGTATTTCCAGGAGAATACTGAAACATGAACATGCACAAAAACACCCGTCTCCCCCCGTCTCTGGATTTGGATATCCTCAACGGCATCATGCGCCAAGCCGTGTTGCAGCAGCTGCAAACCTACTTGGGCGCGGACACCATCATCGAAACACACATCACCCGCGACATGCTCGAACGCGCAGAAAAAATCCGCCTCTCCAACGCCTTGAGAGGCGTGTTTGAGGCGGATTTGGTGTACTAGGAACAATCAATGATTTCTCGGAAATGGATAAAGCCTGAAGGCGATTATTCGTTAGACGGTTTATCTGTCTGAGACGGTTTATCTGTCTGAGGCTTGTGCGTTTGCAATATGCGCACTACCTTACCCTCATAACGCTGGCGTAACCACGCCTGCATCCGCTCGTAATCTTTGGCAGGTAGTGGCTGCTCCAATTCGAGAGAGACAATGACGATATCGTCATATGTATCTGTCTTCGGTTCTGCGTTTTTTTGGCTTTCAGACTGTTCGGAAACAGGCGTTGTTTGCGCTTTATTCCAAGCCAAGCCGCGTCCGACAATGATTTTTTCCGCTTCCGGATATTGGGCTTTTAATTCCTTAAGTACCGCTGCATCGTCGATGTCGGAGGCTTTGCCTGCCAGTACGGTATCGATATAGGCCTGTTGCTCTTTCAGCTCATTTTGCTGCTGAACCGGGTTGTTTTGGCTTGCCAGCAATTCTTCGATTTTGGCATTGTCCCCTCCCGCATAGACCACGTTGACCTTCGGCTCTTTCACACCTGACGCTTCAAGGCTTTTCACCAGCAAGGCGGAAATTTTCTCGGCATTGCCCGTTCCATTGACAATCAGATCGACTTTATTTTCTCTATAGTTCAACATCTTACGCAGTACGAAAAAACCTTCCTGTTGCTTCGCAGTGGCAATGGCAGCATTGGCTCTGGTGTTGAAGATTTCCTGACTCACCAGTCTTGATGCCATATATCCGCTCGGAATCATCACTGTCAACACTACGGCTGTGATAATAATACGGTGTAGTCTGCGTTTGGTCTCACTTACCAGCCCCCTGCGCGGCAGCTTGAGCAGCTTGGAAAACAACAAGGTCGCAAAAGCGATGAATACGCAGTTGATGGCAAAAAGATATGAAGCACCGAGAAAGTAGTGCCAGTTGCCATGTGCCAGTCCGTAGCCCGCAGTACACAGGGGTGGCATCAATGCGGTAGCAATCGCCACACCCGGTATGGCATTGCCTCCCTCTTTTCGGGTCAGCGCCACAATACCCGCACTACCGCCGAAGAAGGCAATCAACACATCCCAAAGGGTCGGCTGAGTACGCGCCAAAATCTCGCTTTGCGCCTCTTTAAGCGGGGTTAACAGGAAATACAACGTAGCGGTAATCAAACTGATGACGATGAACACAATAATATTGCGTGCTGCTTGGCGGATCAGTGCAGTATCGCCTACCGCGGCACCGTAACCCATACCGACGATCGGCCCCATTAACGGGGAAATCAACATCGCCCCGATCACTACTGCCGTGCTGTTTACATTCAAACCGATACTCGCCACGGCAATGGCAAACATTAATACCCACATGTTAGGTCCAGATACCCGCGTATTGGCACGGATGGCAGCATCGATTTTGTCAGGATGAGCTTGGTCATGTGCAAGGTTGAACACATCTTGCAGTTTGGTCATGGCACCATTGTCTTCTTGTTTCTGCTTTTCTTGTATTTCCTGATTTTTACTTTCTTCCTGATCTTGCATATGCGTATCCTAAAGTTTTAATAGTTTATTTTAAACATCTAATTCATAAAGAATTTTTGAGTAATGAAATAATGCCTTGCCATTACGGCTAAATCTGACAGGCACACTTCCCACAATTTACAATATATTAGCATACGTCCGCAAACTTTTCCTCCGTTAGATGAAGGAAGGGCAAAGTTGCCGTTACAGCAAGCCGTAACGTGGGCTTTACCCACGAGATGAATGCCAAAATGAAAGTCTATGTGACTGTTGTCGGATTTAGTTGTTGGATGGTGGATTTCGTGGGCAAAGCCCACGCTACTTGGGTTATCCCAAATCTGCCTTGATTGAATAAAAGGTCGTCTGAAAATGAACGCGAACGGGTTTCCCTAACACCCAAATCCCAAAGTTTTCAGACGACCTTATTTTTGCCTGCAACCTGCCCCCTCTCCCGTCTCGCGGGAGAGGGCTGGGGAGAGGGTGGCTCTGCGGACTGTACGAATTTGATTTGACCTAAACTCCAAAAGCCACCCCAATCCCAACCTTCCCCCGCCGGACGGGGGAAGGGACAAGTTCCGTTGCAACAACGAGTAGCGTGGGTTCTACCCACGATATAAATGCAAGAATAACCGCTAAATTCAAATTGTGGACAACAGGCTCGCGGACGAGGCCCACGCTACTCATTAACTTCCAAGCCCCCATTAATCTCATAAAAAGGTCGTCTGAAAACGGGGAAATCAGTTTTCAGACGACCTTTCCGCTTATTAACTTATTGATACCAAAGAAAAACAAATTCCCGCTTGTAGGTTAAAATCAGCCTATGCTAATATGCGCAACAACAGGTTTTTCCAGAATAATCTGTGCTAAAATGTAGGATTAGATGGAAAACTCTATCCGAATTCGGTACAATACCGACGAATTATTTCTCTTAAACAACCTGCCGCAAGGCGAAAAGGAACGACTGACATGTCAAACATCGAACAACAAGTTAAAAAAATTGTTGCTGAACAACTGGGCGTAAACGAAGCCGAAGTGAAAAATGAATCTTCTTTCCAAGACGATTTGGGTGCTGACTCTCTGGACACCGTAGAACTGGTGATGGCTTTGGAAGAAGCTTTCGGCTGCGAAATCCCTGACGAAGACGCTGAAAAAATCACTACCGTACAATTGGCTATCGACTACATCAACGCCCACCAAGGCTAATCGGTCGCACCAAACATCCAGCCTCTGCTGCGCCATCGCAATAGAGGCTTTTACCTTATTATTAAACCCCTGAAATTTCAGACGGCATGAGTTTTGCCCGTTTTCACGAAGAAAATAAGCAAGGCTGCCGCGAAAATCCCGACAACCAACAGCGAGATTATCATGAGTCAGAGAAGAGTAGTCATCACAGGTCTTGGCCAAGTATCACCGGTCGGCAACGACGTCGCCACCGCATGGAGCAATCTGCTCGCAGGCAAAAGCGGCATCGGACGGATTACCCGCTTTGACGCATCCGACATCAACAGCCAAATCGCCGGCGAAGTGCGCGATTTCGACATCGGCCAATACATCAGCGCGAAAGAAGCGCGTCGTATGGACGTGTTCATCCACTACGGTATTGCCGCCGCCCTGCAGGCCATTAATGATTCAGGCTTGGACGATTTGGAAACCCTCGACAAAGACCGCGTCGGTGTCAATATCGGCTCCGGTATCGGCGGCCTGCCGAGCATCGAAGCGACCGGCAAAGCCGTTATCGAAGGCGGCGCGCGTAAAATCAATCCTTTCTTTATCCCAGGCTCGCTGATTAACCTGATTTCCGGTCACGTAACCATCCTCAAAGGCTACCGCGGCCCGAGCTACGGCATGGTTTCTGCCTGTACAACCGGCGCACACTCCATCGGCGACTCTGCACGATTGATTAAATACGGCGACGCAGACGTTATGATTGCCGGTGGCGCAGAAGGCGCGATCAGCACTTTGGGCGTTGGCGGTTTTGCCGCCATGAAGGCACTTTCCACCCGCAACGACGACCCTGCTACCGCTTCCCGTCCATGGGACAAAGGCCGTGACGGTTTCGTTATCGGCGAAGGCGCAGGCGTGCTGGTGTTGGAAGAATTGGAACACGCGAAAAAACGCGGTGCGAAAATTTACGCCGAAATTGTCGGCTTCGGCATGAGCTCCGATGCCTACCACATTACCGCGCCTAACGAAGAAGGCCCTGCATTGGCCGTTACCCGGGCCCTGAAAGATGCCGGCCTGAATTCTGAAGACGTAGATTACGTCAACGCACACGGTACATCGACTCCTTTGGGTGATGCCAACGAAACCAAAGCCATCAAACGCGCTTTGGGCGATCATGCGCGCAAAGTCATCGTTAACTCCACCAAATCCATGACCGGCCACTTGCTTGGCGCAGCCGGCGGCGTGGAAGCGTTGTACAGCGTGTTGGCAGTACACGAGCAAAAATCTCCACCGACCATCAATATCTTTGAACAAGACATTGAAGCCGGTTGCGATCTGGACTACTGTGCCAACGAAGCGCGTGACGCGAAAATCGACGTTGCCATCTCCAATTCCTTCGGCTTTGGCGGTACCAACGGCACATTGGTATTCAAACGCTTCAAAGACTGATAGAAGGTTGTAAGTAGATTAAAAGGCCGTCTGAAACTTGGTTTTCAGACGGCCTTTTTTATTTTGAAAGCTAAATATTCTTGATAATCTGTATCATTTGTATAAAAATACCGATTCCTATCAATATCGCCCGGATTTTATCGGGTAATCAACCCAATTACATTTTTATCAGGAGTCTGCAATGAAAACTATCCGTATTCTGGCATTGGCCGCCGCACTGGCCGCCGTGCCTGCATTTGCGTCTGATTTCGGCCATGAACAGGCATTGACCATAGACGGCAAGCCCGCCCATCTGGCAGAAACTTCAGCCCGTATTTTGGCAAACGAAACCCTGACTGCGCCGCAACTGGTCGAAGACATTACCGACGGATTGGGTTCGAATAAAATTCCGGGTTATAAATTGATGATTATGGGCCGCACTTATTCGGTGGCGGCAGAAACCAAACCGCCGAAAGAGGGCCAAATTCAGTGGCGAGACAATACGTTTATTCATCGCGGCGTAAAACTGTTTGTCGGTATTCCGGTTAAAAACGGTAAGATGGATTTAGCGTCTGCCCGGTTGATTAATATCGGTGTGGTTGACGACAACGGTGGTGCTGCGCCTCATGATGAGGGTGAAAAAATCCGCCCCGTCGGCAAACAGCTGATGTCTCCCGATACCAAAGTGGAAAATGTGAAACTCAATATTGCCAAACTGACGTTGCCAAATATGAAATTAGGCGAGACCAGTGGCGGTGGTGTGAAATTGGAAGCATCGGCAACATTGGACGGTAAACCGATACAGACCAAAATCGACAGCACTTTCTCCCGCTTCTATTCTGCCAAACCGGCGGCTACACGGCCGTTTATGGCAGATGCACGGTTTGTGAAATAATTGCAAAGGCCGTCTGAAATCCAGTTTCAGACGGCCTTTTATTGATAAAACCGATTCAATACCGCATCATTTTGCTGTCTACCTGCATTGCCCAAGCATCAATACCGCCTTGCAGGTTGTAGAGGTTTTCAAATCCGGCGTCTTCCAAATACATTGCCGTGTGCAGGCTGCGGATGCCGTGGTGGCAGTAAACGACGATGGGTAAATCGTCATCGGGCAGCTCGTTTTGGCGCAGAGGGATGAGGTTCATCGGGATATGAATGGCGGCGGGCAGGGCGCAGATGGCGCGTTCTTCATCGGTGCGGACGTCGAGCAGATGAAATGCGCGGCCTTCGTCCTGCCATTGTTTCAATTCGGTGGGCGAGAGTTGGATGATGTCGGTCATAGGGTCGGGTATGAAAGGATGAGGCCGTCTGAACTTTCAGACGGCCTGTTGTTTAAAAATCGAAATCGCCGAACGGATTGGCCGATTTGTCTTCCAAGTGTGCTACGACGGTGTCGAACAATACCTTTTCGGAAAACTCATTACCGTTGCGCGTCAGCAAAAGCGCGCGTTGTACCGGTTTGCGGCCGACGATGACCACCATACGGCCGCCGTCTTTCAATTGCTCTTTCAGAATTTCAGGTATGCTGTCTACTGCGCCGCCCACATAAATCGCATCAAAAGGAGCGCCTTGCGATGCTTCGGTCAGGCCGTTGTTTTGCACATAATCGACGTTGGTAAAGCCCAATTCGTCCAAAACTTTTTTGGCGCGTTGCTGCTGCTCGGCATCGATGTCGTCGGTCACGACTTTACCGGCCAGTTTGGACAGCAGGGCGGTTGCATAGCCTGAGCCTGTACCGATTTCTAAGACGGTTTCGTCTTTTTTCAGTTTCAAACCTTGAGCCAGGCGGGCAACGACTTTGGGTTCCAACATCTTATGACCGTTGGTCAGCGGCAGCTCCATATCCGCATAGGCCAAACCTTGAAAAGCCTCGCCGACAAAATGTTCGCGCTCGATCTCCTCCAAAGCATCCAAAATGTCGAAGTCCAAGACATCCCACGGACGAATCTGCTGTTCAACCATATTGAAACGCGCTTTTTCAAAGTCCATATTTGTGCTCCGTTCAATTCTTAATTTTATCGAAGCATACATTATAAATCCTTGTTGGAGAGTGTGCCATCTTTCAGACGGCCCCAGAGGCTTGTTAATAATTGCCAAGCGCACATATATCCACTAAACTTTCACATTACACGACGCTACAGCAAGCAACAACCAACACACGGAGCAATAAAGATGTATCACCAAATCGGAATGTGGGACCAAAAATGGGTTATCGGCAACTGGAAAATGAACGGCCGACTCCAAAATAACAATGCGCTTATGCACCGCTTCCGTGTCATGCCAACCGCAGAACGCGTGTTAATCGGCTTGGCCGCTCCGACCGTTTATCTGTTGCAACTGCACAACGCCATGCAGATTGTTTTGAATAACCGCATCTTGACCTGTGCGCAAGACGTGAGCCGTTTCCCGAATAACGGCGCGTACACCGGCGAAGTGTCCGCCGAAATGCTTGCCGACATCGGTACGGACATCGTCCTCATCGGTCACTCCGAGCGCAGCCTTTATTTCGGTGAGAAAAACGAAATCCAACGCCGCAAAATGGAAAACGTCCTCAATGTCGGCCTGATTCCATTGTTGTGCGTCGGCGAAAGCTTGGAAGAACGCGAAGCCGGTAAAGAACACGAAGTCATTGCCCACCAGCTTTCCATCCTGCAAGGTTTGAACACCAAAAACATCGCCGTTGCCTACGAGCCGGTTTGGGCGATCGGCACAGGCAAAGTTGCCACCGTCGAACAAATCGCCGACATGCACGCATTTATCTATAAAGAAATCTTGTCTTTGTGCGGAAGCGATGTTAAAATCCGCGTTCTTTACGGCGGAAGTGTGAAAGCGGATAACGCGGCCGACATCTTCGCAGTACCTCATGTAGACGGCGCATTGGTCGGCGGCGCGTCATTATCATATGACTCCTTTACCGCCATCATCAACGCAGCACAAGCCTCGTAGAAAACATATGGAAGCCTTTAAAACCCTTATCTGGATCATTAATATTATTTCCGCTTTAGCCGTAATCGTGTTAGTATTGTTGCAACACGGTAAAGGCGCGGATGCCGGCGCAACGTTCGGTTCCGGCAGCGGTAGCGCGCAAGGCGTATTCGGTTCTGCCGGTAACGCCAACTTCTTGAGCCGTTCGACTGCCATTGCTGCAACATTTTTCTTTGCGACCTGCATGGCGATGGTGTATATTCACACCCACTCCAGTAAGCACGGTTTAGACTTCAGTGATGTGAAGCAGACCCAGCAAGCTCCTAAGCCTGCAACGCCTGCACAAAACAATACAACTCCTGTTGCTCCGAATCCTCAGCAGCAGTAAGACAATTTGATTTATGCCGACATGGTGGAATTGGTAGACACGCTATCTTGAGGGGGTAGTGGCCGTAGGCTGTGCGAGTTCAAATCTCGCTGTCGGCACCACATTAGAAAATCTAACCGCTTTTTAGCGGTTATTTTTTCGTCTTGAGAATCTGCCTTTCATTTATCTTTAGGCCGAGACAGGGAAATACAATGAAGCGTTTGGTTGTCGGCATCAGCGGTGCCAGCGGTTTTCAGTATGGCGTGAAAGCTTTGCAGCTTTTACGTGAGCATCAGGTAGAAACGCATTTGGTGGTTTCGCAAGGGGCGGAGATGACCCGCGCTTTGGAAACGGATTACACCAAAGAAGACGTTTATGCTTTGGCAGATGTCGTGCATTCTGTCCGTAATGTCGGGGCAAGTATTGCGAGCGGTTCGTTTTTGACGGATGGGATGTTGATTGCGCCGTGTTCAATGAAAACTTTGGCTTCGGTTGCTCATGGATTTGCTGATAATTTGCTCAGCCGTGCGGCGGATGTAACATTGAAAGAGCGGCGCAAACTGGTGTTGATGGTGCGTGAAGCGCCGTTAAACTTGGCGCACATTGAAAATATGCGTCGCGTGACAGAGATGGGCGGCATTGTGTTTCCTCCCGTTCCGGCTTTATATCAGAAGCCTGAATCCATCGAAGATATGATTACACACAGTGTCTCTCATGCTTTGGACTTGTTCGGTATCATTCAAAACGATGTGCCGCGCTGGCAGGGCTGATATTTCAGACGGCCTGAGTATAAGTTACGACTGAGAAGGAAGATAAAAACCATGCAAACAATTCCTGCCAATATAGTGAAGTTTTTGAGCAATCATCATGTCGTCAGTATTGCTGCTGCTGCGGAGGAGGGCGAAGTTTGGGCGGCTTGCTGTTTTTATGTGTTTGATGAGGCGAATGCTCGATTGATTGTGCTGACTTCTTTGAAAACGAAGCATGGCGGAATGATGAGCCGTTCTGCCAAAGTAGCCGGTACCATTGCCGGTCAACCTGACAGCATCGCAAAAATCAGTGGCATTCAGTTTGCGGCGACTGCCGCTTTGATTGAGGATGAAGCGGATTTTAAAGCGGCGCAGTCTTTGTATTACAAAGCGCATCCTGCTGCTCGAGTGATGAAAAGCGATGTTTGGGCATTGAATTTGGACAGTGTGAAATTCACTGACAATAAATTGGTATTCGCACAAAAAACTTACTGGAATCGCGAGGATTAAGAAAAGGCCGTCTGAAAGATGAAATTTCAGACGGCCTTTGGTAATGTTACAAATTAATCGTGTCCGAGATCGACAGTTTTTTCTTTGTGACGTGTATCGGGAACCAAAACAATTTTCTCGTCCACTTTACCGATGGCTTTCACGTCTTTGCCCGGATAGTCCAGCTGATGCAGGAAGTAGCGGATACAGTTCAAACGTGCACGTTTTTTGTCGTCGGAACGGATGATGACCCAAGGCGCGTCGCCGGTGTGGGTGTGGAAGAACATGGCGTTTTTGGCTTCGGTGTAGTCGTCCCAGCGGTCGAGCGACTGGATATCCACTGGAGACAGTTTCCAGTGTTTCAGCGGGTCGTCACGACGGGAGATGAAGCGACGGAGTTGTTCTTCACGGGATACGGAGAACCAGAATTTGAACAGATGGATGCCGCTGGCAACAAGCATACGTTCCAATTCAGGGGTTTGGCGCATGAAGAGCAGGTATTCGTTAGGTTCGCAGAAGCCCATTACGCGTTCTACGCCGGCACGGTTGTACCATGAGCGGTCGAAGAATACCATTTCGCCTGCGGTCGGCAGGTTTTGGATGTAGCGTTGGAAATACCATTGGCCGCGTTCGGTAGTGGTTGGTTTCTCCAAAGCAACCACGCGCGCGCCACGCGGATTCAGGTGTTCCATAAAGCGTTTGATGGTACCGCCTTTACCGGCTGCGTCGCGGCCTTCAAACAGGCTGACGATACGCTGACCGGAATCTTTAACCCAGCTTTGTACTTTCAACAATTCGATTTGCAGCTTCTGTTTTTCTTTTTCGTAAACAGAGCGGCGCATACGTTGTTTGTACGGGTAGTTGGCAGGAAGCGGTGCGCTGCCGGAATCTTCGTCAGTGCCGCGTCCTTCGTGTTCCAAAACAGCCTTTTCGAATACTTGCAGCTGGTCTTGTTTCTCGCCCAGTTCAACATTCTCGAACGGTTCTAATTGGTGGTCTGCCATAAAGTCTCCTTATCGATTAAGTTTTAAATGATATGGTGTGGTATGACTTGATTTTACCTCTTTATGCTGTGTTAGCCTACATAAAATTACACATAAGCGATTTTTTCTGACTTGTTTGATAATTTTTGTAAAAACAGCGTATAATCAGCCTATTTGTATAATACATCATGCCTTATTTCGTCCTGTTCGACGATGCGTTAAGCGGTCGTGCAAAACTCTATCAAAATCATGTGGAAAGCTGCCTTTTTCATCATAACGAACTGGCGTCGTTGGATGATGTTTTGCAGGCAGGCTGGAAAAAAGGCCTGTATGCAGTGTTGTTTGCAGACTACGAATTCGGATTGCCACTGATGGAGATTTCATCCGCGCGCAGTGGCAATTTGCGTTTGCACTGGTTTGCCGATTGTTCCGAAATCGATGCCGAAAGCTGGCTGGCCAATCATTCAGACGGCCTTGAGGCAGGCATCTCCACTCCCCGATTCTCCGTATCCGAAGCCGATTATCTCGAGCATATCAACCAAATCCACGAAGCCATCCGCCGCGGCGATACCTATCAAATCAATTACACCGCACGTCTGCACCTGCAATCTTACGGCAATCCGATTCAGCTTTACCGCCGCTTGCGCCAGCCTGTGCCGTATGCCGTTTTGTCTTGTCTGCCCGACGGGGCAGGGCAGGACACGTGGACTTTGTGTTTTTCTCCCGAACTTTTCCTCAAAATTGATTCAGACGGCCTGATCACAACCGAGCCGATGAAAGGCACTGCGCCGATTCTTCATGACGGACAAGATGAACGCCGCGCCGTTGAATTGCAAAACGACCCGAAAAATCGCGCTGAAAATGTGATGATTGTCGATTTGTTGCGCAACGACCTCGGCAAAATCGCGCAAACGGGCAAAGTACGCGTGCCTGAACCGTTTAAAGTTTCCCGTTTCGGCAGTGTTTGGCAGATGACCAGTGCCATCGAGGCGCAGGCGCTGCCTGATGTTTCGGTTGCTGATATTCTCCGTGCAGCCTTCCCGTGTGGCAGTATTACCGGCGCGCCCAAACGAATGAGTATGCAGATTATTGAGTCCCTTGAATCCGAACCGCGCGGTTTGTACACAGGCAGCATCGGCTTTTTGCATCCGTGTGAGACGGGTTTGGGATTTGAAGGCGTATTTAATGTTGTGATTCGTACCTTATCCCTGAAACCGGTTTCAGACGGCCTTTATCAAGGCGTTTATGGTGTGGGTTCGGGGATTGTGATTGATAGCGATCCTGAAGCCGAATATCGCGAGTGTGGTTGGAAAGCGCGTTTCCTTAATGACTTGCGGCCTGATTTCGGTATTTTTGAAACCATGCGCGTGGAAGACAAACAATGCCGTTTGCTTGATTTGCATTTAGGCCGTCTGAACAGCTCGGCGCAAGCACTCAACCTGTCTTGGCCTCAAAATGCAATAGAGCAAATTCAACACTATATAGATGCGTTACCAAGTGGATTATTTAGAGTCAAAGCTGCTTTGTTTTCAGACGGCCTTGAATTGAGCCATGCGGCTGTTTCTGAGTTGGATGGGAAACAATACGTCATCTTGAGTGAACACACATTAAGCCAACGCGATTATCTGCGCCGTTTCAAAACCACGCGCCGTGAAATTTTTGACCAAGCATGGAAAACGGCAGAAGAGCAGGGCGCATTTGATAGTCTGTTTTTCAATTCAGACGGCCTTTTGTCAGAGGGCGGAAGAAGCAATGTGTTCGTCAAATATCAAGGACAATGGTTCACGCCGTCTTTGGATTTGGATATTTTGAACGGGGTAATGCGCCAAGCGGTATTGAGGCAACCGCAGCTATATTTAGGTGCGGATACAATCAAGGAAACCCACATCACGCATGCCATGTTGGAAAATGCGGAAGAAATCCGCTTAAGCAACGCTTTAAGGGGCGTGTTTGCGGTTTCGCTCCGTAAATAAATGGCACTAGTCAAATCATCGTGATTCAAATTGTCGTAAAGCGGCAATATCCGATAGAATACGTCATTTCAACAATGAGGCCGTCTGAAAGGGAAAACAATATGGCAAAAGCAAAAGTTGGATTGGGACGCGGTTTGGATTCGCTGATTTCCAATGCAGTGGACAGCAGCAGTAGCGACCGCCTGACAACGGTTGCCATCTCCGATATTCAGCCCGGCCGTTATCAGGCGCGTGTGCAAATTGATGATGAAGCTTTGCAGGAGTTGGCCGATTCCATTAAAGCGCAAGGCATTATCCAGCCGGTTATCGTACGCGAACGTGGTCTGTCTCAATATGAATTGATTGCCGGCGAACGCCGTTGGCGCGCTTCCCAGTTGGCCGGTTTGACCGAAATTCCCGTCGTTATCAAAACCATCAGCGACGAAACCGCGTTGGCCATGGGTTTGATTGAAAACCTGCAACGCGAAAACCTGAATCCGATTGAAGAAGCGCAAGGTTTGAAACGCCTTGCCGACGAATTCGGCTTGACTCATGAAACCATCGCAAAAGCCGTCGGTAAAAGCCGTAGTGCCATCTCCAATAGCCTGCGCCTGTTGAGCCTGCCCGAGCCGGTTCAGGAAATGCTTTATCAACGCCGTCTGGAAATGGGTCATGCCCGTGCGTTGTTGACCTTGCATGTGGTTGACCAATTGGAGTTGGCGCAAAAAGCTGTCAAAAATGGTTGGTCGGTGCGCGAGGTGGAGCGCCGCAGCCAGTTGGCGCATCAAAAAGCCAAGCCCGAAGCAGCCAAAACCATCAGCCCGGATATCCGCCGCATCAATGATGCATTGACCGAGCATTTGGGCGTTAATGCCGAAATCAAAACCAGTAATCAGAAAAAAGGCAAAATCGTGCTGCATTTTGATACGCCGGAAACATTCGAATATTTGCTGAAACAGTTAGGCATCAATCAAGAGTTTTAATGGTTTTATAAACAGAGGCCGTCTGAAAAAAGTTTTTCAGACGGCCTGAATTTTTGATAAAAGGACTGGTCGTACAGATGTTTACAATACAAATCAAAATCTTCTGTAAAATCTGTGTAGCAACATGTAATTTGTGTTAAACTCCGTTCCTGCAAAGATTTGTTTTATATGTGTTAATCATTTATCTGTGAAAGGTTCACAAAGATTAACATATTGCTTGACGTTAACAAACTTCTTGATTATATTAATTTACCTTGCGTTTTTTGGGTGTGAAGTACAATGAATCAGATAGTCCCATTGCAAGTAGTTGTATTGTTAATAATTTCAGTTGTTTGTGCATTATTTTCCGGATTGCCCGGCTTCCTCTCTGCTTTGGCGGGAGGATTTTCGTACATTTTGCCTACCTTGGTTGCAGTTTTACTTTTAAAGTTTTCCCGACAAAATCCCGATCTGCAAAGTTCGATGTTTATCGGCGGAGAGGTTTTAAAAGTAATGCTGTCGCTGGCATCTATGTTGGTCGTTTTTGCGATATGGCATCGATCACTGGTATTTTACCCATTTTTATTGGCGTTTCTTGGCGTCAGTCATTTGGTTTTTTTAGTATTATTGAGAGTGAAACACTATGGCAGGTGAAACTATGACCGCTGCCGACTACATCAAGCACCACTTGCAAAGCTTGACCAGTATGTCGGATGTTACTCAAGGTCAAGGACTGAAAAACATCGCTGATTTTTCGTTCATTAACCTTGATGCAATCTTTTTTGCTGTTCTGTTGGGCGTAATCGGCAGCTTCCTTTTGTGGCGTGGTGCCAAAAAAGCAACTGCTGGCGTGCCCGGCCGTTTTCAAGCGGCTGTTGAAATTTTGTTCGAATTCGTGGATAACATGTGTAAGAGTATTATTCATAACGAACAATCGCGTAAAGCCATTGCGCCTTTGGGTTTGACCCTGTTTGTCTGGATTTTCCTGATGAACGCCATGGATATGTTGCCGGTTGATTTGCTGCCGATGGCATGGCAAGGCATTACTGGTAATCATCATGCACTGTTGCGCGTTGTACCGACTGCTGACTTGAATACGACTTTGGCTTTGGCAATTGGCGTATTGTTGGTATGTATTTATTACAATATCAAAATCAAAGGCTTTGGCGGTTGGATTCACGAGTTGTTCTGCGCACCTTTCGGTCCGTGGCTTGCTCCGGCCAACTTCCTGCTGAACTTGGTAGAGTTTTTGTCCAAAACCGTATCCCACGGTATGCGGTTGTTTGGTAATATGTATGCTGGCGAGCTGGTGTTCCTGTTGATCGCTCTGTTGGGCGGTGCATGGGCGTCAACCGGTAGTGTCGAAACTTTGGATCCAATTTTATTTGTGTTCCACCTGATTGCCGGTTTGGCTTGGGCGATTTTCCACATTTTGGTCATCACCTTGCAGGCATTTATTTTCATGGCGTTGGCGTTCGTATATATCGGACAGGCGCATGATGCACACTAATCAAGTAGTTTTTTTGTAGTTTGTTTTTTGTAGTTTAACCTTTACTATTTTAAGGAGTTTAAAAATGGGTTTGATTGCTATCGCATGTGGTTTGATCGTTGCCTTGGGCGCATTGGGTGCCTCTATCGGTATTGCAATGGTTGGTTCTAAATACTTGGAATCTTCTGCTCGCCAACCTGAGCTGATCGGTCCTCTGCAAACCAAACTGTTCTTGATCGCTGGTCTGATCGACGCGGCTTTCTTGATCGGTGTGGCTATTGCCCTGTTGTTCGCCTTCGTTAACCCGTTTAGTGGTGCGTAATCAAGACGGAGCGATCCGTTCAGATACAGGCTTGTCGTCTGTTTGATTAACCCAGATACGAAGGTTAAGTAACGTGAATATTAATGCAACCTTATTTGCGCAAATTCTGGTTTTCTTTGGCTTGGTTTGGTTTACGATGAAATTCGTATGGCCTCCGATTGCCAAAGCGTTGGATGAGCGTGCCGCAAAAATCGCCGAGGGCTTGGCTGCTGCCGAGCGCGGTAAGAGCGATTTTGAGCAGGCAGAGAAAAAAGTTGCAGAACTTATGGCCGAAGGGCGTAATCAGGTAACCGAAATGGTTGCCAACGCCGAAAAACGTGCTGCAAAAATTGTAGAAGAAGCCAAAGAGCAAGCTTCTCATGAAGCAGCACGCATTGCAGCCCAAGCAAAAGCTGATGTGGAGCAAGAAGTTAACCGTGCGCGCGAAGCATTGCGCGAACAGGTTGCTACACTGGCTGTTAAAGGTGCGGAATCTATCTTGCGTAAGGAAATTGATGCTTCCAAACATGCAGATTTGCTCAGTACCTTAAAACAGGAGCTGTAATCTTATGGCAGAGTTCGCAACGATTGCCAGACCTTATGCGAAAGCATTGTTCAGTCTGGCTCAGGAAAAAAACCAAATCGAGTCTTGGTTGGGCGAACTGAAAGAACTCGCAGCGGTTGTTCAAGATGAGAAAGTCATTGCTTTCATCGAGCAACCGGAAACGGGAGCTTCCGAAAAAGCAGAAACGCTCAAAGGTCTTGTCGGTATCAAAAATGTCGAATTGGCAAATTTCATTACCGTTTTGGCCGAGCAAAAGCGTTTGCTGGTATTGCCGGAAATTTATGCCCAATATCAAGATTTGACCTTGATACACAACAATACGAAATCGGCAGTAATTTACAGCGCGTATGAACTCAGTTCTCAGCAGCTGGCCGATGTTACCGATATCCTGACAAAACGCTTCAACAGCAAATTGGATGTGGTAACTAAAGTTGCCCCTGAATTAATTGGCGGCATCAAAGTAGAAGTGGGTGATCAGGTCTTGGATTTGTCCGTACAAGGCAAACTGAATGCTTTGTATGCGACTATGACAAATTAGGAGAGTTTTCATGCAGCTTAATCCTGCTGAAATTAGCGATTTGATTAAAGCCAAAATCGAAAATCTGTCCGTCGATGCAGAAGTGCGTACCCGTGGTACCGTTGTTTCTGTTACAGACGGCATTGTGCGCATTCATGGCTTGTCAGACGCGATGCAAGGTGAGATGCTCGAATTCCCCGGTAACACTTTCGGTCTGGCCATGAACTTGGAGCGTGACTCCGTTGGTGCCGTAGTGTTGGGTGAGTACGAACACATTAAAGAAGGCGATACAGTTACCTGTACCGGCCGTATTTTGGAAGTGCCGATCGGTCGCGAACTGGTTGGCCGCGTAGTTGATGCATTGGGTCGTCCTATCGATGGTAAAGGTCCAATCAACACAACATTGACTGCTCCAATCGAAAAAATTGCACCAGGTGTGATTGCGCGTAAATCGGTTGACCAACCAATGCAAACCGGCCTGAAAGCCATTGACTCTATGGTTCCGGTTGGTCGTGGCCAACGTGAGTTGATCATTGGTGACCGTCAAACCGGTAAAACTGCCGTAGCACTGGATGCCATCGTTAACCAAAAAGGTACAGGCGTTATCTGTATTTATGTGGCTATCGGTCAAAAAGCATCTTCTATTGCCAACGTAGTACGCAAATTGGAAGAGCATGGCGCGATGGAACACACTATCGTAGTTGCTGCAACTGCTTCTGAAGCCGCTGCACTGCAATACATCGCTCCTTACTCCGGTTGTACCATGGGTGAATTCTTCCGTGACCGTGGTGAAGATGCACTGATCGTATACGATGACTTGTCTAAACAAGCCGTTGCATACCGTCAAATTTCCCTGCTGTTGCGCCGTCCACCTGGTCGTGAAGCATATCCTGGCGACGTATTCTATCTGCACTCCCGTTTGTTGGAACGTGCGGCTCGCGTCAGCGAAAACGAAGTTGAAAAACTGACCAATGGCGAAGTAAAAGGCAAAACCGGTTCTCTGACTGCGTTGCCAATTATTGAAACCCAAGCCGGTGACGTATCAGCATTCGTACCAACCAACGTAATTTCGATTACAGACGGCCAAATCTTCTTGGAAACCGACTTGTTCAACGCCGGTATCCGTCCTGCAATCAATGCCGGTATTTCTGTATCGCGCGTGGGTGGTGCAGCACAAACCAAAGTCATCAAAAAACTGGGTGGCGGTATCCGTTTGGCGTTGGCACAGTACCGTGAATTGGCGGCGTTCTCGCAATTTGCTTCCGATTTGGACGAAGCAACACGCAAACAGCTGCAACACGGTGAAGTGGTTACTGAATTGATGAAACAAAAACAATTCAGCACATTGAACACTGCCGAAATGGCATTGACTTTGTGGGCGATCAATAATGGTTCTTATGCAGATGTTCCGGTATCCAAAGCCTTGGCTTTCGAAGCAGAATTCTTGAGTTTCGTACGTACGCAACATCCTGAGGTTCTGGAAGCGATTAATGCATCAGGCGCAATGTCTGACGAAAGCGAAAAAGCATTGACCGAAGCCATGAAATCTTTCAAATCTTCTTACGCTTACCAAGCATAAGTATTGAAATGAAAGGAGTCTGAAATGGCAGTCGGAAAAGAGATTCTCACCAAAATCCGTAGTGTTCAAAATACCCAAAAGATCACTAAAGCGATGCAAATGGTGTCGACCTCTAAAATGCGGAAGACTCAAGACCGGATGCGCTTAGCGCGTCCGTACGCCGAAAAAGTGCGTACAGTGATGAGCCATCTTGCACAGACCCATGCCGATCATGGTATCAAATTGTTGGAGCCGCACCGCGAAGTGCGTCGTGCCGGTTTCATTTTGATTACCTCGGATAAAGGTTTGTGCGGTGGCTTGAACGCAAACGTACTGAAAAAGTTTTTGGCGCAAGTTCAAGAGTATCAGGAACAAGGCATCGAAGTCGAAGTCGTGTGCCTGGGTAGTAAAGGTTTGGCTGCATGCCAAAGCATCGGTTTGAATGTTATTGCCAGCGCAACCAATTTGGGCGATACCCCAAAAATGGAATTGCTGCTCGGACCTCTGACCGAAATCTTCCAACGTTATGAGAAGCATGAATTAGACCGTATCCATATGGTTTACTCACGTTTTGTCAATACAATGCGCCAAGAGCCACGTATGGAAGTTTTGCTGCCTATCGGTGAAAACGTTATTGACGACGAAGCGGGTCATTCTTCATTTGCTTGGGAATACCGCTACGAGCCGAGTCCTATCGCCGTATTGGAATATTTGGTTCGCCGCTATTTAGAGTCTGTGGTTTATCAGGCATTGAGCGACAACATGGCATCTGAACAAGCCGCGCGTATGGTAGCGATGAAAGCCGCAACCGACAACGCAGGCAATGCCATTAAAGAATTGCGCTTGGTGTACAACAAATCGCGTCAAGCTGCGATTACCACAGAATTGTCAGAAATTGTAGCAGGTGCAGCGGCAGTTTAATGCTGTCTGAAGCCTGAACAGGAAATTAGGATACGATAATGAGCCAAGGCAAAATCGTACAAGTTATTGGTGCGGTGGTTGACGTGGAATTTCCACGCGACGCTATTCCGCATGTTTACGATGCCCTGAAATTGGACGAGAACGGTCTGACTCTGGAAGTTCAACAGCTTCTGGGTGACGGCGTTGTCCGTACTATTGCAATGGGTAGTTCAGACGGCCTGAAACGCGGCATGTCTGTAAGCAATACTGGTGCGCCAATCACTGTGCCGGTAGGTAAAGGTACTTTGGGTCGTATTGTCGACGTATTGGGTACGCCTGTTGATGAAGCAGGTCCGATCGATACCGACAAGAGCCGTGCCATTCACCAAACTGCTCCAAAATTCGACGAGTTGTCTTCAACTACTGAATTGTTGGAAACCGGTATTAAAGTGATCGACTTGCTGTGTCCGTTTGCTAAAGGCGGTAAAGTAGGTCTGTTCGGTGGTGCCGGTGTGGGCAAAACCGTGAACATGATGGAATTGATCAACAACATCGCCAAAGCGCACAGTGGTCTGTCCGTGTTCGCAGGTGTGGGTGAACGTACCCGTGAAGGTAACGACTTCTACCACGAGATGAAAGATTCCAACGTATTGGATAAAGTAGCCATGGTGTATGGCCAAATGAACGAACCTCCAGGCAACCGTCTGCGCGTTGCTTTGACCGGTTTGACTATGGCCGAATACTTCCGTGACGAAAAAGACGAAAACGGTAAAGGTCGCGACGTATTGTTCTTCGTTGACAACATCTACCGTTACACTCTGGCCGGTACCGAAGTATCTGCACTGTTGGGTCGTATGCCTTCTGCAGTAGGTTACCAACCGACATTGGCTGAAGAAATGGGTCGTTTGCAAGAGCGTATTACCTCTACCCAAACCGGTTCCATTACTTCCATCCAAGCCGTATATGTACCTGCGGATGACTTGACTGACCCGTCTCCAGCGACAACTTTCGCCCACTTGGACGCCACCGTCGTATTGAGCCGTGATATTGCATCTTTGGGTATTTACCCGGCAGTTGACCCGCTTGATTCTACTTCACGCCAATTGGATCCGATGGTATTGGGTCAAGAGCACTACGACGTAGCGCGCGGTGTACAGTCTACTCTGCAAAAATACAAAGAATTGCGCGACATTATTGCCATTCTGGGTATGGATGAATTGTCTGACGAAGACAAACTGACTGTGATGCGTGCCCGTAAAATCCAACGCTTCCTGTCTCAACCGTTCCACGTTGCCGAAGTATTTACCGGTTCTCCAGGCAAATACGTTCCATTGCGTGACACCATCGCCGGCTTTAAAGCCATCTTGAACGGCGAATACGACCATCTGCCTGAACAAGCGTTCTACATGGTAGGCGGCATTGAAGAAGCGGCTGAGAAAGCGAAAACCTTAAACTAAGGAGGCCGGCATGAGCACCATGCAAGTTGAAGTGGTTAGTAGCGAGCAAAACATCTATTCGGGCGAGGCCAGCTTTGTGGTGGTTCCGACCGTTCAAGGTGAGCTTGGTATTTATCCACGACACGAGCCGATTATGAGTTTGGTACGCCCCGGCGCATTGCGTTTGACTGTTCCGGGTGAAGCTGAAGAAGTGCTGGTTGCCGTTTCCGGTGGCGTTTTAGAAGTACAGCCTGATAAGATTACTGTATTGGCAGACGTCGCCGTCCGCAGTACAGAAATGGATCAGGCGCGTGCTGAAGCAGCTAAAAAAGCAGCCGAAACTGGTGTTTCTGAAGCCAGAGACGAAAAATCTTTGGCCGAAGCGCACAAAGCATTGGCAGCAGCCATTGCCCAGCTGAAAACTTTGGATTACCTTCGTTCGCAAAAAAACAAGTAATGTGGGTTCATCAAGAAAAAGCACAACGAAATGTTGTGCTTTTTTATTTGTCTGAAGATAAGTGGCTTGATATTGAAATGTCGATAGACGAGTAGACGGCAAGTTTGAAATTGAAATGGTAGAACCGACTTCTATGACTAAATTGTTGGTGGATCATTGTCGAAGCAGCTAGCCTTGTGAGTCATTTAAAATAGCCTGCCCAATCTTTTTATCCTAAAAAATAGATTAGATGATTCCTAATTTATTGCAATCGCAACAGATCTGAATTTATCAGTATTGAAAATATTAGCGTTTTTCTGAGCTCGCATACAAAAAAGGCCGTCTGAAAAGTTTCAGACGGCCTTTAAACCATTATTGCGGCATTCGTTTATTATTGGCCGATGGTTTTATCCAGTCCTTGGGTCAGGCCGTTGATGTCGCCACCATTCAGTCCCAACTCTTTCAAGAGACCGTCAACCAACGGGGCTTGGCTGCGGTAGCGCAGGGCGCTGTTGACCATTTGGTCTGCAAGGCTGGCTTGTGTGGTTTGGCCGTCTGCAACACCTTCCGCACCATTTGCACCACCGGTAAAGCCACCCAGACCATTGACTTGCAAAATCTTGATGTCTTCGATTTTTTCCATTGGGCGGACGGATTCACGAATGATGTCAGGCAGGTGTTTCAAGAGGGCAAGGCGGACTTGCATTTCAACCTGTTCAACGCTCAGGACGTTGGCAGCTTCGTTCACAGCGCGGGTACCTTCGGCATCAACTTTGTATTGTTGCTCTTGCGCTTGTGCCAACAGAATTTTGGCATCGGCCTCACCTTTGGCTTGCAGGCGGTGTTTTTCGGCTTCGGCTTCGGCGGCGATACGTACGGCTTCAGCGCGGTCTTGTGCGGCTTGTTTTTCGGCTTCAGCGGCAACAGTGAGCGAAATCGCATCTTTTTGCGCAGCCTCTTCGGCGGCAATCAATTCCACCGCTTTGGCACGCTCGGCGCGTTCGGTTTCGCGTACGGTAATCACGCTCTCTTCTTCGCGAACAGCGGCGGCGCGGGCTTTGTCGGCTTCGGCTTTGGCTTCGGATTCGGCACGCGATTTTTCGGCAACGGCGATGGCGCGGTCTTGTTCGGCCAACTCGATGGCTTTGCGGCGTTCAACCTCCGCTTGCTCAACAGCTTGGGCTTTGCGGATGTCTTCGTTTTTAATGTCGCGTTCGGCTGCGATGCGTTTCAAATCCACTTCGCGTTCAGCGGCAATTTTCGCTTCTTCAGCTTCACGTTTTTTCTGAGATTCTTGTTCGGTAATACTGGCCTCTTGTTCGGCGCGGCGGACGGCAATTTCGCGCTCTTGTTCGAGTTTGGCGTATTCTTCTTCGCGCGAGATTTTCAGGCGTTGCTGCTCGGCTTCAAGGTTTTTGGTTTTGATTGCCAAGTCGGTGTCTTGTTCGATTTCGTTACGTTTTTTGCGGCGGCCTTCGATGGTTTCGGTCAGTTTGGTCAAACCTTCCGCGTCAAAGGCGTTTTGCGGGTTGAAGAACTCAAAACTGGTTTGGTCGAGGCCGGTCAGGGAAACGGTTTCGAGTTCGAGACCGTTTTTAAACAAATCTTCGCTCACGACTTGTTGTACTTTCTGAACGAAATCAACACGTTTTTCATGCAACTCTTCCATTGCCATTTCAGCGGCAACGGCGCGCAAGGCATCAACGAATTTACCTTCGACGAGGTCTTTCAGCTCATCGGGAGACATGGTTTTCATACCCAGCGTTTGTGCGGCGGTCGCAATGCTCTCGGCGCTGGGTTTAACGCGGACGTAAAATTCCGCCATTACGTCAACGCGCATACGGTCGCGGGTAATCAGCGCTTGTTGGGCAGCGCGGCGCACTTCAAGGCGCAGTGTATTCATGTTGACGGGGATGATTTCGTGCAGCACGGGCAGCACCATCGCGCCGCCGTTCATGATGACTTTTTCGCCACCAAAACCGGTACGGACAAATGAGACTTCTTTGCTGGCACGGCGATACAGACGGGTCAGGATGAGGCCGAGTACAAACAGCGCGACGAGTATGACGCCGGCGATAGTGCCGATGGAGACCAAATTCATGGTTTTTCCTTTCTTCTTGTTAATATGCCTTTGGGGGCGGTGGATTCAGAAGGCTTTGAGGGAAAGAGGCCGACTGAAAGGGTTAAAAATATGGGTTGAAATAATAGGGTGGTTGTTTTTTCTAATTGTTATTTCGGATTTCTAGATGGTGAGGATAGGGCGGTAAAGTATCTATTTTTACCGTATCGATAAATCAGCGGTTTCAGACGGCCTTAATCTACCAAACTGCCGCTCGGATTTAAAATCGCTTTAAATGTATTTCCGTCCAACGACACCAGCAATACCGCATCGCCTTGTTTCAATACATCTTCAGAGTCAGGCTCTACCATCACATAATGCTGTTGGCCGTAAGCATCTTTTACGCGCACTTGTGCCGCATTGCCTACCCGAGCTTCGCCTAACACCACCGTGCCGACGCGGCCGATTAAACTTTCCTGCAAAACGGCAGTGGTTTCATCTTTCGGCATAATTTTGTACAAACCGCTAGCCGTTACGCGTACTAAGGGCAGGGAAAGAAACCAGACGATGACTGCTGCCAACGTGCCATTCAGATAAGTGCCGAATACAGTGGCAAAGGCCGTCTGAAACAGATAACCCGTCAGTCCGTATACGGCAAGAAATACCACCATCAACATCAACACCGGAATACGTCCGACATACAGCCAGCTCAGGAAACGCACGAATATGCCTGCGTCCGCCACATCCAATCCGACCTCGGCGTGCGCGGTTTCGGTCAGGCTGTCGGGCAACAGGTTGTCCAACCAGTCGCTGATACCGCCTGCCAGCATGGAAATGACTTCCAACACACCGAGCAAAACCATCAGCGCAATGGCAATGCCGAAGATTTCAGTTTCGGGGGCGTTGATTAAATTCCACATATCGCATTTCCTTATTCTTTTTAATTTTCAGACGGCATATATTTTATTTTAAAGTTAAGCCGATTGGATATGGGTATTTTATTAATTTGTCGTAACCGACAGGATTTTTCCCAATTCGGCATCTTTTTGTTATTGAGGTGTGTATGGTTTTCTTTTTTTCAGACGGCCCCGTGAAGATAAAGGCCGTCTGAAACCGCGATTTTCTCAATATGGCTTATGATTTCGCTTTCAATGCCGCCAATCTTTCGGCAATGCGGTTGTTGCGGCTAAAGTCTTCCAGTTCTTTCAGCTTGGCCAACTGCGCCGCATCAGTGCTGCTGTGTACCGAGTTTTGGCGACCCATCACACGGTCGAAGGCATTGCCGCTTTTTTCAGCATCACGGGCAATGCGGTTGAGGTCGCTGCCGTTGCCACCGGCTGTTTTGCCTGTACCCATGCTTTGCTGTGCGGCACGCCAGTCTTGCAACTGCTGTTGCATCTCGCGTTTTTTCGCCTGCAGGGCGGCGATAAAGCCTTCCAGCTCTTTTTCTTGTGCAGCACAATCGGCAATGGTGTTTTCCAAGATGGGCAGACGCGCTTCGATGTCCATCTGCTCGGCGATACCCGCTTCGGCAAGATCATCGCGACCGGCATCTACGGCGGCCTGCAGATTGGCATCGATGGCCTCGTGGCGGTTGCTTTCATCGGCCATTTTCTTGGCGGCAAGGTGTTTCTGCGCCAACACTTTGCCTAATTCAGCACGCACTTCATCTACTGCGCGCTCAATTTCGCGGATGCTTTCGTTCATGACCGCTTCAGGCGCGAGGTTTTCCGCCGCATCAATCAGGGCATGAAAACCGCCGCTCACCAGGCGGCCTACTCGGCGGGATAGGGTTTCGCTCATTTGGATTTTCCTTTCACTAAAATGTGTTTGTTTCATTTGGTATGGCGGCAGTCTTAAACTTCATTTGCCTGCTGCACAATCTTCGCCAGTTTCAAAGTATTTTCAAGCTGTTGCAACACGGTATCGTCATATGCCGCGCCTTTGCCGGTTACGGCGAGTTGCAGGATGCTGTCAGTCAGGCGGACGATGCGCCACATCAGTTCGCGCTCGTATTTTTTCAAATCGTCGAGGTCGGCTTCTTCGGGCAGGTCGGCGGCGAGTGTTGCGCCTAAGTCGGGAAGCTGTTCAAACAACCTTGCTACGATATGCGAATGCACTCCGGCCTGTTTTTCTGCGTGCAAGATTTCGTGTTTCGCCGCTTGGAAAAATTGCTCCTGCGCCGTCAGTGCGGAGCTGTAATCGCGTGTCTGCGTATGCGCCAAGCGCGCCAGCTTGAGCAATTCGCGGATTTTTTCAGACGGCGTATTCGCACCTTCGATTTTTAGTTCGGCAATAAAATCAGCATCTTCCTGAGTGATGCGTACACTAATTGGGATACGGTTCGTTGCATTCATATTCGTTTGCTTTGGTTTGTATTCATTTGAATACAAATATACAAGATAGGATTCTGAGACGCAATACCTGAAACCGTATATTTATGTAAACATCAGGCCGTCTGAAACTTGATTTTCGGTTTTCAGACGGCCTTTTCCTTTATAATCCGTACATTATTTTCATACACACAGCAGGTTCTCCATGTCCAACAAACCCACACTCCTTCTCGTTGACGGCTCTTCTTATCTTTACCGCGCCTATCATGCTATGGGACAGAATTTGTCTGCGCCCGACGGTGCGCCGACGGGGGCAATGTATGGCGTGTTGAACATGCTGCGCCGGCTGCGGGCGGATTATGTGCATGACTATTGCGCGGTGGTGTTTGATGCGAAGGGCAAAAATTTCCGCCACGAGATGTTCCCCGACTATAAGGCGACTCGCCCACCGATGCCGGACGATTTGCGCCCGCAGGCGGAAGCCTTGCCGGATTTGGTACGCCTGATGGGCTGGCCGGTATTGGTGATTCCGCAAGTCGAAGCGGACGACGTTATCGGCACTTTGGCTAAGATGGCTAGCGAAGCAGGGTGGAACGTGGTGGTGTCCACCGGCGATAAGGACATGGCGCAGTTGGTGAACGAACGCGTGACGCTGGTGAACACGATGAGTGGCGAAACGCTGGACATTGAAGGCGTGAAGGAGAAATTCGGTGTGCGTCCCGACCAAATCCGCGATTATCTCGCGCTGATGGGCGACAAGGTGGACAACGTGCCGGGTGTGGAAAAATGCGGCCCGAAAACGGCGGTGAAGTGGCTGGAAGCCTACGGTTCGCTGGCAGGCGTGATGGAACACGCTGCGGAAATCAAAGGCAAGGTGGGCGAAAACCTGCAAGCCGCTTTGGGACAACTACCGCTGTCGTATGATTTGGTAACGATTAAAACCGATGTGGATTTGCACACCGAGCTTTCAGACGGCCTTGAAAGCCTGCGCCGCACTACGCCTAAATGGGCGCAGCTGGTTGTCGATTTCAAACGCTGGGGCTTCCGCACTTGGCTGAAAGAGGCGGAAAGCCGTATGCACGAAGCGCAAAACACAGATTTGTTCGGCAGCGAGCATATCGGCGAACAAGCTGCATTGGCGATGGAAACACAGCCTGAAAAACAACCCGAACTCGCTCCAGCTCCTGAAAAGCTGGATTATCAAGCCATTACCACCGAAGCGCAGTTTGCCGCCTTGTTGGACAAACTGTCGCAGACTGACACCATCGGCATCGATACGGAAACCACGTCCCTAGACGCGATGAATGCCGCGCTGGTTGGCATCAGCATCGCGTTCCAAGCAGGCGAAGCGGTTTACATCCCTGTAGGACACAGCCTGACTGCCGCACCCGAACAACTTGATTTACAAGACGTATTAGGCCGTCTGAAACCGCATTTGGAAAATCCTGCCCTGAAAAAAATCGGGCAAAACCTCAAATACGACCAACACGTTTTCGCCAACTACGACATCGCCCTGAACGGCATTGCCGGCGATTCCATGCTCGCTTCCTACATCATCGAGAGCCATCTCGGACACGGATTGGACGAATTGTCCGAACGCTGGCTCGGCTTGGAAACCATTACCTACGAATCGCTGTGCGGTAAAGGCGCAAAGCAAATCAGTTTTGCCGATGTCGCTATCGGGCAGGCAACCGAATACGCCGCCCAAGACGCCGATTTCGCCCTACGCCTCGAAGCGCACCTGCGCGCGCAAATGGACGCCAAACAGCTTGAAATGTATGAAAAAATGGAGCTTCCCGTCGCGCAGGTATTGTTTGAAATGGAACGCAACGGCGTACAAATCGACCGCGCCGAACTCGCCCGCCAAAGCGCAGAACTCGGCGCAGAGCTGATGAAGCTCGAACAAGAAGCCTACGCCGCCGCAGGCCAACCGTTCAACCTCAACTCGCCCAAACAGCTTCAAGAAATCCTGTTCGACAAAATGGGCATTCCAACAAAAGGACTGAAAAAAACCGCCAAAGGCGGCATTTCCACCAACGAAGCCGTATTGGAACAGCTCGCGCCCGACTACCCCCTGCCCAAAATCATCCTGCAAAACCGCAGCCTGGCGAAACTCAAATCCACCTACACCGACAAACTGCCCGAAATGATTTCCCCCAAAGACGGCCGCGTGCATACCACCTACGCCCAAGCCGTCGCCATCACCGGCCGCCTCGCCAGCAACAACCCCAACCTGCAAAACATCCCCATCCGCACCGCCGAAGGCCGCCGCGTACGCCGCGCCTTCACCGCACCGCAAGGCAGCGTCATCGTTTCCGCCGACTACTCCCAAATCGAGCTGCGCATCATGGCACACCTTTCCGGTGACAAAACCCTCATCGCCGCGTTCCAAAACGGCGAAGACGTACACCGCCGCACCGCCGCCGAAGTATTCGGCATCGCCCCCGAAAACGTCTCGCCCGAACAACGCCGCTACGCCAAAACCATCAACTTCGGCCTCATTTACGGCATGGGCCAATACGGCCTCGCCAAATCGCTGGGCATAGACAACCTGTCCGCCAAAACCTTCATCGACCGCTACTTCGCCCGCTACCCCGGCGTTGCCGAATACATGCAGCGCACCAAAGAACAAGCCGCCGCGCAAGGCTACGTCGAAACCCTGTTCGGCCGCCGCCTCTACCTGCCCGACATCCGCAACAAAAACGCCAACGCCCGCGCCGGAGCCGAACGCGCCGCCATCAACGCCCCCATGCAAGGTACCGCCTCCGACCTCATCAAACGCGCCATGATAGACGTGTCCCGCTGGCTTTCAGACGACCTGTTACAAAGCAAACTGATTATGCAGGTGCATGACGAACTGGTGTTGGAAGTACCCGAAGCAGAGCTGGATTTAGTCAAAGAAAAACTGCCGCAGATTATGGCGAAAGTGGATGAGGGGATGTTGAACGTGCCGCTGGTAGCTGAAGTGGGCGTGGGTATGAATTGGGAAGAGGCACATTGAGGAAGTGATATGTATTTCAATCGTTATATTTTTGATTGTTATCTGCAAACTGATTCAGCAAGAGAAACTAAAAACTTCTTTGAAAATTTATCTGTATGGGTAAAAGAAGAAAAATGGAAGGAAATATACGCCTATTTATTTAAGCAGGGATATACACAGGAAAGCGAAGGTTATTGGGTAGAAACTTTTGTTTTTATACAAAACCTATTAGAAGACTTTTTAGATTGGGAACGTGCTGAGAATATCGGGCAGGCAATTGAAAAGTTTGAAGGATTTGTTGATTCTTTTCTTGCTGAAAGTGATAAAAAGAAATGTAGGGACAAATTGGCACGGTTAGATGGAATTTCATTGTTTTTGTATCTAAAAGACTCTGAACATTATATTCCGTATTTTTTTACTAACCGGTTTTTCTTGTTAGAAAGAGTTTTCCAGTCATTTGATATACCTTTGCCAATACCGCCAAGTAAACAGAAATACCGTGATCGTTTCCTTTACTATGGAAATTTATGCCGAGATATATACGAATTTCGGAAAAAATATTCATTAGACTATATAGAATTAAATTGTTTTTTATATGATTTTTCGTTAAAAACCCTACCTGACTTTATTAATACCGATGAATTACCTGATGCAATCAATATTTATATCAGCGGAGGAACCAAAGAGGATACGGATTTATTAAGGAAGAATGGAGAAACATATCGAACTTTTTGGCAGGGAAATCCGCAAACGAAAATAGGGGATATTATTTTATTGTATAGTTTGTCCCCGTATAGTGGATTGACGGCTATCTTCCGCGCGGTATCTCCTACCTACTATGATCCATTTAGTTACTATCCTGAACGAGTTTGGGTAGGTTTTCCCATAGTCATTCCGACGATTCATTTATCTGAATTGAAAAGTAATCCAGTTTGGAAAGAAAAAGGTTTGGTTAAAGCCAATATGCAAGGAGTGAATGGAAGGGAATGTACATCAGATGAATACAATGCAATCATAGAGATATTGAAATCTAAAAACTTTGATGTTTCTATGCTGCCAAAATTACCGTTTTTGGACGAGCCTGATTTTAGAAATTTAAATTATGAGCGGGATATAGAAATTACTTTACTTGAACCGTTGTTGAAACGATTAGGGTTTGATGAAAATGATTGGCTAAGGCAGATGACTTTAAGAATGGGGCGTAATGATCGTGTTTTTCCTGATTATGCCCTATTTGCAAATGATCGACGTGGAGAAGAGAGTGCCCGATTTATTTGGGAAGCCAAATATAGTATTACTAATGAAACACAGTTAAAAGACGCCTTCCTGCAGGCAAAGTCTTATGCTTTGCGTTTGGGGTGTGATGGCTTTGGTTTGGTTGCGCGTGAAGGAGTCTGGATTTCAACTCGGCAAGATGACTTTCAATGGGAGCGGTTGCATCAGTTTTCTTGGGGTGAATTGAAACAAAAAGAAAATTTTTCAAGATTGACAGGATTGGCAGATAAACGTGTATTGGTTGAGTAACTATAGGTAGCAGTAGGTCGGATACTTGTATCCGACAAAAGCCGCTGCCATCTCAAATAGCCGTCGGATTCGAGAATCCAACCTACTGAAACTGGGCATCAGGTGTAGGGTGTGTGCGGTACGCACGCACGCGGTGCTTGCAACCCAAAATCCATCCGAGGTCGTCTGAAAACCTTTCAAGGTTTTCAGACGATGTTATATTCAGCATTACTAGATTTTAAGAATTTGATTTAACGGTAACCCCATTTTAATGGGTGTAATTAAAAAAATAGTTATGGTATCGAAAATAAAAAATGAATAAGACTGGGGATATAAGATGAAATTGTTACTTGCTTGTTTTTTAATAGCTGTCGCGATTTTTCTTTTCAGGCTTATGAGACGGAGTGCGGCTAAGGAATATGCTCTTGTCCATACTTCTGATCCTATTCAAGCTGTTACTCAGTTGGCTGAAGAAGGAAATGTCCAGGCTCAATATGAATTAGCTGAGTTATATTGTAATAAAGAGCCTAAAGATTATCGAAAGGCAGTGCATTGGTATATGAAGGCAGCAGAGCAGGGACATCTTGATGCGCAATACCTTTTGATAAAGGAGTATTCTAGTTTTTTGACTAACAGGGACTATGAGCAGTTGAAACAGTGGCTGCATGTGAAGGTAGAGGAGGGTATTGTCCAAGCTAAATTTTATTTGGGTGAGCTGTATTTTCAATTGTTAGATTATGAGCAGGCATTGTATTGGTATCGTTTGGCTGGTAATCAGGGATATGGTCCTGCTATGTGCCGATTGGGTCAGATGTATAAAAATGGAACGGGTGTTGCGCAAGACTATAAACAGGCAGAAGAATGGTTTCTTAAAGATGGGCCATATGGCGATGCTCAGTGGTATCTGTTGACGATGTATGAGCATATGGCAAATGAAGGAGATATAGAGGCTCAATACAAATTGGGTTTTCAGTATCGATACGGTGGAAGTGTAGATCAATGGGATCCTTCTTTTGGTATTGATTATAAGCAGGCATTATCTTTGTTTCGTAAATCGGCGGAACAAGGACATGCCGATGCTCAGTTTCAATTGGCTCAGATGTACAATGATGGGGTAGGCGTGACGCAAAATGATGTATTAGCGATTTATTGGTATCGTAAAGCGGCAGAGCAGGGAGTTGCATCAGCTCAGTTTTGTTTGGGCACTAAGTATAAACTCGGCCAAGGTTTTCAACAGGATGACACGCTGGCTCAGGAATGGTTTGAGAAGGCTTATAGCAACGGGTATCCTCGTGAAGAGTCTTAAGGTTCAATAAATAGTTGCTCAATTAACCTGACAATAATATTAGTCCGTCTGAAAATCCCTAAATATTTTCAGACGGCCTTTTTCTATTCCGATTCTCTACATTCTATTCGCCGTATGCTTTTATTCTTGGCCTTTTGTCTCTTTTTTTCATGAATAATGTTGCCGGTGTTACAATCGGCATATTCTTATTGTTATCAAACAGGTGTTTTATGCAGTTTTTCGGCCTGCTTATTCCTATTATTATCGGCTATTTTGCCGATGAGATGTTCACCGGCGTCATTATTGGATCGTTGTTTTGGCTGGTTGCTTGGTCAATTGCCAAACAGCGTCAAGAAGAGCGTTTGGCTGAATCTGCTACGGCAGGCGATAGAATGCAAAAGCTGGAGCAGGAAATCGAGCTGCTGAAACAGCGTTTGTCGGTGTTGGAGCATGAGGTTGTCCGTGATGAGGCGAAGGTAGGGCAGGGGCTTGAGGCTTTGCCTGTTACCGATGTTCAGACGGCCTCTGAGTCGCTTCATGTTCGGGTTGAGCCTGAAGCGGAAGCTGCGCCTGTTAAGCAGAAGATTGAAGAGGCGTTTGCTCCTTCTTTTTCTATACCTATTGATCCTGTTTCTGCCAAGGCTTCTGCTTCGCCTGAGCCTGTTGTGGAATCGGAAGTTATTGAAGCGGTTGCTGCTGAACAAGAAGAGCAGTCTAAGGAAGAGGCTGTTGTTGCTTCGATGCCGTCTGAAAGCGAAGAGGCGCCATCGCGTCAATTTGTTATCCATAAAGAACAGGCGGAAGGCGGAGAGTACAAGTTTTCCGACAATCCGATTGTTGCTTGGTTCTTGCGCGGCAATCCGTTGTTGAAAACCGGTATTGTGGTGCTGTTCCTCGGCCTGGCGTTTTTGCTGCGCTATGCCTCCGAGCGGGTTCATGTGCCGGTGGAGCTGCGTTATCTGACGGTGGCAGGCGCGGGTTTGGCGGCGGTAGTCGGCGGCTGGAAGCTGCAAAGCCGTAAGCGTGAATATGGCTTGGTGTTGCAGGGTTTCGGCGTGGCAGTGATGTATTTGACGGCCTTGGCGGCGTTGAAACTGCATCCGCTGCTGCCTGTGTCGGTCGTGTTCGGGCTGATGGTGGCGATGGTTGTGCTGATGGCGTGGCTGGCGGTAAGGCAGAATGCGCAGATTATGGCGCAGGTTGCTTTAATCGGCGGTATGGCCGCGCCTTTGCTGACTTCAGACGGCAGCGGTAATTATTTGGTGCTGTTTTCTTATCTCGCCCTGCTCAATGGTGGTGTGGCCGCGATTGCGTGGTTTAAGGCATGGCGTCCGCTGAACCTGACGGGTTTTGCCGCTACTTTTGCCATTGCCGCGTTGTGGGGCATGCGAAGTTATACGCCGCAACATTTCGCCACTACCGAGCCTTTCTTGATTTACCACTGGCTGCTCTATACCTTTATCGCGTATCTGTTCGCACGCCGTAAGTTGACGGAAAACAGCGAAGACAGCGTTACGCCGATTGCCGACAATGCGACTTTGGAGGAGATTGGCAAGAGTATTTATACACACGGCCTGCGCGTGCATGTCCTCGACCATACTTTATTGTTTGGCACGATGGCGGCGGCGTTCGGCCTGCAATACCGCATGGTGGAGCATTGGCCGTCTGCGGATGCGCTTTCCGCATTGGGTTTTGCCGCTGTTTACGGGCTGGCCGCGCTGCTGCTGAAACGTCAGCAGGGTTTGTATATTTTGCGTCAGGCGTTTTTTGCGTTGGCGGTATTGTTCCTCACGATTGCCGTTCCGCTTTATTTTGAACCGAGTAATACAGTCATTTTGTGGAGTGCTGAATCCGCATTGGTTTATTTCTTCGGTCTGTGCCAACAGCGTCCGCATATCCGTTTGGGTGCGCTGATGGTTTATCTCTTGGCGGCGCTGATTCAGCTGGGCAATTATCAGGGCTTTGGCACGGATACCGTTCTGGAAGGGCAGTGGTTTACGACGATTGTGGTGTTGTTTGGCGGAGCGGCGATTTACTTGCTGTGGTATTTCTCGCGTCGCGAAGGTTCGGCGCAATGGGAAAAATCCGTTCAGACGGCCGTGTTGTCTGCCGCCTTGCTGTACATCTCTATTTTGCCTTTGCTCTTCTTGGCCAACCAAGGCAGCATTGTCGCTCTTTCCGCTTTGGCGGCGGCGTGGGCATTCTGCCGGCGCAAACATGAGCCGAATGTATTTATCACATTTACTTTGGGCAATGTATTGTTCGCCCTGTTGCTGCAAAGCAGCATCATTTATGAATCCAAAGGCTTCCTGACCCATTTATACCTTATTGCCGCTACGCCTTTGCTGTTTGCGGCTGCCTACGCGCTGCAATATCCGCGCGTGCCGGTTGCAAGCGAAAAGCCGGAAGGAAACGAGGTTTACTTTGCGCAGGTTTCAGGCTGGATCATCCTGCTTACCGCGTTGGCAACAGGCAGCTACGCCCTTTATATGCAATGGACAGGTGAGGAAACCCTGTTTACCCAGTTGTGGCTGTGGCCGATATTTGCCAGCTTACTGCTGTTTGCCAAACGTCTGAAATGGGAAGAGCTTCTGCAAACCAATTTGGCATTCTTGCCATTGTTTGGCCTGCATTTCCTCTCCTACCATACCGAGCATGCGGTGACAGCCGCCGCAGCCTTGCCGCTTGTGGCTGCCACCGTGTTGAACTTCATTATTTTGAACAACTATCCGCGCCATGATCTGATTTGGTTGCACAAACTCAATATCACAATACTCGGCGTACTTTGGACGCTTTGGACGGCGCTGTATGCCGGCGAGCGTTTTTACGGCGTTTGGGCGCAGCTCTCATGGCTGGTCGTACCACTGGCGATGTGGATTGTTTTCCATACGCAGCGCCAACGTGAATTTTTCAGACGGCATCAAGCCATTTATCAGCATTTTGCTATGCCGTTGTGCGCCCTTGCCGCTGCTTGTTGGATGCTGTGGACCAACTTCTCCACTCCGTTCCAACCTTCGCCATTGCCGTATATTCCCGTGCTCAATCCGGTGGAACTTGCCAGCGCCGGTATGCTTTGGTTTGCCCTGAAATCCCTGCCCGAAGCCTTACCGCCCGACCTTCGCCGTACCACAGCGACCACTGTCGCCGCCTTGGCATTTATGCTGATCAGCGCAGGCGTGATGCGCGTATGGCATTTCTACGACGGCATTACTTGGCGTCTCGACATCATGCTGCAATCCTTCGGCCTGCAAGCCAGCCTCTCCGTCGTTTGGGCAGTAACCGCCATCATCTTGATGGTACTCGGCAACCGCCGCAAACAGCGTTCCTACTGGATGACTGGCGCGACGCTGATGGGCATCGTGGTCGTCAAACTCTTCCTGATTGAGCTTTCCAACAGCGGTGGTATCGAGCGTATTGCCTCCTTCATCATCGTCGGCTTGCTGCTACTTCTGGTCGGCTGGTTTGCCCCCGTTCCGCCCAAAGCAGAGAATGATGGCGAACCTAAAGCCTAATTATTAATCTCCAAAGGAAAAGGCCGTCTGAAACCCCATTTAAGTTTCAGACGGCCTGAGACCTTTGCAAAGGATGGTTGAACAAATTATACATTATACCCGTGCAGAAAACGTGCTGCTTCATTGTTCCATTTGACCAAATGATCGCCTTTGGCCGTCAGGTTTTCAGCACCGCGCTCGCCCAAGATAATCTCGGAAGACTGGCGTTTGCCTGTTTTCAACGCAATTTTGGTCGGCAGGTTGTCACGTAGGCGGCCGCTGAGTGTTTTCGCATCGGGGCGTTGCGTTGCCAATAACAGATACATTCCTGCGGAGCGCGCTTTTTGTGCCAGCCGTACCAAATGCCCTTCTGCGTCACTGCTGACATCGATAAGGTCGGCCAGTTCGTCAATCACGATAACAACATATTTTGGACGGGCGTGCTGTGGGACTTCTGCAATATCCTTTGCAGCGTATTCGTCCATCAGGCGGTATCGTTTATCCATCTCGTCAGCAAAAGACGACAATATTTCAGCAGCTTCTTCCGCATCGCTGACTATGCGCCCCTGCCATAAATTCGGACGGTCTTTGAAGGCGGCGAAATCCGCAGAAACTTTGCAATAACACACGACGATTTCCGTTTCATTCTGAGGAGCGAGTTCGAACAGGGAAGCCAGCATTGAGCGCACCAGTACCGATTTCCCAGCCCCCGTTTCCCCGCCTACCATCACATGCGGCGCGGTGGCAAAATCTTGAAACACGGGTTCGCCGCGTTCGTCCAAACCGATACACACTGGCAATCTGAATTGCTGTGCCGATGCGCGGTATTGCTGTAAGGCCGTCTGAAACTCACTTTGCCCGTATTGCCGCCAAGTGTCTTGCGGGCGCAGGATATTGATGTGCCATGTATTGGCTTCGCCGCGTATGCGTCCGCAGCGCATTTCGTCATCGCCGATGCCTAATTCGGAGCAAATCTGGCTGTGGTATTTTTCCAAATCCACATAGCAGTCGAACTGTACGCGCAAGCAGTCGTAGCGCACGCCGACGTATTCTAGTTGTATCGTGCCGCCCTTGCCGACTGTTTTGTCCAGTGCGGTTTTAAGTTTGATGCGGGCTGCATCGAGTGTTCCGACATTTTCTGCGGGAAATTCGCTTGAACTAGAAATCTCTCCTGCATGTTGCCGTCCGCTACTGTTTTTAACAGCCAATTCAGCCAATTCGTTCAAAAAGGCCTGCCGTTGTGCCAAATCGTCATCGGGTTTGAATTGTCTGCAACGTTCCCAAAACGCATGCAAACCAAGCGCGCCGGTATGCCACAGGTCGGCAATTAGTTTGTACAAATCATCTTTTCCCGCCGGTTTCCCTTGCCTGATGTGGAACAGGGTTTCGCTCAACAGGGCAAGCCAAAGCCGCGAATGGTCTTGAAAGCAGGTTTGGAAAGAAGGGATGTCGATGCCTTTGGTATCGGGGGCGGCAGTCAAATTTTCCGGCTGGCGAGCCCAGCCTTTGGCAAAGCAATAGCCGATACAGAGTACCGCCCACTCGTAGTTGTTGTCCAGATGCGGCAACGCACCTGCGTGGGTGAGTTTTTCGCGTATGGCTTTGGCTTCGCTGCTGGAAATAATGTGTTTGTCGCTAATCAGGGTATGGAAATAGTCGGAATCCCACTGGCGGTTGTCTGGCAGCAGATACATGTATTGTTCCTTTAATTATTCGAAATAAACATCGGCAGTTACACGTGAACATGCGCCCGCGCTGTCCAGTGATTCGGCTTCCACCAGATAGGTGCGGCCGATATGCGGGTCGAGACGGCGGTACACTTCGGGGGTGATTTCGGTGTCCTGCGACAACAAAATCACCTGCTGTTCCAGCCCACTCCAATGCTTGAACAAACCTTCTCGGTGGCCCTCATCCAAACGTGCCAAAGGGGTATCGATGACAAAGGGGGCAGGATAGTGGGTAACTTCCGCCAATGCCGACACCAGCGACATAATCAGAATTTGCATTTGTCCGGCCGACAAATCGACCTGCGCTTCCCTGCCGTCGCGGCCGTAAAGCCCCATCCTTCCGTCGGCTTCGATGCTGATTTTGTGGATGCGGTCATCGTGTGCAATGGTGCGGTTGATGCGGGTGGCGGTTTCACCGATTTCACCCGCCTTTTGCCGCATTAGAGCATCGGTCAATGCGGCAATAACTTTTTCTACCTGTCCCGCACGGCGCGACTTCACCATCAGCGGGTTGCTGTCGCTGATTTTGTCTTGCAGTTTGCTGACTTCATCCTTTTTGCGCCGGCATTCTTTTTCTTTTTCCAACACGTTGCTTTTCAGGCTGCCCGAACGTTCTTTCAGTATATCGGCCTGCTTGTTCGCCTGTTTGAGCTGTTCCACCAGTTCGTCTTTGTTGCTGCCTTTGAGCAGCTCCAATTCTTCCAAGACTTGTTTTTGTTCGCTCCGCCGCTGTTCGATATCGGCCAGCAGGCTGCCTATCCTTCCTTGTGGCATACCCTGTATGCGGCTGATTTCGTTTTGGATTTCAGCATGGGCGTTTTTCGAGAGATAGTTGTGCTCGATAGTTTCGGCGCAATTTTCAGGCAACGGGTAAAATAATTCGTTCCAGCATTCGGCTACAGCTTCCTTCATCAGCGGGTCTTCCAAAATGGCGCAAGCCGAACGCCCCAATACTTCTTTGACTTTGCCGCTGCCGACAAACGCGCTCCAAAAATCGTTTACCCGTCCCGCAATCTGCTCCCTGCCGGCTTCATGGTGCAGGCGGTTGGCTTCTCGTTCGAGTTTGATTTTTAGCGCGTTCAGGCCGTCTGAAGGCAGGAAGGCCAGCGGCATGGCTTTAACCGCCGCCTTGACCTTCGCATTGAAATCGTCCATTTCCTTCTCCAGCCGTTCCCGCTGCATCAGCAAATCCTGCGAAGTGCGGATGTCGCTGCCGCCGCCGATCTGCTGTTGCAGCCTGCTTCTTTCCGCATCCCAATGCGCCCATTCCTGTTGTACTTTTTCCCATTCTTCACGGAATACATCATATTGCACTTGGGCAGAAGTCAATGCGCTTTCGGCTTTGTCCAAATCTTCCTGCATCTTTTTGCCCGCGTTCTCGGAAATGCAGCGTTTGCGGTAATCGCCAAGGCTGTCTGCAAGCCGCGTCAGCAGGGTTACGCCCAACAGGCCTTTCAGGGCGGTATTGAGCCACATACCCGTGCCGCTGCGTTCTGCAGCCTGCACGATTTTTTCGCCGTCGAAAAAGAAAAACGGCGCATAATCGAACGGCAGGGCGTAAGTGTTGAGATATTTGTCCAATTCGGCTAAATCGACAGGCAGGTAGCGGTCGTCAACCAGCACGTCTGCCCGCGTTTCGGTGCTTTCGCGTTCAAATTGCCTTTTCTCATTGAAATGCCATTTCCGGCGGATTTTCAGGCCGCAAATCTTACCTTGCCGCCGTTGGCGGATTTCAATTTCCAGCTCGATGCGGTATCGGCCGTATTGCGGCGCTGCTTTGTGATGCAGGGCAGCCTGCAGGAAATTCGGGTAATTGACATCTTTGCTGTTCAAGCCGGCCCGCTGCAAATGGCTGACCGCATCCGCGTCATACAGGCACAGGTAAACCGCTTCCAACAAAGTGGTTTTGCCGTGCCCGTTCATCGCGCCGATTAAAACAATGTTCTGCCCGTTTTTCGGTTCGGGAAAGGAGAAGGCCGCTTCTTGGTAGGATTTGAAATTAAGCAGCCTGATTGAATGTATCCACATATTCAGCCCCAATATTTCCTGTTTTCAAAAACTTCATCGAATACTTCGGTCATGCCGCGTTTGCGGATCCGTTCCTGTTGCTCGCGCTCCCATGCCGCCAAATCGGCCAGCGCATCGGGCGATACACCATGTTCGGCAGCGATTTTCTCCATCAGGTTTCTGGCATTTTCATCACTCCACAGCAGCAAATCAGCCACCTGTTCCCGTGTTTCCGTCTTCATTTTTATTCCTTGAGTAAGTGTTAATCAGATCTTCCGTCCAAATTCGCTTGATTAGGTCGATTTCGTCCTGCGAAATCAGTTCTTCGCCGAAAGCAGCCTGCACTTTTAGCAGCTTCGCCAGCATTTCCTGCCGCGCCGCGATGGTGAACGGGCCGGGGATGTGTTTGCCGCCTTTGAACGTGAGTTTTCCGTTGCGCCGTTCGGCCTGGCGGTATTCGGGTTTGTTGCGGATGTCCACCAGCCAGTCGCGGTATTCGATTAACGGTGTGAATTCGGTTTTCCCCGCGTCCACAAAGCCCTGCAGGCTTCTGTCCTTATTGACCACCGTGCACGTCCAGCAGCCGAAGCGGCTGGAATTGGTGCCGCAACCGGGGGCTTCTTCCTGCGACAGCACAATCGGACATTCGCCGCCGGCGGCTTCGCGGTAGAGCTTGATTAAATCGCTGTGTGCGCCTCCCCAGGGCGGGTCGTTGGCAGCAAGGAATTCCCACACGTCGTCGGTACTCAAATCGACAATCGGTCGGTACACCAACGCGTTTTTCAAATCACTGTGCGGGGTCAGATTGCTGTTTTCCAAGTTTTGGTGGCTTTCGATACTTGCTTTGCGGGTGGCAGATTCGTCTTTGCGCACGCCCAGTACGATGATGGCTTTGCCGTTTTCGTTTACTTTTTGCAGGATGTAGCCGCTAGTAGGCTGGATTTTCAGGCGGTCGGTGCACCAGCGCATTGAGCGGTTGGGCGTGGGGTAGCCTTTGCCGATGAGTAGCGTCCAAAAGGTGTCCTGCAATTTCGGCACGGTGATTTCGCCGCTGACGGGCAGCCTGAAAATTTCAGCGGCACGCAGAATTTCTGCCAAAGATTGGCGCATGTGTTTCACTACCAGCGGGCTTTCCACCAGCGTGTCGTTGGAAATGAAGAACACCTGCCGCGTCCGCAGCATCGGCGGCAGCGAAAGCAGCATGTCAAACACCAAATGGGCGACAAGGGTGCTGTCCTTGCCGCCTGAAAAGGTAACAATCCAAGGGTAGTGCTGCGTTTCGCTCAAATATTCTTCAGTGATGTTTTGGCGTATAGCGTCGAACGGGTTGGCAGGGTGTATGGGTATTACGGTCATTTTTATACATATTTCTTATTTGCACCTAAAACAGGTGCATGCGTGATTGTACCTAAAATCGGAGCGCATGAGAAATATTCGTTTGTCGGTACACTCTGCCGAACACACCTATTTGCGACAACTCCTTATCCGCAGAAGATTGGATTTGGGGTTGTCGCAGCGTGCATTGGCGGAACGGATGAATGTGGTGCATTCGTTCGTAGGAAAAGTAGAAACAGGTGACAGGCGGCTGGATATCTTTGAGTTTATTGATTATTGCCGCGCATTGAATTGGCAACCGGAGGAGGTATTGCAAAGTTTGCAGGAGGAAGCGGTATGAAAGATTTGGCAGCATTATTAAAATATGCGGAACAATTCCGCAGCCTGCATACAAGTTTTACACAAGCAAACAACCGTGCCCCGCATAAATTCATCCTTCTATACAGTTTATGCCTGCTGTATGAATCAGGCAGCCTGCACACAGAAAAAATTGATTTTTCGGATACGCTTTTGGAAGAATGGCAGGCAATATTCAGACAGCAATGGCAGCGGTGGGTGGCAAACGCATACCACCAAGAAAATTTCGGCATGCCGCTCTACCACATGAGGACCGAGCCGTTTTGGTATTTTTGTGTCAAACCTGGTATGGAAGATGCATTCGAACAAAAAAAACGCATGAAGGCTTTATCCAGCCTGCGTCAAACTGTTTCGGGCGTAGAAATCGATGCACTACTCGCACGGCTGCTTCGGCAGGCCGAAACGCGGGTGGTGCTGCAGGATGTGATGTTGGCACAATTGTTTGAAATCTTATGAGTAGGGAAACGAGTGAAATTTAAAGTGCAGGCTGCTTTTCATCACCCCAAAAGCAGCAGCCGTAGGTCGGATTCTCGAATCCGACATTTTCCAACAGCGTTTTTTTCGGAAACGATTGACGCGTCAATGTTTTTGTTGGATACGAGTATTCAACCTACATTTCTACTTCTGGATTCCCGCCTGCGAGGGAATGACGGCGGAGGTTTCGGCAAAATTGCTCCTCCCGTTTTCAGATGGCCTCTGCCATCTCCCTTCTACATCTCTTCTAATTTCGCAAACTTGGTATCCAGCTCTTTCACGCCCTGTTTGCCGAAGTTGATGGTCAGGCGGGCGGATTCGCCTTTGTCTACGGCATCGATGATGACGCCGGTGCCGAATTTGGCGTGGCGGACGTTTTGGCCGATGCGGAAGCCTGCGTAGGTTTGCGGCTGTTTGAAGTCTTCGATGATTTTGTCTTTGAACGTGGCGGTTTGGCGTGTGTTGCCGTAGCTGTCGTAGGTGGGTTTTTTGACGGACAGGTAGTGTAATACTTCGGGCGGGATTTCTTCGACGAAGCGAGAGACAATGCCGAATTGGGTTTGTCCGTGCAGCATGCGTTGTTGCGCCATGGTGATGTAGAGGCGTTTGCGGGCGCGGGTGATGGCGACGTACATGAGGCGGCGTTCTTCTTCGAGGCCGCCGCGTTCGGCAAGGCTCATTTCGCTGGGGAAGCGGCCTTCTTCCATGCCGGTGAGGAAGACGGCGTTAAATTCCAAGCCTTTGGAGGCGTGGACGGTCATGAGTTGGACGGCTTTTTCGCCTGCGCCTGCTTGGTTTTCGCCGGATTCGAGGGCGGCATTGCTCAAGAAAGCGAGGATGGGGAAGGCGGGGTCGTCTGAAATGTTTTCGGGCAGGGTTTCAAAGTTGCTGTCTTCGGGTTTGAACTCGATGGCGGCGTTGACGAGTTCGTCGAGGTTGTCGAGGCGGTCTTGGTTGTCGCCTTTTTGGGTTTTGTAGTGTTCGGTCAGGCCGCTGTCTTTGAGGATGCCGACGATGATTTCGGACAGGGGCATTTGTCCGACTTGGTTGCGCAGGGCTTCAATGAGGCGGACGAAGGCGACGATTTTGGTGGCTTTTGCGCCGGAGTTGCAGGCTGCCTGCCAGAGGGTGATGCCTTGTTCGTTTGAGGCCGTCTGAAGGTTTTCAATGGTGCGTGCGCCGATGCCGCGCGGTGGGAAGTTAATGACGCGTAAGAGGGCGTTGTCGTCGTCGGGATTGACGGCGAGGCGTAGGTAGGCGAGCGCGTGTTTGATTTCTTGGCGTTCGTAAAAGCGCAGGCCGCCGTAGATTTTGTAGGGGATACCGCTGCGGAACAGGCTTTGTTCGATGACGCGCGATTGGGCGTTACTGCGGTAGAGGACGGCGATTTCGTCCAAATCCCAGCCTTCGCGTTCGAGGGCTTTGGTTTCGTCAACGATGAATTGGGCTTCTTCGAGGTCGGTAAAGGCGGAGTAGTAGCGGATTTTGTCGCCTGCTTCGGCGTCGGTGCGCAGGTTTTTGCCGAGGCGTTCGTCGTTGTTTTCGATGACGGCGTTGGCGGCGGCGAGGATGTTGCCGACGGAGCGGTAGTTTTGTTCGAGTTTGACGGGCGCGTCGATGTGGAATTCTTCCATCAGCGCGGTCATGTTGCCGACGTTTGCGCCGCGGAATCGATAGATGCTTTGGTCGTCGTCGCCGACGGCAAAGACGGCGGCGTGGTTGCCGGCAATCAGTTTCAGCCAGGCGTATTGCAGCTTGTTGGTGTCTTGGAACTCGTCAACGAGAATGTGGTTGAAGCGGTTTTGGTAGTGCTGGCGCAGGATTTCGTTGTTTTGCAGCATTTCGTAGCTGCGGAGCATGAGTTCGGCAAAATCGACCACGCCTTCGCGTTGGCAGATTTTGTCGTATTCGGCGTAGCACTCAATCATGCGGCGTGTGTGCGGATCGGGCGCGCTCAACACGGAAGCGCGCAAGCCGGATTCTTTTTGCGCGTTGATAAAGCCTTGCAGCGAACGCGGCGCGATGATTTCTTCGGCGATGTTGAGGCTTTTGAGCAGGCGTTTGATGAGGGAAAGCTGGTCGCCGCTGTCGAGGATTTGAAAGGAAGACGGCAGGCCGGCATCGCGGTGGTGCAGCCGTAGAAAGCGGTGGCAGAGACCGTGGAATGTGCCGAGCCACATGGCGCGGACGTTGACGGGAATCATTGCGCCCAAACGGGTCTGCATTTCTTTGGCGGCTTTGTTGGTAAACGTTACCGCCATAATGCTGTGTACGCTGGCTTGTCCGCTTTGCAACAGCCAGGCGATACGTGTGGTCAGCACGCGCGTTTTGCCGCTGCCCGCGCCTGCCAAAACGAGTGCGGATTGCGGCGGCCAGGTTACGGCGGAGAGTTGTTCGGGGTTCAAGCCTTGCAGGAGGTTCGGGGCGGATTCGTTAGGAAACATGAAGAGGCCGTCTGAAAATAAATGGGAATGCGATATTTTAAAGGAAATACAAAAGGCCGTCTGAAAAGATGTTTCAGACGGCCTTTGTGTTGGAAGCCTATTAGAACGGACGTACTTCCAAACCGAACATACGGCGCGCGGTGTTCAGCATTTGGCAGCTGAAGCCCCACTCGTTGTCGTACCATGCGAACACTTTAACCATTTTGCCTGCGGTTACTTTGGTCAGCGTAGAGTCAAATGTGCTGGCTTGGGTAGTGTGGTTGAAGTCCATGGAAACCAGTGGCAGGGTATTGTAGGCCAATACGCCTTTCAGACGGCCTTCTTCGGAAGCGGCTTTCATCAGTGCGTTGATTTCTTCGGCGGAAGTGTCGCGACCTGCTTGGAAGCTCAGGTCAACCAGGGAAACGTTGACGGTCGGTACGCGGATGGCGAGGCCGTCGAGTTTGCCTTTCAGGTCCGGCAATACCAAACCGACGGCTTTTGCAGCACCGGTTTTGGTTGGAATCATGTTTTCCACGCCGCTACGCGCACGGCGCAGGTCTTTGTGGCGTACGTCGGTTACGGTTTGGTCGTTGGTCAGCGCGTGGATGGTGGTCATCACGCCGTTTACGATACCGATGTTTTCGTTCAATACTTTGGCCACAGGTGCCAGGCAGTTGGTGGTACAAGACGCGTTGGAGATAACGGTCATGTCGTCGGTAATTACGTCGTCGTTTACGCCGTAAACAATGGTTGCGTCAACGTCATCGCCGCCGGGAGCGGAAATCAGCACTTTTTTCGCGCCGCTTTCCAAGTGGATTTTGGCTTTCTCTTTGCTGGTGAACGCGCCGGTACATTCCATTACCAGGTCAACGCCCAATTCGCCCCATGGCAATTCGGCTGGGTTGCGGGTAGAGAAGTAAGGGATTTTTTTACCGTCGATGATGAGGTGTTTCTCATCGTGGGAAACTTCAGAGTTGAAGCGGCCGTGAACAGTGTCGAATTTGGTCAGGTGAGCATTGGTCTCGATGCTGCCGCTGGCATTGATGGCAACGATGTCGAGTTGGTCTTGCAGTTTGTAGTCGAAAATAGCGCGCACTACTTGGCGGCCGATGCGGCCGTAGCCGTTGATGGCAACTTTGATACCCATGGCTTTTCCTCTTCTTTTGGGTTTGGGTTGTGGATTGAATGGCGGCAATTATAGCAAAATTGTAGTGGTGTGTAATTAATGTTTTATTGAAATTTTTTGGTTCAATTATTTTTAATTGTAGATGATTAGAGTAGAAATACAGGTTTAAATTTGTTGTTATTTTGTATTTTTTGAAATTTTATTTTTTATTAATTATGTTTTTAGTGTTTTATGCTTGTTTTAAATCATGGTAATGAAGAGAACGGGAAAAGGCGGATTGTTTTTGTTTATATTAAACAGAATGTGAGTGTGGCTTTTGATTACAACATACAACAGTGGAATTTTCAGACGGCCTGGGTTTAATCGAGCAAAAGGAAAAGGCCGTCTGAACATTTTTGATGACGTGGAATTTAAACGCTTTAGATTCCTGCTTTTCCTTGCCGGATAAGGGGAGGGCGGTTTTTAGCAAAGGGGAAATGGTCGGAGCAAGGGAGGGGAAAACGGGGGATTGGGCTGTGTTTGGGGGTTATATAAATAAGTGTATGAAGTTTTTAGTCGTAGTGTATGAAGATTTTGCTTGTGATTTTAATTTAATTATGACTTGTCAACACTGTTAAATTTTTTTACGATAAGGTCAGATTATGTTTGCATGGCCATAAGCGGTGCATCCTCTATACCGGATATTATCCTTGTCCGAATATCTACTTTAACCGACCGGCTTGTCCGGCCTGATTTCTAAATATATACGCGCAAGGCTGAACGGCCTTGGCGACACTCGATTTTTAAGAGGTTCATCGTGTCAAATTCTCAATCCAGCGAACGCGCGACGTTTAGCAGTCGCCGCGCCTTTATGTTTGCTGCCATCGGCTCGGCCGTGGGTTTAGGCAACATTTGGCGATTCCCTTACATCGCTTTCGACAACGGCGGCGGTGCTTTCGTCCTCCCTTACTTGGTTGCGCTGTTGACGGCAGGTATTCCGCTGTTGCTGCTCGACTACGCCATCGGCCACCGTTACCGCGGTTCGCCACCTTTGGCCTTCCGCCGCCTCGGCCGTTTGTTTGAGCCGATGGGTTGGTGGAACTTCCTGACCAACGTCATCATCTGTATCTACTACGCCGTGATTGTCGGTTGGGCGGCAAGCTATGCTTATTATTCTTTGACTTCGGCATGGGGTACGGATCCGCAGGCATTCTTCTTCAAAGACTTCCTGCAAATGGCTGATGCCAAAGACTTGGGCTTGGATTTTGTCGGTAAAGTTGCCGGCCCGCTGATTGCCGTCTGGGTGTTTACGCTGGCGATTATGGCTTTGGGCGTACAAAAAGGCGTAGCCGGTGCGTCCACATTCTTCATGCCTTTGTTGGTAGTGATGTTTGTCATCATGGTGGGCATCGCCCTGACTCTGCCGGGCGCGGCAAAAGGTTTGGACGCTTTGTTTACGCCTGACTGGAGCCGATTGTCCGATCCGAAAGTCTGGGTAGCCGCATATGGTCAGATTTTCTTCTCGCTCTCCATCTGCTTCGGCATCATGATTACTTATTCTTCTTACCTGAAGAAAAAAACCGACTTGGGCGGCACAGGCTTGGTTGTCGGCTTTGCCAACAGCAGCTTTGAGTTGCTCGCCGGTATCGGCGTATTCGCAGCATTGGGCTTTATGGCTCAAGCCGCAGGCAAGGAAGTCAGCGAAGTGGCATCCAGCGGTATCGGTTTGGCGTTTATCGCGTTCCCGACCATCATCAACCAAGCCCCTATGGGCGCGTTAATCGGCGTGTTGTTCTTCGGCTCGCTGGTGTTTGCCGGTGTCACTTCCATGATTTCCATCGTTGAAGTGATTGTGGCCGCGATTCAAGACAAAATGAACCTCGGCCGTGTCAGCGCGACGCTGATTGCAGGCGTGCCAATGGCGATTATTTCCACCTTGCTGTTCGGTACGACCACCGGCCTGCCTGTGTTGGACGTGTTGGACAAATTCATCAATACCTACGGCATTGTGGCTTCCGGTTTTCTTTACGTTTTGGCGATTGTTTTGTTGCGCAAACTGCCCGAACTGCGCAATCACTTGAACGCGCTGTCTTCCATCCGTGTCGGCATTGTATGGACTGCCAGCGTGGTGGTAACTGTCGCCATGCTCGGCTATATGCTTTATCAAGATACTGCCAGCCTCTTACAAAAGAATTACAGCGGCTATCCTGACAGCTTCCTCAATATTTTCGGTTGGGGCATGGTGGGCGCTCTCTTGGTATTGTCTGTCCTGCTGTCGTTCTTGCCGTGGAAACATGGTCAGAACTTCAACGTCAAAGACGAACATGAACACGAACGTGAAGGAGACGAATAATGAGTACTTCAGCCATTATTATGATGCTCGTCGCATTGATCGTCATTTGGGGCGGATTCATCGTCTCCGTCCTGCGCCTGCCTAAAGAATAAGGTTTGAGCAAATGAAAAGGCCGTCTGAAAGTCATTTTTCAGACGGCCTTTCCCGTTAAAAATGGTAAAACGGCCTAAAAAAGAGTAGAATATGCACTGTTTGCAACTCTTCGCCTCTCAGTAGGCTTGAATTATGGACCTTCCCAGTTCGCCTTTGAACTTCCCATCTGATACACAACAACAATAATCATCCCGCCGAAATGCCTTCCCGCGTCCGGCGGGCGGAGCATTTATGAGCATCGAACAAACCCCTCCGAATCTCGACAATACCCCCGACAATGATGTGGTAGAAGACCGCATTTCTGACGATCGCATTTCTGACGATATCGACCGCATCCATGCCTTATGCGAAGTCCTCGAGCCGGCCTTTGAACAAATCGAAGCAGGTGTGCCGATTGAAGACGAAAGCCTGCGCGACAAGTTTACCGAGCTGACCGTCCTCTTAGCCGAGTTGCACCCTGCCGACGTGGCCGCCGTCTTGGAATCCCTGCCGCCGCGCGAGCGTAACATCGTTTGGCTTTTGGTCGCCCCTGAAGACGACGGCGAAGTCTTGCTGGAAGTATCCGACTCCGTACGCGAAATGCTGATCGAGTCCATGGATAAAGACGAGCTGTTGGCCGCCGTCGATGATTTGGACGCAGACGAATTGGCAGAACTGGCAGACGACTTGCCGCACCAAGTGGTGTACGAAGCGCTGCAAACGCGTGATGAAGAAGAGCGCGAGCAGGTCAAAGCGGCGATGTCTTACGCAGACAACCAAGTCGGCGCGATTATGGACTTTGAATTGGTCAGCATCCGCGCCGATGTGACGTGTGAGGTCGTGTTGCGCTACTTGCGCCGTTTCGACAGCCTGCCCGATCATACCGATAAGATTTTCGTGGTCGATGAAAACGACGTGTTGCAAGGCGTGCTGCCCATCCGCAAACTCTTGGTCGCCGACCCCGAAGACATGGTGGCAGACGTGATGGCCACCGAAGTCGTGCGCTTCCGTCCGGAAGACGACGTGGAAGAAGCGGCGCAGGCGTTTGAACGTTATGACTTGGTCACCGCGCCGGTTGTCGATGAAAACAAAAAGCTGATCGGCAGGATCACCATTGACGAAATGGTGGACGTGATCCGTGAAGAGTCCGAAGCCGACATGTTTAACATGGCCGGTTTGCAAGAAGAAGAGGATCTGTTCGCCCCGATTTGGGACTCGGTGAAAAACCGCTGGATGTGGCTCGCCATCAACCTGTGTACCGCCTTTATCGCCAGCCGCGTGATTGGTGCATTTGAAGGTAGTATCGAGAAAATCGTCGCACTGGCCGCGCTAATGCCTATCGTCGCCGGTATCGGCGGCAACTCCGGCAACCAAACCATCACCATGATCGTCCGCGCCATGGCGATGGGGCAAATGACCAGCACACAGGCAGGCCGCCTGCTGAAAAAAGAAGTCGGCGTCGCCCTTGTCAACGGCATTATTTGGGGCACGGTCATGGGCGTGATTTCATGGCTGCTCTATGGCAACATCGGCATCGGTTTGGTCATGGTGGCCGCGATGACCTTGAACCTTTTGCTTGCCGCGACCGTCGGCGTCCTTATCCCCGTCATGATGGACAAAGCCGGACGCGACCCGGCATTGGGCAGCTCGGTGCTGATTACCGCGGTCACCGACTCCGGCGGTTTCCTGATTTTCTTGGGATTGGCAACCATGTTCCTGTTGTAATAGGAAAAAAGGACGTGTTCGACACGTCCTTTTTCAAACCGTTTAAAAGGCCGTCTTAAACTTTAATTTTCAGACGGCCTTTGCTGTTTTTTAAAGCTTTACACCATGAGGGCGTTTAGTTTTTGATGATGTTTAGGGCGTAATCGGTACAATCCAATAGAGAGAGGTATAGATTATGAGCATTGCCCATATTGTCATTGAAATTGAGGAATCTGCGACTTTAGATGACTGCAATGTACGGTTAAGTTACAGTGGTGGTACAGAGTTGCAGTCGGACGAGGCAAAGACCGTGTTTTATAAAACCCTTGAAGCAATTGAGGGGGTTCTAGGAGACGATTAAAAAAACAGGCAGTTCTTTTAACTGCCTGTTTTTTTTAATCGTCATTTGATCGATGAAATATATTGCAATTGAGATTGGAATAAGCTGGGTCATAAATTAATTCATCAATGGATGAATCCTCAGATAAATGCCAAATATTGCTCGGATGATGTGAATAGGAAGGATTTTGCCTAAGCGTATCCTCCCAGAAATCCTTTAACCAATCATCATTAGTGACAACATCAGTGTCAGACTCCAGTTTCATATTCCTGAATATCTTATTTAGAAAGATTGTCAGCACGGAAAATGTTACCGCAGGGAAGACAAACAGCAAGACTATGTTAGTCTCCCTATCAATATCAAAAAAGCCTGCTAAGATGTAGAAAAAACCAGCTGTCATGAACATAGTTAAACACAACGATACTATGGCTGCTGAAAGTAATTTGTCATTTTTAGCCATGGGTTGTTTTCCTACTTTCTGAGAGTCTTCCCATGAGGTTTTCAATTTTTGGATCTGGTCAGGGTCGGGATTATGTATATCACTAACCTTTCGCGCTCGTAGCCCACGACTATGCTCAAATGGTTCGAAATTCACTATCTTTCCTTGTATATCTGAACCGGTGGTTTTACGGAAAAAGTATTCATGACCATCTTCACCAAAGATAAAGCCAAAATCTTTTTCATAGCTATACCATTTTACGAATCCGATCATGATACTTCTCCTTTATTTATAGGTTACTTGAATGCTATCACTTGTAATCCAACGTTGGAAGAGGCGTTGCGGTGGGCTTGGGCGCGCATCATAGGAAAGGTGGCTAACAAGAGAAATTTTTTCATGGGTTGCGTCTCCGAATGTGGGGCGCGAATATAGCACTCAATTTTGATGAAACCATCAGTATGTTCATATTTTTATAAAGCCAAAGCCGAATAGGGCAATATTCATTTTTTTAATCAGGCCGTCTGAAAACAAATATTATTCAGACGGCCTTTTCTGATAATATAACAACGAATTATTCCTTTCGGAGCCGTCATGACCTTCCCGCCACTCAAATCCCCGCTAAAATTTTACGCCGTCGTTCCCACCGCCGATTGGGTCGAGCGCATGGTCAAAGCAGGTGCCGACACGGTGCAACTGCGTTGCAAAACCTTGCATGGCGACGAGTTGAAACGTGAAATCGAACGTTGCGTCGCCGCCTGTCGGGGCGGCCGCACGCAGCTTTTCATCAACGACCACTGGCGCGAGGCGATAGAAGCGGGCGCATACGGCGTGCATCTCGGACAGGAAGACATGGACACCGCCGACCTCGCCGCGATTGAAGCTGCCGGTTTGCGTTTGGGTTTGAGTACGCACTCCGTCGCCGAACTCGACCGCGCCCTGTCCGTACACCCCAGCTATGTGGCCAGCGGTGCGATTTTCCCGACCACGACCAAGCAAATGCCCACCGCCCCGCAAGGTTTGGATAAACTGCGCGAATACGTCAGACAGGCACGCGGCACGCCCGTCGTTGCCATTGGCGGCATCGATTTGAACAACGCCGAAGATGTGCTGGCAACCGGCGTTTCCTCACTCGCCGTCGTCCGCGCCGTGACCGAAGCGGAAAATCCCGAAGCAGTGGTTAAAGCGTTTCAGGCTTTGTGGAATGAATAAGGTCGTCTGAAAATAAGAAGTCTGACAAGAGGAGCAAACATCATGAAGATTATATTGAATAATGAAACCATCACATTAAACGGCACAACTGTTGCCGACCTTATTACCCAAACCGCGCCGCAAAAACCGTTTGCCGTAGCGGTGAATACCGGATTTATCGCCAAAGGCGCGTATGCGGAAACGGTTTTGAATGAAAACGATAAAGTGGACATTGTGCGCCCCGTAGTCGGCGGATAAGCGGTTTGCAATCAACAAGTCGGGTATTTGCGCCCGACTTTTGCCTGTTTGAATATCGGGCAGGGTTGCCCGATTGCCTTATGCTTAAAATCTAAGAAACAATACAAAGGAATCCATCATGTTTACCCTATACGGAGAAACTTTCCCTTCGCGACTGCTGCTCGGTACGGCTGCTTATCCGACGCCGGAAATCCTCAAGCAGTCTGTCCAAATCGCGCAACCGGCGATGATTACCGTTTCGTTGCGTCGTGCCGGCAGCGGCGGCGAAGCGCACGGGCAGGGTTTTTGGTCGTTGTTGGAAGAAATGGGCGTGCCTGTGTTGCCCAATACCGCAGGCTGTCAAAGCGTTCAGGAAGCCGTGACCACTGCGCAAATGGCGCGCGAAGTGTTTGATACCGATTGGATTAAGCTTGAACTTATCGGCGATGATGACACGTTGCAGCCCGACGTATTCCAACTGGTCGAAGCGGCGGAAATCCTGATTAAAGATGGTTTTAAGGTGCTGCCTTATTGCACCGAAGATTTGATTGCCTGCCGCAGACTGCTTGACGCAGGCTGTCAGGCGTTGATGCCGTGGGCGGCGCCGATTGGCACGGGTCTGGGCGCGGTTCATGCTTATGCGCTGAAAGTCCTACGTGAACGCCTGCCCGACACGCCGTTGATTATTGATGCCGGTTTGGGTTTGCCTTCGCAGGCGGCGCAAGTGATGGAATGGGGTTTTGACGGCGTGCTGCTAAATACCGCTGTTTCTCGCAGCGGCGATCCGGTCAATATGGCACGCGCTTTTGCGCTTGCGGTCGAGTCGGGTCGATTGGCTTACGAGGCGGAACCTGTGGAGGCGCGTGAGAAAGCGCGTGCCAGTACGCCGACGGTGGGCCAGCCTTTCTGGCATTCGGCGGAATATTGAAAAACATTAGGGCGTGTCGAACACGCCCTTTTTTGTTGGTGGAAAACCTGATTTTAGGTTGAACAGAATGTTCAGACGGCCTTGGCCAAAAGCTGTTTCAATGGCTTTAAGATTTGCCATGCCTGCGCTTTGAGTTGAGGCTGCATCAGCAGGCGGGCGGGATGGGGAATGACGAAATGCGGCCGCTCTGCACACAATTCGTTCATCAACCCGATCATGTCGGGGCTGTCAAAGATTTTGCCGAGAAATAAGACTGCGCGCGCTTGCGAAGCGGTCAGCTCGTTTTGCATTTCGGCAAGCTCGGAGCGGATGTGTTCGGCATCGGGCAGGGCGGTGAACACGGGCGCGGTTTTGACCCATGCGGTTTTATGCACCTGCTCGGGCTTGAGGCCGATGGCGGCGAGGATGTTGTCGAGAAGCGTGCCGACGTCGCCGCTAAACAGCGTACCGTGCAGGCTGTCTTCGGTGGACGGGCAAATGCTGACCACCATGATTTCAGACGGCCTGATGGTTACGTCAAGACGGGGCAGGTTGTCTGAATGCGCGGCTTTTTCTGTTTTTGCCGGTGTTTCGGCAATGGCTTTGGGTGCCGCTTCGGGAACGCGGACAGCAGGTTTGGCCGTTTGCGCAGTGGCAATGGCGGCAGTGCGTGCCCGATGGGCGCCTGCGGATAAAGTGCGCACGGCTTGTGCGGTATCGGCAGCAATGGCTTTGGGGCGGACGGGCGCGGCTGATGCTGCGGTTTGAGGCGCGGCATGGATGATTTTGGCGTTTTGGTTCAGCCACATCGGGCCCAAGCCCAAGGCTTCGTGCAGGTGCAGGTAGCGGCTGCTTAACATGATTTCTCCATCAATACGGCATCTTCGCTGCCACCGTCGGGCAGGGTGTAGTAGTTTTTGCGGCGGCCGCAGGTTTGGAAGCCGTGTTTGCGGTAGAGCTGTTGCGCGGTTTCATTGCTTGCGCGGACTTCGAGCAGCAATCGGGTCGCGCCTTGCTGTTGCACTGCGTTTTGCCAGTGTTGCAGCAGGGCGGACGCAATGCCTTGGCGGCGGTATTCGGGCGCGACGGCAATCAGGTGCAGCTCGGATTCGTCAAACACGGTTTGCCACACGATAAAGCCGGTAATTTGGTGGTCTGCCTGGCTGAGCCAAACGCTGTCAGGATGGTGTTGAACGGCTGATTCAAACTGCTGCACCGTCCACGGCGAAGGATTGCCTTGTGCGTCAATGGCGGCAAGGGTGGGGCAGTCGGCAAGTACGGCTGGTCGCAGGTTCACGGTTTGGCCTTTTGCTGGGCTTGCTCTTGCGCGGTCAGGGCAATTTTGTTGCGGACGTAGAGTAGCTCGGCATGCGCCGCGTCAGTAGCAAGATAGCGGCCGCTGCGGGCAAGTTTAAGATAGTCGGCGGCGGTCGGCATATCGGCCTGACCGTCAAACGGCGGTTTGTCGGCGAGGGCAAAGGCATTGCCGATGCCGCCGGTAGGCGTTTGGCCTTCGGGCGCGGCAATGGTGGCGGCTTTGCCAACCGTGTAATCGCTCAAGCGGACGTGGTTTTGCGTATCAAACCATGCGTAGAACACTTCGCCCATACGCGCATCGGTGGCCGCCAGTACGCAGCTTGATGGCGGCAGCAGCGAAGCGGCGGCATCGAGGCAGGGAATACCGATCATGGGCGTGTCAAACGGCGTGGCCAAACCTTGTGCAACCGCCGCACCGATACGCAGGCCGGTAAATGCGCCGGGACCTTGTGCATAAACGATGCAGCCCAAATCGGCAGCCGTGATGCCTGCTTCTTTGAAGAGAAGCTCGATTTGCGGCAGGATTTGTTCGGATTGCTTGGTGCCGACGTTTTCGTGAAACAGGCGGGTTTCGCCTTGATGTTCCAATGCGATGGACAGAAAGGATGTGCTGGTGTCGATGGCAAGAGTCGGGCGGTTGTCGGTTGGCATGGTGTTATTTTTTAGAAGGATATGGGTTGCCATTATAGTGGAACGGCGAGGGGAACAAAGCACTCGGGCGGCGCTTGGGTAAAAACGCCGTTTACCGCAAAGCTATTCGATAAGTGAACCAAGGTTTCAGGCCGTCTGAAAATATTTCAGACGGCCTTGTTTTATTGGTCGAGTTTCAATAAAGGCGAACCAGCTTTTTCAACGGCGCGGCGGTAGGCTTCATGCGCTTCGATGCGTTGCAAATAAGTGCGGATATTGGGGTAGTCGGCAAAGTCGAAGCGGTCGGCCGCGGCTTGCAGCGGATAGCTCATCATGATGTCGGCACCACTGAGGCTGTTGCCAACCAACCATTCGCGGTTTTCCAACTCGCTGTTGATGTGGGAAAGATGTAGCGCGGCTTGCGGATGGATAAAGCTGCTTTTGACGCTGCCGCTGATTTTGCGGGCAATCGGTTTGACGAAAAACGGCATGGGCGCGCTTTCAATCCGGCGGAACACCAGTCCGAGCAGCAATAACGGCATCAGAGAACCTTCGGCATAATGCAGCCAGCGTTGATATTGCCAGTATTCGCGGCTGCCGCGTTCGGGCATCAGACGGCCGTTGCCGTAGGTTTGAATCAGATAGTCGGTAATCGCGCCGCTTTCCGCCAAGATAAGGCCGTCATCATCCAATAAAGGCGATTTGCCCAAGGGATGGATGGCTTTGAGTTCGTCAGGGGCGAGCAAAGTGTCGGGATGACGGCAGTAGGTTTGCAGACGGTAAGGCGTACCGAGGATTTCAAGCAGCCAAACAATGCGCAGGGCGCGGGATTGATCGAGCGAATGCAGGGTAATCATGAGGGGCTTTAAATATCGGTTTGTTTGAGGTCGTCTATGCTGATTTGGCAGGCATCGGCGTATTTTTGTAGGGTTTTGGCCGGTAGTTTGGCGAACACTTCGGGACGGAAATGCCGACGCAGCTGCCATTTCCATACGCCTGCCGCCATGGCCAAGCCGGTTTCGTCATAACGGCAGCGGAACATATGGTAGTACAGCGGCGAATATTCGCCTTTTTCGACGGCTTCGCGCGCGGCCTGCGTTTGGGCATCGAGTTCGCACACTGCCATTTCGGTGGCGTAGGCTTCGTCCTGCCAACCGTTGCTGGTGGCCGCTTCGTAGTGGCCGTCGCGGGTGCCGTAGATGACTTTGCGGTGGCCGTGGTAGCTGGCGCTGTTGTCTTGAGGGATGTCGTCAATCTTCATTCAGACGGCCTTTACTGCTTCCAAAAGCATGAAACATGTTGAAAAACGGCCGCTTTCCGGAACGTAACACAGGATTTTTTGGCCGTGTTCGATGGGGAAAGTGCGCATAAATTCTTCAAGGATGATGTAAATCGAGGCCGAACCTGTGTTGCCCTTGCTGTGCAGATTGGTAAACCATTTTTCCTGTGGAATGTCGAAGCCGATGTTTTTCAGGCCGTCTGAAAGGCGGTCGCGGAAAAAGCCGGAAGAGTAGTGGGGCAGGAACCAATCGATTTCTTCGGCGCGGATGCCGTGTTTGGCGGCGATTTGGGAGAGGGGTTTTTCCACTGTATAGCGGACGATGTTTTCGTTCAGCAGTTTGACGTCCTGCTTGACCGCCATCAGGCTGTGGCGGCGGCCGTAATCGGCATCGGCGTGTTTCCAGCCTTCAAATACGCCGTCGCGGAATTCTGCACCTGCATACATGCAGGGCGGCATTTCGTTGGCGTAGGAAAGCAGGTCTATCCAATGGATTTTCAAGCTGAGGCCGTCTGAATTGGGGCAGTCGGACAGATACACTGCGCCAGCACCGTCAGACAGCATCCAGCGCAAAAAGTCTTTTTCAAACCCGATTTCGGGGGAAGCGTTTTCCAGTTTTTTATGGTCGGTTTCACTTTGGAATACTTCGCCGCGCATGACCGCCGAGGCGTTTTCGGAAGCCACGGAAACCGCATGTGCGTGTTCGCCGGTACGCACGGCGTTGTAGGCGTGTTTCATCGCCGCCATACCTGCTGCGCATACGCCTGCCATGCTGAATACTTCGCAAGGCGGCATATCCAGCAAACCATGCACCATCACGCCGTGTCCGGGCATGGTTTGGTCAGGATAGGAAGTGGCGCAGGCCAGGCTGCCGATGGCTTCTGCAGGAACGCCTTGGGCAAACAGGCCGTTGACCGCTTCGGCGGCCAATTCGGCATTAGTATGCGTCGTGCGGCGGCTTTCGGGGTCGATGGCGTAATGGCGCGACAAAATGCCGTTGGAACGCAAAATCATACGGCGCACGCGTGAAGGCACATCGCCTGCCATGCCGAGGACGGCTTCCATTTCGTCATTGCCGACGGGGGCATTGGGCAAGAAGGCAGAAACGCGGTTGAGATAAACGTCTTTGAGTGTGTTATTCGATGTCATGATGTGTTTGTCAAAATAATCAACCGATAAACCGCGCCGCGTAATCGCAGCTTGCAGTCAACGGGATGTGGTGTGTTTCGGCGTATTCCATCAACGCGTCCACCAGCAGTTTGGCAATGCCGCGATGACGGAAGTTGGGCGAGACCTCGGTATGGTTTACGTCCCAGCCGCCGTTGTGTTCGGTATAGCTGATGTAGCCTGCTTCCAAACCGTCAATCTCGATTTGAAAGCGACGGTGCTCGGGATAGTGGATAACTTCGGGCATGATGGATTCCTAGTTTGAGGCCGTCTGAAACGTATCATCTGCCTGACGGTTGTTCATAATAGTCCGCCAGCTTTTTCAGACGGCCTTTGAGCAGCGGATGCAGCAGTTTTTTCAAAATCACGCTGACAGGTAAAACCACCAAAATCATCGCCAATAAAAATACGATGTAAAAGCACAACAAGGCACGGCGCAAGAGCGGAGAAATACGGCCTGCCGCCATCAAAAGCCTGCCCCAGACGAAGAAGCTGCGACCGGCGGCGCGTTCGCTGAAAATCAGTTTTTCATTGACTGTCACTGCGCCCATGTTTTGAAACAGGGTTTCGTCCAAAGGTTGTTGGTTCAATAGTGTATCGCGCAATTTCGTACCAAACCGCGCCGCATCCGCCAATTCTTCTTCAGCAATGCCGGCGGAGGGCAGGGAGCGGAAATAGCGCTTGTCGCCGGTCAGCATCCATGCGGGCGTGGTAATGAAACTAGCCGCGCTGTTGCAGGCATCGATTTTTACGATGTTGCCGATGAGTTTGGCGCCGTTTTGTTTCAGCAAAGATTTCATTTTTTCCTGCGCGCCCAGCCACATATTGCGGCAGCCGATAAGCGTGATGACCGGTTTGCCGTCCAGCAGGCGGCGCGTTTCTTCGCGTTGCAAAAAGGCGGTCATCGGTTGCGAAGGAGAGAGGAACCAAACAGTGTAGGCAATGACCACTACATCGTAATCTTCGGATGGGATTTTCGGCGGCAGAATCGGGGCGGGTTTAAAATGGACGGTTTCAGGAAAGGTATCAAAAAAACGCCAAAACGGCCATGGAAACGGAAACGCCTGCTCCGGTACGATATTGACGCAATCGACCTGTATACCGGCTGTTTGCAACGGCGCGGCAAAATTTTGCGCCAGGCTGGAGAGCTGCCCCGTTTGCGAGTAATGCACAATCAGCACTTTTTTCATTATCTTCCCTGCAATGAGTAAGTTATGGTTGGTTTGGACAGTATTATATAGTAAACCGACCGGCCTTGAACTTTATTCATATTCAGTATGTTCGCGAAGGTTTCAGCCGATTTGGATGGAAACGCCGTATTCTGCCGGAATGGGGCGGTGAAGCGGATTTTTATGCCATGCCAACATGAACAACGGCCGTCTGAAATTTTTCAGACGGCCTTGTGTGGAAATCGGGACGTATGGTCTGGAACGGGATTTGCGCTAAGTATGGCGTGCAAATCGTATAGATAAAAAAATAACCGCTTAAAGGCGGTGGGTGGTGGCCAGAGGCGGAATCGAACCGCCGACACACGGATTTTCAATCCGTTGCTCTACCAACTGAGCTATCTGGCCTTCGCGTGTTTCGTTGCGAGATGTGAATTAAACCAAATTTCGTTGCCTTGTGCAAGCGTTTGTAGGCTTTATTTTTGAGGCGGTAAATTAAGATTTTGTTTTGTATTAAATTATTTTTCGTTTTAATTAGCGGTTTTTAGGTTTGCCGGTTTGATTTTCAGACGGCCTAAGATACAATCGGCTTTTTTGCTTTGGATTTATGCCATGCTGTATGTGTTTGTTCGTGATATGTGGGATGTTTTGCGTTTGCGCTATCGTTCGCCGGAGACGTATTTGTATTCGCCTTTGGTGATGGCGGCGGTGTTGCTGCTGTTGGGTGTGGTGAACGCGGCCAGCATGTCGCCTTTGTTTGGCAGTGGCGCGGCGGCAGTGTGCCTGTCGGTGATTTTGGTAATTGTGAAATGGTTGGTATTGAGCCGCTCGATGCGCAAGGTGCTGCATTATTACGGTGCGCCTCAGCTGCCTTTGTGGGGCTTTATTTTGGTGTCTGAGGCTTTGCTGCTGCCGCTGTTGCTGGTGTTGTATGTGCCGGCGTTGGCTGCGTTTGCGTTGTTGTGGCAGGCTTGGGTTTTTGTGGTGCAGGTACGCGGTTTGATGTGGATGGGGAATGCGACGATAGGCCGTGTTTTGGTGGGCTATCTGTTGTATGGTATCGGCGTGTTGTGTGTGGGTACGGTGATTTTGATGCTGTTTATTGCCGCCGGTTGGTTGGACATGGAAACGTTGAATCAAAACCTGCAGGCGTTGATGTCTGCCCGTAAATAATCAATGGAAATTGGAAGGCCGTCTGAAATGTTCAGACGGCCTTTATTTTATGCGTTTGTTTCGTGGTCTTGCAGGATTTTTTGATAGACGGGGTCGGGGAGGTAGCGGCCTATCATGTCGCGCCAGCCTTGGGGGCCGACCAAGCCTTTGACCATGGTGGAGGACACTTCGGCGATTTCGCGCGGCGGCATCAAGAAGACGGTGGAGATTTCGGGGGCGATGTCACTGTTGATGTAGCGCATCGAGCGTTCGTATTCGTAGTCGGCGGCGGAACGGATGCCGCGGACGATGAAATTGGCGTTGGCTTCGCGGGCGTAATCGACCAAAAAGCGGTTTTCAAACACGCTGATGCGGACGTTGGGGAACGGGTGGGTAATGGCATCGAGCATGGCGCGGCGTTCTTCTATGGTGTAGGTGTTGCGCTTTTCGGGATTGGTGCCGATGGCGACGATGAGTTCGTCAAAGAGGGATTGGGCTTCCTGTATCATCCACAGGTGGCCGAGGGTGGGAGGGTCGAAGCTGCCTGCGTACACGGCACGGCGCGGAGTGGTCGTGGTCATTTTGTGTTGGGAATGGGGTTTGTGTGGCGTTCAGGATAGGGGAGTTTGCCGGTGATGTCAAAAATCAAAAAGGCCGTCTGAAATTTCAGACGGCCTTTGCGGCTTTATCAGTCGTCACCGCTAATAGAGATGAGGATTCTCAAGAGGCTGCTGAAAATGTTGTAGATGGAGATGAAGATGGTCAGCGCCGCGCTGATGTGGCTGTCTTCGCCGCCGTCGATAACGGCACGTACCTGCCACATAATCATCAGGGAACTGAAGACAACGAAGCCGGCCGCGATAGTTAGGCTCAGGGCAGGGATGTTGAGGAAGATGTTGGCCACAACGGCAATCATGAGCACGATCGCACCGGCACCGAGGAAGCTGCCGAGTTTGTTCATGTTCATTGTGGTGCGGCGTGCCATGGCGGACATGGTGAAGAATACACCGGCGGTCATGGCGGCGGCCGTACCGACGATTTGCGCGCCGTTGTTAATCGCTAAGGCGTATTGCAACATAGGGCTGATGGCAAGGCCCATGCCGAAAGTGAAGATCATCAACAGGGCTACGCCGACGTTGCTGTAACGGTTTTTCTCGATCAGGAAGGTCATGCCGTAGAAGAAGCCGAAGAAGGCGGCCAGGGCAACATAGTATGAACCGAACATGGCGAAAATGTTAAAGCCTGTTTTGGCGGAAAAGAACGCGCCGGCAACGGCAGGAATGAAAGACAGGCCGAGCAGGCGGTAGGTTTTTTGCAGGACGGTATTTTTGGCAACCGAGCCTTGCGAGGTATAGTCGTAAACGTCGTTTTGCATGGCGTTTGCTCCAGTGTGGATTGAAAATGAATGAAATTTGGATTTTAACAGAGAATCAGGGGTTTGTATGATTTATCTGTTCTATTTGCTTAATATGCGGGGCAATCGGGAATTTTAAAGGCCGTCTGAAAATCGGGTTTCAGACGGCCTTGGCTTTTCAATGCTTATTTAGGCTCTTGCGGAACGTAGCCTTGTACGGCATCTGCGCCGTCGCCGAAGAAGTATTGTTCCATCTGCTGGGCGAGGTATTCGCGCGCGCGCGGATCGGCAAGGCTCAAGCGGTTTTCGTTAATCAGCATGGTTTGGTGACGAGTCCAAGCCATCCATGCTTCTTGGGAAACGTTTTCAAAAATGCGTTTGCCCAATTCGTTGGGCAGCGGCGGAAATTTCATGCCTTCGGCTTCTTTGCCGAGTTTGACGCAGTGAACCATACGGGTCATGGCGGTTTCCTTATGTGGGGTTGCAAAGGTTAGTATTTTAGCCGATTGCACGGATAGGGGAAAGCGTGGGTTTCAGACGGCCTGAAACCTTGCTATGATGGTCTTTTCTGTTTATTCAGGCAAAGACTATGAACCGCCTCGACACCGCCCGCCGCCATTCCCTGTTCCTCGCCCGCAACCTTGATTCCGGCAAACTCAAGCCCGAAGTCTTCCTGCCCATGCTGGATAAGGTGTTGACCGAAGCGGATTTTCAAGCTTTTGTCGACTGGGACAAAATCTGCGCGGAAGAAAACGAGGAGGAATTGGCGCGGCAGTTGCGCGAGTTGCGTCGTTATGTGGTGTCGCAGATTATCGTGCGCGATATAAACCGCATCAGCGATTTGAACGAAGTGACCCGCACGATTACGCTGTTTGCTGATTTTGCCGTCAATACCGCGTTGGACTTTTCATACGCCTATTATCAGGACATGTACGGCACGCCGATCGGGCGTTATACGAAATCGCCGCAACATTTGAGTGTGGTGGCGATGGGCAAGGCGGGCGGCTATGAGTTGAACGTGTCTTCCGACATCGATTTGATTTTCATCTATCCCGAATCGGGCGATACCGACGGCAGGCGCGAACGCGGCAATCAGGAGTTTTTCACCAAAGTCGGGCAGAAACTGATTGCGCTGCTGAACGACATTACCGCTGACGGGCAGGTGTTCCGCGTCGATATGCGGCTGCGGCCGGACGGCGATTCGGGCGCGTTGGTATTGAGCGAAACCGCGCTGGAGCAATATTTGATTACGCAGGGGCGCGAATGGGAACGCTACGCGTGGTGCAAAGGCCGCGTGGTCACGCCGTATCCGAACGACATCAAAGCACTGGTGCGTCCCTTTGTGTTCCGCAAATATCTGGATTACAGCGCGTATGAAGCAATGCGCAACCTACACCGCCAAATCCGCAGCGAAGTCAGCAAAAAAGGCATGGCAGACAACATCAAACTCGGCGCGGGCGGCATCCGCGAAGTCGAATTCATTGCCCAGATTTTCCAAATGATACGCGGCGGCCAAATGCGCGCACTGCAACTGAAAGGCACGCAGGAAACGCTGAAAAAGCTAGCCGAGCTGGGCATCATGCCGTCTGAAAACGTCGAAACCCTGCTTGCCGCCTACCGCTTCCTGCGCGACGTCGAACACCGCCTGCAATACTGGGATGACCAGCAAACCCAAACCCTGCCTACCTCGCCCGAACAGCAGCAACTGCTCGCCGAAAGCATGGGTTTCGACAGCTACACCACCTTTTTAGACTGCCTCAATGTTCATCGGAACAAAGTCAATCAGTTGTTCAACGAAATCTTGAGCGAACCCGAAGAACAAATGCAAAGCAACAGCGAATGGCAATGGGCATGGCAGGAAAAACCCGACGAAGAAGAACGGCTAGGCCGTCTGAAAGAACACGGGTTCGATGCCGAAACCATCGCCGCAAGGCTCGACCAAATCCGCAACGGCCATAAATACCGCCACCTCTCCGCACACGCCCAGCCGCGTTTTGACGCCATTGTGCCGTTGTTGGTACAGGCGGCGGCCGAGCAACCCAACCCGACCGATACATTAATGCGGCTGTTTGACTTCCTCGAAAACATCTGCCGCCGCTCCGCCTATCTCGCCTTCCTCAACGAACATCCGCAAACCTTGGCGCATCTGGCACAAATCATGAGCCAAAGCTCATGGGTGGCGGCATATCTGAGCAAATATCCGATGCTGCTGGACGAACTCATCAGCGCCCAGCTTTGGGATACAGCGTTTGACTGGCCGGCACTTGCCGCCTCGCTTTCAAACGGCCTTAAAGCCTGCGGCGGCGACACCGAAGCGCAAATGGACACACTGCGCCATTTCCAACACGCCCAAGTCTTCCGCCTCGCCGTTCAAGACCTTGCCGGATTGTGGACGGTAGAATCACTTTCCGACCAGCTCTCCGCCCTTGCCGATACCATACTCGCTGCCGCCCTGCCGTGCGCGTGGGCAGACATGCCCAAAAAACACCGCGACACGCCGCAATTCGCCATCATCGGCTACGGCAAACTGGGCGGTAAAGAGCTCAGCTATTCCTCCGACCTCGACTTGGTCTATCTTTACGACGACCCGCATCCCGATGCAGGCGACGTGTACAGCCGCCTTGCCCGCCGCCTGACCAACTGGCTTTCCGCCGCCACCGGCGCAGGCAGCCTCTACGAAACCGACCTGCGCCTGCGCCCCAATGGCGATGCAGGTTTCCTCGCCCACAGCATAGCCGCCTTTGAAAAATACCAGCGCGAAAACGCCTGGACGTGGGAACACCAATCCCTTACCCGTGCCCGTTTTATCTGCGGCACGCCTGATGTTCAGACGGCCTTTGACCGCATTCGCACCGAAATGCTGACCGCCGAACGCGACCAAACGGTTTTAGCAGGCGAAATCATCGAAATGCGCGAAAAAATGTTTCCCACCCATCCGCCTGCCGACAGCAACGTCAAATACGCGCGTGGCGGCGTGGTCGATGTCGAATTTATCGTCCAATACCTCATCCTTGCCCATGCCCGCCAGTATCCACAACTCTTGGACAACTACGGCAACATCGCCTTGTTGAACATCGCCGCCGACTGCGGCCTCATCGACAAAACCCTCGCCGAACAAAGCCGCACTGCCTACCGCTTCTACCGCCAGCAGCAACACAACACCAAACTGCGCGACGCCAAAAAAACCGAAGTGACGGAGGAATTGCTGACCCACTACGGCAACGTGCGAAAACTATGGCAGGAAGTATTCGGAGCAGAAGTGAAGTTCGGATAAGCAGGCGGACGTATTCAGCGTCAAAAGCTGCACGGCAACACAATTTACCGCCACAACAAACGCGCTTTAAAAGGCATACTTTCGGATATAAAAAGTACTGTTTTGCGAAGATATAAAAAAGGCCGTCTGAAACTTTTCAGACGGCCTTTCATATTATTTATTCTTCTTCCGGTTCAGCTTCTGCCTCTGCAGGTTTTTCAAGGAAATTGCCTGCCAACCACAGTAAAGCGCCGCCGCCTGTAATGCCTGCTTTAATCCACATGGCGGTATCTTCGCCCCATTCGTAAATCCAGGCCAAGACTTTGGGGACGGCGTTCATATAATTCAAACCGAATGCCAATACGCCGAGGATAAATAAAGTACTGCCCAAGCTTTTCATTTTTATTCCTTATAAAATCAAATATATGCATCAAAACAATTTAATAAATGCAGTGATGCCGAGTGAATGAATGTGTCAAGAAATGCCATTATATTCGGTTTTATGTAAAGAAGATATTTTTATCAAAGCTGATTGGCAGTCTGAGGCGATGGGGAACTGCTTGCAGAGAGAGGAATTCCGTCTGTTTGTTTATAAGTTATCGGCTTGGCCTGGGCAGTCATGATATGCAAAAACTGTTCTCATTTTGTGTCGATATTGTGATAAAGCAAAACAAGTTCTAAAATATGCAGTTCATTTTCATATTAAAAACAAGGAGAAACTGATGTCTAAGATTGCGGTACTCGGCGGCGGCCTTTCCGGTCGCCTTATTGCATTCCAATTGGCGGAGCAGGGCGTAGCGGTAGAGTTGTTTGAGAAAGGCGAACGTAACGGCGCACAAGCCGCAGCCTATGTTGCCGCCGCCATGCTGGCGCCTTCTTCCGAGGCGGTGGAGGCAACGCCTGAAGTCATCCGTTTGGGCAGGCAGAGTTTCGCGCTGTGGCGCGGTATTTTAGGCCGTCTGAATACGCCGGTGATGATGCAGGAAAAAGGCAGCCTGATTGTTTGGCATACGCAGGACAAGCCGCTTTCTGCCGAGTTCGCGCGGCATTTGAAGCGCGGCGGCGTGCCGGAACACGAAACCATCCGTTGGAACGCGGACGAAATCGCGGCCAATGAGCCGCAACTGGCAGGACGGTTTTCAGACGGCCTGTATCTGCCGGCGGAAGGGCAGTTGGACGGACGGCAGGTATTGAATGCGCTTGCCGATGCTTTGGAATCAATGAATGTGCCGTGTCATTGGTCGTGCGAACGTGAAGTTGAAGATTTGGCAGCGCAATACGATTGGGTCATCGACTGCCGCGGTTATGGTGCAAAGAGCGCGTGGAACAGGCCGTCTGAAAGCGTTTTACGCGGCATTCGCGGCGAAGTGGCACGCGTTTATGCACCCGAAATCGAGCTGTCCCGCCCCGTGCGCCTGCTGCATCCGCGCTACCCTTTATACATCGCGCCGAAGGAAAACCATATTTTTGTGATTGGTGCGACCCAAATTGAAAGCGAAAGCCAAGCACCGGCCAGCGTGCGTTCCGGTTTGGAACTTTTGTCCGCGCTGTATGCCGTGCATCCGGCATTTGGCGAGGCGAACCTCTTGGAACTGGCCACCGGCCTGCGCCCGACTTTAAACCACCACAACCCCGAAATCCGCTTCAACCGCGAACGCCGCCTGATTGAAGTCAACGGCCTGTTCCGCCACGGCTTTATGATTTCCCCGGCCGTGACTGGCGCGACCGTGCGTTTGGCCGGTGCGCTGTTTGCCGGAAGCGACATTCCCGAATACGACGAAACCAGCGGTTTGCCGTATATCCGCGCCGCAAATTGAAGCCGTTGCGGGCGAAGTGGCTTGAAAATCGGGCAAATTGTTTGTGAAAGACAGCCACAGGCCGTCTGAAAATGATAAAATCGCCGTCAATTCAATTAACCTTGCATCTGAAACCGCATCATGCCGTTTCAGATGCCAAACCTATTTAACGATAAGCACATGACAACCCAAACCCTTTTAATCGAACTTCTCACTGAAGAACTCCCGCCAAAAGCCCTCAATAATCTGGGCAACCATTTTGCCGCTTCTGTTGCCGAAGGCTTGGAAAAAGCGCAACTGATTGACGGTGCAGCCGAATACACTGCCTACGCTTCTCCGCGCCGTTTAGCCGTTCAAGTCAAAAACGTGAAAGCCGTTCAAGCTGATCAAAAAATCGTGAAAAAAGGCCCGGCCGTGGCGAATGCCATGAAAGACGGTGCGCCGACTAAGGCTTTAGAAGGTTTTGCGCGCGGTGCGGGTGCGAAAATCGAAGACCTGACCATCATCAACGACGGCAAGCAAGACGTGTACGCCTACGAATACGTCCAAACCGGCAAACCGCTGGGCGAGCTTTTGGAAGACATCATCAATGCCGCAGTGAAAAAACTGCCGATTCCTAAAGTCATGCGTTGGGGCAGCAGCACATTTACTTTCGTGCGCCCTGTACACAGCCTGATCGTGCTACACGGCGGTGACATCGTAAACGTCAGCGTTTTGGGCCTGAAAAGCGGCAACAAAACATTGGGTCACCGTTTCCTCTCCAGCGGCGAAATCACCATTGAAAACGCCGATAGCTACGCCGCACAAATGCGCGAGCAAGGCAAAGTTGTCGCTTCGTTTGCCGAACGCAAAGCCGCCATTCAGACGGCCTTGAACGAGCAGGCAGGCCGTCTGAACGCGACCGTTGCCGCCGATGAAGCATTGTTGGACGAAGTGACCGCATTGGTTGAATGGCCTGTGGTATTGGAAGCCGGTTTTGAAGAACACTTCCTCGCCGTGCCTCAAGAATGCCTGATTCTGACCATGCAGCAAAACCAAAAATACTTTCCGCTGCTTGACCAAAACGGCAAACTGATGAACCGCTTCCTGCTGGTGTCCAACCTGCAAACCGAAGACCCGTCACACATCATCCAAGGTAACGAACGCGTTTTGCGCGCGCGCCTGTCTGATGCCGAGTTCTTCTACAAACAAGACCAAAAAGCGACTTTGGAAAGCCGCCTGCCGAAATTGTCCAGCGTGGTTTACCACAACAAAATCGGTTCGCAAGCCGAGCGCATCGAGCGTCTGCAAAGCATTGCCGCCCATATCGCCAAAGCGTTGGGCGCGGATGCCGCCGCAGCCGAGCGCGCTGCACGTTTGGCCAAAGCCGACTTGGTGACCGAAATGGTCGGCGAGTTCCCAGAATTGCAAGGCACCATGGGCAAATACTATGCCCGCTTGGACGGCGAAACCGAAGAAATCGCCGAAGCCATCGAGCAACACTACCAACCGCGTTTTGCCGGCGACAACCTGCCGAACGGCAAAGTGGCAACCGCCGTTGCTTTGGCCGACAAACTGGAAACCTTGGTCGGCATTTGGGGCATCGGCCTGATTCCGACCGGCGACAAAGACCCATACGCCCTGCGCCGCTCCGCATTGGGTATTTTGCGGATGCTGATGCAGTACGGTTTGGACGTAAACGAACTGATTCAGACGACCTTCAACAGCTTCCCGCAAGGTTTGCTCAACGAGAAAACGCCGTCTGAAACCGCCGATTTCATGCAGGCGCGTTTGGCCGTGTTGCTGCAAAACGATTATCCGCAAGACATCGTTGCCGCCGTATTGGCGAAACAGCCGCGCCGTTTGGACGACGTATTGGCCAAACTGCAGGCCGTTGCTGCGTTCAAACAGCTGCCTGAAGCCGCCGCATTGGCCGCAGCCAACAAACGTGTGCAAAACCTGTTGAAAAAAGCCGATGCCGAGTTGGGCAAGGTTAACGAAAGCCTGCTGCAACAGGACGAAGAAAAAGCCCTGTACGCCGCCGCGCAAGGTTTGCAGCCGAAAATCTCCGCCGCCGTTGCCGAAGGCAATTTCCAAACTGCTTTGTCCGAGCTGGCTTCCGTCAAACCGCAAGTCGACGCATTCTTCGACGGCGTGATGGTGATGGCCGAAGATGCCGCCGTGAAACAAAACCGTTTGAACTTGCTGAACCGCTTGGCAGAACAAATGAACGCAGTTGCCGACATTGCGCTCTTGAGCGAGTAAGGCCGCGTTTCAGTTGACCCTTTTTTCAGGCTGCCCGATGTTTCAGGCAGCCTGAAGTTTTTCGGGCGTATCCCTTGCGTGGCGTTCAAGGGTATAATTCGGCAGATTTGTCGCACGACAAATCGCGCACATAAACAATTTCCCACATTCAAGAGGCAGATTATGAATATCCCAGCCATCCGAACCGCACTCGATGCCGTATTGATTCCCCATACAATGCGCACCTTAGGCAGCGAAAAAGCCGTTACACTCCTTGAAGAGCGTTCAGACGGCCTGCATATCGGCCTGAAATTCGCGTTCCCAGTTGCCCATATTGCCGCAGACATTGCCAACGCCCTCCAAGAAGCCGTCATGGCACATACCGGCGACACGCATATCCACTTAAGTATCGATACCGAAATCGGTACGCACAAAGTCCAACCCGGCGTGGCAACCATCAAAGGCGTGAAAAACATTATTGCCGTTGCATCGGGTAAAGGCGGTGTTGGCAAATCAACGACCACTGCCAACCTTGCCACCGCAATGGCCAGAATGGGCGCGCGCGTCGGCGTACTCGATGCCGACCTGTACGGCCCAAGCCAGCCCACCATGCTCGGCGTACAAGACCGCAAACCCGACCAACAAAACAAAAAACTGATTCCCGTTGAGGCCGAAAGCGGTATTCAAGTGATGTCCATCGGTTTCCTGGTCGATACCGACCAAGCCGTCGTTTGGCGCGGCCCGATGGTCAGCCAAGCCCTGCAACAACTGATGTTCCAAAGCGAATGGGACAATGTTGACTATCTCTTCATCGACCTGCCGCCCGGTACCGGCGATATCCAATTGACCCTGTCACAAAAAATCCCCGTGACCGGCTCCGTTGTCGTCACCACGCCGCAAGACATCGCCCTGATTGATGCACGCAAAGCCGTGGATATGTTCAACAAAGTCAATATCCCGATTTTGGGCGTTTTGGAAAACATGTCTGTCCATATCTGCTCCAACTGCGGCCATGCCGAAGCAATCTTTGGCGCAGAAGGCGGTAAAAACCTGGCAGAGCGTTTGAACGTACCGTTGCTCGGCCAGCTCCCGTTGAGCCTGCCTGTACGCGAAGCCATGGACAGCGGCACATCTTCGGCCTTGTTTGAAAACAACCAAACCATCGCCGACATCTACACCGAAGCCGCCTTCCAAATCGCGCTGGCCATTGCAGATAAAGGCAAAGACTTCAGCAGCCGCTTCCCGAAAATCGTTGTCGAATAAAAAAGTTTCAAAAAGGTGTTGACAGCTGTGTGCCCCATCTCTATAATGCACAGCTTATCGGGTCGTTAGCTCAGTCGGTAGAGCAGCGGACTTTTAATCCGTTGGTCGAGCGTTCGAATCGCTCACGACCCACCAAATATAAAAACCTGCTTTGAAAAAAGCAGGTTTTTTTACGTTTGGATTTTAGTATTTTGTTGAGTATATTTTGTTATTGAAACAATCCATAGCACATCAAGCATCAGGCCGTCTGAAAGATATTTTCAGACGGCCTGAAGTTTTATAGGAATGGTTTTGAGAAATAAGTTTTCTACTTAGAGCAGAGAAACGTTTAAAACCTTACCTGCGTCTGCAACTGCCTACGATAAACCAATACGGCAGCAGTCAGCGTGGTAAAAGAGAATGCAGACAATAAAAGCAGATAACGGCCGATTCCGTCCAGTCCGCTGCGGTTGAGCAGCAATTCTTGAAAAGCCTTCAAGCCCCAAGCCATCGGGGAAATCCAAGTGAGTTGCTGCATGGTTTCGGGCATGACGTGTGCGGGCACCATAATGCCGCCGATTGCCGCCATCAGGATAATGCCGCCGCCGCCGAGTACGACGGCGTGTTCGGTAGATTTGGCGCAGACGCTGATTAACAGCGCGTAACCGAGTGCGGCGGCGCTGACGGCGGCGGACAGCAGCGCGTAGGGAACAAGGCTGCCGTTGAGTATGAGGGCGGGCACGCCGATTTCGGGCAGCAGGTAGCGGCCGAGCAGCAACATTCCGACAAATTGGAGCTGGTTAATCAGGAAATAGGGGACGAGTTTGGCGGCAATCAGGCCGGACGCGGAGGCGCGGGCGAGACGCAGGCGGGTGATGGTGTTGGTCTGGCGTTCCAGCGCCATGACGTTCGACAGCGGTATCATGATGAAAAACATACCGAAAATCAGCCATGCGGGAACGCTGTGCTGTACGGCGTTGGGTTTTTCCACCGTGCCGCTGCCTGCGCTCAGATAGTGTTCTTCCAGCATTTTTTTATCTAAAAAGCTGCGCACGGCGGCGAATTGTTCGTCGTTTTTTTCATCCACTTTTTTCTGGATGTCTTTGCGGATGGCGCGGGGCAGTTTTTTATTGTCGATTTTGATGCCGTCGTTGTTGTCGAAATAAGCATCCAGCCGCGTTTCGGTGTAGTGCTGCTGCAAAACGCCTTTGACCGCCGCCAGCCATGAAGGCTCGGTATCGGGCGGTACATAGATTTGCAAGGCTTTGTTGTCGGCGATTTTGTCGGAAGCGGCGTTCGGGTTGTGCAGCACCAGTTGGAAACGCTTGTCGTGCAGACCGTTTTGTGCCTCGGTCAGTTTTTCAGACGACATCCGCGTGACATGAATCTGCTCTTTTTCCAACGCAGCGGCCAGCGCGGTATTGACGCTGTCGTTTGCCGCACCGACCAGCGCAATGCGGCTGTCGGTGTGCGGGTCTTGGTCGCGGCTCAGCGCCAACGACATAATCAGCATGAAGGCGATGGGCATCACAAACAACACGGCCAAACCGTGCAGGTCGCGGCAGAGCAGTTTGAGTTCTTTGAGGAGGGAGGAGGTCGTCATTGTGGATTTTGCTTATCTGTTGCTGGCTCGTCTTTGCGTAGGAAATCAAGGTAAAACGTTTCCAGCGAACCGTGTCCCTGCTGGAAGTAGCGGATTTTCGCGCCGCTTTGTTGCAGAGCGGCGTAAACGGCGGCGGCATCGTGTGTCGTTTCCATCATGCCGCGGCTGTCCACTTGCTTGGCACCCAAAGCGGCCAGCATTTGAGGCAGTAATGGTGGATCGACAGTAAAACGCACGACACCGGTTTGCGTGCTTAAAAGCTCGTCCAAACCGCCGTGGTACACCAGCTTACCGTGTTGCAGCAGCGCGATTTTGTCGCAAAGCTGCTCGATTTCCGACAGATAGTGCGAGGTGTACACCACCGTTACCCCTTGCCGTGTCAAATCCGCCACGCTGTCAAGGATAAAGCGGCGCGACTGCGGGTCGATGCCGACCGTGATTTCGTCGAGGAACACCAGTTGCGGCGTGTTAATCAAGCCGATGGCAAAATTCAGACGGCGTTTAAGCCCGCCCGAAAGATGCTTCGCCACTTTGTTTTTGTGGGCGGTCAGGTCGGTCTGTTCTAGAAGCGCATTCAGACGACCCTTGTCGCGCACTTTGTAAAGCGAGGCGAAAAATAGCAGGTTGTCCCACACAGAAAGCTGCGGATAAAACGCAAAATCCTGCGGCACCAAACCGATTTTCTGCCGTTCGCTGCGGCTCAACAGGCGCAACAGCTTGCCATCAAACAAAATTTCGCCCTGCCGCACTTCCTGCAAGCCGGCCAAAAGCGACATCAGCGTCGTTTTCCCCGCACCGTTGTGACCGAGCAGTCCCAAACATTCGCCGTCGGCAATATCGAACGACACATTGTCCAGCGCGGCAGTTTCGGCTTTGGGATAACGGTGGGAGAGGGATTGGATTTGAATCATGGTTTCAGACGACCTTTTCGAGCGATATTTAAATCGCAGCACCCCATAAATAACGGCGCTGGAATTTGCCGTCCTTAAATATAAAGCAGACGCCGAAGGGATCGCCGTCCGAACCTTGTCTACCGAACAGATAAAGCGTCTTATCGCTGTCGCGATAATAGGCTTCCCAGCCTTGATATACATTGCTGCCGCGTGCGGTGGAGGCAAAATCGGGCGAGAAGAGTCCTTGCAGTTCGGCAGCGGGAACCGCTTGACCGTTTAGCGTGATACGTTCAAGCGCGAACACGCTTTTGGGAATGTCATAGTCTGTACCATAGAAAGGTTTGCCTCGATAGAGCCGCGCGGTGTATTTGTCTTTGTTGATGCCCGAGAAGTCGCTGAGTTTTGGATGGATGCGGCGGGCAACGATGTGTACCTTTTGTCCGCTACCGGACAAAGTCAGCGTATCGTCATGACCGGATTGTTCGCGCAGTCGGGCGAAGCTTTTATCGGAGGCGGGAAATATCAGACGGCTGTAATGGATGAAACCGTAGTCTTCTGCGGCAGGTTGTTGCAGTTGGGCAGTACAGAAACTCAAACTGCCTTCGCCACCATCACCCAAACATTTCAACGGTGTGCCGTTGGGGATTTTTGCCAAGACTCTGGCATTCAAATCGGGGCTTTCGCGTAAGTTGGTATGTCCGTCGGCATCATGAACCAAGGCAAAGCCGTCCGGCGGCGCGGCATGGGTTAAGGCGGAACACAATAATAAGAGAGCAGTTAAGTAACGCATTTTTATCTTTTCTTTGAGTTTTCAGACGACCTAATTTCAAAACTGTACGCGGCGGTTTAAGTTAAGCCGCGTGATTCCCATTATTTCAACAATCCCCGCCACAAGGCTTCTTCATTGTCCGCAATCTTGCGCAAAAATGCGGCGATTTCGCGGCAGCCGTTTTCGGACGGCTTTTTGCACTGCTTCACGCACATCGCTGCAAACTGCCGCCACTGGTCGCCGATGGCGGTCATTTGTTCCGAGGCCGTCTGAAACGCGGGGTTGTCGCAGATACGGGCGGCCTGCTCGAGGAAATAGGCGTAGATATAGCGGAAACCTGCGCCGCCGGTGCCGATTTCTTCCTGCATCCGCACGAGATGGCCAAGGAACAGCTTTTGGTATTTTGCATTTCGTTTAGTGGGTAGGGCTTCGATGTTTTTTGCCAACGTGCGGATGCCTTTTACGCCGATGAAAAAGACCGGTGCGAGCATATGTTTGGCGTTTTTGCGTATGGCTTTGCGGATAATGGCGGGCAAGTCTGCCATGATTTTTTCAGACGGCCTGTTGTCTTCCAAGGTGTACATCATGCCTTTTGCCGCCAATACGCCTTTGGCAAAGCGCGCCCGTTGCAAATCTTCGGCGGCGCAGCGTTGTACGGTTTCAAATACGGGGTCGCTGATGAGGTAGTCGTTGCCGTCTTTGCCGTATACCAAAAGATTGTGTGCGTTGAAATGGAAGCGCATTTGCGGCGGGAAGTAGGGCAGCCAAAAGACGGAGGTTTGCAAACCGGCCAGTTTGCCTGAGGATAACGCGGCATCCAATGCGGCTTGTCCGCTTTGCGCGTCGGAAAATTTTCGGACGGATAATTTCAGCCCCAATGCTTTACAGGTGTTTTTGATGATGCTGCGCGGCGCGGTACGGTAGGAAACCAACGGCATGCCGTTTAATTTGATCAGCGGCATCCAGACAAATGTCAGCGCGTGGGCAATGCCGAAAATCATGGCTTCGTCTAAATTGTGGCCATGGTATTTGAGCAGGGTGGACATCACACCGCTTTCGCAATGGGCGGTATGCTGGTGTGGAAATTCTTGTGCGGTCATAAAGTTATTGGTTTTCGTGCAATGTTTTCAGACGGCATGAAGCGGTCGGAATGGGTTTGTTGTTTTGGAAATCAGCGCGCTTCTTTGGCCGCTTCCTGCTCGGCTTTGTGGCGGCGCAGAAATTCGATAGCGGCGGCTTTTTCGGCTTCGTTGCCGTATTTGGCATCACGTTGGGCGCGGCGCAGTTCGGCGCGTTCTTTGGCTTCTTCGATTTGGCGCGCTTTGAAGTCTTCGCGGTTATCGGAGGAGACGAGTTTGTCCTGCTGCGATTGCGCTTTGGCCATGGCTTTGGCAATCAAATCCATGGGGTTGAATGCGGCGCTTGGTGCGGCTATTTGGGTTTGTGCCTGTGCGGCCTGTTTGGCTTTGACGGCGGCTTCGCGTTGCGCCAGTAGGGCTTTGCGTTCGGCATCGTCGCGCTGTTTGCGCGCGGTATGGCGTTCAAAACGGCTTTGCGCGTGTTCGGCGGCGGCAAAACGCGGTTCGGCAGAGGTGCTGAAACGGCGTGCGGACGGCAGGAAGGGCTGCGATACGGGAACCATGTCGATGCAGTCGACGGGGCAGGGAGTAACGCACAAGCCGCAGCCGGTGCATTCGTCGCTGATGACGGTGTGCATCAGTTTGGATGCGCCCATAATGGCATCAACAGGGCAGGCGCGGATGCAGGCGGTACAGCCGATGCAGACGGCCTCGTCAATCAGGGCTATGGCTTTGATTTGTGTTTTTGCCGGCGCGAGGTAGGGTTTGCCCAACAGGTCGGCAATGTCTTTCATGACGGTTTCCCCACCCGGCGCGCACAGATTTATCGGCGCTTCTCCTGCCGACAGGGCGTGCGCATAGGGTAAGCAGCCTTCATAGCCGCACTCACGGCATTGGGTTTGCGGCAACAGGCGGCTGATGCTTTGGATGGGAATGTTCATCATGGATAGTCAGAATCGAAAAGGCGCATTATATCAGATTGTTGCGTTTATTTTGGCGAAACTCTCTACGCTTATTTTAGTGAAACTTGCTACGCTCGTTTTAGCCAAATTCGCTACGCTCGTTTTCAGACGGCCTGAGTCGGGTTTGCGTTATAATTTTGAAATGGATTTATTCGGGTAATTAGGAATGACGGCTACACTTTGCCCCTGCCAGTCGGGGCGCGGTTATACGGAATGTTGCGCACCGTTTCATGCGCGTGAGGCGGCGCCCTCGACGGCGGAAGAGTTGATGCGTTCGCGTTACAGCGCGTATGTTTTGCAGGAAATCGACTATATCGTGGACACGACTGTCCCTGTGCAGCAGAATTTGTTGGACAAGCAGGATTTGGCTGCATGGAGTAAGCAGACGCAGTGGTCGGGATTGAAGGTTATCCGTCATGTGCCGTTTGGCAAGCTGCATGCTTTGGTCGAGTTTGAAGCGTATTTTGAAGAGAACGGGCAAACCGAGTGCCATCATGAATTGTCGGCATTTGTGAAAATAGACGGGCGTTGGTACTTTATTGATCCGACCGTTGCTTTGCCGACGATGAAACAGCCTTGTTTGTGCGGTTCGGGCAAAAAGTTTAAGGCGTGTTGCGGACAGTTTTTCAAATAGTCATGTAAACAGGCCGTCTGAACGTTCAGACGGCCTGAGCTGTTTTTGCAGATAAAAAAAACCATTCATACTAAGGGAGAAGTATGAATGGCCAATACATTGCGGGAAAACGTCTTACTTGCTGCACCGCCCAAAAGGGATGAAAGAGCGGTGTTGTGTCAGCAATTAATATTCTACTATTTTTAGTATTAAATGCTGTTAAGAAGTGAAATAATTTCAATAAGTTGCAAGATAATCGTGATTTTTTGAAGATAAACGGTATTTTTACTGATTTTCTCGAATCCATTTCACCCATTGCTGAAACAGCTCGGGTTGCAATGCGGCGATGACGGAACGCTTGAATACATGTTCGCCGCTCCAAAAATCGTCGCCTTCCAAAGTGGTCAGGCAGCCGCCGGCTTCTTCAAAAATTAATGCGCCGGCGGCGTAGTCCCACAGCTTTTGTCCGCCGTGGATGTAAATATCGTAGCGGCCGCTGGCAAGGTAGCACCAATCGAGCGTGCTGCTGCCCATGCTGCGGATTGTGCCGAATGGGGCGAGGGTATTCATGCGGCTGGCGAGTTTGCCCGAACGCAGGTATTTGATTTCTACGCCGGCAATGGATTCGTTGAGTTTTTTGTTTTCGGAACGCAGCGGCAGCGGCGTGCCGTTGAGGAATGCGCCTTTGCCACGTTCTGCATAGAAACATTCGCCGCTGACCGGATTGTAAATTACGCCCAATTCGGCGTGGCCGTTTTTAACCAGTGCGACGGATACGGCAAAATGCGGCAAACCGTTGACGAAGTTGTTTGTGCCGTCGATAGGATCGACAATCCACAGACCGTCTGAATGTTCGTTCCACAAACGGGTTTGCTCCTGAACGCTCATCTCCTCGCCCAACATCGGACAATCCTCCAATAAGGGCAGGGCGGCGGCAAAAGCGGTTTGTGCGGCCAAATCTGCTTCACTCAAAACTGAGCCGTCTTCCTTGCGTCGTGACGGCGTGTTCAGAAAACGCGGCATGACTTCGGTTTGGGCGATGTGGCGGACGACTTTCTGTAAACGGTATAGCACGGCGTATCCTTGTTTTTTGCAGTTTTGCGTGACAGTGGATTAAAATTCGGGAAGTCTTAAATTATAGTGGATGAAATTGAAATCAGGCAGGCAAGTGTATGTCGCCGTGTTTCAACTTCGTTCACGAAAGTTCAAATTATATACATGAATAAAGCAGGAAACCATGCCCCGATTTTATGTTGATTTTGCCTTAAGCCCCGACAGCGTGGTCGAATTGACCGATGATGTGGTACGCCATCTGAATGTATTGCGCGTGAAAAACACGGAAGAAATCGTGTTGTTCAACGGCAATGGCAAGGCATATCCGGCTTTGCCCGAAGTTTTAGAAAAACGCCGCGCCAGCGTGCGGATTTTGCGTGAAGAGGCAACGGACAACGAATCGCCGCTGAACATTACGTTGGTACAGGCGGTATCCGCCGCCGAGCGCATGGATTTCACTTTGCAGAAAAGCGTAGAATTGGGCGTGGCAGAAATTCGTCCGGTCATCAGTGAACGCTGTGTCGTCCGCTTGAGTGGCGAACGCGCTGAAAAGCGGGTAGCGCGTTGGCAGGAAATCGTTGTTTCTGCGTGTGAGCAAAGCGGCCGCAATATTGTGCCGAAGGTTTTACCGCTGACGACTTATGCACAGGCATTGCAACAGTTGCCGCAGGAAACGACCAAACTGTTAATGAGCCTGAACCGCGCACAAAAACTGAGCGATGTTCAGCCGCAATCCGGTAAGGTCGTGTTTATGGTCGGCCCGGAAGGCGGCTGGACGGAGAAGGAAGAGCAGCAGGCATTTGATGCCGGTTTTCAATCCGTTACGCTTGGTAAACGGGTGTTGCGTACCGAAACCGCCTCACTTGCGGCTATTGCCGCCATGCAGACGCTTTGGGGCGATTTTGCATAAAGTTCAGGCCGTCTGAAAACGAGCGTAGCGAGTTTCGCTAAAACGAGCTGTTGCTTCATGAGATAAAAATGGGAGTTTAAAAAATGTCTTACACCTTTACACTGGCCGAGCACGAGCTGGAAGCAGAATTGAAAAAGTTAATCGTGCAAGAGGCCGATAAGGCCGACGATGTGGATATGGATGATTTCACCGACGATGCGCTTTTGTTTGGCGATGACAGTCCGGTCGGCTTGGATTCGCTTGATGCGCTGCAAATCAGCGTTGCCCTGCAACAGTATTTCCAAGTGCGCCTGCAGGGCGACCGGATGGTGCGCAAACATATGATGTGCGTACGCGATTTGGCGGCGTTTATTCGCACGGAGCATGGCGCGTGAGTTGGGTTTGTGGTACGGCGGCCACTTCTGCTTTGAATCCGCAAACGGATTTCAGACGGCCTAATGCGGTGTCTTATACGTTTTTAAACCAGCCGCAGCAGGCTGCTTATTTTCGTGCATTCGCCGGCGACAGTTTGGGGCGGAAGGAACTTGCGGATATTGCCGAACAACATTTGCGCCGAGCCGCCGAACATGCAGGCTGGCCGTCTGAAAGTTGGCATGATGCGCCGGTGTTTATCGGGTCTAGTTCCTATTCCATCTCCGAATATGAAAACCGCCATCTTGCAGGCAATAGGGCGGCAGAGGAACACAATCTGCTTTATCTTGCCGAAGATTTGCGCCGGCGCAGCGGCAATCGGCAGATTTTCAGTTTCGCTACTGCCTGCACTTCATCCGCCCATGCGCTGATTCAGGCAGATAATTGTTTACGCGGCGGGGCGGAGCATGCCTTTGTGCTTGGTATTGAAAATCTCAACCGGCTGACTTTGCTGCATTTTCACAGCTTGGGTTTGCTGACCGAACACTATCAGCCTTTTGGCGGAAACGGTTTGATTCTAGGCGAAGGTGTTGCCGCACTTGCCTTGTCTTCCGTCGCCCCCGAATCTTCTTCAGGCCGTCTGAAACTTATCGGACACGCCGCCAATACGGGTAATGACCTGATTCAAAGCGATGGACAAGCGCAGGAGCAAGTGATGCGACGCGCTTTGGATGTTGCAGGCATCGCTCCTGAAAGCATTGCAGCCGTTAAAACACACGGCATCGGCACGGCTGACAGCGATGCCGCCGAATTGGCCGCACTGGAAAATATATTCGGTACACTGCCGCCCTTGATGGCGTTCAAACCGCAAATCGGACACACGCTTGGCGCAACGGCAGCCCTTGAAACAGCCCTGCTTTTATCCGCTTTAAAACAAGGCGGAAGCAACGATTATCAGGGGCGGGAAATTTGTTTTTCCGAGTGCGCGGCTTCACAAAAAGGCGGCTTTTTCTGTTTGGCCAATCAGTTTGGTTTTGGCGGCAGCAACACATCTTTGGTATGGCAATGGCAACTGTAAATCCTAATATCCGCATTACCGCCGCTGTGCGTTTTGATACGGACGCCGACACCGGCGGCAAAATCCTCAAACAAACGTTAAAGCAGCAAAGCGATATAGATACCCGCCGTCTCAGCCGCTTGAGTTTGATTGCCGCGCTTGGCGCAGGGCAACTGAAGGAACAAAGCGAAATCCGCTCTGATTGCACCGTTTTTCTCGGTACGCCGTTTTCTTCGCCATCCGTGTTTGAAAAAATGGCGGATAATGTATTGAACCATCACGCCGCGATGCCGTTTGACTTCATTGCCAATCTGCACAATTCCCCCGTTTTTCATGCCGCGCAAGCGTTAGGCACGCATGGTGCAACTTTGGTTGTTGCTGCCGACAATAATATGGATACTTGCTTTCATCCATTATTACTGGCGATGCAGTCTTTGCAAAATGGCGGTCAAGCTGCGGTTGGCTGGGCATATGAGCATCAAGCAGCCCATACTGATACTCATGAGGGCAGTATTTGGATTCTGCTTGAAAACGGTGTAGAGCAGGGTGTTCCCGTTGTGTTGAATGATGAAGGGGTGCAGGCTGATAGGCCGTCTGAAAAGCCGCGATATTATTGGCAAGGTGTCGCCGATTGGATAGAAGCAGTAATGGAGCACGAGGGTAGGGATGTGAAGAAATGTACTTTGGTGTGATCGGCAAATGATTTTAGAGAAAGTATTTGTCTTTTGAATAAATAAGGTTTGCACCATTAAAAAGGCCGTCTGAAAATATTTTCAGACGGCCTTTGGGTATCAAAAAACAATCAACGAGACATCTCGCCTTGAATAGCGCGGATATTCGCTTGACGGGCATTGATGGTACGGGTCAGTTGTTGGATTTTAATCTGGTCGCCTTTTTGTTTGGCCGCATTCAGCTGGGTTTGAAGGCGGGTAATAGCAGCCTGTTCATTGCGCACTTCAGTCTGCAATATCTGTTTGCGGGTTTCTTTAGGGCTTGGTTTAGGAGCCGGCGTAACCACAGGTGCAGTACGGACAACAGGGGCTTTGTATTTGCTGTATGAAGAGGCGCGTGCTTTGCCTGGGCGGTTGCGCAGGATAATATTGAGGCGCGGATTGGCGGCTTCGGCTGTGTTGGTCACGCTGGTAATTGGAATATGGGGCAAAATTTTAATATCGTTGTAAACATTGCTTGGATCAAACGGAATATTAGCAGCAGGTGTATATGCCTTAGGGAAAGGTGTTTGCGCGGATGTTTTGCTTTGATCTACCGGGGAAACCGTTGTAGCAGGTTTATTTGGTACATTTGATTCTACTGTTGGCGCAACAACGGCTTTAATCGTTTGTTCGTTAGCCGTGTTTGCGACAATTGTTTTACCAGTATTGGTGTTTTTTGCATTATGTCGGGTTGAGGTTTTGGTATAGGCTTTACCTTTACGCTTGGTTTCAACGTTGATAGGTGTTTTGTCGATTGCTTCATCTGAGGCAATTACGGTTTGGTTATTTTGTTTGGCCGTAGTTCTATCAGGTGTTTTGGGTAAAACAACAGGATTCTGAATAATTGTTTGAGGGATTTGAATCGCAGATGTTGTTGGAAGGTTTTGCGTAATAGGGATGGTAATGGGGGCAGGAGTATTGTTTGGAGTTTGATCAGCCATAGTTTGAGGCTGTGTAGTAGCAGGCATGACGTTGAGAACGTCGGTAATGTCAATTTCAGACTTTATTGTAGGGGCAGTGTCTAAAACAGCTGTATCGCTGAGAATGGCAAGGCCGTCAGCAACGTTTTTATCAATTTGAGAAGTTAGACGTGCTTGTGCAATAGGAATGGAAATAGGTGCGGGAATACCATTTTCATTTCGAGCAACAACGACTGGGGTTTGTACCGCAGGCATTGCTTGAGAAGCATGAACGTAGTCAGCGGTAGATGCTTTAAATTCTGTTGTTTGTACCGTTTTCAAAGCGGACATATCGTTGAGAATAGCAGAACCATTTGTAACGGATTTATTAGTTGGTTCAGATTCAGTGAATACGTTAGGTTCTGCAACAATGCTGCTCTCCGTGGTGGTGTTTGTATCAACTATGCGGCAGGTATTATTGAGTGGGTATGAGGCATAAACAGTAATGCCTTCAACATTGCAGACATGCTCGGCAGCGTTGGCGGCGGCAGGGAGGGTCAGGCTGAGGGCAATGGCGGTTTTGCAGAAAAACGGTTTCATAAAGGCAATAGAATCAGGTTGTTTGTTTAAAGTGTAATTATACTATGTACACTGTCAGCAACCGCCAACTTATTTTTAGGCGGTGTAAAACTATGGCTGAAAGGTTGAAAATTGGAATAAAAGGTCTTAGACCGTCTGAAACTTGTCATAATAGAGTTTCAGACGGCCTTTGCTGTTATAGCGTATTTAAGCGTTCAACAGGCTTTCGTCCAATGTCAGCTCTTCGTTTTTATTGACGGCTACTTTGCGTGCCAAAACGTTTTGGGCGATTTCGTGCGCTTCGGCAAGCGAGTGCATCATATAGGTACCGCATTGGTATTCGTTCAGCTCGGGGATTTTGCTTTGGTCTTGAACGGTCAAAACATCCTGCATTGAAGCGAGCCATGCGTCGGCCACTTTTTGCTCGTCGGGCGTGCCGATGAGGCTCATGTAGAAACCGGTACGGCAGCCCATCGGGGAAATATCGATGATTTCAACGCCGTTGCCGTTTAAGTGGTCGCGCATAAAGCCTGCGAACAGGTGTTCCAGCGTGTGAATGCCTTTTTCAGGCAGGATTTCTTTGTTGGGAACGCAGAAACGCAGGTCAAACACGGTAATGGTGTCGCCTTTTGGCGTGGTCATGGTTTTTGCCACGCGTACGGCAGGGGCGTGCATACGGGTGTGATCGACTTTGAAACTGTCTAGTAGGGGCATTTGGGTGTCCTTTGAGGTAAATAGATTTTTAGCTAGGGATATTTGAAGACTGAATCACAATTCCGCAATCTCAACTGCTTCGCCCGAAGCCTCGCTCAGTGCTTCGTTTAAAACGTCGTAGAAATCGCGGCTGTCGCGTGTTGCCAGCCATTTGCCGTTTTGCTCGGCGAAATGGTAGCCGCCGCTTTTGGCGGCAATCCACAATTCTTGGTTGGGCGTGTGGCGGTTGACGATGATTTGCGTGCCGTCTTCGGCTTCGATGGTCAGTACGTTTCCGGCAAACTGGCAGTCGAAATCCCAGCCGTTTTCGTCGATTTGGTCTTCGATGTGTTCGAACAATTCTTCGCTCATGCGGATGAATTCGCTTTCGGTCATCATGGCTTTTTGTGTGGTTTTTGTTTAAGATACCGAATCTTGCCACATTCGTAATGATGAAGAAAGTTTTACTGATGAAATACGGCGTATTTTTTGCAGCGGCAACGGCTCTGCTGCTCTCTGCCTGCGGCTACAAAGGCAACCTCTACCTGCCCAAAGAAGGCGACAAGGCTCGCTTCGGCGTGATTCAAACCGGCTTGAAATTCGATACGGCCAAAGAACCGACCATTCAAACCAACGATTAAAAAAGACTTCACAAACATGACCTTATTCTGCGAACGACTTCCTTATACACACCTTGCCGAAGAGTTTGGTACGCCGCTTTATGTGTACAGCAAATCTGCGCTGACCGAGGCGTTTGAAAACTACCAAACCGCGTTTGCCGCTTTAAATCCGCTTGTCTGCTACGCAGTGAAAGCGAATGGCAACCTGAGCATTATCAAACATTTTGCTTCTTTGGGGAGCGGTTTTGACATTGTGTCCGGCGGCGAGTTGGCGCGTGTTTTGGCGGCAGGCGGCGATGCGGCGAAAACGATTTTTTCCGGTGTGGGTAAGAGTGAAGCAGAAATCGAGTTTGCACTGAATGCAGGCGTGAAATGCTTCAATATGGAGAGCATTCCCGAAATTGACCGCATTCAGAAAGTTGCCGCGCGTTTGGGTAAAGTCGCTCCGGTTTCCCTGCGCGTCAACCCCGATGTCGATGCTAAAACCCACCCTTATATCTCCACCGGCCTGAAAGCCAACAAGTTCGGTATTGCCTATGCCGATGCGCTTGAGGCCTATCGCCATGCTTCCCGACAAAGCCATTTGAAAATCGTCGGTATCGACTGCCATATCGGCTCGCAACTGACCGACCTCAGCCCGCTTGTCGAAGCCTGCGAACGTATCTTGGCCTTGGTTGACCAATTGGCAGATGAAGGCATTGTGTTGGAACACTTGGACTTGGGCGGCGGTGTCGGTATTGTTTACCAAGATGAAAATATGCCTAATTTGGGCGCGTATGCCAAAGAAGTCCAAAAACTGATGGGTACACGCCGTCTGAAACTGGTTCTTGAGCCAGGCCGCAGTTTGGTCGGCAATGCAGGCGCGTTGTTGACGCGCGTTGAATTCGTCAAACATGGCGAAGAGAAAAACTTTGTGATGGTCGATGCGGCGATGAACGATTTGATGCGTCCGGCACTTTATGATGCCTATCATCACATCGAAGCGGTCGAGACCAAAGACATTGAGCCTCTGACGGCCAATATCGTCGGCCCGATTTGCGAAACCGGCGACTTCCTCGGCAAAGACCGCACCATCGCCTGCGAAGAAGGGGATTTGCTGCTTATCCGCAGCGCCGGAGCGTATGGCTCAAGCATGGCAAGCAACTACAATACGCGCAACCGTGCGGCGGAAGTATTGGTTGACGGCAGCGAATGCAAACTTATCCGTCAACGTGAAACCGTCGAGCAGCAAATGGCCAACGAATTGGCTTGTTTGTAAGGTTTGATTGTTTAAAAGGCCGTCTGAAAGCTTGATAGACTTTCAGACGGCCTTTGTTATAAAAGAAAAGGGCATGTATCCAACAAGCCCTTTTGAGTTTATCAATAATGCGGCGGAATCTCATCGCGCAGGCTGTACGGTTCGCGTTCGCCATTTGCACCTTTGTCCTGCATCCGTTGATATAGAAGCCGCAACTGGCCTTGCTGCAAATCCAAAGCCTGCTGCATCTTGGCGATGGTGTTGTTCAGGCTGCCGATTAAATCTTCCTGCAAGGCCGTCTGAATTTCCAGCTCCGTGACGCGGTGTTCCAATTCCTGAATATCGCTCATATTACAGCACCATCGCGGCAATCCAGCCGGCAGCCATCAGCGGGATATTGTAGTGGATAAAAGTCGGGATAACCGAATCGCGGATGTGGTCGTGTTGACCGTCGGCGTTCAAACCCATGGTTGGGCCGAGTGTCGAGTCGGAAGCAGGGGAGCCTGCATCGCCCAGCGCACCGGCCGTGCCGACGATGGCGACGGTCGCCATAGGCGAGAAGCCCAAGTTAATGCACAAAGGCACATAAATCGCGGTAATAATCGGCAAAGTTGAGAAAGACGAACCGATGCCCATGGTCACCAGCAAGCCGACGCACAACATGGTCAATGCGGCCATGCCTTTATTGCCGCCGAACAAAGCCATGCTGTGTTCGACCAAAGGCTGAATCTCGCCGGTTGCGTTCATTACAGCGGCGAAACCTTGTGCCGCAATCATAATAAAGCCGACCATCGCCATCATTTTGATGCCTTCGCCGAACACATCGCTGGCGGCGGAGCGGTTCATCACGCCCAACATCATAAACACGGCAAAGCCCAACATGGCGCCCAATACCAGCGAACCATCATACAAAAGCTGAATGGCAAAACACACGGCAATCGCCACGGCTGCCACTAAGCTGCGATAGGTTGAAGGCTCTTGTTGTTGAACTGCCGCACGGTTGTCTTCCGTGTCAGTGGTATTGTTTTGATAAATACGCGGTTTGCGGTAGTGCCAAAAGGCCAGCAGCAAGCCGAATACCATGCCCAAAGCCGGAATTGCCATTGCATGCATCACATTGATGCCGCTGGTGTCCATGCCTGCCGAGCGGATATTGCCCAACATGATGTCGTTCAAGAAGATGGCGCCGAAACCGTAAGGCAGGAACATATAAGTCGTTACCAAGCCAAACGTAATTACACAAGCCACCAAGCGGCGGTCGAGCTTCAAACGGTTGAACACCAACAGCAGCGGCGGAATAATCATCGGGATAAACGCGATATGAATCGGCACAACGTTTTGGCTCATCACGCCCATGCACAAAATAATCGCCAGCAGCAGCCATTTGACCGCACCTTCGCCTTTCGCATTACCTTCGCCGCCGTTGAGCTTGCGGATAATCACGCCGGCGAGCTGTTGCGGCAGGCCGGAATGCGTGATGGCCATGGCAAACGCGCCGAGCATGGCATAAGACAGCGCGATTTGCGCCCCGCCTTTCAGGCCTTCGTTAAAAACAGGAATAATCCCTTGCTGCACCACATCTCCAGCTGCGTTGGTTACATTCTCCAAAGGCATACCGGCCACCAAGCCGCCGACAAACGCGCCGACAGCCAGGCTGAGCACCACATGCACGCGCGATAAAGACAGCACAAGCATGATGATGACCGCAATTACAACCGCATTCATATCGTTCTCCGTTGTTCAGACGGCCTGTTATGTAAAAACAGGCAATCATCTGTTTACATATTACAAATAAACATCATAACCCAAGCATGAAGCCTTTGCAAAAAACGGCAGGCCGTCTGAAAACCAAACCATCGACTTTCAGACGGCCTGAAGTGATTTCTTGTATAACGTTTCAAAATGGTATGCGGTTTATCACCGAGATTCAGATATTCAAAAATAGCCAAAAAACGCGCGCTTCCTATTCTTTGCATATTGTATAAATGTTAAAATCGACACAATGCTCTATTTTTAGGTTTGTAGCTGAAACTCAAGCAGTTATTTATAAAATCTAATTCGATAATACACAAATAAAGGAAAGAAGTTATGGATATTCTGACGCGGCTGCACAATCTGCCGCCCTCCCGCTTCCATTACAAACTTTTGGTGTTGGTAGGCATAGGCTGGCTGTTTGATGCCATGGATACAGGCTTGGTGTCGTTTGTATTGCCGGCTTTGGGCAAAGATTGGGCGCTGGCTCCGGCGCAGTTGGGTTGGATTGTCAGCATTGCCTTTGTCGGCATGGCCTTGGGCGCGGTATTAAGCGGCTGGCTGGCGGACAGGTTCGGACGGAAAACCATTTTTGCCGGCACGATGGTGGTGTACAGCATTGCCACAGGTTTGTGCGCGCTTGCGCCTGATTTGACGGTTTTGCTGGTGTGCCGTTTTTTTGTCGGCGTCGGTTTGGGCGGCCAATTGCCCGTCGCCGTGTCGCTGGTCAGCGAATATGCGCCGCCGAAAGTACGCGGCCGTTTTATTGTATTGCTGGAAAGCTTTTGGGGCTTGGGCTGGCTCTCGGCCGCGCTGGTGTCTTATTTCTTTATTCCGAAAACTGGCTGGCACAGCGCGTTTTTATTCGGCGCCTTGCCCCTGTTTTATGTGCCGTTGGTGTTGAAATTCGTTCCCGAATCCGTGCCTTACCTGCTTTCTCGCGGCAAAACCAACGAAGCGCACCGTTTGGTATCCGCACTGGAAATTCAATCGGGCATAACGCCGCCGACAGAAGCCGTTGCCGCCCCGGCCGCACCGCGCGAACGCATCCGCTTCGTCCAACTGTGGCAACATCCGTTTGCACGGCGTACGCTGATGCTGTGGCTGGTTTGGTTCGGCATCGTGTTTTCGTATTACGGCATTTTTACTTGGTTGCCCAAACTGCTGGTCGAGCAGGGCAATACCGTGGTCAAAACCTTTGAATATGTGCTGGTGATGATTGTGGCGCAACTGCCCGGCTATATTGCCGCCGCGGCTTTGGTGGAAAGAATCGGCCGCAAAGCAACGCTGGCAGGCTTTTTGGCCGCTTGCGCCGTGTGCGCATGGTTTTTCGGGCAGAGTGCAACTGCGGCCGAAGTCATGATCTGGGGCAGCCTGATGTCCTTCTTCAACTTGGGCGCATGGGGCGTTTTGTACACCTACACCCCAGAGCTCTACCCCTTGCGCTTCCGTGCCTTCGCATCCGGCTGGGCAGGCGCTATCGGCCGCGTCGGCGGCATACTCGCGCCCATGGTAGTGGCGGCGATGGTGGGCAACAGCGGCGGCTTCGGTAATATCTTTATGATGTTTGCGCTGGTTATGCTGCTGATTGTGGCGGTAATCTTGGTATTGGGTGAAGAAACCAAAGGCCGTACGCTGGAAGACATCAGCCAATAAAAGAAATACAAACAAAGGCCGTCTGAAAAATATTTTCAGACGGCCTTTGTATTTTGAGTATGTAATTTTGATACATTGATTTTCTGTTCTTATTTTAATATACGGGGAAAGCGAACAAGAATGCCCGTCTTCGGTTATGTAAGGATAAAATCATTATACTTCAATAAATTAAAATGAATAAATGATAAAGAGGCCGTCTGAAAAGTTCAATCATGGTTTGTGATGTAGGTCAAAGCAAAATGTAACTAAATTACCTATAGTTATCGTAGTGAAAATTTATTGACCTTATTGCCACCTTTTATTAAGGAGATACACCATGAACGCATCAGCCGACAACGTCGTCAGCCCAGCAGTAGCCGAGGTAAACAGCCTGGTTGAAAAGGGTTTACGGGCGTTGGATGAGTTTCTTAAGCTGGATCAGGAGCAGATTGATTTTATTGTGGCCAAAGCCTCTATCGCCGCGCTGGACAAACATGGTGTACTCGCCATGCACGCGGTGGAAGAAACGGGACGCGGTGTGTTTGAGGATAAGGCGACGAAAAACCTGTTTGCCTGCGAAAACGTCGTGCGTCGTCTGCGCGATTTGAAAACCGTGGGAGTTATCAGCGAAAACGATGTAACCGGTATTACTGAAATTGCCGATCCGGTCGGGGTCGTCTGCGGTATCGTACCGACAACCAATCCGACTTCCACCACCATTTTCAAATCCCTGATTGCGCTGAAAACCCGCAATCCGATTATTTTCTCATTCCACCCGTCCGCCCAGCAGTGTTCCGCCCATGCAGCGCGTATCGTGCGCGATGCGGCGATTGCGGCCGGTGCGCCGGAAAACTGTATCCAGTGGATTGAAAAGCCGTCTATGGAAGGCACTTCCGCGCTGATGAAGCATCCGGGCGTGGCAACGATTTTGGCGACCGGCGGCAATGCGATGGTGGAAGCCGCGTATTCTTGCGGCAAACCTGCGCTCGGTGTCGGGGCAGGCAACGTACCTGCTTATGTTGAAAAAACGGCGGACATCAAGCAGGTGGCACACGATATTGTGATGTCGAAATCTTTCGACAACGGCATGGTGTGCGCCAGCGAGCAAGCGGTGATTGCCGATAAAGAGATTTACAAAGAGTTGGCCGAAGAGTTCAAATCTTACGGCGTGTACTTTGCCAACAAAAAAGAAAAAGCCATGCTCGAAGAGTTTATCTTCGGTGTAACGGCGAATTGTGCCAGCTGTGGCGGCGCGAAACTTAATTCTGCGGTAGTGGGCAAACCGGCGGCATGGATTGCCGAGCAGGCCGGGTTTAAAGTGCCTGAAAAAACCAACATCATCATCGCCGAATGCCGCGAAGTCGGTCCGAACGAGCCGCTGACCCGCGAAAAACTTTCGCCTGTGTTGGCCATGATTAAGGCGGATTCGACCGAACAGGGTTTGCAGTTTGCCGAAGAAATGGTTGCCTTTGACGGCTTGGGACACTCCGCCGCCATCCATACCGCCGACGAAGAATTGGTCAAAACGTTCGGCTCCCGCGTCAAAGCGCTGCGCGTGATTTGGAATTCGCCTTCTACTTTTGGCGGCATCGGCGACGTGTACAACGCCTTTCTGCCTTCTCTGACCCTCGGTTGCGGCTCTTACGGTAAAAACGCCGTCGGCGGCAACGTCAGCGCAGTCAATCTGTTAAACATCAAAAAAGTAGGCCGTCGGAGAAACAACATGCAATGGTTCAAAGTGCCCGCCAAAATCTATTTTGAACGCGATTCCATCCAATATCTGCAAGACATGAAAGACTGCGAAAAAGTCATGATTGTGACCGACCGTTCGATGGTTGATCTGGGCTTTGTCGATAAAATCACCCACCAACTGCATCAACGCAAAAACAAAGTGACCATTCAGCTGTTTACCGATGTCGAAGCCGATCCGAGCGTCCAAACCGTCTATAAAGGCACGGATTTGATGCGTAGCTTCCAGCCGGACACCATTATCGCGCTGGGCGGCGGTTCGCCAATGGACGCGGCCAAAGCCATGTGGCTCTTCTACGAACAGCCGCAAGTCGATTTTGAAGACTTGGTGCAAAAATTCATGGACATCCGCAAACGCGCCTTCCGCTTCCCTGAGTTGGGCCGTAAAGCCAAATTTATCGGCATCCCCACTACATCGGGTACCGGCTCAGAAGTGACGCCGTTTACCGTCATCAGCGACGGCGACAAAAAATATCCGATTGCCGACTACTCGCTGACACCGACCATTTCGATTGTCGATCCTGCGTTTACCATGACCGTACCGGCAGGCGTAACCGCCGATACCGGTTTGGATGTACTGACCCACGCCGTAGAAGCATACGTTTCCGTACTGGCGAACGACTTTACAGACGGCCTCGCCCTGCAAGCCATCAAGCTCGTGTTCCAATACCTCGAACGCTCCTACAAACACGGTGCGGCCGATCCTGAAGCGCGCGAGCATATGCACAATGCCTCCACCATCGCAGGCATGGCGTTTGCCAATGCTTTCTTGGGCATCAACCACTCGATGGCACACAAAATCGGCGGCAAATACCACGTTCCGCACGGCCGCGCCAACGCCATCCTGCTGCCGCACGTCATCCGCTACAACGGCACGCGCCCGCAGAAAACCGCCACTTGGCCGAAGTACAACTACTACAAAGCCGACCTGAAATATCAGGAAATCGCCCGTACCTTAGGCCTGCCGTGCGCCACCCCTGCCGAAGGCGTAGAATCCTTCGCCCACGCCTGTCATGAACTGGCGGTCAACGTCGGCATCAAAATGTCGTTCAAAGAGCAGGGCATCGACGAAAAAACCTTCATCGACGGCCGCAAAGAACTGGCAATGCTGTCCTTCGAAGACCAATGCACCCCCGCCAACCCGCGCCTCGCCATGGTGGCCGATATGGAAGAAATCCTGACCAAAGCCTATTACGGCGAATAAAATCGGGTAGTAAAAAAGGCCGTCTGAAACCTGAATATAGGGTTTCAGACGGCCTTTCTTTATTCGGTTAAACCTTGTTTTTATCAAAGCTAAGGTTTTCATTTGAATACGATGCTTCAAAAATATCTTTATGATTTTGATTTAATTGAAAACCTTACATTTAAATGAAATAACGGTTGGAATTGAAAGCCAAAATAAAAGGCCGTCTGAAAACCAAGTTTCAGACGGCCTTTATCAGTATGGCTAAACCTTAAAAGCGGTTTAGACGACGATATTCACCAAGCGTCCGGGAACGACGATGATTTTCTTCGCAGGCTTGCCTTCCATGAATTTCACTGCGCCTTCGTTGGCAAGGGCGGTTGCTTCGAGGTCGGCTTTGGATGCGTCGGCGGCAACGGTGATTTTGCCGCGCAGTTTGCCGTTGACTTGAACCATCACTTCGATTTCGGATTTGACCAAGGCTGCTTCATCGACTGTCGGCCAGCCTGCTTCCCACAGTTTTGCGCCGTTCAATTTGCTCCACAGGGTTTCGCAGATGTGCGGCACGATGGGCCACAACAGGCGTACGGCGGTTTCCAATACTTCTTGGGCGACGGCGCGGCCTTGTTCGCTGCCGGTGTCGGTTTTGTCGTATTGGTTGAGCAGTTCCATCACGGCGGCGATGGCGGTGTTGAACTGCTGGCGGCGGCCGTAGTCGTCGCTGACTTTGGCGGTGGTGGCGTGCAGTTTGTGGCGCAGGTCTTTGAGTTCTTTAGACAAACCGTCTTGGCTGCCTGCGAACGCTTTGACCGCGCCGCCTTGTTTCAGGTATTCGTAAACGGTACGCCACAGACGGCGCAGGAAGCGGTGTGCGCCTTCGACGCCGCTGTCGCTCCATTCGAGGGACTGTTCGGGTGGTGCGGCAAACATCATGAACAGGCGGGCGGTGTCCGCGCCGTAGGCGTTAATCAGTTCTTGCGGATCGACGCCGTTGTTTTTGGACTTGGACATTTTTTCCGTGCCGCTGATGACGACGGGCAGCCCGTCGGCTTTGAGGACGGCGGAAACGGGGCGGCCTTTGTCGTCAAAAGTCAGCTCGACATCGGCGGGGTTGATCCAGTCTTTGCCGCCTTTGTCGTTTTCGCGGTAGTAGGTCTCGCAAACAACCATGCCTTGCGTGAGCAGGCGTTCAAACGGTTCGTCCACGCTGACCAAACCTTCGTCGCGCATCAGTTTGGTGAAGAAGCGCGCGTATAAGAGGTGCAAAATGGCATGTTCGATACCGCCGATGTATTGGTCGACCGAGCCCCAGTATTTTGCGGCTTCAGTCGATACCATGCCTTCTGCGAATTGAGGAGACATATAGCGGAAGAAGTACCAGCTCGATTCCATGAAGGTGTCCATGGTGTCGGTTTCGCGTTTTGCCGCGCCGCCGCAGCATGGGCAGGTGGTTTCATAAAACTCGGGCATTTTTGCCAAAGGCGAACCCATGCCGTCGGGTACGACGTTTTCAGGCAGGACGACGGGCAGTTGGTCGGCAGGGACGGGGACGTCGCCGCATTTTTCGCAATGGACGATGGGAATCGGGCAGCCCCAGTAGCGTTGGCGCGAAATACCCCAGTCGCGTAGGCGGTATTGGGTTTTCGGTTCGCCTGCGTCTTGGCTTTGCAGCTTGGCGGCAATGGCGTCGAATGCCGTCTGAAAATTCATGCCGTCCAAGTCGCCGCTGTTGACTAATACGCCGTTTTCTTTGTCGCCGTACCACTCTTGCCATTGGTTTGCGTCGAATGCGTTGTCGCCGACGGCAATGACTTGTTTTTTCAGCAGATTGTATTTGGTGGCGAACTCGAAATCGCGTTCGTCGTGCGCCGGAACCGCCATTACCGCGCCGTCGCCGTAGCCCCATAAGACATAGTTGGCAATCCACACTTCCAGCTTGTCGCCGTTGAGCGGGTTGACGACGTAGCGGCCGGTCGGCACGCCTTTTTTCTCCATCGTCGCCATATCGGCTTCGGCAACCGAGCCGGCTTTGCATTCGGCGATAAATGCCTGCAATTCGGGTTTGTTGGCGGCTGCGGCGGTTGCCAGCGGATGCTCGGCGGCAACGGCAACATAAGTCGCGCCCATCAGCGTGTCAGGACGGGTGGTATAAACTTGCAGGAATTTCGCGTAATCGCCTTCCAAGCCTTGTTTGCTGTCGTCTGAAACGGCGAAACGTACGGTCATACCGCGAGATTTACCGATCCAGTTGCGCTGCATGGTTTTGACTTGTTCCGGCCAGTGTTCCAGCTTGTCCAAATCGTTGAGCAGCTCTTCGGCGTAATCGGTGATTTTGAAGTAATACATCGGGATTTCGCGTTTTTCGATCAACGCGCCGGAACGCCAGCCGCGCCCGTCGATGACTTGCTCGTTGGCAAGGACGGTTTGGTCGACCGGGTCCCAGTTTACCGTGCCGTTTTTGCGATAGACGATGCCTTTTTCAAACAGCTTGGTAAACAGCCATTGTTCCCAGCGGTAGTATTCGGGTTTGCAGGTGGCGACTTCGCGCTCCCAGTCAATCGCAAAACCCAGGCTTTTGAGCTGGGTTTTCATGTATTCGATGTTGTCGTAAGTCCATGCGGCAGGGGCGACGTTGTTTTTCATCGCCGCATTTTCCGCAGGCATACCGAACGCGTCCCAACCCATAGGCTGCATGACGTTGAAGCCGTTTAAGAGTTTGAAGCGGCTCAATACGTCGCCGATGGTGTAGTTGCGCACATGCCCCATGTGCAGCTTGCCGCTGGGGTAGGGGAACATGGAGAGGCAGTAGTATTTGGGTTTGGAAGCGTCTTCGGAGACGTTGAAAATACGGGCGTCGTCCCATTTTTTCTGCGCCGCAGGCTCAATGGCGGCGGGTTGATAATGTTCTTGCATGGTCATTCTGTTTTTCGCTTGAAAATGTGAGGGAATTCAAAGGGGGGATTATAGCAGGTTCCCAAAGGATTGGCCTGTGGAACAGGCAGGATGGGCGGTCTTCAGCAGCCGCAAGGCGGAGTATCCTTGACAAGGATTTAGACTTCTATAAGAATAAGGCGAATATTTGTATTTCAACCATAACAGAAGAAAGGATCGCCATGATGAACAAAAACCTCTTAGCAGTTACCCTGAGCGCGATATTTGCCCTGGCCGCATGCGGCGGCTCGGACAACAGTGCGTCTGTCGCCCCGCAACAAGCATCCGCAGCTTCTGGTGCTTCTTCCCCTGCATCCGACGCAGCCGCACCGTCTTCCGAAGCCGTAGCATCGGAAGTGTCCCCGGTGGAAATGGGTTCGGCGCCAGAAAATCCCCTGCCGGCAGAGTGCGCCGACGTCGTTCGCAAACAAGAGGCATGTTGGTCGAAAATGAATTTTGACAAAGACGGGCTTGCCCAGGCCGAGATGGATTTGTCGCAATGGAAAAAACAGTTGAACGCTTTGGGCAGCAGCGAAGCGCAGGTTGAAGCTTGTCAAAAAGCGGCGAAACTGTTTGATGAGGCAAAAGACGGAAGCTGTCCGAAAATAGAGCTTAAATAAGCATTCCCCCGTATCCGTTGCCGATACTTCCCCAAGGCCGTCCGAGATATTCAGACGGCCTTTTTGCCGCAAACGGCGATACCGTTTGGAGTTGATTCGTCAAAAAACACCCGCCCGGAAAAACAATAATCGCCATGCCCGCACGCCTCTTGAGTTTTCCTTTATCCGCCCATATATCCGGTCTAGTTTTTACACATATCAACAACCATCACTATCATGAGCAACCAAGATTTTTATGCAACACTCGGCGTGGCGCGCGGCGCGACCGACGACGAAATTAAAAAAGCCTACCGCAAGCTGGCGATGAAATACCATCCCGACCGCAACCACGGCGACAAAGTGGCGGAAGAAAAATTCAAAGAGGTGCAGCGGGCCTATGAAACGCTTTCCGACAAGGAAAAACGTACCATGTACGACCAATACGGCCATGCCGCGTTCGAACAGGGCGCAGGTGCGGGCGGATTCGGTGGCTTTGGCGGTTTCGGCGGCCAAGGCGGATTCGGTGGAGCGCAAGGCTTCGATTTTTCCGATATTTTCAGCCAAATGTTCGGTGGTGGCGGCAGCGCAGGCGGCCGTCAGCCGGATTACAGCGGGGCGGACTTGCAGGTCGGCATAGAGATTTCGCTTGAAGAAGCCGCTAAAGGCGTGAAAAAACGCATCAATATTCCAACTTACGAAGAATGTGATGTCTGCCACGGCTCAGGTGCCAAACCGGGCACATCTGCATCGACTTGTTCGACCTGTCACGGCTCAGGTACGGTACACGTCCGCCAAGCCATTTTCCAAATGCAGCAGACTTGTCCGACTTGTCACGGTACAGGCAAAGAAATCAAAGATCCTTGCGTCAAATGCCGTGGCGAAGGCCGCACCAAAACCAGCAAAACGGTTGAAGTCAACATTCCGGCAGGCATCGACGACGGTCAACGCATCCGCTTGAGCGGCGAGGGCGAACCGGGTCAACACGGCGCACCGGCAGGCGATTTGTATGTCAATGTCCGCGTAAGACAGCACAAAATCTTCGAACGCAACGGCTTGGACCTGCATTGCGAACTGCCAATCAGCTTTGCCATTGCCGCATTGGGCGGTGAAGTCGAAGTGCCGACTTTGGACGGCAAAGTCAAACTGCACATTCCGAAAGAAACGCAGACCGGCCGCCGTATGCGCGTGAAAGGCAAAGGCATTAAGTCCCTGCGCTCCAGCTCGACCGGCGATTTGTACTGCCACATTTTGGTTGAAACACCGGTCAACCTGACCGACCGTCAGAAAGAGTTGCTGGAAGAATTTGAAAAAATCTCCTCCGGTCTCAATCTCAGCCAAACCCCGCGCAAAAAATCGTTTTGGGAAAAAGTAGGCGAAAAAGTAGGCGATTTGTTCTCCGATAATTAATCGCTGTGAAAAAGGCCGTCTGAAACCTGCTTGAATGAGGTTTCAGACGGCCTTTTGTTTTTCTTTTTGTTGCTTCAAGCCATGGATTGCCTTACAATTCGCGCTTCACTCTTACGGGAGTAGCCATTCGGCGCAATGCCGAAACCGTTGTCAACATAATCGGCTTGTGCGGCCGTGGCGGCGGTATCTTCTCTGCTTTATCGGAAGACAGGCAAGACGTAAGCGTTGTCCATACCCTTGCGGGCGGTATGCACAGCGCTTTTTGTTTGCCCGCTTTTCGGTTGAGTATCTTAAATCATGGAAGCTTTTTTCTCCTCGACGCTGGGCGTTGCCATTGCCGAAATCGGCGATAAGACGCAATTGCTCGCGCTCTTTTTGGCAGCACGTTTTGCCCACAAAAACGCGATTGTTGCCGGTATCTTTGTTGCAACCCTGTTGAACCATCTTGTTTCAGCCGCACTCGGTGTCTGGCTGGCATCCGCTATTTCGCCCGAAGTCATGAAATGGGTGATCGGCGGCAGCTTTATTGCGGTTGGATTATGGCTGCTGTTGCCGGACAAAGACGAAGACCCTGACGACAAGTGGCTGAAATACGGCGCATTTACGGCAACAGTCGTCCTGTTTTTCTTGGCGGAAATCGGCGATAAAACGCAAATTGCAACAGTTCTTTTGGCGGCAAAATACCAATCTATCCTGCTGGTCGTGGTCGGCAGTATTGTCGGTTTGATGATTGCTTCTGTGCCTGCCGTGTATTTGGGCGAAATGCTGATGCGTAAAATTCCGGCCAAAGCAGTGCGCATTGCCGCATGTATCTTGTTCTGCTTACTGGGTATTTTGACCCTGCTTGGCGACGGTATTGTGTTGAAGGCCGTCTGAAATGTGGGACATTGTTTTTGAACACAAAGACTTTGTGGTCATTAATAAGCCTTGCGGCGTATCGGTGCACAGCGAATCGGAAGGGGATGTTTGCCTGACCGCTTCGCTGGCTCAACAGCTCGGCGTTGAGCGCGTGTGGCTGGTTCACCGTTTGGACAAAGCCACCAGCGGCCTGTTGCTGTTTGCGCTCAACCGCGACAGCGCGGCGGCTTTGTCGGCGCAGTTTGCCGAGAAAACCATGCGTAAAACTTATTTGGCACTCGGTACGCACAAGCCGGCGAAAAAGCAGGGCTGGGTGAAAGGCGGTATGGCGCGTTCGCGGCGCGGTACATGGAAGCTGACGCGTGACGAGGATAATTTTGCCGTTACCCGTTTCAGCAGCCAAAGCCTGAAGCCTGGTTTGCGCCTGTTTGTGTTGCAACCGTTTACCGGCAAAACCCATCAGCTGCGCGTGGCCATGAAAAGCATAGGCAGTCCGATTTTGGGCGATACGCTGTATGGCGGCGATGAGGCGGAACATCTGTTTCTGCACGCTTGGCGTTTGGTTTTCGACTATCGCGGCGAGCATTTCGATATTCGGGTTGCGCCTGATAAAACATGGCCGTCTGAAATCGATTTGTCGGCGTGTTTGGGTTCGGATGAGTCCGAATAGGAGCAGTGAAATTTTTTATATATTGAAAAGGCCGTCTGAAAATTGTTCAGACGGCCTTTTGATTGTTTCAAGTTTACATTTCTAATTCGCTCAAACCCGGCAAGTCGGCAAAACAGCGGTCGTGCGTGATTTGGCAGAAGTTGTCCAGATAGCCTTTGTTGGCATCTTCCGTACGAATGGCGGCATAAAGTTTGCTTTGCAGGCCGTCTGAAGTGATTTTGCGGTGGACGACGTAGCCTTTTTCCAAATACGGCATGACCGTCCAATAGGGCAGGGCGGCGATGCCGCGTTTGCTGGCAACCAGCTGAATAATGGCGATGGTCAGCTCGCTGTGGCGGCGCGGCGGATTAATGCCTTTGGGCAGCAGCACTTTTTTGGGCAAATCCAGCATTTCGTCGGGGACGGGATAAGTAATCAGGGTTTCGTTGATAAAATCTTCTGCTTCCCAAACGTCTTTGTCGGCAAGCGGGTGGTCTTCTGCGCAGATGCCGACCATTTCATAGGCAAACAGAGGGCGGTAGCTGATGCCGTTGAGCGGCTCGGCTTCGGAAACGATGGCAAGGTCGGCGCGGTGTTGCAGCAATAGCCCGACCGGATCGGCTTGGAAACCGGAAACGATGTCCAATTCAACTTGCGGCCATAACGGGCGGAACTCGCCCATGGCAGGCATCAGCCAGTCAAAGCAGGTGTGGCATTCGACGGCAAGCCTGAGTTCGCCGGCTTCGCCTTCGATAATCCGCACCAGGTCACGTTCGGCGGCGGCAACCTGCGGCAACAGCTCGCGCGCCAGTTGCAGCAGGCGCATACCGGCCGGAGTGAAGCGCAAAGGTGTGGATTTGCGTTCAAACAACGGCGTTTCGTAATAATTTTCCAAGGCGCGGATTTGGTGCGACAGGGCGGATTGGGTCAGGAAAACCCGTTTGGCGGCAAGGGAAACGCTGCCGGTTTCTTCTAAAGCCAGCAAGGTTTTGAGATGACGCAATTCGATAATAGAGTCCATGTGTTTTCAGACGGCCTGTGGGTAAGGTGGGGTATATTAAAATAATTCATGATGATGTGCAAATGATTAATGTTGGGAATGATTGCTGAAATCGGAATGTAAGAATTTGAGGCATAAACAGATTTTGCGGTTAGAATGCGAAGCTGTTTTTGAAGATAGATATAAGGAGCGGAATATGGCTTTACGCCGCGAAATTCTGGCTTGGTGCGATGAGACATTGCAGGTCGGGCTGTTTAAGGACTATGCGCCCAATGGTTTACAGGTTGAAGGCAAAGAAGAAGTTGCCAAAATCGCCACTTCGGTTACCGCCAGCAAAGCTGCAATCGATTTTGCCGTAGGGCAGGGGCGGATATGCTTTTGGTTCACCACGGCATGTTTTGGAAAAGCGAGCCTGTCACGATTACCGGTTGGAAAAAAGCACGCATTGAAACCTTGCTGCAACACCAAATCAATATGGTGGGCTACCACCTGCCGCTGGACGCGCACCCGCAATTAGGCAATAACGCACAGTTGGCCGAGAAACTCGATTGGGTGCTCGAAAAACAATTCGGCGAGCAAAATCTGTTGAATACAGGCCGTCTGAAAACCACGCAAACATTGGCGCAGTTGTCTGAACGCATTGAGGCGGTATTCGGCCGCAAGCCGACCGTTATCGGCGATCTTGAACGCGAAATCAAACGTATTGCCTGGTGCAGCGGCGGTGCGCAGGGATTTTTTCAGACGGCCGTAGACGAAGGTGTCGATGCGTATCTGACCGGTGAAATTTCCGAAGCGCAATATCATCTTGCCAATGAAACAGGTGTAGCATTTATCAGTGCCGGCCACCACGCGACAGAACGTTACGGCGTACGCGTCTTAGGCGATGCCGTGGCAGAAAAATTCGGTATCGAAGTGGTTCACTTTGATGAAAACAACCCTGCTTGAGTATTGAGAAATATCATAAAACTTTACCTTATTTTAAATAATGCTTTGAGTATTACAACAAACTAGGTAGAATTACGCTGTTTAATGGCTCGGTATTCCCAAAATTTTAGGACGACTGAATAATGGATAATCAAGAAATCAACAACGGTCGCCGCCGTTTCCTGACACTGGCTACTTGCGGTGCAGGCGGTGTGGCGGCTCTGGGCGTAGCTACGCCTTTCGTGGCCAGCTTCTTCCCATCGGAAAAAGCTAAGGCTGCCGGTGCTGCTGTCGAAGTAGATGTCAGCAAAATCGAAGCAGGCCAAATGCTGACTGCCGAATGGCAGGGCAAACCGATCTGGCTGGTCAACCGCACAGATCAACAGCTCAAAGACTTGAAAAGTTTGAATGGCGCAGTTACAGATCCTAATTCCGAAGTGGATCATCAGCCCGAAAACTGTAAAAACGAGCACCGTTCGATCAAACCGAATCTCCTCGTCGCTATCGGTATCTGTACCCACCTGGGTTGCTCTCCGACTTACCGTCCCGACGTTGCCCCTGCGGATTTGGGTGCAGACTGGAAAGGCGGCTTCTTCTGCCCTTGCCACGGTTCGAAATTCGACATGGCAGGCCGCGTGTATAAAGGTGTTCCTGCACCGACCAACTTGGTTGTACCGCCTTACAAATATCTGAGCGATACGACTGTTTTGGTGGGCGAAGACTAAAAATAAGGAACGATAATTATGGCAAACCAAACCAATAGCAAAGCAAAAGCATTGTTAGGCTGGATGGACGATCGCTTCCCTCTGTCTAAAATGTGGAATGAGCATTTGGCTCAATACTATGCGCCGAAGAACTTTAACTTCTGGTACTACTTCGGCTCTTTGGCTCTGCTCGTCCTTGTAATTCAAATCGTCAGCGGTATTTTCCTGACCATGAACTACAAACCGGACGGCAACCTTAACACCTACCATCTGCCTGCTGCCTTTACCGCAGTAGAGTACATCATGCGCGACGTGTCCGGCGGTTGGATTATCCGCTACATGCACTCCACCGGCGCATCTTTCTTCTTCATCGTCGTTTATCTGCACATGTTCCGTGGTCTGATTTACGGTTCGTACAAAAAACCTCGTGAATTAGTGTGGATTTTCGGTTCCCTGATTTTCTTGGCATTGATGGCAGAAGCCTTTATGGGTTACCTGTTGCCTTGGGGTCAAATGTCCTTCTGGGGTGCGCAGGTAATTATTAACCTGTTCTCCGCCATCCCTGTTATCGGTCCTGATTTGTCCACTTGGATCCGCGGTGACTTCAACGTTTCCGACGTTACTCTGAACCGCTTCTTCGCCCTGCACGTTATCGCTGTACCTTTGGTATTGCTCGGCTTGGTTGTGGCACACATCATCGCCCTGCACGAAGTGGGTTCTAACAACCCTGATGGCGTTGAAATCAAGAAAAACAAAGACGAAAACGGTATTCCACGCGATGGTATCCCATTCCATCCTTACTACACCGTTAAAGATATCTTGGGCGTCGTTGTATTCCTGATTGTCTTCTGTTCTGTGTTGTTCTTTGCACCTGAAGGTGGCGGATACTTCTTGGAAGCGCCAAACTTCGATGCAGCGAATGCGCTGAAAACACCTCCGCACATTGCGCCGGTATGGTACTTCACTCCGTTCTACGCAATTCTGCGTGCGATTCCTTCCTTTGCCGGTACTCAGGTATGGGGTGTAATCGGTATGGGTGCAGCAGTTGTACTGATCGCCTTGTTGCCTTGGTTGGATAAAGGCGAGGTTAAATCTGTCCGCTATCGCGGCCCAATCTTCAAAACTGCGTTGGTTCTGTTCATTATTGCTTTCATCGGTTTGGGTATTTTGGGTGCAATGGTAGCAACTGATACTCGTACTTTGGTTGCACGTATCCTGTCTTTCGTCTACTTTGCATTCTTCCTGGGTATGCCGTTCTATACCAAACTGGATACCAACAAACCAGTTCCTGAACGCGTAACCATGAGCACTACTAAACAAAAAATTATGTTCTTTGTTTACGTCGGTATTACCGTCGTCGGTGCTTACTTGTTTGCAACCAATATCTGATGAGGGCAGCGAAAATGAAACAAACTCTAAAAAACTGGTTTGCTGCCTTATTGCTGGCAGTGCCTATGAGTGCAGCCGTCGCCAGCGGCGGCGGACACTACGAAAAAGTCGATATCGATCTGCGTGACCAAGTCAGCCTGCAGCACGGTGCGCAAATCTTTACAAACTACTGTTTGTCTTGCCACTCTGCAAGCGGTATGCGCTTCAACCGTCTGAAAGACATCGGTTTGACTGAAGATGAAATCAAGAAAAACCTGATGTTCACAACAGACAACGTTGGTGATGTCATGGTAGCAGCAATGGATCCGAAAGATGCCTCCAAATGGTTGGGTGCGCCTCCGCCGGATTTGACCCTGATTGCCCGTTCTAAGGGTGCAGACTACCTGTACGCCTATATGCGCGGCTTCTATAAAGACCCAACTCGTCCGAACGGTTGGAACAATACTGTTTTGGCCGGTGCGAGTATGCCTCACCCATTGTGGGAGCAACAAGGTGTTCAAGCCGTTGAGTTGGATGCCAAAGGTCAGCCCGTTATGATTAAAGACGAGCATGGCAACCTGACTCCTAAGCTGTATTGGGAATCTACCGGTCTGCAAAGCCGTCGCCTGCCTAACGGTAAAGTGATCCAAAAAGAGTACGATACTTATGTACGCGACTTGGTGAACTACTTGGTGTACATGGGTGAGCCTGCTCAGTTGCAACGCCACCGCATCGGCTACATGGTTCTGGCATTCCTGTTTGCGGTAATGCTGCCATTGGCTTACTTCCTGAAAAAAGAATTCTGGAAAGACGTTCACTAATTCTTTTGAATCAAAAAGGCAAACCTGTTTCAGGTTTGCCTTTTTTGTTTGTTAACTTGGTATATACGAAAATAATGTAAATTTTAAAATTACTTAATATAAACAATATGATATGTGAAATTTCTGGATTAAGTGTTTGAAATTTTGTATAATTCTGTCTGAATTTTTATAAGGCTTAAGGCCGTCTGAAAAGATTTATCAGGAGTAAAAGATTATGATGACATTGTATTCGGGTATTACTTGTCCATTCAGTCAACGCTGCCGTTTTGTGCTGTACGAAAAAGGCATGGATTTTGAAATCAAAGATGTGGACGTGTTCAATAAACCTGAAGACTTGGCTTTGATGAATCCGTATAACCAAGTACCGGTTCTGGTTGAGCGTGATCTGATTTTGCACGAATCAAACATCATCAACGAATACATTGACGAGCGTTTCCCTCATCCTCAGTTGATGCCGGGTGATCCTGTTATGCGCGGTCGCGGCCGTTTGGTACTGTACCGTATGGAAAAAGAATTGTTCAGCTTGGTGCAAGTGCTGGAAAACCCTGAATCTACCAATAAAGAACAAGCTAAAGCGCGTGAAGCCATTGGCAATGGTTTGACACTGTTGGCGCCGTCTTTTACTAAAAACAAATACATCTTGGGTGACGACTTCTCCATGATTGATGTTGCCTTGTCTCCGCTGCTGTGGCGTTTGGACTATTACGACATCAAACTGGGTAAATCTGCTGCGCCTTTGCTGAAATACGCTGAACGTATTTTTCAACGCGAAGCCTTTATTGAAGCACTGACGCCGGCTGAAAAAGCCATGCGCCGCTAAAGGATGGGTTTATGGCAACTTCAACCAAACCGTATTTGTTGCGTGCTTTGTATGAATGGTGTTTGGATAATAACCAAACACCACACATCGTGGCTTGGGTAAATGAACATACCCGAGTGCCGATGCAGTATGTGCGCGATAATGAAATTGTTTTAAATATTGGTCTTACCGCCAGCCATAACTTGAATATCGACAACGAATGGGTCAATTTCTCTGCCCGTTTTTCCGGCGTAGCGCACGAGATTTGGATTCCGGTCGGTCATATTGTCAGTATATTTGGCCGTGAAAGTGGAGAGGGTATGGGTTTTGAGGTAGAACCATATCAGCCTGCTTCTGTTGAAGCTGCAGCGGCAGAAGATAAAAAAGCTGAATCTGCGGAAGAGAAACCGAAAAAAGTATTGAAGCTTGTGAAGTAATTAAAGACAAAAGGCCGTCTGAAATGTTTCAGGCGGCCTTTATTGATTAGTTATTGAAATGGCAAAATTAATGAGCAATCAGTTATTAATTAAGCCAAACAAAAAAGCTCTTGCATTTAACAAGAGCTTTTTTGTTTAGTGGTGGAGGTAAGCGGGATCGAACCGCTGACCTCTTGCATGCCATGCAAGCGCTCTACCAACTGAGCTATACCCCCGAAATTTGGTGGCGAATCAGGGACTCGAACCCCGGACACAAGGATTATGATTCCTCTGCTCTAACCGACTGAGCTAATTCGCCGTTTCGTGAAGTCGCTATTATAGTTTTTTTTGAATATTTGGCAAGCGCTAATTTTGTTTTTTTTTATTTCTTATTGTTTTTAAAAAATAAAAAGTAGGTTGTCAGACTATAGCTTATGGCAAATATCGCCGTGGCTGAAGCCTGTCCAATCGATATCAATGTCTTTGCCAAAAGCGATCACTTTAAAAAGTTCGCCCATTTCGTGCTGATGTATCAGTTTCTGAACTGCGGCTGCGGCTTGGATATATTCAACCGAATCCGGGCTGCCGATTTGTGCCAGCAGATTGGTGATACCGAGATTGAGTAGGAAATAAGATTGGGGCAGGTAGCCGATTAAGTCCAAACCTGATTTCGTGCCGGCGCGTGCGATATCGGTGAAATTAACGTGTGCAGTCAAATCGGTCAGGCCGATATTGAAAAATGGGTTATGGATAGTGTAATGGCGATAGTGGCCGATAAATGTGCCTTCCTTACGTTGCGGGTGGTAATACTGAGCGGCATCGAAGCCGTAATCGATAAATATCATGCCGCCGCGCTGCAATTTGGCGGCCAGGGTTTGGATAAAGGCATATTGTGCAGGATGCAGCTCGCTTGTGTATGAAGGAAGGGGAGGGAAGTACAAGGCGGCTGTTTGCGTAAGTTCGGCTTGAGCCAATGGTCTGATGGCTTCGATTAGCTCGTCATTCTCTAGGCTGACACCGATTTGTTGAAACCCTTCGTCTTGATAAATCAAGCGTTCAACCGGCATGGCATCCAATACTTCGTTGCCGATGATGATGCCGTCAAAATGTTCGGGTAATGTGGCGAGGTGGATGACTTTGGCGGCTGCTTCAGGGGAAGTGTGCTCAAGAATATGTTGGCGTTGTCTCTCTGCAAGTTCTGCCGATAGCTCGATAATGTAGTAATGATTCAGGCCGTCTGAAAGATTTTGCAAGAGTGTAGCAGCGAGATGACCTGTACCTGCACCAAATTCGTAGATATTGCCTGCTGTTTGCGGCAGTAATTCGGCAAGTTGTTTGGCAAGGGTTTGTCCGAATAGGGGGGAGAGGGTGGGGGCAGTAATGAAGTCGCCGTCCGTACCGATTTTATGGCTGCCTCCGCTGTAATAGCCGTATTGAGGTGTGTAAAGGGCAAGCTCCATAAAACGGGAGAAGGATATCCAGTTTTGATGTTGTTCAATTTCGTTTTTTATGAGCTTGGTCAGGTGTGCTGAAGAGGCTTGTGCATCAGTGGAAGGGAGGGGGAGTTGTGGCTTCATGACTGTTAGATAATGTAAAAAATTTGAATTTGTTTGTATATTATAGCCCCTTGTGAGAGGGGTGGTAATCGGGTATAAAAATACTATATGTAGTATTTTAAAAACACAAATAATACTATATATAGTGTTTTATGCTATATGAAATGATTGGCATATCAATTTGTCATGCATTTTTACATATATAACCTATTGAATTTTAAGTGTTTAGTGTTTCATTTTAGATGAGGGGTTGATTTGACCTGATTGCCAAAATTTCTTATAGTGTCGGTTAGTGGGGTATAGTGGGTGAAAGTGGTTACTTTTTCCTAAAAAGTGTTCCGTGGAAGTGAAAACGAAATATTTTAGGAAAGTGGGATTTTTGATCCCACTCTGTTTTATTTTAATCGAATTTGGGGTGTGATGTGTTTGGCGGTGCTCATGAATTGAGTATGGACAGTAAAGGGCGGTTGGCGATTCCTGCCAAATTCCGCGATATTTTGCTGCGCCGTTATACGCCTGCAATTGTGGTCACACTGGATTCCCGAAAAAAATTATTGATGTACCCCGAGCCCGTTTGGGAAGAAAAAGCCGAGCAGATTTTGAAGTTGAAAGTAGCCGGCAATGAAGCTTTGCAACGGTATCAGAATTTACTGCTGCACAATGCGGAGATTTTGGAGTGGGACAGCGCCGGACGCGTTTTGATTCCGGCGAATCTGCGCAAACGTGTGGATTTTGAAAAAGAAGTTACTTTGGTTGGCCGTGCAAACCGTATGGAGTTGTGGGGTCGCGAACATTGGGAAGAGGAAATGAATCAGGCTTTGGATATCGATCCTGATGAATTGGCTTTCCAATTGAGTCAAACGGATTTGCAATTGTGAGTAAAGTTGAAAATTATCAGCATGTTACTGTCTTGTTGCATGAGGCGGTGGATGCGTTGGCAATCTGTGAAGACGGGATTTATGTGGACGGTACGTTCGGTAGGGGAGGGCATTCCCGACTGATTTTGTCACGTTTGGGAGAGCAGGGTCGTTTGGTTGTTTTTGATAAAGACCCCGAGGCGATTGCGGTAGCCAATGAATTGGCAGAGCAAGATAAGCGTGTCAGTGTCGTACACAATGGTTTTGAAACATTTCAGACGGCCTTGGATGAATTGGGCATCGATAAGATTGACGGTGCACTTTTTGATTTGGGGATTTCGTCGCCGCAAATTGACGATGGCAGCCGCGGATTCAGTTTCCGCTTTGATGCGCCGTTGGATATGCGAATGGATCCGACTCGCGGGATGTCTGCGGCAGAATGGATTGCAACCGCATCCGAACAGGATTTACACGAGGTAATTAAGAATTATGGTGAAGAGCGGTTTAGTCGCCAGATTGCGCGCGCCATTGTTGCGCAACGCGAGGAGAGTCCCATCGATACAACCCGCAAGCTGGCGCAGCTTGTGGCGCAAAACGTCCGTACTCGTGAGCGCGGACAAGACCCTGCAACGCGCACCTTCCAAGCAGTTCGCATCTTTATTAACCGCGAGCTCGAAGAGGTAGAGGCAGTTTTGCCGCAAGTTGCAGGCCGTCTGAAAGAGGGTGGACGCTTGGCTGTCATTGCGTTCCATTCGCTGGAAGACAGAATTGTGAAGCAGTTTATTAAAAAATATTCGCAACATGAGCCATTGCCCCGTTGGGCGGTGGTCAAGGAAGCGGATTTGCCTCAGCCGCCTTTGAAGGCTGTGGGCAAAGCAATTAAACCGGGTTCGATAGAGACTGAAGCCAATCCGCGTGCACGCAGTGCAGTTTTGCGTGTGGCGGAGCGAAGCAGTGGCGAATTTTCGGTTATTGAGTAGGGGATGGCGTCTAAACGCTGTCGTAAGAGATAGTCCTGTTGACAGGCCGTCTGAAAGTTTGAGATGGGTAAGTTGAATATTTTATTGCTGGTTTTGGTGACGGTCTCAGCCTTTGCCGTAGTGTTTAAGCAAAACCAGTCCCGTTTGCATTTTATCGAGTTGGATAAGGCACAAAAACGGGAAATTCAGTTGGAACAGGATTACGCGCGCTTGAAATTGGAGCAGGCTAGGCTGGCAAACCACAAGTTGATTAAAGTGGCGGCAGAAAAGCAACATCTGCTTCCGCCGGGTGCGCATAATACGGCTATGCTGGAACGCAAAAAATAAGAATAGAGCCTTGCATTGGTGCAAGATTTACGGGATTTGATGGCTCACTGAGCAGCTAAGTCATGAGAAGTTCAACATGTTAATTAAGAACGAATATAAACCTCAAATGCTGTCTGGAACAACAAAAACGAAAAAACCGCTGACAAGTAACGGACGAATCGGTTTGGTGCTGGGCGCTGTTGCGCTGGCATTTGCCGGTCTGTTGGTACGCGGGGTTTATCTGCAAACCAGTCAGCATGAATTTTTGAAAAATCAGGGTGACCAACGTTTTGTGCGTACGCTTCCGCTGCCGGCATCACGCGGTATGATTACCGACCGCAATGGTGCCACATTGGCTTTGAGTGCGCCTACTGAATCATTGTATGCCATGCCTTCCGGTATGGAAGAAATGCCGACTGCAGAACAATTAGAAAAACTGTCGGCCATTGCCGATGTGCCTGTTGAAGTTTTGAAAAATAAATTGTCTAAAAAAGACAAAGGCTTTATCTACCTGAAACGTCAACTCAGTTACGAGAAGGCAGAAGAAATCAAAGCATTGGGCATTAAAGGCATCGCCTTCCAAAAAGAATTGAAACGCCATTACCCGATGGGCAATCTGTTTGCACACGTTATCGGTTTTACCAATATTGACGGCAAAGGCCAGGAAGGCTTGGAGCTTTCCCGTGAAGACAGCCTGCGCGGTGAAGATGGTGCGAAAGTCGTATTGCGTGACAACAAAGGCAATATCGTAGACAGCCTCGATTCTCCACGCAACAGCGTGCCTAAAAACGGCCAAGACATGATTTTGTCTTTGGATCAGCGTATTCAAACGTTGGCTTATGACGAGTTGAACAAGGCTGTGGCTTATCACAAAGCCAAAGCGGGTACTGTTGTGGTATTGGATGCGCAAACCGGCGAAATTTTGGCGTTGGTCAACAGTCCGGCTTACGATCCGAATCAACCGGGTCAAGCCAATAGCGAACAGCGCCGCAACCGCGCTGTAACCGACATGATCGAACCCGGTTCTGCCATGAAGCCGTTTACCATTGCGAAAGCATTGGATTCAGGCAAAGTGGATGCAACCGATACGTTCAATACCCTACCTTACAAAATCGGTCCGGCTACCGTACAAGATACCCACGTTTATCCTACTTTGGATGTGCGCGGCATTATGCAAAAATCTTCCAACGTCGGTACCAGTAAACTTTCTGCCATGTTTACGCCTAAAGAAATGTACGATTTCTATCACGATTTAGGTGTGGGCGTGCGCATGCATTCAGGCTTTCCTGGTGAGACTGCAGGTTTGTTGAGAAGCTGGCGCAGATGGCAAAAAATCGAACAGGCAACCATGTCTTTCGGTTATGGCCTGCAATTAAGCTTATTGCAATTGGCGCGTGCCTATACTGTCTTGACCCATGACGGCGAATTGTTGCCGGTCAGCTTTGAAAAACAAGCGGTTGCACCTAAAGGCAAACGCGTGATCAAAGCCTCTACTGCGAAAAAAGTGCGCGAGCTGATGGTTTCCGTTACTGAAGCCGGCGGTACCGGTACTGCCGGTGCTGTCGATGGTTTCGACGTAGGTGCGAAAACCGGTACGGCGCGTAAACTGGTCAATGGTCGCTATGTAGACAACAAACACGTCGGTACATTCATCGGTTTTGCCCCGGCTAAAAATCCACGCGTGATTGTGGCCGTTACCATCGACGAACCGACTGCCAACGGCTATTACGGCGGCGTGGTTGCCGGTCCTGTATTCAAAGAAGTCATGAGCGGAAGCTTGAACATCTTGGGCGTTTCCCCGACCAAGCCTTTAAGTAATACCGCTACTGTCAAAGTACCGTCATAATCCAAACAATCAAAGAGATATTGTTTATGTTCAGCAAGTTAACCCCCTTGGCTGAAACCAACTTTCCGCCTCTGCTGTGTGAAAACGCAGCAGGGCGTTTGTTGCATTCAGACAGCCGACAAATTAAACAGGGTGACATTTTCGTTGCCTGCCAGGGCGAATATACAGACGGCCGTAGCTATATTCCTGCCGCCATCGCCAACGGTGCAACCTTTGTTTTTTGGGATGATGATGGCAAATTCACATGGAATCCCGAATGGAACGTTCCCAATCAAGGCATCAAAGATTTAAAACATCGCGCCGGTATGTTGGCGGCACAGGTTTACGGCAATGTTTCAGACGGCCTTAAGGTCTGGGGTGTAACCGGTACCAACGGCAAAACCTCTATCACACAATGGCTGGCGCAAGCTGCCGATCTGTTGGGCGAAAAAACCGCCATTATCGGCACAGTCGGCAACGGTTTTTGGGGCGCATTGGAAGAGACCACGCATACCACTCCTGCTCCTGTCGATGTTCAAACCCTGCTCTACCGCTTCCGCCAGCAAGGCGCAACAGCCGCCGCGATGGAAGTTTCCAGCCACGGCCTTGACCAATCACGCGTCAACGGCGTGCCGTTTTGCAGTGCAATCTTCACTAATCTCACCCGCGACCACCTCGATTATCACGGTACCATGGAAGCCTACGGTGCCATCAAATCGCGCCTGTTCTACTGGCATGGTCTGCAACACGCCATCATCAATGTCGATGATGAATACGGTGCGGAACTCGCAGGCCGTCTGAAAAAAGACTGTCCCGATTTAGCCGTTTACGGCTACGGCTTCAGTGAACACGCCGATATCCGCATTACCGATTTCACCGCTTCTTCAGACGGCATGGAAGCCGTATTCCAAACACTATGGGGTGAAGGAAAATGCCGTACCCGTCTGCTCGGACGGTTTAACGCGCAAAACCTCGCCGCCTGCGTTGCCTTGCTGTGTGCCAACGGTTATCCACTCAATAACGTTTTGGAAGCACTGGCAAAAATCCGTCCTGCCTCAGGCCGCATGGATTGCATTATGAACAGAGGCAAACCTTTGGTCGTTGTCGATTATGCTCACACGCCCGATGCACTGGAAAAAGCACTCTCCACTTTGCAGGAAATCAAACCGCAGGGCGCGGCCTTATGGTGCGTATTTGGTTGCGGCGGCAACCGAGACCGCGGCAAACGCCCATTGATGGGCGCGGCAGCCGTGCAGGGTGCCGATAAAGTGGTGGTTACCAGCGATAATCCGCGCTTGGAAAATCCGCAAGAAATCATCAACGATATTTTGCCTGCCGTGCCTAATCCTGAGCGTGTCGAAGTTGATCGCGCCGTCGCCATCCGTTATGCGGTTAAACAGGCTGCCGCGAACGACATCATTCTGATTGCCGGTAAAGGACATGAAAACTATCAGGATGTACAAGGCGTGAAGCACCATTTCTCCGATTTTGAAATCGCAGAAAAAGCATTGGCAGAGCGCGGTTAAGCCATAACGCAAATATTCAGACGGCCCGAAACCTTAAGGCCGTCTGAAAAAGATTTAAACCTATACAATAAAAGCAATACGACACACGCATTACGGCACGTCAGCCATTAAACCCATCACAGTTGTTTGTTTCAGAGGATTTTTTAACAAGGCCGTCTGAACAACAAGGAGACCGATTTGATGCTGAAAATGCCGACAAAAACCTTATTAATCAGTGCAGCCGTGGTTTTATTCGCAGGCTGTGCCACCAAACAACTTCCGCGTCCTACTGCCGAAATCGAGCAGTTGAGGGCGCAACAGCCTCCTGCCGAGCAAAGCCTGCCGAATCCTGTTAAAGGCAAGCGTTTTGACGACACTTGGGGTGCAGCGCGCAGTCAGGGGCGCAAGCATGAAGGTGTGGATATTTTTGCTAAGAAAAATACGCCGATACGCAGTACCACGCCCGGCATCGTAACCAAAATTGGGCGCAACCGATTGGGCGGTAAAGTTATCGGTATTCAAGGGCCGGGTGCGTGGCATTACTACGCCCACCTGAATAAATTTGCCCGTATCCGCCTGTATGAGCGAGTCAAAGAAGGGCAGGTTATCGGCTATGTCGGTAAAACCGGCAACGCTAAAACCACACCGGCCCACCTGCATTACGGCGTGTATCTGCCAAGCGGTGCGATTAATCCGTATCCGTTAATTAATCAGGACAAATAGGTCGTCTGATAAATAAGGTGCGCAATATAAGGGAGGCGCTTTTGGGTATTTTCAAAGGTTGATGTGTTTTTTCAGACGACTTCTTGCTCGTTATGCTGTTCTCCGACTGTTATACGCAGGTTCAATCTCGGTATCTCATGAGTAAAACTGTGGTATGACAAGGCTTTTTTAATATTACAGAAATAAATTAAATGATTGATTTGCAAGAAGCTTTGCTGAAGAAATATGTGGAGATTTTAAACAAGCCGGAGTATCAGGATTTGTTGCATGCAATTAACAATAAGGACAATAAATTGTCCAATATCCATTTGGGCTTTGTCCCTGAACATTATGAAAGCGCAGAACACAAAATTTTGATTGTCGGCAGAGAAACACGCAGTTGGTACGATAGTAAGAAATTTGATGAATATCATGCCGAAAATGTAAGGCAACTGATGTCGTTAAGCAAAGATTTTATTTGGCGGAATTTGACTGGAGATTTAAAAAGAAACACAAGAGGGGCTACATTTTTCAATTTCGTCCGCAGGGTTGCCAAGCGAAGTGGGAACGAAGGCATCTTATGGGCTAATATTTTTGCGGTGGACTATAAAACTAAACATCCTAAGCATTCGGATTGGTTCGAAGATATAAAAACACTTTCCTGTAAATTACTGCGTGCCCAAATTGAAATTTTAAAGCCACAGATTATTCTTTTCGTAAGCGGAGACGGCGGCGTAGCGGCGCGGAGGGAGTGCTTTCCTGATTTGTCCGGCTCGGGTCAAGGCATAAACGGCTTGAATAAGGGAAAACTGGAAAAATTTTCTTTTGAAGGTGATAAGGAAATAATATGTTACCGAGCACCTCATCCCAGTACCAGAAATCGAGAAGGAAGGCACGCTTTAAAGGTGCTTGTCGAAGAGTTGCTGCCTTCTGCCAAAATGTAAAATGCCTTTACAATAAAATGCCTGTTTGAAAAAAACAAACGAAAGAAACCATGAAACCACTAGACCTAAATTTCATCTGTCAAACGCTCGGCCTTCCGATGCCGTCTGAAAATCAACCCGTTTCGCGTATTGTTACAGACAGCCGCGATATTCAGGATGGCGATGTATTTTTCGCGCTTGCCGGCGAACGCTTTGACGCGCATGACTTTGTTGAAGATGTTTTGGCAGCGGGGGCAACGGCAGTTGTGGTTTCGCGCGAAGATTGTGCGGCTTTGAAAGGCGCGTTGAAGGTTGACGATACGCTTGCGGCTTTGCAAAAACTGGCGAAGGCGTGGCGTGAAAATGTGAATCCGTTTGTCTTTGGTATTACCGGCTCTTCCGGCAAAACGACGGTTAAAGAGATGTTGGCCGGCGTATTGCGTCATCGATTCGGTGATGAAGCTGTGTTGGCGACTGCCGGTAATTTCAATAATCATATCGGCCTGCCGCTGACTTTGTTGAAACTGAATGAAAAACACCGCTATGCCGTCATTGAAATGGGCATGAACCATTTTGGCGAATTGTCTTTGTTGACCCGAATCGCCGGTCCGAATGTTGCTTTGGTTAATAACGCTTTGCGCGCGCATGTCGGTTGCGGTTTTGATGGCGTCGGCGATATTGCTAAAGCTAAAAGTGAAATCTACGAAGGTTTGCTTTCAGACGGCATTGCGCTGATTCCGTGTGAAGATGCCAATATCGCTACATTTGAAGCTGCTACTGCGCAATTGAACGCTCAGACTTTCGGCGTTGCCAGTGGCGATGTCCATGCAGAAAATATTGAGTTGAAACCGTTGTTCTGCGAATTTGATTTGGTGCGTGGCAATGAACGTGTTGCCGTGGTGTTGCCAGTCCCCGGCCGACACAATGTGCATAATGCCGTAGCGGCGGCTGCTCTGGCTTTGGCGGCAGATTTGAGTCTTGCCGAAGTTTCAGACGGCCTGAAAAATTTCAGTAATATCAAAGGCCGTCTGAATATCAAGCAAGGCATTAAAGGCGCGACTTTGATTGACGATACTTATAATGCCAACCCCGACAGCATGAAAGCTGCCATTGATGTGCTCGCCGCTATGCCTGCGCCGCGTATTTTTGTGATGGGCGACATGGGCGAATTGGGTGAGGATGAAGCCGCTGCCATGCACGCCGAAGTTGGTGCGTATGCACGGGATAAAGGCATCGAGGCCGCATATTTTGTCGGCGACAACAGCGTTGAAGCAGCGGAAACGTTTGGCGCGGAAGGTTTATGGTTTGCTGACAAAGATCCGCTGATTCAAGTGTTGAGCCACGACTTGCCTGAACGCGCTACTGTATTGGTCAAAGGCTCGCGCTTTATGAAGATGGAAGAAGTAGTCGAGGCGTTGGCAACAACAACTGCGTAAAAGGCCGTCTGAAATATGAAAAAGATTTTACTATTGACTGGTTTGCTGATTGCCGCGTTTTATGCCGGAATGAAAGTACAGGCATTTATCTATGAAGATACCTGCTTGGATTTGGGCGGCGGAAAGAATCCCGGAAACTATCCGATTTGCGTGGTAGAGAAATAATCTTACTCAATAAGGCCGTCTGAAATTTCAGACGGCATACCGATTAATTTTTAATTGGGCGATAAGCCCGCTGTAACAACAAAAACAAAAAAGGAAGCCCCATGTTTTTATGGCTCGCACATTTCAGTAACTGGTTAACCGGCCTGAATATTTTTCAATACACCACATTCCGCGCCGTTATGGCGGCTTTGACTGCTTTGGCGTTTTCCCTATTGCTTGGTCCATGGACCATCCGCAAGCTGACTGCGCTTAAAGTCGGCCAAGCCGTCCGTACCGACGGCCCTCAAACCCACCTGATCAAAAACGGTACGCCAACCATGGGCGGATCGCTGATTTTGACCGCCATAACCGTGTCCACAATCTTGTGGGGCAACTGGGCAAATCCTTATATCTGGATTCTCTTAGGCGTCTTGCTTGCTACCGGCGCACTCGGTTTTTACGACGACTGGCGTAAAGTGGTTTATAAAGATCCTAACGGCGTGTCTGCCAAATTTAAAATGGTGTGGCAGTCCAGCGTTGCCATCATCGCCGGTTTGGCGTTGTTCTACCTTGCGACAAACTCTGCCAACAATATCCTGATTGTTCCCTTCTTCAAACAAGTTGCCTTGCCGCTTGGTGTAGTCGGCTTCTTGGTATTGTCCTACCTGACCATCGTCGGCACATCCAATGCCGTTAACCTGACCGACGGTTTGGACGGTCTGGCCGCATTCCCCGTTGTACTTGTTGCAGCCGGTCTTGCCATTTTTGCTTATGCCAGCGGCCACTCCCAATTTGCCCAATACCTGCAATTACCTTACGTTGCCGGCGCAAACGAAGTGGTGATTTTCTGTACCGCCATGTGTGGTGCGTGTCTCGGTTTTTTGTGGTTTAACGCCTATCCGGCACAAGTCTTTATGGGCGACGTCGGCGCGCTCGCGCTCGGTGCGGCACTCGGTACCGTTGCCGTCATCATCCGACAAGAATTTGTCCTCGTCATCATGGGTGGCCTGTTTGTTGTTGAAGCCATTTCCGTTATGTTGCAAGTCGGTTGGTACAAACGCACCAAAAAACGCATCTTCCTGATGGCGCCGATTCATCACCATTACGAACAAAAAGGCTGGAAAGAAACCCAAGTCGTCGTCCGTTTCTGGATCATTACCATTGTCTTGGTGCTGATTGGTTTAAGTACCCTTAAAATCCGCTAAATCTCCAAAGGCCGTCTGAAAGTTTCAGACGGCCATTATGTAAGGTAAGCATGCTTGCCTGAATCCTACGTCTCAAAATAAATCCCGCAATAATCCACACAGAAAGTCCCCAAACATGTACCAATCTTTTGGCGGCGCAACCGGCATCCGCACCCTGACCGACCGTTTCTACGACTTGATGGAACTCGAGCCGCAATACCAAGCCTTGCGCCAAATGCACGGCGAAGACATGACGCTGATTCGCGAAAAACTCTACGAATTTTTCAGCGGCTGGCTAGGCGGCCCACCCTTGTTCGAGCAGAAATACGGCCATCCCATGCTGCGGGCGCGCCACATGCCCTTTGCCGTGAATATGCAGGTACGCGACGAATGGGTCGCCTGCTTCGCCCAAGCCATGAACGAACTGGAAATCAGCAAAGACCTCGCCGAGCCAGTCCTCATCCGTATTTTTGCGATGGCGGACTGGATGCGCAACCAAAACGAAGAAGGCGTAGAACCGCCCATGCCGCCGATGGCGGTCGATCCCACCATCCGCATCCCCGAACTGAAAAACGTCTTAAAGCAATACGGCGTGGACGGTTATTTTGAAGCATAAGGCCGTCTGAAAAACGGCTTCCTTATTCCAACCTATATATCCCAGGACACTGCCATGCAGATTACCGAAACTCTAGCCCTTGCCGATTTGACCGCCGTCATTTCCATCACCATCGCCGCCATCGTCGCCATAACCGGCTACCGCAACACCAAACATTCCGCCCGTCAGACTTTCGACAACTTCACCCTGCGCTTTATCGAAACCGAAAACGCCGACCCGCACCTGTACAACGCACGACAGTGGCTCGGGCAGGCGGCAATGCAGTCCGATACCGATTTGGCCGATTATGCTGACATTGCCGCATATTTCAAAAAACACGGACTTTCAGGTAACCTCAGCATCCGCAGTCGCGCCGACGGCGGCATAGAAAGCTATACCGTTTCCCAAAATCCCGCTGCACAAAACCTGCTGCACGGCTACCTGCAAGGCAGTCACAGCCTCACAACCCTCGTCGAAGCGCGCAACACCGCCGCCGAAGCCCTGTTGCACGGACTCCTCGAAGAAAACGCCTACCGTCTTGTCCGCTGTCGCGCCTTCCTGCACGACTACGCCCGCATCCAAAACTTTATCCGTGCCAAACAAAAACACGACGCAGGATACGCGCAGGCGTTTTGCGAACTGGTACGTCAGTGGGGAGCGGATTCCGAGGGGGGAATGAAATAGCCGTCTTGCGGTAATAGGGATAGAATTTGCTTTTCAGACAACGTTTGAGGTCGTCTGAAAACCATGTTTCGATGTAAATAGGGTACTTGTATCCGATAAAACATCCGATATTGCCGCTGTTTCTATTTCTCTTGTCGTGGGAATATTAAAATTTCAGATTCAAGAATCCGAGCTATGGTCATGGTTTATTTAGACAGCAGGTATATAACCATTCTTTCCTTACCAGTCCTAAAACGGCAAAGTCGTTTTTTATCAAAGGCTGTGAAAACGAATGTGTAGTTATCGTGGTCTAAGATTAGTAGGTAAAATGCTGAATTGAATAGAGAGGAAATTTCTAAAGTTCCAGTTACGTATATTTTTAAAATTGTGGAAAAGATATAAGAAAGGATAGTTATGTTGAGATTTCTACTTGGAATTAGTTTTTGTATAACATTATCAGCTTGCCAAACAGAAACTTTGGTAAAAGATGTGAACATTTCGAAAAAACAGGAGTTGCATAATATGAATATGAATACTTATTTTGCTAAGAATGCAAAAAAATTAGATGAGGTGATACAAATTCCTAGTGAGGGTGTTAAATCTATCGACGTATATGCTCTTTATGGATTTGTTGAATCATTTTCACCCATTTCTACTGCTGAGCAAATTAAACAAAGAGTAGGGGAAGGTTTGGGTTATAAAGACTTATTTGGTACAAAATCTGTCCATTACCGTTTAGAACCAAAAGACTATTCTCATTTTTTCTCTGGTTTTAATAGAATTAAAAGTACATTAAATCCCTATGATCAATTTGATTCAGTATATTTGATATTGATTGAAATTAAGTATAACACCCATTCTGTCCAAATACTTACTCGAGAGGCAGCAGTGGGAGAAGCTTTTTTATTCAGTAAAATTATTAAGAATGATGAGAGATTTTTGATTTTATTGGATTCAAAAGGATTAAAAGAGTTATTTAATATGATCGATCCAAATCAAAATATCCTAAAATAATTAATTTAGGTTGGAGCTATTTATGACAAGCAGTGTGGATTTTAATAAAAAAGGTTTTGTTGCCAGTGTGCAAAATAAGGAAACTTTTGGGAGAGTTTTAATAGAAAATAACGCTTACAGTAATAAGTCGAAAGAGTTTGATAAAACAAAAGTCAATGCTTTAATGCCTGCGGATTTGGATGATGTCAAAAAATTAGACTTGGCTTTGCAATATTTGCAGCAAAATGAAAAAGCTAATTCACTGATTCAAAAGGCTTCTGATATGGGTGTTCATATCGTAATCTTTAAAGAGGGAGATAACACTTTTTATCCACTAAGACCCAATAATACTGATGGGATTATCTTTTGGAACCCTAATCAATCGGCAGAGATTTTTTCTGAAATTAATGGGAAAAAAGTTTCATTAGGAGTCCAATCTGCTGCTAATGTTTTGTTTCATGAGTTGGTTCATGCAACTGATCCTAATTTGGCAAAATCTGATGTTGAAATGGACAGTTATAATAAGCCTTTTGCATCAGGTGACGAGAAACATAAATTTTATAACGCTCCTGAATATTTGGCTGTAACGATGTCCAACGAAATAGTCAGTAAATTTCATAATGAGCCAATAAGACCTGATTATATCGGTGAGTCAATGTTTGTTTCTGTACCTAATCCCATCAATTCTCAAACCAATCATTACGACCAAGATGGCAACCTTATAGGTAAAACAGTCAAAACTTACGACGAAAAAAATGAAACTATCAAGACGGTAAATACTGATTATTTGCGTCAAGATGAGCGTGGTTTGCCAGTGGAAAGTGAGACGGTTACTGATATAAATGGAGAGCCTATCAAACAAATTCAAGATGAGTCCTCTTTCAACTATAATTTGCCTGACTGGAATAATTTGAACGGTAGTGATTTATACGCTGCAGTTTTGTCTGCGGACAGCAGTCAGTTAGATATGTTAGGTAAAAGTCTGGCGCAGTCGGAAGAAGGTCAGCGTATGCTGAGGCAGGGAGAAAATCTGTTGGCTGAATATAAAGAACAGCAGGAATTGGAGCGGCAACAGGAGTTGGTACATTCAAGCCGTGCAATGGTCAGAACGCTTTAAATCCGTATATTGGGGAAGGTTTAAATGGACGATAAGAAATTTGATGAGGCTATAAAGGTGTTGGTAATGTTGCGGGCGGACGTTATCGAACAGGGGCGAAAAATTGATGGCCGAATTAATGAGCAACAGCGTGCTTTGTCGGAGGAGTCTGACCGATTCAGACGACAGGTTGGTAATATAGTTGACAATGCAGGGAAAACTATCCGTCAAGAAACTGAGCAGTCGTTGGGCTTAGCAAGTGAAGGGTATAAGAAGGCAGTTGATGAATTAAATCGTGAAGTGGGAAAACTCAATAAAATTATCAAAAGCTGGTATATCGGCATAGGCGTAGTATTAGCTATTGCTGTCATTATATTGTTTGTGGTGGTGCGATATACGGTTGTTGATTTGGCTGATAGGCGTGCGGAATTGGAGAGTTATGAACATGCCATTGAAACTGCCAAAGCATTTGCTGAGTCGGATGCCTACATATGTGAAGGGCGCATTTGTATCAATACAGGTAAAAATGTCGGTAACGGCTATCGTCAGGCAAAACCGAGAAAGAAATAAAACATCGTCTGAAAAAACTTAGGACAAAACCAAAATGACTTTTCAAAATAAAAAAATCCTCGTTGCCGGGCTTGGTGGTACGGGTATTTCCATGATTGCCTATCTGCGCAAAAACGGTGCGGAGGTGGCTGCGTATGATGCGGAGCTGAAAGCTGAGCGCGTGTCGCAAATCGGTAAGATGTTTGACGGGCTGGTGTTTTACACGGGCCATCTGAAAGATGCGCTGAACAACGGTTTCGATATTTTGGCGCTCAGTCCCGGCATCAGCGAGCGGCAGCCGGATATTGAGGCGTTCAAGCAAAACGGCGGGCGCGTGTTGGGCGACATCGAATTGCTGGCGGATATTGTGAACCGCCGCGGCGACAAGGTGATTGCGATCACGGGTAGCAACGGCAAAACCACGGTAACGAGCTTGGTCGGCTATCTCTGCATCAAGTGCGGGCTGGATACTGTCATCGCGGGCAATATCGGCACGCCGGTTTTGGAAGCGGAATTGCAGCGCGAAGGCAAAAAGGCGGACGTGTGGGTGTTGGAGCTTTCCAGCTTCCAACTCGAAAACACTGAAAGCCTGCGCCCGACTGCGGCGACGGTGCTGAACATTTCCGAAGACCATCTCGACCGCTACGACGACTTGCTCGATTACGCGCATACCAAGGATAAGATTTTCCGTGGCGATGGCGTGCAGGTTTTGAATGCGGACGATGTGTTCTGCCACGCCATGAAACGCGCCGGGCGCGAGGTGAAATGGTTTTCGTTGGAACATAAAGCCGATTTTTGGTTGGAGCGCGAGACAGGCCACCTGAAACAAGGTAATGAAGATTTGATTGCTACGCAAGACATTCCGCTGCAAGGCTTGCACAACGCTGCCAACGTCATGGCTGTCGTTGCTTTGTGTGAGGCCATTGGCTTGCCACGAGACGAGTTGCTCGAACACGTCAAAACCTTCCAAGGCCTGCCGCACCGCGTGGAAAAAATCGGCGAGAAAAACGGCGTGGTGTTCATCGACGACAGCAAAGGCACGAACGTCGGCGCGACCGCCGCCGCGATTGCCGGTTTGCAAAATCCGCTCTTCGTGATTTTGGGCGGTATGGGCAAAGGGCAGGACTTCACGCCCCTGCGCGACACGCTTGCCGGCAAGGCAAAAGGCGTGTTCCTGATCGGCGTCGATGCGCCGCAAATCCGCCGCGATTTGGACGGCTGCGGTCTGAATATGACCGACTGCGCCACTTTGGAAGAAGCGGTTCAGACGGCATACGCCCAAGCCGAAGCGGGTGATATCGTGTTGCTCAGCCCAGCTTGTGCGAGCTTTGATATGTTTAAAGGCTATGCGCACCGTTCGGAAGTGTTTATTGAAGCGTTTAAGGCTTTGTAAGGCCGTCTGAAAGATGAAAGTCGGGTTGAAAATCGGCGTGGCGGCAGCTGTGCTTTTGGCTGTCGCCGCTTCGGTGTTTTGGTTTGTCGCGCCGATTCGTTCCACGACAACTGTTACCACGCCAAGCGAAGCGCCGTTGCCTGAAAATGCGGTTATCGACAGATTGGTCGTGTATAAAAGCAAACGCACCATGTCGGCGTACTCGCAAGGCAAGTTGCTGAAAATCTATCCCATTTCGTTGGGCAAGCAACCGGTCGGGCATAAACAGTTTGAAGGCGACGGCAAAACGCCCGAAGGGAAGTACCGCATCAATGAACGTAATCCCAACAGCGGCTATCATAAAAACCTCGGCGTTTCCTACCCCAACGAAGCCGACAAAGCCTACGCGGCGGCACAAGGCAAAAGTCCGGGCGGGCTGATTAAAATCCACGGCATGAAAAACGGCTGGGGTTTTATCGGCAAAAAACACCTGCAAAAAGACTGGACCAACGGCTGCATCGCGGTAACGGACGAGGAAATCGACGAACTCTACCGCAGCGTGAAACACAATGCGGAAATTGAGATTCTGCCGTAAACCTTGTGCGTCATTGCCTCAAAGGTCGTCTGAAAACGTTAAGGCAGTTTCAGACGACCTTTTTGCAGCAACGGCAAACTTGTTCTTTGCCTTTATCCGGTGTTACTGTTTCTTAAAAATTGCCTATGCGGGCAAACGGCGAAAAGGCGGGCAGCCATGCCTGACCGACAAAACGTGTGTTTATCAATCCGAAAGGAAAACCCATGAATTTTCAAGACTACATCCGTTACGATGCCGTCGGTTTGGCAGAGCTGATCCGCAAAAAAGAAGTGTCCGCTGATGAAGTGTTGCAGGCTGCTTTAAACCGCTTGGACGAAGTCAATCCCAAGCTCAATCTGTTGGCGCACGATTTGCGCGAACGCGCGGCGGCGTGGCAGGGGTCGTCTGAAAATGCCGATACGCCGCTGGCGGGCGTGCCGTTTTTGCTCAAAGACCTGCTGGCGGATTGGGAAGGCGCGCCGACATGGTCGGGTTCGCGCATGATGCAGCATTACATTGCTAAGCAAAACAGCGATTTGACCCAAGCCTATCTCGATGCGGGGCTGCGCGTGTTCGGCAAAACCACCACGCCCGAATGGGGCGCGTATCCCGTTACCGAAATAGAAATTTACGGCATCACGCGCAATCCGTGGCATTTGGATTACACCGCTGGCGGCAGCAGCGGAGGCGCGGCGGCGGCAGTGGCTTCGGGCGTCGTCCCCGCAGCGCACGGCAGCGACGGCGGCGGCTCCATCCGCTTACCCGCGCACAACTGCGGCGTGTTCGGGCTGAAACCCACGCGCGGCCGCAGCAGTTACGCGCCGAACGCATCGGAGGCATGGCAAGGTTTGGTATGCGACCATGTGTTGACCCGCAGCGTGCGCGACAGCGCGGTTTTGCTGGACATCGCCGCCAAAACCCAAGCCCGCGCCCTGTATGCCTGCCCGCCGCCGCCCGAAAACGGTTTTGCAGACAGACTGAAACAAGAAACAGGTCGTCTGAAAATCGCTTTTTGGAAACAGACATGGTTTGGCGGCGGCAACGACGAAGGCACGGAAGCCGCGTTCGCCCATAGTTTGAAACTGATGCAAAACGCGGGACACGAATTGGAAGAAGCCACCCCCGATTTTGCGCCGCCCGAACAATTAAACCGCGCCACCCGCATCATCGTCATGGGCGAAACGGCAAAACTGTTCTACCAATATCAATACGAAACCGGACAAAAACTGCCGCACCGCCTGCTTGAGCCGACAACGTGGGCAATGATTGTGCAGGGGCGGCAAATCAGCGCGGGCGAAATGGCTTGGGCGCGCGACGTGATGTTGGCGCAGGAACGTGCCGCCAAAGCATTTTTTACGCGCTACGACGTGTTGATGACGCCCGTCTGCCCGCGCACCACGCCGAAAATCGGCGAGATGATGCCGCCACCCGCCGCGCAAAAAGCCATGCGCCTGCTGTTTGGCACGCTGCGCTTGGGTTTTCTGTTGAAAAACAACCCGTTTTTAGAAAAAGAAGCCGCCGCCGCGCTGCAATACGTCGGTTATACGTCGCCGCTGAACATGAGCGGCAACCCCGCCATGAGCGTGCCGCTTTACCGGCATAACGGGCTGCCCATCGGTACTCAGTTTGCCGCCGCTCACGGACGCGAAGACACGCTGCTTAGCCTCGCCGCGCAGTTGGAACAGATACAGCCGTGGGCGGAAATACCGCAGTTGGCTTAGGGTTTGCATTTGATAAAAAGTAGCCTATTTTCCTGAAGAAAAGATTTATACAAGGCTGTCTGAGAACATAAAAGCGTTTTCAGACGACCTTTTGCCGGTATCAAAGGGTAGGGGAGGGCGCAAAGAACGTCGGAATCCGGCATCTTTAAAGATTCTGAATTGTTGGTTTGGAAATAAACCTTTAAAATAACGTTAATTCATTTTTTCAGACGGCCTCTTGCCCAATTAGCAGGCCGTCTGAATATTTTATTCAAGCCGTTACGGATGTTTTCATGATTAGTCTTTCCAAAATGCTTGACCGGCCGATTGCGCGCGATGGTCGGAAGTTTGATGTTTCTCTCTTGTGGATGGTCGTCTTAATGACGGTCTTCAGCCTGATTATGATTTATTCGGCTTCTATTGCGTATGCGGCATCTGAAGGGGGTAGCCAGTTTTCTTTTGTGTCTAAGCAGGCAATGTTTATCCTGTTTACGGTGGCCATATGCTTGCCGCTTTTCCTGCTGAAAATGAGCTTCTGGCGGCGGATTATTCCGTTTTATTTTGCTGTTTCGGGTTTGCTGTTGTTGCTGGTTTTGTTTGTCGGCCGCGAGATTAACGGCGCGACACGCTGGATTCATATCGGACCACTCAACTTGCAACCGACTGAATTTTTCAAATTGGCGACGGTCTTGTATTTGTCCAGCCTGTTTACGCGCCGTGAAGAAATGTTGCGCGATTTGGATTCTTTGGGTTGGTCGTCTTTGTTTACCGGTATTGGCGATTTGGTGTGCAGTCCTTTTAAAAGTGAAGCTCGGGTAAGGGTAAAGGAACGCTTCCGCAAGTTTAAGACCTTGATTCTGCCGATTATGTTGGTGGCGGTCGGTTTGGTTTTGATTATGGGTCAGCCGGACTTTGGCTCGTTTGTCGTGATTGTCGTGATTACCATGGGTATGCTGTTTTTGGCAGGCTTCCCATGGAAGTATTTTGCCGTATTGGTGGCGACCGTTGTGAGCGGTATGGGCTTGTTGATTTTAGCCGCGCCTTACCGTATGGCGCGTGTGGCGGCGTTTTTGGACCCTTGGAGCGACCCTTTGGGTAAAGGCTATCAGCTGACGCATTCCTTAATGGCGATTGCGCGCGGCGGCTGGTTTGGCGAGGGCTTGGGTGCGAGTTTGGAAAAACGTTTCTACCTGCCTGAAGCGCATACGGACTTTATTTTTGCCGTTATCGGCGAGGAATTTGGCTTTGTCGGGATGCTGGTTTTGGTGTTCTGCTACGGCTGGCTGGTGTGGCGTGCGTTTTCCATCGGCAAGCAGGCGCGTGATTCGGGCTTAATGTTCAGCGCGTACATTGCCAACGGTATCGGTATTTGGATTGGTATTCAAAGTTTCTTCAATATCGGTGTAAACATCGGTATCCTACCCACTAAAGGCCTGACTTTGCCGTTTATGTCTTACGGCGGTTCGGCTGTCTTTATCATGCTGGTGTGCGTTACTTTGTTATTGCGCATTGATTATGAAAACCGCCAAAAAATGCGCGGTTATTCGGTGGAGTAAAACCATGAGCGGTAAAACTTTTATGCTGATGGCCGGCGGTACGGGCGGTCATATTTTCCCTGCATTGGCGGTTGCCGAGTCGCTGCAAAAGCGCGGCCATCATGTGATTTGGCTGGGCAGTCAGGATTCGATGGAAGAGCGTATCGTGCCGCAATACGGCATACGCTTGGAAACGCTGGCCATTAAAGGCATCCGCGGCAACGGTGTTAAGCGCAAGCTGATGTTGCCGTTTACGCTGTATAAAACCGTCCGTGCGGCGCAGCAGATTATTAAGAAACACCGTGTCGAGTGTGTGATCGGTTTTGGCGGTTTCGTTACTTTCCCCGGCGGCTTGGCGGCAAAAATTTCCGGTGTGCCGATTGTGATTCACGAGCAAAACGCCGTAGCCGGTTTGTCCAACCGCCAACTGTCGCGTTGGGCAAAACGTGTTCTGTATGCTTTCCCCAAAGCCTTTCAACATGAAGGCGGATTGGTGGGTAACCCTGTCCGTGCCGATATTGCGGCATTGCCTGTTCCTGAAGAACGCTTTGAAAACCGCCAGGGCCGTCTGAAAGTTTTGGTGGTGGGCGGCAGTTTGGGTGCAGATGTGTTGAACAAAACCGTTCCGCAAGCTTTGGCATTGTTGCCTGAGGCTGCCCGTCCGCAAATGTATCATCAGTCCGGCCGCAATAAATTGGGCAACCTGCAGGCGGATTACGATGCGTTGGGTGTGCAAGCTGAGTGCGTCGAATTTATTACCGATATGGTATCCGCCTACCGCGATGCCGATTTGGTGATTTGTCGTGCCGGCGCGCTGACGATTGCCGAGCTGACGGCTGCCGGTTTGGGTGCATTGTTGGTGCCGTATCCGCACGCAGTGGACGACCATCAAACAGCTAATGCGCGCTTTATGGTGCAGGCCGAAGCTGGTTTGCTGTTGCCGCAAACTCAACTGACGGCAGAAAAACTAGCCGAAATCCTTGGTGGATTGAACCGTGAAAAATGCCTGAAATGGGCGAAAAATGCCCGTACCTTGGCGTTGCCGCACAGTGCGGACGATGTGGCGGAAATTGCCATATCCTGTACTGAATAAGCAGGCAGACTTCGATTAAAGGCCGTCTGAAAAGTTGATTAAAGGCGTTTCAGACGGCCTTTATTGCTTTTGTTAAAATTCCTTTACAATAAAAGCATAGCGCAGAAGCGGATAGCCCTTTAAAATAACGCCTTTACGCACTAAAAACCAACCGGAACGCAACGTTATGATGAAAAATCGAGTTACCAACATCCATTTTGTCGGAATCGGCGGTGTCGGCATGAGCGGTATTGCCGAAGTTTTACACAATTTGGGCTTTAAAGTTTCCGGTTCGGATCAGGCGCGTAACGCCGTTACTGAGCATTTGAGCGCTCTCGGCATCCAAGTTTACCCCGGCCATACTGCCGAACATGTCAACGGTGCCGATGTGGTTGTTACCTCTACTGCCGTTAAAAAAGACAATCCTGAAGTTGTTGCCGCGTTGGAGCAGCAGATTCCCGTGATTCCGCGCGCGCTGATGTTGGCAGAATTGATGCGCTTCCGTGACGGCATCGCCATTGCCGGTACGCACGGCAAAACCACGACAACCAGCCTGACCGCTTCTATTCTCGGCGCAGCAGGTCTTGACCCTACTTTTGTTATCGGTGGCAAGCTCAATGCCGCAGGTACCAACGCCCGTTTGGGTAAAGGCGAATACATCGTCGCAGAAGCCGACGAATCCGATGCTTCTTTCCTGTACCTGACCCCGATTATGTCCGTTGTGACCAATATCGACGAAGACCACATGGACACTTACGGCCACAGCGTTGAGAAACTGCATCAGGCATTTGTCGATTTCATCCACCGTATGCCGTTCTACGGCAAAGCGTTTTTGTGTATCGACAGCGAACACGTCCGCGCGATTTTGCCCAAAGTGAGCAAACCTTATGCTACTTACGGCTTGGACGATACTGCCGATATCTACGCAACCGATATTGAAAACATCGGCGCGCAAATGAAATTTACCGTTCATGTTCAAATGAAAGGACATGAGCAAGAGCCGTTTGAGGTTGTTTTGAATATGCCAGGCCGCCACAACGTCCTCAATGCGTTGGCGGCTATTGGCGTTGCGCTGGAAGTTGGCGCATCGGTTGAAGCGATCCAAAAAGGCTTGCTTGGCTTTGAAGGCGTCGGCCGCCGCTTCCAAAAATATGGCGACATCAAATTGCCAAACGGCGGAACCGCTTTGCTGGTGGACGATTATGGCCACCATCCTGTCGAAATGGCGGCAACCCTTTCCGCCGCGCGCGGTGCATACCCTGAAAAACGCTTGGTCTTGGCTTTCCAACCACACCGCTATACCCGTACACGCGATTTGTTTGAAGACTTTACTAAAGTCCTCAATACCGTTGATGCGCTGGTGTTGACCGAAGTTTATGCCGCAGGCGAAGAGCCGATTGCCGCAGCCGATTCCCGCGCCTTGGCGCGCGCCATCCGCGTATTGGGCAAACTTGAGCCTATTTACTGCGAAAATGTTGCCGACCTGCCGCAAATGCTGCTGAATGTTTTGCAAGACGGCGATGTAGTTCTGAATATGGGTGCCGGCAGCATCAACCGCGTTCCGTCTGCATTGGTGGAATTGTCGAAACAATCATAATAAACAGGCATATTGGCCTTTGAGGACAGATAGGTCGTCTGAATAATATTCAGACGGCCTGTATCAGTATTTAAGAAAGTGGAAATTATGCAGAATTTTGGCAAAGTGGCCGTGTTGATGGGTGGCTTCTCCAGCGAGCGCGAAGTTTCGCTGGATAGCGGCGCTGCTATTTTGGCTGCCTTGAAAAGCAAAGGGGTCGATGCCCATGCGTTCGACCCCAAAGAAACCCCGTTGTCTGAGTTGAAAACACAAGGTTTTCAGACGGCCTTCAATATTCTGCACGGCACTTTCGGCGAAGATGGCGCGATTCAAGGCGCGTTGGAACTGATGGGTATTCCTTACACCGGCAGCGGCGTGGCCGCTTCTGCGCTGGGTATGGATAAATACCGCTGCAAACTAATTTGGCAGGCCTTGGGTTTGCCTGTTCCTGAATTTTCCGTATTGCATGATGACAGCGACTTTAATGCTGTTGAAGAGAAATTGGGCTTGCCGATGTTTGTGAAACCTGCAGCTGAAGGCAGCAGCGTGGGTGTGGTAAAAGTAAAGGAAAAAGGCCGTCTGAAAAGTGTTTACGAAGAATTGAAACACTTGCAGGGCGAAATCATTGCCGAACGCTTTATCGGCGGCGGCGAGTATTCTTGCCCGGTATTGAACGGCAAAGGTCTGCCGAGCATTCATATTATTCCGGCTACTGAGTTTTACGACTACGAAGCCAAATACAACCGCGATGATACGGTTTATCAATGCCCGTCGGAAGATTTGAGCGAGGCGGAGGAAAACCTGATGCGCGAACTCGCCGTGCGTGGCGCGCAGGCGATTGGTGCGGAAGGTTGTTCGCGCGTGGACTTTCTGAAAGATACGGACGGTAAACTGTATCTCTTGGAAATCAATACCTTGCCCGGTATGACCAGCCACAGTTTGGTGCCAAAATCTGCAGGCCATACCGGCGTAGATTTTGCTGATTTATGTATTGAGATTTTGAAGACCGCTCATGTGGGATGATGCAGGCGCACTGGGTCGGTTGACCCGCCGGCTATTGGTGCTGATGACCTTTCTGCTGATAGGTTCGGGCATAGCTTGGCTTTACAATTCCAAATATTTCCCTGTGAAACAGATTGCCATTCAGGGCAAGCTGAAATATGCTTCCAGCAAAGAATTGCAAACCGTTGCACGAGAGCATATCAGGGGTAATATGTTCCGCGCCGATATTGATTCGGCGCAGGCCGCTTTTCAGGAGTTGCCTTGGATTGACTCGGCAATGGTACGCCGCCGTTTTCCGGAAACCGTGGAAATTATCCTAACCGAGCGCGTGCCGGTTGCACACTGGCGCGCTGGCGGCCTGGTGGACAGTAAGGGCAATGTGTTTGCCGCAAGCCTGAAACAGGACCTGCCTATATTTGAAGGGCAGCAGGGGACAGGCAAAGACATGGTCAAACATTATGCGGACTTTTCCGGTATTTTGAGTCCGTTGAAACTGACCATCAAAGAATTGATCTACACGCCGCGTTCGGCATGGCTGCTTGTATTGAACAACGGCATTACCGTGCGCTTGGGGCGTGAAAACGAAATCAAACGTTTGCAGCAGTTTGCCCAGATTTGGCCATCGCTGCTGCGTAAAAAACAAAGTCATATCGAGTATGTCGATATGCGTTATAAGGATGGTTTTTCAGTCCGTTACAGGCCGTCTGAAAACCCTTCCGACAGTGAATAGCCGATTAGACGTGAAGCAATCTTGTTTCAAAAATAATCAAACCGTCAGTCAGACAACATAGCGAACGAGCAATTATGGAACAACAACAAAATAAATATATCAGTGCCTTAGACATTGGTACGTCCAAGGTCATCGCCTTAATCGGTGAGATTCGGGAAGATAACGAAATCCACATTGTTGGCTTGGGTCAAAGCCCTTCACGCGGTTTGCGTGCAGGTATGGTGACCAATATTGACGCCACTGCGCAAGCCATTCGTCAGGCGGTAGAAGATGCCGAGCTGATGGCAGATACCAAAATTTCCCACGTCGTCACCGGTATTGCCGGTAACCATATCCGCAGCCTGAATTCACAAGGCGTGGTCAAAATTAAAGATGGCGAAGTATCGCAAGCCGACATCGATCGTGCCATCGAAACGGCCAAAGCCATCAATATTCCGCCTGATCACAACATCTTGCATACCGTGGTTCAAGAGTACATCATCGACAACCAACCCGGTGTGAAAGAGCCTATCGGTATGAGCGGCGTGCGTTTGGATACCCGTGTACACATCATTACCGGTGCGAACACTGCTTTGCAAAATATCCAAAAATGTATCCAACGCTGCGGCCTGCAAATGGATCAAATCATGCTTCAGCCTTTGGCAAGCGGTCACGCCGTTTTGACTGAAGACGAAAAAGATTTGGGTGTGTGCGTCATCGATATCGGTGGCGGTACAACCGACATCGCGGTTTATACCAATGGCGCCATCCGCCATACTGCGGTTATTCCCGTTGCCGGCGATTTGATTACCAAAGACTTGGCACAAGCCTTGCGTACGCCGCACAGTGCCGCTGAGTACATCAAAATCCATTACGGCGCCGCGATTCCGACTATGGATGGCTTGGATGAAATGATTGAAGTTCCTAGCGTTGGCGACCGTCAATCACGTCAAATTTCACGCCGTGTATTGGCTGAAATCATCGGCCCACGCGTAGAAGAAATTTTGGAATTGACGCTGAACGAATTGCGTCGATCCGGCTTCCCAGAAGAAGTGCTGACTTCCGGTATCGTTTTGACCGGTGGCGCTTCTATGTTGACCGGTATTGTTGAGTTGGCGGAAGAAGTCTTCAGCCTGCCGGCGCGTATCGGTGTTCCGCAAGAAATGGGCGGCGTATCCGAGCGTATCCGCAATCCACGCTATTCAACAGCGATCGGCCTGCTTCAGACGGCCTATGCTGCCGAAGAGGGTGAGCAAACTAGCCGAACCGGTGCGATTGCACTGAATGATTCAGGCAAAAAAATGGGTCTGTGGGAAAAAATCCAAAGATTCTTCAGAGACAATTTCTGATAAAAGTTTCAGGGCAGGCAGTGTAGCAACCGTTTGTCCTGAATATTTAAGTGAAATTAAACGGTTTTAAATAATTGCCAAGTGGGTAATTTAAAACTTGTATATTTTCTGTTAAAAAATGTAGTAAAAATATAACGCCGACAGCCGAATGGTAAGAAGATTTTTGCCAGTATCTGGATACTTCTTATATAATACGGATAATAAGTTATTTTTGAACCGTCCTTATAAAGCGGGGCGCGGAGGATTATTGAATGGAATTTGTTTACGACGTAGCAGAATCAGCAACGAGCCCTGCTGTTATTAAAGTTATCGGTCTGGGTGGCGGCGGCTGTAATGCCATCAACAACATGGTTGCCAACACTATCCATGGTGTTGAGTTCATCAGCGCCAATACTGATGCGCAATCATTGGCTAAAAACAATGCGGCTAAACGCATTCAATTGGGTACAAACCTGACTCGCGGTTTGGGTGCCGGTGCGAATCCTGAAATCGGCCGTGCCGCTGCTCAAGAAGATCGCGAAGCCATCGAAGATGCCATCCGCGGTGCGAACATGCTGTTCATTACTACCGGTATGGGTGGTGGTACCGGTACCGGCTCTGCTCCTGTTGTGGCTGAAATCGCTAAAGAAATGGGTATCCTGACCGTTGCGGTTGTGACCCGTCCGTTTGCTTACGAAGGCAAACGCGTACACATCGCTCAAGCAGGTTTGGATCAGCTTAAAGAGCGCGTTGATTCCCTAATTATTATCCCGAATGACAAATTGATGACTGCCTTGGGCGAAGACGTGACCATGCGTGAAGCTTTCCGTGCGGCCGACAATGTACTGCGTGATGCGGTTGCCGGTATTTCCGAAGTGGTGACTTGCCCTAGCGACATGATCAACTTGGACTTCGCCGACGTGAAAACCGTGATGAGCAATCGCGGTATCGCCATGATGGGTTCAGGTTTCGCGCAAGGTATCGACCGTGCCCGTTTGGCTACTGATCAAGCTATCTCCAGTCCGCTCTTGGATAACGTTACTTTGGATGGTGCACGCGGTGTATTGGTAAACATTACCACTGCTCCTGGCTGCCTGAAAATGTCTGAGTTCAACGAGATTATGCGTATCGTCAACCAAAATGCACACCCTGAAGTGGAATGCAAATTTGGTGCTGCCGAAGACGAGAGCATGAGCGAAGACGCTATCCGTATTACCATTATTGCTACCGGCTTGAAAGAAAACGGTACTGACAACCAACTGCGCGCTGCTGCCCGTACCCAACAATTGGTACGCGGTGCGGAAGAAGCGCCTCAAGCTCAAAGCCAAAGCAGTGCTGAAAGCCTGGTTCGTACCAACCGCAATATCCGTTCTATGAATCTGACTGCGGCTGATTTCAGCAACCAGTCTGTACTGGATGACTTTGAAATTCCGGCTATCTTGCGCCGTCAGCAACATACTTCTGATAAATAATCAGGATTATGTATAAAAAGACCTGCCTTAAGGGCAGGTTTTTTTATTAGTAAAATAAACTTAAGGCCGTCTGAAAATTTTCAGACGGCCTGAGACCTTTGCAAAATTCCCCAAAATCCCCTAAATTCCCACCAAGACATTTAGGGGATTTCTCATGAGCACCTTCTTCCAGCAAACCGCACAAGCCATGATTGCCAAACACATCGACCGTTTCCCACTATTGAAGTTGGATCAGGTGATTGATTGGCAGCCGATCGAACAATACCTGAATCGTCAAAGAACCCGTTACCTTAGAGACCACCGCGGCCGTCCCGCCTATCCCCTGTTGTCCATGTTCAAAGCTATCCTGCTCGGACAATGGCACAGCCTCTCCGATCCCGAACTCGAACACAGCCTCATCACCCGCATCGATTTCAACCTGTTTTGCCGTTTTGACGAACTGAGCATCCCCGATTACAGCACCTTATGCCGTTACCGCAACTGGCTTGCGCAAGACAACACCCTGTCCGAATTATTGGAACTGATCAACCGCCAACTGACCGAAAAAGGCTTAAAAGTAGAGAAAGCATCCGCCGCCGTCATTGACGCCACCATTATCCAGACCGCCGGCAGCAAACAGCGCCAGGCCATAGAAGTCGATGAAGAAGGACAAGTCAGCAGCCAAACCACACCGAGTAAAGACAGCGATGCCCGTTGGATAAAGAAAAACGGCCTCTACAAACTCGGTTACAAACAACATACCCGTACCGATGGGGAAGGCTATATCGAGAAACTGCACATTACCCCCGCCAATGCCCATGAGTGCAAACATCTGTCGCCTTTGCTAGAAGGGATAGCCGAAGGCACGACTATCTATGCCGATAAAGGCTATGACAGTGCGGAAAACCGTCAATATCTGGAAGAGCGTCGACTGCAGGACGGCATTATGCGCAAAGCCCACCGTAAACATCCGCTGACGGAAGCGCAAACCAAACGCAACCGATATTTGTCGAAGACCCGTTATGTGGTCGAACAAAGCTTTGGTACGTTGCACCGTAAATTCCGCTACGCCCGGGCAGCCTATTTCGGACTGAGCAAAGTGAGTGCACAAAGCCATCTAAAGGCGATGTGTTTGAATCTGTTGAAAGCCGCCAACAGGCTAAGTGCGCCTGTAGCTGCCTAAAAGGCGGCCGGATGCCTGATTATCAGGTATTCAAAGAGGATTAAGGGGGGTATTTGAGTAGAATCAGAAGCGATTTTGGATGAAAACAGCCGAAAACCTGTGTTTGGATTTCGGCTGTTTGGGGGAAAAGGAATTTTGCAAAGGTCTCGGCCTTAAGTTTTCAAATAAAGTAAATAACAAACTTACCCTTTATTTAGGATTTGCTTGTTTTCACCCTCGCGACGCAACTCTTTAGGCAAGACAAAAACAATGCTTTCTTCTGTACCTTCACCTTCGCGTATAGTTTCATGTCCCCAGTCTTGAATGGTTTGTAATACTTCTCGAACCAAGACTTCGGGTGCGGATGCACCGGCAGTGACACCGACTTTGGTTTTGTTTTCAAACCATTCTTTTTTCAGATAGGAAGCATTATCGACCATATAGGCATCAACTCCGCGCAATGCGGCTACTTCACGCAAGCGGTTGCTGTTGGAAGAATTGGGCGAGCCGACAACAATTACGATATCGCATTCTTCAGCCAATTCTTTAACGGCAGTTTGGCGGTTGGTTGTAGCGTAGCAGATGTCTTCTTTGTGCGGATTGCGGATATTGGGAAAGCGTTGATTTAAGGCCGCAATGATGTCTTTGGTTTCATCCACCGATAAAGTGGTTTGGCTGACGTAGGCAAGTTTGTCAGGATTTTTGACGTTCAGTCCGGCCACATCTTCCACTGTCTCAACCAGAAACATTTTGCCCGGGGGTAATTGTCCCATCGTGCCTTCAACTTCGACGTGGCCTTTGTGGCCGATCATAATGATTTCGTAATCTTGCTCATCAAGGCGGGCTACTTCTTTATGGACTTTGGTTACCAGAGGGCAGGTAGCATCAAAAACGCGGAAACCACGTTGCGCCGCTTCTTCCTGTACGGCTTTGGATACGCCGTGAGCAGAGTAAATCAGTGTGGCACCCTTTGGGACATCCGCCAAGTTATCGACAAATACGGCACCTTTTGCCCGCAGATTGTCCACGACGAATTTGTTGTGAACAACTTCATGGCGGACGTAAATAGGTGCACCGAATTCTTCGATTGCACGTTCAACAATGCTGATGGCACGGTCAACACCGGCACAGAAGCCGCGGGGATTGGCAAGGATAATGGTTTTTTGAGTCATGTGTGTTCCGTTTTCAGACGGCCTTTGTGTCGTTTGAAGGTGTTTTTTTGTGCAGCAAACCATCTAATACCAAGCAAACTGCGCCAACGCAGATAAAGCTGTCGGCAATGTTAAATGCTGGGTAAAACCAGTTTTGCCAATAGAAAAGCAGAAAATCGACAACGTGGCCGTGAATCAGACGGTCAACCACATTGCCAATCGCGCCGCCGATAATCATGGCAGCCCCCAGTTTGCCCCAGCGGCCAAACTCATCACGCCAGATGGCACGGGTCAAATACAGGCTGATAACGACGGCCAGACCTAAAAAGAAGAATTTTTGCCAGCCACCTTGGTCGGCCAAAAAACTGAATGCCGCGCCTGGATTATAGGCAAGGGTCAGGTCAAAAAAGTCTGGAATGATATTGAGGCGTTCGCCTTCGGTAAAGTGTTTCAAGATTTCCCATTTGCTCAGTTGGTCAAGAATGATGGCAACGAGGGAAAGTAAGAAAAAGGGAGTTTTTGCAGAAGAGGATGAACTCATGTTTTCAGACGGCTTATGTAATAAAGGGCTTATTTTACCTGAAAGCAGGCAGGAAGTGTTTGCGATGGCATCGACGTCAAGGCCGTCTGAAAATAGAAACGCCGCCACTTGAATGTATCAAAGGGCGGCGTAGTAAGCATGTGCGGGCTTATTGGTTCTTAAGCAATGGGAAGCCCAGTTTTTCGCGGCTTTCAACGAATTTTTGTGCAACGATACGGCTCAGTGCACGAATACGGCCAATATAGGTTGCACGTTCGGTAACGGAAATGGCACCGCGTGCATCCAAGAGGTTGAACGTATGACCGGCTTTGAGTACAAGCTCGTAAGCAGGCAGGGCAAGACTGGTGTCTTCAACTGCAAGCAGGCGTTTGGCTTGTTCTTCATAGTCGTTGAATTGGTGCAAGAGCCAATCGGCATCGCTGTATTCGAAGTTGTAGGTGGATTGTTCGACTTCGTTTTGATGATAAACGTCGCCGTAAGTTACGATGTTGCCATCAAGGGTTTTTGCCCAAACGAGGTCGTACACGTTTTCCACGCCTTGCAGATACATGGCGAGACGCTCGATACCGTAGGTGATTTCGCCAAGTACAGGGGAGCAGTCGATACCGCCGACTTGTTGGAAGTAGGTGAATTGGGTTACTTCCATGCCGTTGAGCCAAACTTCCCAACCCAAACCCCAAGCGCCGAGAGTAGGGTTTTCCCAGTCGTCTTCGACAAAGCGGATGTCGTGTACTTTAGGGTCGATACCCAATTCGCGCAGGGAATCGAGGTATAGGTCTTGAATATTGGCTGGTGCAGGTTTGAGTGCAACTTGGAATTGATAGTAGTGTTGCAGGCGGTTGGGGTTGTCGCCATAGCGGCCGTCTTTGGGGCGGCGGCTGGGTTGAACGTAAGCGGCAAACCAAGGCTCTGGGCCTAATGCGCGCAGGCAGGTGGCTGGATGCGAAGTACCGGCACCGACTTCCATATCGAAAGGTTGGATAACGGTGCAGCCTTTGTCTGCCCAGTAGTTTTGTAATTTGAAAATAATTTGTTGGAAGGTGAGCATGGTGGATGGAATAGATTGGAATAAAGAGGGTATTTTACTGTTTTGAGCCTGTTTTGGATAGGCTGAAGGAAGCGGCGTAGTTTATTTGCCGTCCAACAGGTCTGAAAAGGGATCGTCTTCCGAAGAAACAGTGTATTTTTCTTGTGCCCATTCGCCTAAATCAATGAGTTTACACCGTTTGCTGCAGAAAGGGCGGTAGGGGCTGTCGGTGTTCCAAACGACTTCTTTGTGGCAGGTTGGACATTTTACAACAGGAGCGGTCATGCAGTTTCTTTCAGTGATTGTGCAATGGATTGATAGTATCGATGCAAGCGGGCAACCTTGATTTTTGCTTCTTCCATGCTATGGGTATTATCCAATACATCGTCGGCATGCAGCAGTCTGTCAGTTCGAGAAGCTTGGGTGGCCATGATTTGACGCGTTTGTTCTTCTGAGAAACCATTGCGTTGGTGTACGCGTTCGATTTGGACGGACTCTGGAACATCTACGACCAAAATACGGTCGGTCTCCGCTTTAAATGCCGGATTCTCGATCAAAAGCGGCACATCGACAATGCTGTATATGGAGGAGGTAAGTTGTTGTTTCTGCTGTTGGATTTTGTTTAAGATTAATGGCAGAAGCAGGTTTTCCAGTTGTTTTTTGGATTGAGGCCGTCTGAAAACTTCTTCTCGTAAAGCCATACGATTCAGACGGCCTTCATGATCAAAAAACTCATCGCCAAAAAACTCGCGGATGGCAGGAAGGGCTTCGCCGTTTTCAGCGGTCAGTGAGCGGCTGATGGCATCGGCATCGATAATGGGTACGCCAAGTTCGGCAAACATTTGGGCGATAGATGATTTGCCGCTACCGATACCGCCGGTTAAGCCTATCCATAATGTCATTATCGGAATCCTGATTGTACGAGCCACCATTGTACCAGTTGGGTAATAGGTGCATTGGCAACCAAAATAATCCATCCTGCCACAGCAAGGCTGGGACCAAAAGCAAAATATTGGCCTTTGCCGACACGGGCAATGAGTGCGCCCACCAGACCGACTAAGGCAGCCATGAAGATCAGAACAGGCAATATACCTACGCCCAGCCATGCCCCGAGTGCGGCCAAAAGTTTGAAGTCGCCATTGCCCATGCCGATTTTACCGGTCAGAAGTTTATAGACGGCGCATAAAGTATAAAGGCTCATATAGCCTGCGATCGCTCCCCAAACGGCTGAATGCAGGGGCACGAATGTGTCATTCAGATTAAATAGCAGACCGATCCAAATTAGGGGCTGAGTCAGGCTGTCGGGCAAATATTGCGTATCGGCATCGATAAAGGTCAGCGCAATCAATATGGCAGTCAGAATTAATCCGCCAATAGTTGCCCATGACCAGCCGTATTGCCACGCGACAATACCGAATAAGACACCTGTCAGCAGCTCAATCAACGGATAGCGTATGCTGATATGGGTTTTGCAGGCGTGGCATTTCCCACCTAGGAAAACATAGCTGAGGATGGGTATATTTTGCCAAACTCTGATCGGACTTTTGCATTTTGGGCAGCGTGAATCCGGTTTGCGTAGATTAAATGGCTGTTTTTCTTCATCTGTCAGCTCGATGCCCAAATGCTCTTTGGAAAATTGTGTCCATTCACGCTCCATCATTATCGGCGTGCGATAAATGACGACGTTCAGAAAGCTACCAATCAGTAATCCTAAAATAACGGCTAAAGGAATAGCGAATGGCGCAAGAACGGAGAGGGCGTCGATGGCAGAGTAAATACTATCAAGCATATCAACCTACGACATTACCCAAGTTAAACAGCGGCAGATACATGGCAATCAGCAAAATACCGATGAGCGAACCCAATACCACCATGATGATAGGCTCCATCAAGTGAGACAATCGGGTGACGGAGTTGTCTACTTCATCTTCGTAGAATTCGGCTGCTTTGTTCAGCATATCGTCCAAAGAGCCTGACTCTTCGCCGATGGCCGCCATTTGGATCACCATGTTGGGGAACATATCTGTACTTTGCATACTGGATGTCAGCGACAGACCTTGGGTTACCTTGGCGCGGATGTCTTGAGTGGCTTCTTCATAGAGAATATTGCCGGATGCGCCTGCAACTGAATCTAATACTTCCACCAAAGGAACGCCGGCTGCGAAGAGGGTAGAAGTCGTACGCGCCCAACGGGCAATGGTCGCTTTTCGGACGATGGCGCCAAAAACAGGCAGCCTCAAAATCAAAGCATCGATTCGTTTTTGGAAGGTGGGCGATTTCTCATGGAGTTTGTACAGGCCGAAGGCGGAAGCAATCAAAAGGATGATCATAATCCAGCCGTAATCGACAAATAAATCAGACAAGTTCATGACGAGTTGGGTAAGGTCTGGCAGCTCTGCACCCATATTGGCATAAACTTCTTTAAAGGCAGGCAGTACAAACATCATCATGATGAAGATAAGCGCGATGGCTACCACGATAATAGCAATCGGGTAGGTCAGCGCGGTTTTAACCTTTTTCTTAATGGCTTGGGTTTTTTCTTTATAAACAGCCAGTTTGTCCAATAGGCTTTCCAATACGCCGCCGGACTCGCCTGCGCTGACCAGATTGCAATAGAAACGGTCGAAATATTTTGGATATTTGGAGAACGATTTACCCAATGCGCTGCCTTGTTCGACATCGGAACGAACCTGCATCAGCATTTCGGTCATGCTCGGGTTGGAGTGGCCGCGCGCAACGATTTCAAAAGCCTGCATCAGCGGTAAGCCTGCCTTCATCATCGTTGCCAGTTGGCGGGTGAACACTGTAATGTCTTCTTGGGTAATACGGCGTTTGCGTGCGGTTTTGACTTTGCTGATACGCAAAGGACGAATGCCTCTGCGTTGGAGTTTTTTGCGTGCTTCTTCTTCGTCTTTGGCAACTACTTCACCACGAACAAGACGTTCGGTCTCGGTATTTTTTCCTTCAAATGTAAAACGCTTGCCTTTGCTTCTTGAGCCGAACAGACTTCTTTTTTGCTCTGCTTGAGCCATGAGTTATCCCTTGTTAGTAAGAAATAAAGCGGACTGTTTCCCCGTGCCGCTTTATTTTAATTTTGAAAATATGGCAGTTTAGTCATTGGTATGAGCAGTTACTTCTTCCAACGAGGTCAGGCCTTGCATGACTTTCATGAGGCCGGCACGACGCAAGTCTACCATGCCTTCCTGATAGGCCATGTTCATGATATCAACTTCTGTACCGTTGTTCATAATGACTTTTTGCATTTCATCGCTGACCGGCATGACTTCATAAATACCGACGCGGCCTTTAAAGCCTTTGCCGCGGCAGCTGTCGCAACCAACCGGGCGGTAGAGTTTCCAATCTTGAGCCAAGTCCGCATCGGTAAAGCCAGCTTTTTTCAATGCCGGAACCGGCGGGCGTTCAACTTCGCGTTTGCAGTTTGGACACAGTCTGCGCAACAGCCTTTGCGCCATAATCAGGCTGACCGAGCTGGCGATATTGAAAGGCGCTACACCCATGTTCAAAAGGCGGGACAGCGTGGCCGGTGCATTATTGGTATGCAGGGTCGAGAAAACCATGTGGCCGGTTTGGGCGGCTTTAATGGCGATATCGGCGGTTTCCAAGTCACGAATCTCACCGACCATAATAATATCAGGATCTTGACGTAAGAAGGACCGGAGTGCGGCGGCAAACGTCAGACCTTGTTTCTCATTGACGTTGACTTGGTTGACGCCCGGTAGGTTAATCTCGGCCGGATCTTCTGCCGTCGAAATGTTCACATCTTCCGTGTTTAAAATACTCAGGCAGGTATAGAGCGAAACGGTTTTGCCCGAACCTGTCGGACCGGTAACCAATACCATGCCGTAAGGGCGGTTGATGGCTTCCAACAGCATTTTTTTTTGGAAAGTCTCTAAACCGAGCTGGTCGATATTGAGCGATGTACCATCGGAATTTAGGATACGCATCACCACTTTTTCGCCAAACAATGTCGGCAAAGTGCTGACACGGAAGTCAATCGGACGGCCGTGTTTATGGAAGGCAATTTGAATTCTGCCGTCTTGCGGAATACGTTTTTCGGAAATATCCAAACGCGCCATCACTTTGATACGCGATGCCAACTGGCCGCGCACTGCGACAGGAGGTTGTACGACTTCGCGCAATTGTCCGTCCACACGGAAACGAACGCGCGCCATTTGTTCGTAGAATTCAAAGTGGATATCCGATGCACCCGCGTTCAGGGCATCGGATAAGGTTTTGTGGATGAAACGGGGGATAGGGCCGTCTTCAGCTTCTTCGTTATCGATATAAAGCGATTGCGATTGCTGGGTTGCTTCATGTTCGTCGTTGATTTCTTTCAGAATGGTGGTTGAGCGTTGACCCAGCCATTCCAGCAATGAGCTGAGCTGGTCGTCGGGAACCACTACCAAGTCGACACTTAAACCTGAAGCAAAAGCGATTTTTTGGAAGTTTTGGATTTGGGTCGGATCGGATACGGCGAAATAAACCTTGCGTCCGCGTTTGAAAATCGGAATGCAACGGTTTTGCACCATTTGCTCTTCCGTCAGAATGTCGCTGACTACATTATTGCGCGGGTAGTAGCGCAAATCCAAAAGGGGATAACTGAATACGCGCGCGACTAACTCTCCCAAAGCTTTAGGGGAGATGATGCCGTCTGAAAACAGGTTGGGCAGGATTTCTTTGCCTGATTGTAAAAGGCTGTTGTAATGTTCCGCTTGTTGATTTGAGATGGTCTGGCTTTGAACCAAAACACGCAATAATCCGACACTCATTTTATTTTCCGTTTCTTGTGCAGTTTTCCCTTTAATTTAGAGGAAAGCCGTATTATTTTATCATTATTATGATTAAAGCATATATTTAATTATGCAAATCTGCTTAAGTGGCAAAGACATGCTTCTGCTTTAATTGTATTTTTATTTCAGACGGCCATTATAAAGCAAGGAGAATAGGCGTTAAACTCGATATTTTTGGATTATGATGAAAAAACAACAATTTTGTCGTATGAATCCAATCAATAACGAAATTATATTTCATGTTGCTATTGCTTGTTTAGAGATGGCAGAAAAGGTTGTTTTGATGGACAGACGGTTGGAATTTGAAATATGAAAAGGCCGTCTGAAACTGAGCAATCAGATTTCAGACGGCCTTTTAACTATTTAAATCCGATAGGATTGATTAGGCTTTGTTTTTCAGACGGCCATGCAATTCCTGTACGCTGTATACGCCTAAGTGCTCGCGGCTTTTTGCGCCTTCGCTCATGGCTTCGCCGCCGGCGATGGTGGTGTATTGCGGTACGCGTTGGGTAAGGGAAGTGCGGCGGATGCTGTGGCTGTCGGTAACAGATTGTACTGTGCTGCCGACGGTGTTGACCACCAGGGCGATTTCGCCGTTTTTAATTGCGTCCACGATATGTGGGCGGCCTTCCTGCACTTTGTTGACCGCTTGCACGATGATGCCGTGTTCTTTCAAGTATTCGGCGGTACCGCGTGTGGCGCAGACACCGTAGCCGAGTGCTTGGAAGTTTTGTGCGGTTTTGACGATGAGCGGTTTGTCTTCGTCGCGTACGGCGAGGAACACTTTGCCTGTTGTGCTCAAGCGTTCGCCAGCGCCGAGTTGGGCTTTGAAGTAGGCTTCGCCGAAGCTTGCGCCTACGCCCATCACTTCGCCGGTAGAGCGCATTTCAGGGCCGAGAATGGTGTCCACACCCGGGAATTTGATGAATGGGAACACGGCTTCTTTTACGGCGTAGAAGTCTGGGATGACTTCTTTTTCTACGCCTTGCTCTTTCAGCGAAATGCCTGCCATCACGCGTGCGCCAACTTTGGCGAGCGGTACGCCGGTGGCTTTGGATACGAACGGTACGGTACGGCTGGCGCGTGGGTTCACTTCCAGTACGAAGACTACGCCGTCTTGTACGGCAAACTGTACGTTCATCAAGCCGACTACGCCCAGTGCGTATGCCATGGCTTTGGTTTGACGACGGATTTCATCTTGAATTTCTTCATCCAATGAGTATGGAGGCAATGAACAGCCGGAGTCGCCGGAGTGGATACCTGCTTGTTCGACGTGTTGCATGATGCCGCCGATCACGACGTCTTGGCCGTCTGAAACGCAGTCTACGTCCACTTCGATGGCGTTGTTCAAGAAGAAGTCGAGCAATACAGGGCTGTCTTCGGAAACTTGTACGGCTTCGCGCATGTATTTTTGCAACTCTTCGGCAGAGTGAACAATCTGCATGGCGCGGCCGCCGAGTACGTAAGAAGGACGGACAACCAACGGATAACCGATTTCTTCGGCTTTAACGAGGGCTTCTTCTTCGTTGTGGGCGATGCGGTTGGGCGGTTGACGCAGGCCTAAGTCGTTCAACACTTTTTGGAAGCGTTCGCGGTCTTCGGCGGCGTCGATGCTGTCGGCAGATGTGCCGATGATGTTTACGCCGTTTTCAACCAATGCGTTGGCGAGTTTGAGCGGGGTTTGACCGCCGTAATGAACAATCACGCCCCATGGGTTTTCAGTGCGGACGATTTCCAGCACGTCTTCCAATGTCAGCGGCTCGAAGTATAGGCGGTCGCTGGTGTCGAAGTCGGTGGATACGGTTTCCGGGTTGCAGTTGACCATGATGGTTTCAAAACCGGATTCGCGCAGGGCGAGTGCGGCGTGAACGCAGCAGTAGTCAAATTCGATACCTTGGCCGATACGGTTTGGACCGCCGCCGAGAATCATCACTTTTTTACGGTCGGAAGGACGGGATTCGCATTCTTCTTCGTAAGTGGAGTAGAGATAGGCGGTTTCGGTGGCAAACTCGGCGGCACAGGTGTCGACGCGTTTGTAAACCGGATGCAGGTTCAGTGCGTAACGGTGTTCGCGGACTTCTTTTTCGCTTACGTTCAACAATTGTGCCAAACGTTTGTCAGAGAAACCTTTGCGTTTCAGACGGCGTAAAGCGGCATAATCCAAGTCTTGCAACTGGCCGTCTGAAACTGATTTTTCCTCTTTCACCAAGTCTTCAATTTGCGCCAAGAACCAAGGGTCGATGGCGCAGATTTCGTGGATTTCTTCTAGAGTAAAGCCTGCACGGAACGCATCGGCTACAAACAGCATACGCTCAGGGCCCGGGTTGGCCAGTTCGCGGCGGATTTCCGCTTTGTCTTCGCTGCGCGGATTGAAGCCGCACAAGCCTGTTTCCAAGCCGCGCAAGGCTTTTTGGAAGCTTTCCTGAATCGTGCGGCCCATCGCCATCACTTCGCCCACCGATTTCATCTGCGTGGTCAGGCGGTCGTCTGCAGCGGGGAATTTTTCAAACGCAAAACGCGGGATTTTGGTTACCACATAGTCGATGGAAGGCTCGAATGACGCAGGAGTGCGACCGCCGGTAATGTCGTTGCGCAACTCGTCCAGCGTAAAGCCGACCGCCAGTTTGGCTGCTACTTTGGCAATCGGGAAGCCCGTTGCTTTAGATGCCAACGCGGAAGAACGGCTCACGCGCGGGTTCATCTCGATCACAATCATCTCGCCGTTTTCAGGGTTCACCGCAAACTGCACGTTCGAGCCGCCCGTGTCCACACCAATTTCGCGCAATACTGCCAACGAAGCATTACGCATGATTTGGTATTCTTTGTCAGTCAATGTTTGTGCAGGCGCAACAGTAATAGAGTCGCCGGTATGCACGCCCATCGGGTCAAAGTTTTCAATCGAGCAGATAATGATGCAGTTGTCGTTTTTATCGCGTACAACTTCCATTTCGTACTCTTTCCAGCCGAGAACGGACTGCTCAATCAGCAATTCATGCGTAGGCGACGCATCAAAACCGCGTTCGCAAATTGCCAAAAATTCGTCTTTATTGTAGGCAATACCGCCGCCCGAACCGCCCATGGTGAAAGAAGGACGAATCAGCGTCGGGAAGCCGACCTGTTCCTGCGCCGCCAAGGCTTCGTTCATCGTGTGGCAGACAAAGGATTTCGGGCAGGAGAGGCCGATTTTCTCCATCGCCTCCTTAAAGCGGCCGCGGTCTTCCGCCTTGTCGATCGCGTCTTCCGTTGCGCCGATTAACTCGACATTGTATTTCGCCAACACGCCGTTGCGCGCCAAATCCAGCGCACAGTTCAGCGCAGTCTGACCGCCCATCGTGGGCAGAATTGCGTCAGGACGCTCTTTGGCGATAATTTTTTCCACCGTCTGCCACATAATCGGCTCGATGTAGGTAACATCCGCCATTTCAGGGTCGGTCATAATCGTGGCGGGGTTGGAGTTTACCAAAATGACTTTATAGCCTTCTTCACGCAAGGCTTTGCAGGCCTGTGCGCCCGAATAGTCAAATTCGCAGGCCTGACCGATAACGATAGGGCCGGCGCCGATGATAAGGATGGATTTTAGGTCGGTACGTTTGGGCATGGTGGGTCTCTTATTTTATTTCATTAAATCTATCGTTTAAGTGGCTTAATTTTGTAGCTAATAATGGAATTTTTGATGAAGATATTTCAGTCCATAATTTCAAGCCACTTTCTAAATCATTTAATAAGTTTTGTTCAATCAGCCATAAATAACAATTAATATTTTGTTTTTTGAATGAATTAACATAATTTTGGAAGTTGTTCCATCCTCCTCCAATTCCTTCAGCAGCGATTCTTCCTCGTCTGAATACATACCATTGTTTTGTTTTAATACACTCTAATACTATTGCTGGTAAATGATAAAAAGTACTTGGTTCTGATTCAAAAAGAATATGTATTCTTGGTTCTTCAAGTAATGGAATGTATTCAAAAATTTTACCTTGATCAAAAGATATGAATCGGCTTTTTTCAGACTTTTTAGATGTGTCATTAACATCAGATATTTCAGTATTCTTTATGAGCTCTTTTGCTCTTTCTTCAGTATTTTGATTTTGTGTAATATCGTTGGAATTTCCTACCTTATTTGCAAGAATACTGGCAATAATACTTAACACAAAGTCTGTAGGGCTCATAACATAATCTCCTATTAATCATAATTAAACAAGCAAGCCGTAGCCCGCATGTAGGGTGTGTGCGGTACGCACGCACGCGTTTTCCATTGTCCCTGCAACCCCAATCCACCGCATGCGCGCCTTGCGGCACACACCCTACCGATGGGTTCAAAGGCCGTCTGAAAAAACGCTCGCGGGGTTTGTTCCATCTGCCTTGCGATAAAAAACTACCTGAAAAATTCCTGCTATTGATATTTTGGCCACTTTTTTCAGACGACCGTTTGCGTTTTTATTTTGCACAGGCCGTCTGAAAACTTCCTTAAAAACTAGTGATAAATGTAATCAAACCCAAAATAATGCCTGGGGCGTTTGCCAGTATGATGGGGTAGTCGCGTTTTTCTTTCAAAAAGCCGTAGGCAAACCATAATGTGCAGTTGATGGCGGCGACGAGGGGTTGCAACGGCGAGCCGGGGTTGCCGGCAAGGTTGTTTTGGATTTGCGGGATATAAGAAACGTACATACCGACGCCGGCCAGGGTGGCGGTGACGGAAAGAATGTGCATTTGTTTTTCAGTCATTGGTTTTCCTTTCTGATTAGACGATTGGGTTTTCAGGCTGTACAGATGTTGATTTGCACAGGCCGTCTGAAAACTTCCTTAAAAACTAGTGATAAATGTAATCAAACCCAAAATAATGCCTGGGGCGTTTGCCAGTATGATGGGGTAGTCGCGTTTTTCTTTCAAAAAGCCGTAGGCAAACCATAATGTGCAGTTGATGGCGGCGACGAGGGGTTGCAACGGCGAGCCGGGGTTGCCGGCAAGGTTGTTTTGGATTTGCGGGATATAAGAAACGTACATACCGACGCTGGCCAGGGTGGCGGTGACGGAAAGAATGTGCATTTGTTTTTCAGTCATTGGTTTTCCTTTCTGATTAGACGATTGGGTTTTCAGGCTGTACAGATGTTGAGAGGGGGCTGAATTTATATTTTTGAAGTTTGGTTTTCAGACGGCCTGTTGTCGAGTTGAGTGTGGCCGTCTGAAAAAATCAGCTTTATTGTTTTGCTGCTTTGATATTGTCAATGAATTTGTCGAATAGATAGCCGACGTCTTGCGGGCCCGGGCTGGCTTCGGGGTGGCCTTGGAAGCAGAATACAGGTTTGTCTGTCAGTTCGATGCCTTGCAAGGTGTTGTCGAACAAGGATTTGTGGGTAATGCGTGCGTTGGTGGGCAGAGTGTCGGCATCGACGGCGAAACCGTGGTTTTGGCTGGTGATGACGACTTTGCCGCTGTCTAAATCTTGTACAGGGTGGTTGGCACCGTGATGGCTGAAGCGCATTTTCAGGGTTTTCGCACCGATGGCGAGGCTGATCAGTTGGTGTCCTAAGCAAATGCCGAAAATCGGTTTGCCGCTTTCCATCAGTTTTTGTACGGCTTTGATGGCGTAGTCGCAAGGCTCGGGGTCGCCGGGGCCGTTAGACAGGAATATGCCGTCAGGATTGAGTGCCAAGACATCTTCCGCGCTGGTTTGTGCGGGAACAACGGTCAGGCGGCAGCCGCGTGAGGCGAGCATGCGCAGGATGTTGGTTTTGACGCCGAAATCGTAGGCAACGACGTGGTAAGGCTGTTCGGAAGGTGTAACAAAACCTTTGCCCAATTCCCATTCGCCTTCTGTCCATTCGTAAGTTTCTGTGCAGGAAACTTCTTTTGCCAAGTCTTTGCCGACCATGCTACCGAATGCGGCAATCAGTTCTTGTGCTTTTTCAACGGTGGCATCCGCACCGGTCAAGATTGCACCGCCTTGTGAACCTTTTTCACGCAACAGGGTGGTCAGGCGGCGGGTATCAATGTCGGCGATGGCGACGGTTTTGTTGCGTACCAAATAGTCGTGCAGGCTTTCGGATGCGCGGAAGTTGCTGTGCAAGAGCGGCAGGTCGCGGATAATCAAACCGGCGGCGTAAACGCTGCGGCTTTCTTCATCTTCGGCGTTGGTGCCGGTGTTGCCGATGTGTGGGTAGGTGAGGGTAACGATTTGTTTGCAGTAGGACGGGTCGGTCAGGATTTCCTGATAGCCGGTCATGGAAGTGTTGAACACGACTTCGCCGGAAGTCGAACCTTCGTAACCGATTGATGTGCCGTGAAATACGCTGCCGTCAGCGAGAACGAGAAGAGCCGGAGTGGTCATGATGGAATCCTGTTTGCCTGATGATGGTCGGTTCGAAAAAAATGGGTCAGGCCGTCTGAAAAATAAAAATTGTTTACAAAAAAGACAGCCTTCGGAAATCTCGGCTAAAAAAAAACACGCTCCGCAGCTTTGATTTTGCTGTGTAACGTGCTTTTTCAGACATAGCGGTCTATGCCGTAGAAGCAGTGTATTTTAAGTCAAAGTAATAGGAATTTCAAGCGTAGAGCAAATAATCGATAATTTAAAAACGTTTTATCTTTACGGTACAGTCCCTTGCTTTTGGAATGCTTGATGAATAAGGTTGAACTAAATATTCAGTCAGGTCGTCTGAAAGCTGAGCAGGCAGATTGTTTCATTTTTGTTGTGTTTGAAATGCAGGTGTAGGGAAATTCAGCCGAATCAAACATGAAACAGGCTGTTTATGCTAGAATCGTAACCTTATAAAAAATAAAAACAACGTCATTTTTAACTGAGATTATCCGATGAAAAAAGAACACATTATGCAAAACGCTCCATCAGGCCGCCATCGCCTCATTCATGCAAGCGTCGCTTCCGCTTTAGCACTCATCAGTATTTCCGTTCAGGCAAATACGCAGCAATTTGCCCAAACTCCTTTTTACCTGCAAAACAAAACCGACGTCAGCGGCCAGCCTAAAGTCAAACACAATATTATGTTTTTGATTGATGACTCGGGCAGTATGTTGGCTGATGCTAAGGGTGATTATCATGTCCGTGATGAGAATAAAAAATCAATATTGCAAAATCGGCATTAAAGCAGGTTTTAGCGCAATATAAAGATCAGTTTAACTGGGGTTTGCAGACTTTGCACAATAATCCTCGGTATTGGAAATGGGATGAGAAAAAAAGGAAAGAGAATAATGCTATTTACGCATATGCAGAATTGCCTAGTCCCGACGATACCAAAGGCGATATGAAGGATTCTGAAGGCTTTACGGATGGTTCCGCAGGTCGCAATTGGGAATATGTCAGTAAGAAGGTAGACGAGATGTTGGCTTATCAAGGTACGCCGACAACGCGCCGTTATTATGAAGTCGTCAAAAATTTCGTTATCCCCAATATCAAATACCGTTGCCAGAAGTCCTATGTTGTCGTGGTATCTGATGGTGATGCCAATATGAGTTGTAGCAATCAGGATGCCGGTGAGGATCCTCGCTTATCGCGCAATACCAGCTTCAACTACGATCGAGATTATTACTATTCAAACTACTACCGCGCCATCGAACATAGCGCGGATACGCCTGCATACCAATATTTCGGGCCGTCTGCAGCGAAGGCTTATGACGATAAATATGGAAAAGGTGAATTTTTCAACGATGGCCATGGCTTTAGTGGATACTTTGACCTGCCACTTTATCAATATGATGCCCATATCCCGGAGCATGAAAAAAAAGTGATGTGCCAATATACCGATTATAAATTCGGGTATAGCGATTATTATCGTAGGCGAATGTGGATAGGTAGCGGCGAAATCATTGTTCCTATTTGGGATAGAAACTATGGTAATGAGAAACGCGGTATGCGTTTCTTTAGTCAGACTTTGGCAGAAAAAGACATCAAAACAGAAAAAGATGGCAAAGATGCTGCAGGCAAGAGCTGGGATGGTGATCCAAGCGATCCTAAAGGCGTAGATTATAGCAAGCAATTGGTTCAGACTTTTACCGTGGGCTTCGGTGAGGGAGTTTCTAAAGTCGGGAGAGAATATCTGGAAAAGGGCGCCAGTCGCCCAGAATGGTATTTTAATGCCTCAAAACCTGAAAAGTTGCTCGATGCTTTCAAGACCATTGTCGACAATATTGAAAATGACAGTAAAAATACGAAATTTGAAGGAGTATCTTCAACTGCACCGGCAACGACCAGTACAGGTATTCCCAATATGGCGGCAACGGTTCATTTGAATACCGGCTCTTGGAGCAGTCAGTTGCGGTTTTATAAATTAAACCGCGATGGTACGCCTAATATGACAAAGTTTGACCAGCCATCATTTAATAACCGTCTTACTTTGGTTAAGGATGGCAGTAAGACCTATTTCATCGATAGCGTTGCAGATGATAAGGCGTCAAATGCTGATTTTGGCATTTCAGACGGCAGTGCGGAAGGTAAGTTGGAATGGAAAAATGCATTGCTGAAATGGACTGGCCGAGCAGAGAGTGATGAAGCCATTAAAGCGGATGCAGGAGCAAAAGGTTATAGCCAGTCTTATCGTATCCGTCCGACTGACCCTAAGGATCCAAATAAAGATGAACGTAATTTGGGCGATATTTTAGATGGTTCGGTTGCGGCTATTGGCGATAAGCGCGACAACCGTCAAGAGTTTTTGGTCGCCGCTGCCAATGACGGCATGGTACATATTTTCCGTAATGGTACGTCTAGCAATCCTTATGACTTGAAACTCAGCTATATTCCAGCAGGTATGGAGCGCGAGGATGATCAAGGTCAAGCAACAACTTTGGGCAAAGTTCTGAAAGATATTGCACGCGATGGTTACGGCTCCGGCACGCCACACCGTTATATGGTCAATGGTGGCTTTGTTCTTCGTCAAACACCTGATAAGCAAACCTTTATGTTTGGTGCGATGGGTCAGGGCGGACGCGGTGCGTATGCGTTGAATATTGGTGCAGTAGCTAACAGTGATCGTAGTGGTTGGAATACGACTGTGCCTCTGTTTGAAACAAAAAAAGGCTCTGACAATAAGCTGGGTTATACCATTGGTTCGACACAAATCGGCCGTGTTTCCATCAAGCGCGATACCACTCCGGTCAATCTCAAATCTGATGTGCGCTATGCGGGTTTCTTGGCCAGCGGCTATCGTACTGAAGATGTGAACAGTGCCGACAATGAAACGGCTTTGTATATCTATGATATGACAGGTAAAGAAGCGGGTACGCAAGATACCGGTAAAAATGTTTCTAGTGCCGGTAATCTCTTGGCTAAAATTCCTGCGCCGAATGGCAAAGGTGGCCTCTCTACTCCCACTTTGGTAGACACTGATTTTGACGGTATTGTCGATATTGCTTATGCCGGTGACCGTTACGGCAATATGTTCCGCTTTGACTTGAGTGGTGAAACTCCGTCCAAATGGTCTGCGCAAATGATTTTCCAAGGTTTGGGTAATCAACCGATTACGTCTGCGCCTGCGGTATCACGCCGCAGTAAAGACAAGTATGTCGTTATTTTTGGTACGGGTAGTGAGATTTATCAGAATGAATTAGAAGGTACCAACGGCCAAATCAATGCCGTTTACGGTATTTACGACGATGTGTCTACTGATGAATCCAAAAAAGCAGTTTTGGCAAACAGCAGTGAGTTGGAACAGCAAACCAGAGAAAGTGACGGCGAACACATTTATGTCAGCGACAATAAGGTAGGCGAAGGCAAAAAAGGATGGAGCCTGACTTTAGATCCGAATGAACGTGTGACCGTCAAACCAACGATGATTTTGCGTACCGCTGTTGTGACCATCCGCAAGTATGAAACCAAAACAATTCATACTGACTCTTCCAGTACCGATGTTTGTTTGCCGGACAGTACGTCCACACAAACGACAGCGAAAACGATTATTTTGGGTGTAAATGCTGAAAACGGCGGCCGTTTGGGCTTGCGTGATGCGCGTATTTCCAGCAAGGATCGCACATTTATCAAACGTGAAAATAATGGCCAGATTTATTACGCCAACGGTATGACTTTTGATGGTGTTATCAACTTTACTTATATGAATTCCAGCAAAGCCGACGATTCTCCGGTTACTGCCGATGGCGATAGCGGCGGCACAGGTACGGATAAGGAGTTGAATGCTACGCCGAGCGTGCCAAACAATAAATGTTTTGCAACCAAAGGTGATCGCAGTCTCTTGTCCAATCAATTGGACAGCCTGGAAGTACAAGGCCGTACATGCGGACTCAAACGCATCAGCTGGCGTGAATTGTTCTTTTAATTGGTAAGGCTTAAGTATCGAGGCCGTCTGAATTTTTCAGACGGCCTTTTTTGTTGAGAGGCAGTAATGAGAGATGCTGGATTAAAAAATGGAAAAGTTTGTTTGTGGACATAACAGGGTTTGATCAAATTGAAAGCTTGGACAGAGCTAAACGACAGATTTGAACTATTCTTTTTTAAATTTCTACCATTTGGCTGAGAAGTTAAAAGGCCGTCTGAAAAGATATTTTCAGACGGCCTTTGATTTAAAAAGAGCCAGTCAAGGAATGCATTGTTAGATGCTGTTTTTAATGATTTTCCGCAGGGTGGACAGTTGTCGGCGGCTGACGGGCAGCGGGGTCGGAATATCGAGAATTTTTGCGCCCCATGTGGATGCGGATTCGTCGTTTTCGTCATCGTCCAGTCGAATCAGGCTGTCGAGGGTGTGGCGGAAGACGAGGGCATTGCGGTGGATGCGGATGACTTTATCGCCCAGCAATTCTTCCCAGTAAACCAATGTCTTCGGTAATTCGTAGCTATGGCCGTCGCCGGTAAACAGATAGACGGTTTTGTGTTCCGCCATCAGATAACGCACCTGTTGCCATGGGATTTCAACCATACGCTCGCGGTTGTACACTTTGAAATGAGTGAAACTGTCTGCTTTTTCGCGGTTTTTCTCGATGATGCGGTCAAGCGCGGTTTGCAGACGAGTCATTTTGATCGGTTTGAGCAGATAGTCTGCGGCAGCCAGCTCAAACGCGCGCAGGGCGTGTTCTTCGTAGGCTGTGGTGAATACAATTTCCGGCTGGCGCTTGGCGGTACGCTTAATGCGTTCGACAAATTCGAGACCGTCGATTTCCGGCATACCGATGTCGGCAAAGACGATGTCGACTTCGTGGACGCTCAGCCACTCCAATGCTGGCATGGCATGGTGAAAGACGTTGAGCAGTACGACGTTGCACTCTTCCAATAATACACGTAAGCGTTCTGCTGCTAATACTTCGTCTTCTACAATAATGGCACTTGGCATAGCGGTATTCTTTTTGTTGTATCGTGGGAGATCTGTCGCGCTTTGTCATCCTCAATAACGCGTCAGCCGTATGTTGTTACAACCTTGAAATTATCAGTTTGTGACAATTTTAGGAAATTTTTGAAATATACATGATTTTTCGCTTCTTGGGCATGGTTTGGGATGGATCGGAAGATTACTTACATAATTTTATGAAATATTGTAATACCTAGAGTAATTTTGTTGTAATCGTGCTAATTCAGTCCGTGATAATGGACGATTTGGGGATTTTGGCCATTTGCCAGTGTACCACCGCCCAATCGAGCAATTCTTGAGGATGGTTCACGGTAGGTGCATCAGGTAGGTTGAGGTAGGTTAGGATTTGGCGGAGAAGCTGTTCTTTTTGATTCAAATCCAAAGCCGGGGCAAGGGTTTGTTTCGACCATTTTTGCCCTTGGTTGTTGGTCAATAGCGGAAGGTGGGCGTAGGCCGGTGTAGGAACGCCGAGGCATTGTTGCAGGTAGATTTGGCGCGGCGTAGAGACGAGCAAGTCTTGACCGCGGACAATATGCGTTATGCCTTGATCGGCATCGTCGGCAATCACGGCAAGCTGATATGCCCAATAGCCGTCGGCACGAAGCAGGACAAAATCGCCGATGTCGTGTGCCAGATTTTGTGCGTAATGTCCGACAATGCCGTCTGAAAAACCGATTACGCGATCGGGAACTTGAATGCGCCATGCCGGAGTTTTGTTTTGCGTATCGGGTCTTTGCTGAGGATTGCGGCAACGGCCGTTATATACAAACCCGTCTGCGCCATGTGTTGCCGCCGCCTGCCAGTCTTTGCGGCTGCAGTAGCAGGGATACACCAGCCCGGCTGTTTTGAGGCGGTCGAGTGTGTCTTGATACAGGTCGTAACGGCGGCTTTGATAGGCGACTTCGCCGTCCCACTCAAAACCGAAAGCCTCAAGCGTGCGCAAAATGTCGGCAGCGGCGCCGGGCATTTCGCGCGGGGGGTCAAGGTCTTCAATGCGGACCAGCCATTTGCCCTGATGGGCGCGCGCGTCGGCATAGGAGGCGACGGCGGTCAGCAGGGAGCCGATATGAAGCAGGCCGGTAGGGCTGGGGGCGAAACGTCCTATATACATGGCAGGGTGTTTGTGTAGGGCAGGGGCAGTATGCCTGCACGGTATTCAAATCGTGATAGAAAAGGGCGTGCCGTACACGCCCGAATTTGGGTTTCAGACGGCCTGAGACTTTTCAAAATGATTTAAGTTTCAATCGGCCGTCTGTTTAATCTGCTTAAGCCAAGGGAGCCAGCAGTTTGGCGAAAGCGTCTTCAAATTGTTTCAAACCGTCTTCCTGCAAACGCGTTGCCAAAGTTTCGACATCAATGCCGAGTTTGGCGGTTTCGGCAAGCTGCGCTTGGGCTTCGTCTACACCTTCGGTCAACGTGGCTTTGGCGGTGCCGTGGTCGATAAAGGCTTTGAGTGTCGCATCGGGAACGGTGTTGACGGTATGGGCGCCAATCAGGCTGTCAACGTACAACGTGTCAGGATAGGCAGGGTTTTTCACGCCGGTAGATGCCCATAAAAGTTGTACGCGGTTGGCACCTTTTTCGGCAAGTGCGGCAAATTCGCTGCTGCCGAAGTATTGCGCCCAATCTTGATAGGCGGCTTTGGCCAGCGCAATGGCAACTTTACCTTTGAGATGGTCGGGCAGGGTGGCGTCCAATGCAGCATCGACACGGGAAATAAAGAAGCTGGCGACAACTTGGATATGGGAAACGTCGTGTCCCTCTTCCAAACGTTTGGCAATGCCGCGCGTGTAGGCTGCATAGGCTTTGAGGGTTTGGGTGCGGGAGAAGAGCAGGGTCAGGTTGACGCTGATGCCGTCTGAAACAAGGGTTTCAAGCGCTTCGATACCTTCGTCGGTTGCCGGTACTTTAATCATGACATTTTTACGGCCGATGGCGGCGTGCAGGCGGCGCGCTTCTTCAACCGTGCCTTGTGCGTTTTTGGACAATTCAGGCGAAACTTCGAGGCTGACGAAGCCGGTTTTGCCGCCGGTGGATTCGTGTTCGGCAAGGCATACGTCGCAAGCGGCTTGCACATCGGCAACCGCCATGGTTTCGTAGCGTTGTTTCGGGGTCAGGTCTTGTTGTTTGAGCGCGGCTACTTCATCGGCGTACAGGGAGTCTCCGGCAAAGGCTTTTTGGAAAATGGCAGGATTGGAAGTTACGCCGCACACACCTTGCTTCAGCATTTCTGCCAATTCGCCGCTTTGTACCAGCGAACGGGAGAGATTGTCCAACCAGATTTGTTGTCCTAATGCTTTAACGTCCGATAAAATAGTCATCTCTGATTCCTTTTACATAATAGGTTTGTTTGTGAAGTGGCGATAATGCTACGCCGATTCGATGAATTTGAACAGTTTACAGCCGATTAATTTGGGCAAAACAAACCTAAATTCAAGCACGAAAGGTGGCTTTGATGGCGGAAAACATACTTTATCTCGACTGGGCGCGCGATGTATTGGATACGGAAGCCGAAGGTTTGCGTGAAATTGCGGCGGCTTTAGACCATGATTTTGTCCGTGCGGCGGAAGCGTTGTTGCACTGCAAGGGCAGGGTCGTCATTACCGGCATGGGCAAGTCCGGACACATCGGCCGCAAAATGGCGGCAACCATGGCTTCCACTGGCACGCCTGCGTTTTTCGTCCATCCTGCCGAAGCGGCGCACGGCGATTTGGGCATGATTGTGGATCACGATGTCGTGGTTGCCATTTCCAACTCCGGCGAAAGCGATGAAATTGCGGCGATTATTCCGGCGTTGAAACGCAAAAACATCACGCTTATTTGTATCACTGCTCATCCGACTTCCACCATGGCGCGCCATGCCGATATCCATATTACCGCGGCGGTTTCCAAAGAAGCCTGTCCGCTCGGTTTGGCACCGACTTCCAGTACGACCGCCGTGATGGCGTTGGGCGATGCGCTGGCGGTGGTTTTATTGCAGGCGCGTGCGTTTACGCCGGATGATTTTGCTTTAAGCCATCCGGCCGGCAGCTTAGGCAAACGCCTGTTGCTGCGTGTGGCGGATATCATGCATAAAGATGAAGCCCTGCCTGCCGTTTTGTTGGGTACGCCGTTGAAAGAAGCCATTGTCCGCATGAGTGAAAAAGGCTTGGGCATGTTGGCGGTAACCGATGCCGAAGGCCGTCTGAAAGGCGTATTTACCGATGGCGACTTGCGCCGTCTGTTTCAAGAACGCGACAGCTTTGCCGGTTTGAAAGTGGACGACATCATGCACGCTTCGCCGAAAACCATCTCCGCCGACCACCTTGCCACTGAAGCTTTGAAAGCTATGCAAAGCGGCCATGTGAACGGTTTGCTGGTAATCGAAGAAAACGGCGTGCTGATTGGCGCGCTGAATATGCACGATTTATTGATGGCACGAATTGTCTGAAACGACGGCAAAAACGTTTTCAGACGGCCTTATGCTAGAATAGGCCGTCTGAAATAAGGAAACCTTATGCAAAACCTCTCTTCCGACCTGCAACAACGCGCTTTAGGTATCAAACTGCTGATACTGGATGTGGACGGCGTTTTGACTGACGGCCGTATTTTTATCCGCGACAACGGCGAAGAAATCAAATCGTTCCACACTTTGGACGGACACGGTTTGAAAATGCTTCAGGCCAGTGGCGTGCAAACAGCGATTATTACCGGCCGCGATGCGCCTTCCGTCGGTATCCGCGTGAAACAGCTCGGTATCAACTATTACTTCAAAGGCATTCATGACAAACGTGCCGCCTACGCCCAATTACGCGAACAGGCCGGTGTGGAGGAGCATGAGTGCGCCTTTGTCGGCGACGATGTTGTCGATTTGCCCGTGATGGTGCGTTGCGGATTGGCGGCCGCCGTCCCCGAAGCGCATTGGTTTACTTTGCAATACGCCCATTATGTAACTCGGCGTTCCGGCGGCGCAGGCGCGGTGCGTGAAGTGTGCGATTTGATTATGCAGGCGCAAGGTACGCTTGAACCTGCTTTGAAAGAGTATGTACGATGAAAATCAGATGGCGTTACGGAATCGCCTTTCCGCTGGTGTTGGCCGTCTCACTCGGCGCATTGGCGGCGTGGCTCGGCCGCATCAGCGAAGTGCAGGTCGAAGAAGTCGTCCTCAATCCGAATGAGCCGCAATATTCGATGAAAGGCATCAACGGCAAACGTTTTGACCAAGAAGGCCGTCTGAAAGAAAACCTGAGCGCGGTCGATGCCGTCCAATATCCGAATAGCGCGGACGTGCATTTGGACAAACCGCATCTTTCGTTTTACCGCGACGGTAGCCTGCTGTACGAAGTCGGCAGCGACAAGGCTGTGTACAATATTCAAAACAAGAAAGTCGTTTTTGAACAGAATGTTGTCTTAAACAAAGCGGCAGATGCCAAGCGTTTGGCCGGCATCGTCAAAACCGAACGTTTGAATGTCGATACCGAAGCGCAATACGCCCATACCGACAGCCCCGTTACTTTCCAATACGGACAGTCCGGCGGTCAGGCAAACGGCATGACTTATGACCACAAAACCGGTTTGCTGAATTTCCCTTCCAAAGTGAAAGCCACAATTTATGATACAAAAAATTTGTAAAACCTTAGCCCTTGTTGCCGTTTTTGCCGCCAGCCCGGCCTTTGCCCTGCAAAGCGACAGCAAGCAGCCGATTCAAATCGAAGCCGACCAAGGCTCGCTTGACCAAAACAACCAAAGTACCACTTTTTCCGGCAACGTCATCATCAAACAAGGCACGCTCAATATCCGCGCCGGCAGCGTGACCGTTTCGCGCAACGACAAAAGCGAGCAGTTGATGAAAGCAACCGGCTCGCCCGTCAAATTCAGCCAAGAGTTGGACGGCGGCAAAGGCGTGGTCAACGGCCAAGCCAATACCGTCACGTATTCTTCCGCAGCCAGTCTGGTTACCCTGACCGGCAATGCCAAAGTACAGCGCGGCGGCGATGTGGCTGAAGGTGCGGTCATCACTTACAACACCAAAACCGAGGTTTACACCATCAACGGCAGCGCCAAATCCGGTGTGAAATCCGCCGCCAAATCCGGCCGCGTCAGCGTTGTCATCCAGCCGTCCAGCACGCAGAGAAACAAATAAGAAAACACACAAAAAGGCCGTCTGAAAAAGGTTCAGACGGCCTGAGGTCAATATCGAAAGTCAACAGAATATGAGCGCAAACAACAGCCGTCTTGTGGTTCAAAACCTGCAAAAAAGTTTCAAAAAACGCCAAGTCGTCAAAAGCTTCTCCCTTGAAATCGAAAGCGGCGAAGTCATCGGCCTGCTCGGTCCCAACGGCGCGGGTAAGACCACCAGCTTTTACATGATTGTCGGTCTGATTGCCGCCGATGCAGGCAGCGTGATGCTGGACGGACAAGAGTTGCGTCACCTGCCCATTCACGAACGCGCCCGCCTCGGCGTCGGCTATCTGCCGCAGGAGGCCTCGATTTTCCGCAAAATGACCGTGGAACAAAATATCCGCGCCATTTTGGAAATCAGCATGAAGGACAAAAGCCGCATCGATGCCGAACTTGAAAAACTGTTGGCCGATTTGAACATCGAGCGCCTGCGCAACAACCCTGCGCCGTCCTTGTCCGGTGGTGAACGCCGCCGTGTAGAAATCGCGCGTGTGTTGGCCATGCAGCCGCGTTTCATTTTGCTGGACGAACCTTTTGCCGGCGTTGACCCGATTGCCGTGATCGATATTCAGAAAATCATCGAGTTTCTCAAATCACGCGGTATCGGCGTACTGATTACCGACCACAACGTGCGCGAAACCCTCAGCATATGCGACCGTGCCTACATTATCAGCGACGGTACGGTATTGGCTTCAGGCAAGCCGGATGATTTGGTCAACAATGAACAAGTCCGTTCGGTTTACTTGGGTGAAAATTTCAAATATTGAATGCATATTTGACGGCAATCGTAAAACCGGTTTCACACGAGGCTCTCATTTCAATTGAGGGTATCTGTAAATATTGAAATAATTACTAAGAATACAAATATAATACCGATAACCTAGTTTTTCAGACGGCCCTCCGTACAAAGGCCGTCTGAAAAACTATCCATACACTTCGAAAAAACACTATGTCTTCACTCGTCCTTAAACTCAAACAGACCCAGCAGCTCAACCAGCGGCTGCAGCAGTCTCTGCGCATCTTGCAAATGTCGGGTCTTGAGCTTGAGCGCGAAGTGGAAGACTGGTTATTAGACAATCCTCTGCTTGAGCGTCCGGAAACCGAAGAGTTTGCCGATAGCGGGCTCAACCGTGCCGTTACCATGCCGCGCTCTGGTCAGCAGTTGAGCGGCGACGATGCCGAAGATATTTGGAGCAACATCGCCGAAGAAGAGGACTTCAAACACTATCTGCATGCCCAAGTGTGCGAGCATCCGCTCTCGCAAGTGGAAGCGGCCTATGTTCATGTCTTGATTGATTTTTTGGACGAACAAGGCTACCTCACCGACAGCCTCGAAGAAATCATCGACCACACGCCGTTGGAATGGATGCTGGACGAAGAAGCCCTGCAAAACGCGCTGGATGTATTGCAAACCTTTGATCCGCCCGGTGTGGCGGCAGCCGATTTGACCGAGTCGCTCATGCTGCAGCTGATGCGTTTGCCGGCTTCTCCGGCCAGACAAATGGCCGCGCATTTGGTGCAAAGTTCGCTTCAAGATTTAGGCAAAAACCGCAAACAAAACGTTCTGCGTTTCCGCAAACTCTATCCCGATACCGACAGCGAAACCATAGAAGCTGCACTCGATATGATTGCCGGGCTCAATCCCTATCCGGCCTACGGTTTCGCCTCTGCCACGCCTACGCCTTATATTCAGCCTGACGTTTGGGTCAAAGAGGGCAAGGACGGCTGGGAAGTCATCAGCAACGAGGCGGCTTGGCCGAAGCTGCAGCTTAATCAGGAATATTGCGACCTGATGAAATCGGCGGAAGAGGGCGCACCGGAGTGGAAGGAAAAAATCAGTGAAGCCAAACAGCGCATTGATTCTTTGGAGCTGCGGAAAAGCACGGTTCTCCGCCTTGCCGAGTATATCGTCAAAAATCAGGAAGATTTTTTCATCTTCGGAGAAATCGGCCTGTCGCCCATGCTGATGAAAGATGCCGCCGCCGAATTGGGTTTGGCGGAAAGCACCATCTCGCGCGCTGCCAATCAGAAATATTTGTCTTGCCCGCGCGGCCTGTTTGCGTTACGCTATTTCTTCACACAGGCAGTGAATGCCGATGATGACGGCGAAGGGTTCAGCCAAGGCGCAATCAAAGCCGTATTAAGCCAGCTGATTGAAAGTGAAGACAGCAGCAAACCCTATTCGGACGAGACCCTCGTCAAATTATTAAAACAACGCGGCATTGAAATCGCCAGACGTACAGTTGCTAAATATAGAGAATCATTAGACATACCACCGGCACACAAACGAAAATTTACCGAGTAGATATATTCCGATCCGTTTTGACGGACTAATCAACCGAAGGAGCTGTATCATGAATCTGAAAATCACCGGTCTGAATTTTGATGTTACCGAAGCCATCAAAAACTATGTTTCCGACAAGTTGGCACGAATCAATCGCCACGCCGACAACATCATCTCCGTGACCATTACACTCTCGGTGGAAAAAGTCAATCAAAAAGCCGAAGCCGATGCGCATCTGGCAGGCAAAGATTTGCACGTTGAAGCAATCGAACAGGATATGTACGCAGCGATTGATGTTTTGATGGATAAGCTCGACCGCGCTGTTTTGAAACATAAAGAAAAAAGCGGTGATGTCCGCAGTACTGTCAAACCTGCTGCCGAATAAAGTTTTTGTATGATAAAGGCCGTCTGAACATTCAGACGGCCTTTTGTTTTTAAGGATTTAAAGAAGAGTTTAACTGTTTGCTTTTTCGCCATTCCATGGTGCCACTTTAAACAGCAGCAACATGCCCGGTATGCCCAAAGCAAAACATAGCCAGTAGAAATTGAAGTAACCCATCGCTTCAATCAGATAGCCTGCCGTTGCATTCATGAATGTACGCGGTACAGCGGAAAGGCTGGTAAAAAGGGCTAATTGTGTGGCCGTAAATGCCGTATTGGCTTGTTGCGCCATATACGAGACAAACGCTGCTGTGCCTAAGCCGACGCCGATTGCTTCAGCCGCAATTACAACCGCCAAAAAGATTCGTTCCGATGCTCCGACATGGTCAAAATGTCCGAAGCTTGCCAGCCATGCAAAGCCTAAAATGGTGACCCACTGTACCAAACCGAATAACCACAGGGCACGATTAACCCCGAGTTTGGTGATCCAAACGCCGCCGATAACGCCAAAAATTACAGCCGGCCATAAACCTGCGTTTTTTACAATCAGACCAATATCGGTTTTAGAGAAGCCCATATCGAGATAAAACGGTTGAGCCAAAGCAACTGCCATGCTGTCGCCCAGTTTATACAGTAAGATGAACGCCAAAATAGTCAAAGCCTGCTTTACACTTTGTCGGGTAAAGAAATCGTGAAATGGTTCGATAACGGTTTCTTTTAAGCCTTTGGTTTCAAGAGTTGAGTGATCTGGCTCGCGCGCTATGAATAAGGTCGCAAGTAAACCTGGGATCATAAACAGGGAAGTAATGATGAAGACGGTTGACCAAGGCAATCTGTCGGCCAAAATCAGACTTAATGAGGCCGGAATTAATGAAGAAATACGGTAGGCATTCACATACAGCGAGTTGCCTAATACCAATTCTTCATCTGACAGTACTTCGCGTCGGAATGCATCAATCACAATATCTTGGCTGGCAGAGAAGAATGCTGTAGCACAAGCTAAGCCTAAGATGATGGATAAATGCTCTTGCGGTCGGACAAATGCATAGGAAGCCAAAAGCAATAGGAGTGCTATTTGGGTAATCAGCATCCAACTGCGCCGTAAACCTAAAAATGGCAGGCGTACGGTGTCCAATAGAGGGGACCAGATGAATTTCCAAGTGTAGGGGAAACCAATCAATGCAAATAGGCCGATGATTTTCAAATCAATGTGTTCGCTACGCAGCCATGCCGGAAGCAGGCTGTATAGAAAATAAAGCGGCAACCCCGAAGTGAAGCCTGTGAAAATGCAGATCAGCATTTTGCGCGAGAAAATTCGCTGCATAGTGCTGGGTTGGGGTGCGGTTGTCATAGTGGAATCAATAAAAAAGAAAAGGGATATTGTAGCAAAGATGGGGATATGGCGAATTAACTTCTGCTATCTTTATTGAATAAAGGCCGTCTGAAACTTTGACAAATTAAGTTTCAGACGGCCTTTTGTTGGAACAACTGGTTTGGCGGGCAACGGAGACTTCAGGACGGAAGAAGGGTTGCTTGGGTGTATTCATAAAATTGAAGTTAAGAAAGTTTCAGACGACCCCTAGAGATCGTTTGAACGATGAGAAATATCAGTGGTAATTTGTGCCGTCAGTGTAGCCGTTTCCTGATTTGTCCACAGCAAAAGCAGAAATCGGACCGACCGTTACTGTCCCTTTAGGCTGAGTTTCTTGGTAATACTCATATGCTGCAACACCCATACCAGTTGCAGCACCAACAGCAGCACCAATTGTGCCACCGACCATAATAGCTGGTCCGGCAGGAATACTGCCAAAAGCTATACCGACACCCAGACCAATACCTGCACCATTTGCTCCTCCTTGAAGGATTCTCTCTCCTAAGCCTCCTCCATAAATTAGTTCCAGATCCTCAATGGATAGTTCAATCATGTTATTTTTCCTTTTCAAAAAAATTAGATGTAGAATATTGAGTCAATACACCCAATATGGAAAAAATAATAAAAGCATGAATATAAATCATAAAATCAACATTATCTCCTTGGTAGCTTTCATAAATAAAAACGATTGGTATTGATATACAAATTAAAATGTACAGGTACTTTGAAATTACCAGTAACTTATACACAAATTTTGATTTCATAGCCTAGTCTTTCATTTGAATAAAATCTACCCTAATCAACTTTCCAACCAACTTCCTAACTTCTTCATGCTTTCCCTGATTGAAGTTAACCAGTAGATTTTTCAACAATATGTATATTATGTTAAATAATAAATGGTAATTGTCACATTCAAATATTAAGGATAACCTACTTTGAAACTATATCGCTTTGATGCGTAATTCTATAAAAAACATTGAATTTTCATGTTTTCTATTTATCCAGTATTTTGGAGTTGATAAGTGAGAGCAAAAAACTTTGGAAATCTACGATTCTCCTTCCAACACCTCATCATTTCTCTAGAGAATTTAGGCAAAGGCGATATTGATAACTCATTTCATTAAATAGAACCAAATGAGAATGAGAATGATTTATTTATAAAATCCTTTTAAATTAATGGGTTACAATAAAAATTGATAAAATAAAATTGACTATTCTCAATAAAATGAGTAAAATTCATCCGCAAATACAAATTTTGTATTGTGATACATCTATTAACCGCATTAAGAAAAGGAGTTAGTTATGCTAAGTAAGTCAATTACAGCAAAATTAAACGAACAAATTAATCTCGAGTTGTATTCATCAAATGTCTATTTGCAAATGAGTGCATGGTGCCATAAACATGGTTATGAAGGCGCTGCAGCATTTTTACTTCGTCATGCCGATGAAGAATTGGAACATATGCAAAAGTTGTTTACTTATGTGAGCGAAACCAGTGGAATGCCTTTGTTAGGTAAAATTGACGCCCCTAAACACGATTACGCTTCATTAAAAGAAGTTTTTGAAACAACACTTGAACACGAAAAACTAGTGACATCTAAAATTAATGAGTTAGTTGAGAGTACTTTTGCAGAAAAGGATTACTCTACTTTTAACTTCTTACAATGGTATGTAGCTGAACAGCATGAAGAAGAAAAATTATTTAACAGTATTGTTGATAAATTCAAACTTCTTGGTGAAAGTGGTACAGCGCTCTACTACATTGATCGTGAATTAAAAACTTTATAAGAATAGGAGAAATAAAATGTTATCAAATAGCGTGATTAAACTATTAAATGATCAAATGAATTTAGAGTTTTATTCTTCTAACTTATATTTACAAATGAGCGCCTGGTGCGAACAACAAGGTTTCGAAGGAGCTGCAAAATTTTTATCAGAGCATGCGGCTGAGGAAATGCAGCATATGCGTAAACTCTTCACTTATTTAAATGAGACCGGCGCATTGGCTATCATCACACAAATTGATGAACCACCTCATCAATTTTCATCATTGAAACAAGTACTTGAATTAACTTATGAACATGAAAAGTTAATTACCTCTAAAATCAATGAATTAGTTGGTAGAACTTTTGAAGAGAAAGACTACTCTGCCTTTAACTTCTTACAATGGTATGTGGCTGAACAACATGAAGAAGAAAAATTATTCAGTGGAATTTTGGATAAATTAAATCTTCTTGGTGAAGATGGTAAAGGTTTGTTCTTAGTTGATAAAGATTTAGGCGCATTAACAACAAACAACTAATCAAGTCTGATGAAAAAGGCTAAGTCATTATCGATTTAGCCTTTTTTTATATCAAAATCTAGCTACTTTTGTCTAAAAGTGCGGTGCTTTAACGGTTCATTCTTACCGCCGATTAGGTTTTGAAATGCCCGTAAGACAGGCAGATATGCTTGTCTTACGGGCATTTTATTTTCAGACGGCCTTCGATCTTGCGTTGCAGTTGCGGTAGAAGGCGATCAGACCGTTGGTGGAGCTGTCGTGTGCAGGCGTGCCGCGTTCGAGTTCGGGTTCGATGGTTTTGGCCAGCTCTTTACCGTATTCCACGCCCCATTGGTCGAAGGGGTTGATACGCCAAATCACGCCTTGAACGAAAGTACGATGTTCGTAAGCAGCCATCAGCATGCCGAGGTTGAAAGGCGTCAGGCTGTCGATGAGCAGGCTGTTGCTCGGACGGTTGCCGGGGAATTCTTTTTGCGGTGCAAGGCGGTCGCGTTCGTCTTGGGGTAGGGCGGCCAATTCGATTTGCACTTCGTCTAAGGTTTTGCCTTTCATCAGCGCTTCGGCTTGGGCGAAGGCATTGGCAACGGTAAAGCGGTGTTGGCGGTGGTTGCCGTAGACTGTGGTCATGGGGACGATGAAGTCGACGGGAATCAGACGCGTGCCTTGGTGCAGAAGCTGGAAGTAGGCATGTTGGCAGTTGACGCCTTCATCGCCGAAGACAATGCCGCCAGTGGTGCAGGAAACGGGTTGGCCGTCTGAAGTACGCTGTTTGCCGAGGCTTTCCATATCGAGCTGGTTGAGCCATGGTGTGAAGAGGCGCATGTTGTGGCTGTATGGGACAACGGTTTGGCCGTCTGAATGTTGGAAGTTGTTGTACCAAACGTTGATGAGCGCCATCAGGACGGGAATGTTGTGGCGGAATGGCGTTTCGAAGAAGTGGGTATCCATCGCGTGTGCGCCAGCCAGCATTTTGCGGAATGCTTTTTCACCGACGGCAACCATCAATGGCAGGCCGATGGGCGACCAGACAGAATAGCGGCCGCCGACCCAGTCGGACATGGCGAAGACTTTGTCGGGGGAGATGCCGAAGTTTTGGGCGGCGGCCACATCGGCAGAAATGGCGCAGAAGTGGCGGTAGATGCCGGAATCGGGCAAACCTGCATCGCGATACCAAGTACGCGCCGCATAGGCATTGAGCAGGGTTTCCGGTGTGCGGAACGATTTGCTGGCAATGCTGAATACGGTGGTTTCGGGGTTGAGGCCGAGAAGGGTTTGGGTCAAGTCGGCATCATCGGAATTGCTGACAAAGTGGACGCGGATGTTTTGCCAATAAGGCTGCAGCGCCTGTGTGGCCATGCGCGGTCCTAAATCGGAGCCGCCGATACCGATGTGAACCAAGTCGGTAATCGGTTTGCCGGTAATGCCTGCGTGCGTGCCGTCTAAAAGTTGGCGTGCGAACTCGAGTGCGCGGTTGAGTTCGTGATGAATATTGGGCACGATGTTTTCGCCGTCAACGTAAACAGGTTTGGCATTGGCAGGCAGGCGCAGGGCAGTGTGGAGGACGGCGCGGTGTTCGCTGGTGTTGATTTTTTCACCGCTGCTCATGGCCTGCATATATTGTGGCAAATCGGCTGCTTCGGCCAGTTGGCACAATAAATCAAGGGTGTTTTCATCTAGGCGGTTTTTGCTGTAATCAAATAACAAACCGTGCAGAATTTCGTGCATATTGTTGAAACGTTCGGCATCTGCAGCGAAGCGTTCGCGCAGGGTAACGTGTTGAGTATCGGCATGATGGGCTTCCAAAGCCTGCCATGCGTCTGAGTATGCGGACATTTCGTTTCCTTAGTATGTAACGGTAAACAAGCAGGGTATCTATTTTCTGCTTTTTGTAGTTGTTTGTAGTTTAACAAATTTGAACAACTTTTGGGAGATAGTAGGGTCGGTTTTGTTTAAGAAATGTATGCAAAATGCAATAGAAACGGTTGATTATCATCAAGTTTCTGTAAAAAAGGGGGTATGACACCGATGTCTGCTGTGTTATCCTATGTAACATTATTGAAATCTTGTCGGGGCGGGTCCGTAAGATGGCTACAATTTATGATGTTGCTGCTTATGCCGGGGTATCTCCCAAGACGGTCAGCCGGGTAATTAACGGCGATGCGCCGGTCAGTGATAAAACCCGTTCCAAAGTAGAAACAGCGATTGCTGCTTTGGGCTATATCCCGTCTTCTGCGGCGCGGATTATGCGGTCACACCGTTCCGGATTGGTCGGTCTGATTACCGGCGCCATTTCGCGGACAGGTGAGAGTACGGGCGGACACGGTATGCCGGATATGTTCTTGATTAAGGGCATTCAGCAGCAGATTCGCGCACAAGGCAAGATTTTGATGATTGCCGACATCGACAATAAGCCGGGGCAGCCCGGTCAGATGGAGCCGCTAATCCGTACCTTTATGGAGCATCGTGCCGAGGGGATTTTATATGTGGCAGGTTTCCATCAGGAAGTATTGCTGCCGGAAGTGCCCAACCGTTGCCCGATGGTGTTGGTCAACTGCTTTGATTCGGCGGGTACACCTGCGGTTTTGCCGGACGACGAAGCAGGGCAGTATGGCTTGGTGCGCCGGATTATCCAAAGTGGACACAAACGGATTGCTTATGTGACTTTGCAGCCGGGCGTGGAAGCGACGCGTTTGAGATTGGCCGGATACCGCCGTGCTTTGGCTGATTCGGATATTGTCTTCGATCCTGATTTGGTACAAACTGGTTATCCTGACTTCAGCAACGACAGCGGGTCTTTGATTTCGGCTATTTTGAAGCTGCTGTCTTTGCCGCTTCCGCCGACGGTAATTTGTTGCGGCAACGATGAAATGGCGGTGCGCGTGTACGGAATTTTGAGGACGCGCGGCGTGCGGGTTCCCGAGCAAGTTTCGGTTGCCGGCTATGATAACCACAGCGCGATTGCGGAAACGCTGTTTCCGCCGTTGACCAGTACCGAGTTGCCCTATTTGCGCATGGGCGCGATGGCGGCGGATTTGCTGTTTCAACACATTGAACACCCGACCGGCGCGGTTCAGCCAGTCAAGGTCGTTGGGGAAACCATCTGGCGTCAGTCTGTGATTAATAAATAGTTTCAGACGGCCTGAAAATAAGCTTTAAACAACACAAACACACATCAAAATAAGAATCATGCAAACGGTCAAAATAAAGGCCGTCTGAAAACGGAGTTGCCTCAGTAAAAAGGGCAGCCCAAATATAATAAAAGCGTCATACCGCTGAAATTGGAGTTTGTTGTTTCCATAGTTTATTACCCAGGAGTAGCCTTCCTATGAAAATCTCCCCACAAGTGGCGATGACACTTCGCCAGATTATGCTGATGAACTTCGGTTTCTTCGGTATTCAATATAGCTTCGGGTTGCAGCAAACTGCGATTAATCCGATTTTCAACTTTCTTAACCCAGATCCCAGCATATTGCCTTACCTTAATATGGCTGGCCCGGTTACTGGCTTAATCGTACAACCTATTATTGGTGCAATGAGCGACCGAACATGGGTACCGGGATTGGGGCGCCGCCGTCCGTATTTCTTAATTGGTGCGATCGGTTGCAGTTTATGCTTATTCTTGTATCCGCACGTTACTGCCTTGTGGATGGCTGTATTGCTGCTGTGGCTCTTGGACATCAGTAACAACACCGCAATGGAACCTTTCCGTGCATTTATTGCCGATACGGTTCCTGAGAATCAGCAATCCACCGGTTTCTTGATGCAGTCTGTGTTTACCGGTTTGGGTATTACCCTTGCTAACATTTCTCTTTATCTCCTTAAACAAGTTGGTTGGTTGAACCAAACTTCTGAAGTGGGTATTCCGTATTGGGTGTTTGGCTCATTCTATATTGGTGCGGTTTGCTCTATTGGTTCTGTCCTAGTAACTGTATTAACTACTCCTGAACGTGAACCTTCACCTCAAGAAATGGCAGCAATTAAAGCTCAGCCAAGAGGTCCTGTTCATGCCGTCAAAGAGATCTTTAGTGCCATCAAAGAAATGCCTAAACCTTTGTGGCAGCTTGCTTCAGTTTATCTTTTCCAATGGTATGCACTTTTTATTTATTGGCAATACATTTCACACAGTCTTGTTAAATCTGTTTGGGATTCCAACTCTGCTGATAAGGTTGCTTATCAGGAGGCGGTTGCATGGACCGGTTTGGTAAATGGTTTCTATAATGTTGTAACTTTTATCTCTGCTTTTGGCTTGATGTGGATGGCACGCAAATACGCCGCCAAATATGTTCACGCCTTTGCCGTAACCCTTGCCGCACTGGCCTTGCTTAGCATTCCGCACATCGGTAATAAATACTTAATGTTTGTTCCAATGATTGGTTTTGGTGTCGGTTGGGCAAGTATGATGGGTGTACCGTTTATGATTGTGGTAAATTCCATTCCGAAAGAGCGTTACGGTGTGTATATGGGCATCGTCAACATGATGATCGTTATTCCGATGTTTATTCAAACTCTTACTTTTAGTAAAGTTTATGAGAAGTTGCTTGGCGCAGACCCTGCCAACGCGATGACTTTTGCCGGTGTTTTCCTTGCCATCGCCGCCGCGTTGACCTTAACCATTAAAACTGCGGCCAAACCGGCTACTGCAGAATAATGAAGTTTTGATTTAAAACCAAAATGAAAAGGCCGTCTGAAACATGAAAGGGTTTCAGACGGCCTTTTTTGTCGAAACGGATTCCATTTGCTGACCTGATTCGGTAAGCCTTATTGTCGCTGCACTACCGTTCATCACTCAAATTGGCTATGACTACCGATTTTGCTTTACAATATCCTTCTTTAATTTATTTCGTTTTACCATCCTGATGACAGAACACATTTCCGCTCCAAGCCCATCTCCTATCGGCGAAGACTACCTGCTGTTAGGTCAATACGCTGAACGCGCCTATCTCGAATACGCCATGAGCGTGGTTAAAGGTCGCGCGCTGCCTGAAGTTTCAGACGGCCAAAAGCCTGTACAACGGCGCATTTTGTTTGCCATGCGCGATATGGGTTTGACGGCGGGGGCGAAGCCGGTGAAATCCGCGCGCGTGGTCGGCGAGATTTTAGGTAAATACCACCCGCACGGCGACAGTTCTGCCTATGAAGCGATGGTTCGCATGGCGCAGGATTTTACCTTGCGCTATCCCTTGATCGACGGCATCGGCAACTTCGGTTCGCGCGACGGCGACGGGGCGGCGGCGATGCGTTATACCGAAGCACGGCTGACGCCGATTGCGGAATTGCTGTTGTCCGAAATCAATCAGGGGACGGTAGATTTCGTGCCGAACTACGACGGCGCGTTTGACGAACCGCTGCACCTGCCCGCCCGCCTGCCTATGGTGTTGCTCAACGGCGCGTCGGGCATCGCGGTGGGAATGGCGACCGAAATTCCGTCGCACAATTTGAACGAAGTCACGCAGGCGGCGATTGCGTTGTTGAAAAAGCCGACGCTGGAAACCTCCGACCTGATGCAGTACATCCCCGCGCCCGACTTTGCCGGGGGCGGTCAAATCATCACGCCGGCGGACGAATTGCGCCGGATTTACGAAACCGGCAAGGGCAGCGTGCGCGTGCGTGCACGTTACGAAATCGAGAAGCTGGCGCGCGGACAATGGCGCGTGATTGTGACCGAGCTGCCGCCGAACGCCAATTCAGCCAAAATCCTTGCCGAAATCGAAGAACAGACCAACCCGAAACCGAAAGCGGGCAAAAAGCAGCTGAACCAAGACCAGCTCAACACCAAAAAGCTGATGCTGGATTTAATCGACCGCGTGCGCGACGAGTCCGACGGCGAACATCCCGTGCGACTGGTGTTCGAGCCGAAATCCAGCCGCATCGATACCGACACCTTCATCAACACGCTGATGGCACAGACTTCGCTGGAAGGCAATGTGTCTATGAATTTGGTAATGATGGGTTTGGACAACCGCCCCGCGCAGAAAAACCTGAAAACGATTTTGCAGGAATGGTTGGATTTCCGCGTCGTGACCGTAACACGTCGTCTGAAATTCCGTTTGAACCAAGTGGAAAAACGGCTGCACATCCTCGAAGGCCGTCTGAAAGTCTTTCTGCACATTGATGAAGTGATTAAAGTCATCCGCGAATCAGACGATCCGAAAGCCGACCTGATGGCGGCGTTCGGACTGACCGAAATCCAAGCAGAAGACATTTTGGAAATCCGCCTGCGCCAGTTGGCGCGTTTGGAAGGTTTCAAACTCGAAAAAGAATTGAACGAGTTGCGCGAAGAACAAGGCCGTCTGAATATCCTTTTGGGCGACGAAAACGAAAAGCGCAAGCTGACTATCAAAGAGATGCAAGCGGACATGAAGCAGTTCGGCGACGCACGCCGCACGCTGGTGGAAGAGGCCGGACGCGCCGTGTTGACGCAGACTACCGCCGATGAGCCGATCACGCTGATTCTGTCGGAAAAAGGCTGGATACGCAGCCGAGCCGGACACAACCTCGACTTGAGCCAGACTGCGTTCAAAGAAGGCGACCGCCTCAAACAAACCCTCGAAGGCCGCACTGTTTTACCCGTTGTCATCTTGGATTCATTGGGCAGAACCTACACGCTCGATGCCGCCGAAATCCCCGGCGGACGCGGCGATGGTGTGCCGGTTTCATCGTTAATCGAGTTGCAAAACGGCGCGAAACCCGTCGCCATGCTCACCGGCCAGCCCGAACAACATTACCTGCTCTCAGGCAGTGGTGGCTACGGCTTCATTACCAAGTTGGCCGATATGGTCGGACGCGTGAAAGCGGGTAAAGTGGTCATGACCGTGGATAGCGGCGAAACCGTCCTGCCGCCGGTTGCCGTCTATGCTTCTTCACTGATTAATCCTGACTGCAAAGTCGTACTGGCCAGCAGCGACCACCGTCTCTTGGCGTTTTCCATTGGCGAACTCAAAGTCATGCCTAAAGGCCGCGGTTTGCAGCTGATGTCGTTGGCCGAGGGTGCATCTTTGGAACACATCATGGTAACGACCTCTCCTGAATTTACCGTTGTATCGGTCGGCCGACGCGGTGCAGAACATCAGGAAAAACTGCGTATTGCCGATATTGACGGTAAACGCGGTAAAAAAGGCAAGGTATTGGAAATCTCAGGCCGTCTGAAAAGTTTGTTCTGAAACAAGAACAAATATATCTAAATAAATTAAATTTATACGACATTGCATGATAATAAAAAAAGGTTCACTTATGAACAGAGCCAATTTTCAAGAACTGGGTAATCTGAGGGAGCGGATTCCCGGTGTAATCAACATTGCCCGAATAGCCATCGTCTTACCGCTTTTGGTTTTGCACGCTTTCGGCAGCTACACGGGCGGCAACCTGATTGGCGTTTCGTTGCCGGACATTGAGTTTTATATCTGGGTAACGCTGTATTTCTTCCTAATTATGCTCTCTGTGTTCCGCCCGGGCTGGCAGTGGCAGTCTTTGGATTTGCCCAATGCCAGCGCCGTGGTCGATATCACCATGATGATGGTTTTAGTGTATATCTCCGGCGGTACGGCTTCCGGTTTCGGGATTTTGGTTTTGCCGTTTGTCGCCACGTCGTGTCTGCTCAGTTATGGCCATTATCCCATGCTGTACGCAGGTTATACGGCAATGTTGTTTATTTTGAACCTGTTTTTAGACGGCAGTATGCGTTTCGATTCGTTTAATTGGGACGCGAAATCAATGTTGAATTCTTTGATGCTGATCGGCGCAGGCTATCTGGTGGCGATGCTGACATCGTTTGCCGCCCGTTATTTGGAGCAGGCCACAGAGTCCGCCAGCCGCCATCAACTGGCCTACCGCCGTATCAGCGGTTTGAACCATTTGGTTTTGAACCGCGTGCAGGAAGCGGTTGTGGTGATTGATGCGACCCAACGCGTGTGGCTGTTTAACAAGCAGGCAAAAATCTATTTCCCCAGCTTGATTATCGATCAGCAGGAAATCGTGTTTGGCGAACTGGTGGCACGCTGGCAGCGTCAACCCGACAAACCTTTTGAAACCGATATCCATATTTTCCAACACGCCATGCACGTCCGTGCCGTTCCGCTGATTCAGGAGCAAACCGAGCTGCTGATGTTGTACGTCCGCTCATTGCGTGAAGTGGCTGCGGAGGCCATGTCCACCAAGCTGACTTCGCTCGGACAGTTGACTGCCAATCTTGCACACGAAATCCGTAACCCGATGTCCGCCATCCGTCATGCCAGCGATTTGTTGCAAGAGGGCGACGAGGCAGATCCGCTCAAGGCTAAGCTCTACAACATCATCGACAGCAATATCCAACGCATCGACAAGATGTTGGAAGATGTATCCCTGCTTAACAAACGAGACAACATCAGCCGCCAGCCGATTAATCTGATGAAATTCTGGTTGGAGTTCAAGCAGGAATTTACCTTGAACAATCCCGATGCCATCGGTTGTCTACGCATGAATATGGACGGCAACAACCTGACCGTATTGGTTGACCCCATGCATTTGCAGCAAGTGATGTGGAACTTGTGCAACAACGCTTGGCGACACAGCCGTCAGGACGAAAACGCCATTACCGTTCTTATCCGCTCTAGCGGCAGGATGCATATTTCTATCGTAGTGGCGGACAACGGCAAAGGCGTGCCGCCCGATGTACGAAATCATCTGTTCGAGCCGTTTTACACCACCGAAAAACAAGGTACCGGCTTGGGGCTTTACGTCGCACGCGAGTTGGCACATGCCAATATGGGGCAGCTACATTATCACCCTGAAATGAACGGGTTTGAACTGATTTTACCGAAGGAGCAAGCGCAGGATGAATAAATTGCAAGAGCCGGTTTTGGTTGTCGATGACGAGGCAGACATCCGCGACCTAATGGAAATGACCCTGATGAAAATGGGTCTGCGCGTCGATACTGCGGCTGGTGTTGAAGAGGCCAAAGACAAGCTGGACAACAACGATTATTCGCTGGTGTTGACCGATATGCGTATGCCCGACGGCTCCGGCCTCGAGGTGGTCCAATACATTGATGAACTGATGCTTGACACGCCCGTCGCCGTGATTACGGCTTTCGGCAATGCCGACCAAGCCGTTGAAGCCTTGAAAGCAGGGGCATTTGATTATCTGCAAAAACCGATTACGCTGTCGCAGTTGCGTTCATTGGTTAAATCGGCAGTATCGGTTTCCGACAATACTGCCGAACCCACGCCGTCTGAAAAAGTCAAATCGCAGCCTGCGCCTGTTTCTGCCGCCCTGTATAAACCCGAACCTCAGCCGGCCAAGCCTGTCGTTACGCCTCCTAAGAGTGTACAGAGCGAATTTAACCGGCCTTTGACTGTTCCAGAAGGGCTCAATTCCTTAAAAGAGCGTTTTTCGGCTGGTAGCATCAATCCTGCTCTGCAACAAGATGCACCTATATTGGAAGGCGAGGACGATATGCCGCGCCTGTTGGGTACTTCGCCGCAAATGGTCGAAGTGCGCCACCTGATTCGCAGATTGGCCCACAGCCTTGTTCCTGTTTATATCTCCGGCGAGTCCGGTACGGGTAAAGAGCAGGCGGCGCGCACGATTCACGAGCTGTCCGACCGCGCTGACAAACCATTTATTGCCGTCAACTGCGGAGCCATTCCTGAAAACCTGATGGAAAGCGAATTTTTCGGCTACAAAAAAGGCAGCTTTACCGGCGCGGATCAAGACCGTTTAGGTTTTTTCCAACACGCTGACGGCGGCACTTTGTTCCTTGATGAAGTTGCTGATTTGCCGCTTGCCATGCAGGTCAAACTCCTGCGCGCCATTCAAGAAAAAGCTGTGCGCCGTATCGGCGATGCGCGGGAAACCACTGTGGATGTGCGCATTATTTGTGCAACCCACAAAAATCTCGAAGCCTTGGTTGAAAGCGGCGCATTCCGTCAGGACTTGTATTACCGCCTCAACGTAGTTTCCCTGCATATGCCACCTTTGCGCGAAATGCGCGAAGACTTGGGCGCGCTGATTCTGTATTTGCTGTACAAACACCGTCACGGCAATCAAACCTACAAACTCAGTCCCAAAGCCCAAGAAGCCCTGTTGCATTACAGCTACCCCGGCAACTTCCGCGAGTTGGAAAATATCCTCGAACGCGCTGTCGCGCTGACGGTCGGCCAAGTGATACAAGTGGACGACTTGCAGATTCAAAACGCCCCACAGGTTAAGGCTGAACGCAGCGGCTTCTCTTTTGATGATATTGCCGAACCTGACGCACGCGAAACTACACTCAATCACAGCCCCATTCCGCCGTTTGATCCGCGGACCATGCAGATACAGGATTACCTCGACCAAGTGGAGCGCAGCATCATCGAGCAGGCTTTGCAGCAAACTCGTTACAACCGTACCCAGGCCGCCAAACTTTTGGGCATCAGCTTCCGCTCCATGCGCTACCGCATGGAACGCTTGGACATCAATTAAAACGTTCAGACGGCCTGAGTTTTCAAGGCCGTCTGAAACATAAGCCTTATGTACAAGATTTATTTTGACGAAACCGCATCTGTCGAACTTCGCAGCCTTGCCGCGCCTTTCGGGCTGACCGTTATCGACCGGCAGCCTGAAGAAGGCAGTTTCCTTATCGCTGACGAAAGCGGCATCAGCTTGTGCCGCGCCGGTGAAAAAGGCCGTGTCCGCGTTGATTTTGATGGCGGTACCGCCCATTATCGGCGCACTAAAGGCGGAGGCGAGTTGATTGCCAAAGCAGTCAACCATACTGCGCAACCGACTGTCTGGGACGCTACCGGCGGACTGGGACGCGACAGTTTTGTGCTTGCCTCGTTGGGTTTGAATGTACACACTTTTGAACAAAATCCCGCCGTTGCCTGTCTACTTTCAGACGGCCTCAACAGGGCAAGGCAAAGTGAAGAGACACGGGAGATTGCCCAACGCATTACTTTGTACTTCGGCAATGCCAGTGATTTAATGCAGGAATTGGCCGCGCGAAAAGGCAGACCCGATGTGGTGTACCTCGACCCGATGTATCCGGAACGCCGCAAAACCGCCGCTGTGAAAAAAGAAATGGCTTACTTTCACGACTTGGTCGGTGCGGCACAAGACGAAGCCGAGCTTCTGGATGTAGCGTTGAATACCGCCAAAAAACGCATTGTCGTCAAACGCCCGCGCTTGGGCGAATTTCTCGACGGGCGCAAACCTGCTTATCAATACACAGGCAAAAGCACGCGTTTTGACGTTTACCTTCCGACAAGGCCGTCTGAAGACTAGAAGCAAACTTGCAACATATCAAAAGAAACCGCCGGCGTTATCAGCGCGACGGCAAAGTGTGATATAAATACCCTTTCCCAAACTTTATTGGAGCAAACCATCATGGAATTAGTATTCATCCGTCACGGACAAAGCGAATGGAACGCGAAAAACCTTTTCACCGGCTGGCGCGACGTCAAGCTGAGCGAGCAAGGTTTGGCAGAAGCCGCGGCAGCAGGTAAAAAGCTGAAAGAGAAGGGCTATGAGTTTGACATCGCCTTTACTTCCGTTCTGACCCGTGCCATCAAAACCTGTAACATCGTTTTGGAAGAATCCGACCAACTGTTTGTTCCACAAATCAAATCATGGCGCTTGAACGAGCGCCACTACGGTCAGCTGCAAGGTATGGATAAAAAACAAACCGCAGAAAAATACGGCGACGAACAAGTCCACATCTGGCGCCGCAGCTACGACACCTTGCCTCCGCTGCTGGATCCTAAAGACCCTCACTCCGCCCACAACGACCGCCGCTACGCCAATCTGCCTAGCGATGTCGTACCTGATGGCGAAAACCTTAAAGTTACCCTCGAGCGCGTCCTGCCTTTCTGGGAAGACCAAATCGCTCCGGCCATCTTGAGCGGCAAACGTGTATTGGTTGCGGCACACGGTAACTCCCTGCGTGCGTTGGCAAAACACATCGAAGGCATTTCCGACGAAGACATCATGGGCTTGGAAATCCCAACCGGTCAGCCGCTGGTGTACAAATTGGATGAAAACCTGAAAGTGATTGAAAAATTCTACCTGTAAGGTAAAGGGAAAAAAGGACGTGTTGGACACGTCCTTTTTTGTATTTGTCTGTATCCGAGGCCGTCTGAAGGCAGTTGATGGCGGGCCGCATGAAAAAAGGACGCGTAAAGCGTCCTTTATGGAGATTAAACCCTGTATTACTGGTTTTTCTCGATGATTTCTTTGAGGTGAGGCATAGGGCTGTAACCGCTTTGGCTGCGACCGTTAGGGAAGACCACGGTCGGTGTGCCGTTGAAGCCGAATTGTTCGCCCAATGAAGTGGTTTCAGCAACAGGGTTTTCGCAGTTTGCTTTGCCGCTTGGGAGTTTGCCTTTGCGCATCCAGTCGATCCATGCCTGGGTCGGATTAGGTTGACACCACAACAGCTCGGCTTTACGCGCGGCATCAGGGTGCAGGCTTGGAATCGGCATCATGAAGGTATAAATCGTGATGTCGGTCATTTTTTCAAATTCATGCTCCAAGCGTTTGCAGTACGGGCAGTCCGGATCGGAGAAAACAGCGACTTTCAGTTTGCCGTTGCCGCGCACTTCTTTGATGGCTTTGTCCAAAGGCAGTGAAGCGAAGTCGATTTTGTTCAAATCGGCGGCGCGTTCTTCAGTCATGCTTTGGCGCGTGTTGACGTTGATAAGGTCGCCAACGAGCATATAGTCGCCTTTGGCGTCGGTATAGATGATTTGTTTGCCGCTGACGACAACTTCATAAATGCCTTTAATCGGTGTTTCACTGACGCTCAAAACTTTCAAATCCTGGGCGGCATAGACTTTTTCCAAACGCGCTTTCAAAGAAGCGGCAACAGATTTGTCGGCAGGCGCTTCCGCTTTGGCAGCCGGTGCAGGCGCCGCGTTGGCGTTGGATACGGCAGGTTGACCGCATGCCAACAAAGGAAGGACGGCAAACGGTGTTAAGATTTTGATTAACTTGGTTTTCATGCGAGAGACTTGCGTGTGTTGAAAGTAAGGCATTGTATCAAACCTCTGTCATGTCTGCATTGTACTCAGGCTCAAATTATCGTCTGAAAATAGCTTTCGGCTGTTAAAATACGAAAAAATAATTTGATTGTTTGTATGTTCTACCACCGTATTGCCGTAAACGTGCCGCTTTCAGACGGCCTTTTGACGTATTCCTATTCTGAGCCGCTTCCTCCGGGAACGCGGGTGCTTGTGCCTTTTCGCAATAAAACCGTTGTCGGGATTGTGTGGGAAACGGATATTGCGCCCGATATGGATACGGCGCGAATTTTGAGTGTTCAGACGGCCTTTGTGGAAGAAAAGCCGTTGCCTCAAAGCTGGCGTGATTTGTTGGCGTTTACGTCGCGTTATTACCACTATCCGACCGGGCAGGCAGTATTTGCCGCATTGCCGCAAGGTTTGAAGGAAACACGCGCGGTGGAAATGCCGCAGCCACCGTTGTTTTACGCTTTGAACGAAGCGGGCAGGGCGCAAACGCCGCCGCCGGCTCGGTTCAACAAAAAAGCGGCTTTATGGGACGCGTTGCTGTCGGGCGGAATGACGATGGCGGCGTTGAAGCAGGTGAACGCGCAGGCGGCGAAATTAATCGAAGATTGGGCGGAACAAGGCTGGATTGAAACGACGGAAGCGGCAAAGCCCGTTTTAAGATCGTGCAATGGGCAGGCTTCGCACTCTGAATTTGTATTAAATGCCGACCAGCAGAAGGCTTCCGATGAAATTCAGACGGCCTTTGGTAAATTTCAGCCGTTTTTGCTGTACGGCATTACCGGCAGCGGCAAGACCGAAGTGTATTTCGATGCGATGGCGAAAGTGTTGGCGCAGGGGCGGCAGGTGTTGTTTCTATTGCCCGAAATCAACCTCACGCCGCAGCTTTTGAAGCGGGTGGAAGACCGTTTTACCGACGTGCCGACCGCTATGTTGCACAGCCAAATGGCGGCAGGCAAGCGCACGCAGGATTATTTGCGCGCGATGTTGGGGCAGGCGAAGCTGGTGATCGGCACTCGGCTGGCGGTGTTCACGCCTTTGCCTGATGTCGGGCTGATTGTGGTCGATGAGGAACACGACGGCTCGTTCAAACAGGACAACGAATTGCGCTACCACGCCCGAGATTTGGCGGTGTGGCGGGCGAAACAGAGCGGCTGTCCCATCATATTGGGCAGTGCCACGCCCAGCTTGGAGAGTTGGCACAAGGCGCAAAGCGGCGCGTACCGCCTGCTGCAACTGACCGAGCGCGCCCATGTTTCCGCACAACTGCCGCAAGTAGAAATTCTCAACGTAGGCCGTCTGAAACTTGACAACGGTTTCTCGCCGCAAGCTTTGCAGCTTTTGAAACAGAACTTTGAAGCAGGCGGCATGTCGCTAGTGTACCTCAACCGGCGCGGCTTCGCGCCCGCGCTGTTTTGCGGCGACTGCGGCCATACCTTCGGCTGTCCGAATTGCTCCGCCAAAATGGTGTTGCACCAACGCGCCCGTCAACTGCGCTGCCACCACTGCGACCACCGCGAACCCATCCCGTTCAAATGCCCCGACTGCGGCAACCAAGACCTGACCGCCGTCGGCCACGGCACGCAGCGCGTCGAAGAAACCCTGCGCGCCTTTCTCCTTAAAGCAACCATCGTCCGCGTTGACAGGGACAGCACTGCGCACAAAAACGATTGGGCGGATTTGTACCGCCGCATTGCCGACAACGAAATCGACATTCTGGTCGGCACGCAGATGCTCGCCAAAGGTCATGATTTCGCGCGGCTCAACCTTGTTATTGTATTGAACGCCGACGGCAGCCTGTATAGCGCGGACTTTCGTGCGCCGGAAAGGCTGTTCGCCGAGCTGATGCAAGTGTCCGGCAGGGCGGGGCGCGCCGACAAACCCGGCAAGGTGTTGATACAGACGCAACTGCCCGAGCATCCCGTCTTCGCCGCCGTCAAAGCGCAGGACTACGCCGTATTTGCCGAAAACGAATTGAACGAGCGGCAAATGTTTACTATGCCGCCTTTCGGTTTTCAGACCGCCGTCCGTGCCGATGCGCCGCGTGTTGCTGATGCGATGGAATTTCTCAACGCCGCCAAAGAAACCCTTGCCCCGCTGTTGCCCGAAAGCGTCTCACAGTTCGGCGCCGCCCCGATGCTGATGGTTCGCCTCGCCGAACGCGAACGCGCGCAAATATTCCTCGAATCGACATCCCGACAGGATTTGCACCGCGCCGTGAGTTTGTGGGTGCAGGTGTTGCAGCAAAATCGCGACGGTAAAATCAGATGGTCGGTGGACGTTGATGTGCAAGAGGCTTGATTGAAATGATTCAATCAATAAGGAAATAAAAGGCCGTCTGAAAATCTGTTTTCAGACGGCCTTAAGTTTTTGAATCAGTTTAGAAGAATTTTGCAGCGATATAGCCGAGTGCAAGCAGGCTCAAAACGGCGAATACGATAGCCATTGTAAGCAGAAACTGTGTTTTCTTCCTCGCTGCAAGTGCAGCCAGTTCAGGATTTTGGCCTAATTCTTCGCGTAGTTGAGATTCCAATTCGGCACGGATTTTTTTGCGCAGCTTTTTCTCTTCCTGCTCACGTTCGTATTTGAGCTTGTGGGCAATTTCGGTTTGTTTTTTATGCTCGAAAGAGATTTTTTCCTGCCATTCAATGCGCTTGCGCTGGATAGCCAGCTCATTTTTCTCTGTCAAATCAAAGTGGCAGGTTTTACATTCCTGTGCGTCTAATTCATCAATAATCGTCATGCAGACGGGGCATTGGATAGGGTCGGGAGTGTTGACTGCCAATACGGGTTCTTCTTCAACCGCTTCCAATTCCATAGCTTGACGGACGATAACGTCCAAACCCAAATAGCTGAAGTAATGCTGCGCATTTTCGCGCTCGTCTTGGGTGCATTTCTCGGCCACAATGGCTTGCGGACGCTCAGCCAAGGCTTGAATCAGGCTCTCGACTTCGTTTTCAGGCAGGTTGTCATACAGGCAGGCATGGATGCGCTCCCTATCCGTGTTCGGCGGATAGGAAACGTATACGTCGAAAAATTTTTCTTGTTTGCTCATTGATATCCCATGAGTATTTCGACTGCGTCAACCAAATGGGTTTAGCCTAAGGTTTTGTTATTGTGTTTGAGCTGTTTTGGCTTATGATACGAGCCATAACAGAGGCTGCAGTCTCAGGCAGACCAAATACGGTTTGCCTTTGTGTCGTTAATCGGCTGGACAATAATTTTTTATTTATATGGCAATATGCATGTCCAATGTTATGTCTATTGTAGAGTAAATATTCACGCCCGATATTATTATTATAAGGTAAATCTGATATTGTTTAAAATAAATTCACACAAAAGGCCGTCTGAAGATACAGACGGCCTGTTTTTTATGGCAAAAACGGATTGTTTATACGGAGAAGGATGAGCCACAACCGCAAGTTGTCTCTGCATTCGGATTGCGGATGACGAATTGAGAACCTTGCAGGCTTTCGGTGTAGTCGATTTCCGCACCAACCAGATATTGGTAGCTCATCGGGTCAACCAAGAACGTCAGGCCGTTTTTCTGGATTTCAAAATCGTCGTCGTTTTTGATTTCATCAAAGGTAAAACCATATTGGAAGCCGGAGCAACCGCCGCCGTTGACGAATACGCGCAATTTCAAATCGGGATTGTTCTCTTCGGCAATCAGGTCGGCAACTTTGGTGCAGCAGCTGTCAGTAAAGATAATAGGGCTTTCGTCTGACATGATGTGATTCCTTTTATATGAATATTTTTACTATTGTCGCGCAAACCGTTAGTCAAGGCAAGTTTGTGCAGACAGGGTCTGCCAGCTTACATGGAGGGCATGGCAGAAATTTCAAGCACCAGTATGTCAGATTTAGATGCTTCTGCCAAACCATTCTACACGGCCGATGATGGCAACGTCGTCGGTCGGGTTTTTCAAGTCGATTTCAAAAGTAGGGTAGGCCTCGTTGGCAGAAATGACGTTGACGATGCCGCCGGGTATCAGTTGCAGGCGTTTGACCAAAAGGTTTTCGTTGAGGCGTAAAACATAGAGGCCGTCGCGCGGTGTGGTTTGGCCGTGGTTGATGAGGATGGTGTCGCCATCATTCAGTACGCCTTCCATCGAGTCGCCTTTGACTGAGATAACGGAAAGGTTTTTGATGTCTCGCGTTACATAATTTTCAATCCAATAGCGTCGGAACGCCATGGCAAATATGGGTTGCTCATCGCCGACGAGCTGGCCGTGTCCGGCCGCGGCCTGGATGTCGTAACGCGGTACGAAGACAAATTCGTCTATGTCGACAGGGTTGCCCAGTGTGTCAGTTGCCGTGGCTTTTGGGGCTTCGGAATCGGGGAAGGGAGAACCTTCGCCTGTCAAAAGCCAGTCTATGCTGCAGCCTTTAAGTTGTTTGATTTTTTTTAGCGTTTCCGATTTCGGCAGGCCGCCTTCGTTCCAGATACGGCTGAATCCGGCGATGGTCATATCGATGTCGGCGGCAATTTTGGCTTGGCGGGCTTCATCTTTCCATAAGAAAGCCAGGCGGTCTTTAAAGGTATCCATGTTTATGCCTTTATGGAGGTATGTTTTTTATATGGTTTGGACGATTTGAGTGTATTTTACCTTAGTTTTTATAAAATTGTAAGAAAAAAATTACTTCATCTAAGAAAAAGTATTGCGTATTCTATTTTTTCTTAGTACTATTCGTTTTGTCTTATATAAATCGATATTTCTAATTTTCTATTCGATTTTTCTTAGTTTAATTTTATTTGGTTTAGTTTTTCTGATTTAGACCTGCTATATGATTATGATGAGAGGTGTGAAATGACTCGTTCGCGTAAAAATATTTTTTGGGTGCTGCTGGCGTTGGTACTGGGTTTTTTTGCTCTGCCTTTCGGATCTTCGGAGGCGCATGAGGCGGACGGTAATCTGACGGCTTCGGAATGCGAACGCTTGGGCAGCTTGAGTCTGGATCAGATGGATGGCAGGCTGCTGGCTTTTGCCAAAGAATGCGATATGGTGGAGGCTACCCATGATTGGGAGCAACAGTACGGCAACTTGAATGAAGAAGAAATGCTTGCCGGCGTGGTGTATGAGTGATGTTTGTGAATGAATCGATAAAGGCCGTCTGAACGATCAAAGTTTCAGACGGCCTTGTGTTTTCAATAAGATGATATTAAGGCATCAATGGTGCATTAGTCAGGCCGGTGGTTTCGGGCAGGCCGAACATGATGTTCATATTCTGCACGGCTTGACCGGCTGCGCCTTTAACCAAGTTGTCGATGACGGAAAGAACAATCCACACATCGTCTTGATTGGGCGCTCTTTGAACGCTGATACGGCAAAGGTTGGCGCCGCGCACGCTGCGGGTTTCAGGTGTCGAACCTGAAGGCAAAATATCAACAAAAGGACTGTTGCGGTAATATTCGCGCAGCAAGGCTTCAGGATCGGTATGTTCTTGCAGGTGCAGATACAGGGTGGCATGCATGCCGCGTATCATCGGAACAAGGTGTGGCACGAAAATTAGGCCGTCTGAAACATGGTCTTGCAGTCCGGACAAAGTTTGTCGGATTTCTGGCAAATGGCGGTGGCCGCCGACGCCGTAGGCTTTGAAGTTGTCGCCAGCTTCGCACAATAGGGCGTGGGTGCTGGCTTTTCGGCCTGCACCGGAAACACCGGATTTACAGTCGGCAATTAAAGGCGCGTTGGCCTTCAGACGGCCAGCCTGAAGCAGTGGCAATAAGGGCAGGGAAACGCAGGTAGGGTAGCAGCCCGGATTGGCCACCAACATGGCTTTGGCGATGTCGTCTTTGTAAAGTTCGCACAAGCCGTACACCGCTTGGGAAACGAGTTGCGGCGCGGCATGGGTCATTTTGTACCATTGTTCCCATGTGGGGATGTCGTGGATGCGGAAGTCGGCAGACAGGTCAATCACGCGTACACCTTTTTCCACAAGGGCCGGTGCTTCTTTCATGGCCACGCCATTGGGCGTGGCGAAGAATACGAGGTCGCAACGGTCAAGCCCGGCATCTTCAGGCGTTTGGAATGCAAGGTCGTAAATGCCTCGAAGGCTGGGAAAGTAGTTGGCAACCGCAATACCGGCTTCGCTTCGGCTGGTGACGGCAGTGACTTCTGCGTTGGGGTGGCTGCTGAGAAGGCGTAACAATTCAACGCCTGTGTAACCGGTTGCACCGACGATACCAATTTTAATTTTTGTGGTCATGGTGTGGCTCCTTTGTAGGGTAACAATGCGTTTGATTATATAGTAATTAATTGCCGTCGGTCAGCGGTGCTTGTGCCAAGCTTTGCAATAGAGGGTTAAACAGGCCGTCTGAAATATGGGATTAACGATATTGAAGAGAGGATTTCAGACGGCCTGAAAGTTTGGGAAAACGCGGTTTGCGGTTTTATTTGACTATCGATTTGAGATTGGTGTTTTTTATTTATAGTCAATCTTTTATAAAGATTATAGGCCTCGTGTTTTTAAAACCTTTTATATTCCGTCTTTATCCTATTCATACAAACACAAAATAAAAACGCAAAAAAACGCCCCCGGGTTGGAGAACCGGAGGCAAGTATCCAAGGAGTAGCTCTCATCAATAAGAACTAGTTACTTAGTACTATATCCCTTGTTAGGATTGAAAGCAAGCGTTTTGCACATTTTAACATTTAAATAATTTTTTCATTCAAATTCAGAGAGCTATCAAACAGGGCTTGAATCTTGGATTGGTGGCTAATACCGATGACCAAAGTATCGGGCAAATGTTGCTTGAGGGTCTGCATCAACATCAAGGCGGATTCGTCATCGAGCTGGTTGGTGGCTTCATCTAGGAACAGGATCTGCGGTTTGTGCAGCAGTGCGCGGGCGAGGCTGAGGCGTTGCTGCTCTCCGCCGGAAAGGATGCCGTGCCATTCGTATGAAGTGTCCAAATCGTTCATCAACGTGTGCAACCTACCCGTGGGGCTGCTTAAGCCGACTTGTTCCAAGACGGTTTGAATCAAATGGTCGTCTTGGCAGGCCGTATAGGGATAGCTGACAGTTTGACGCAATGTGTCCGCAGGTAGGTAAGGGCGTTGCGGGAAGAACAGGCGGCTACCTTCGAGGGCGAAGTTGCCTTGGTAATACGGCCACAAGCCTGCGAGGGCGCGCAGCAGGGTGGATTTACCGATGCCGCTTCTGCCTTCGAGTAATACCCATTCGGGAGCGTGGGCTTCGAGGTTGATGTCGGTAAGCAGGGGGCTGCCGATTTGGGTGTGGATGGTGAGGTTTTGCAGAGCGAGGATGCCGCTGTGGCGGTGGTTGTTTAAAGTTGGGGCAGATGCGGACGTTGAGCGGGCGGTGCTTCTGCCTTCCTGTTCTACTTGTTCCAAGGCCGTCTGAAAATCGGAAAGCCGTTCGACGACTGCCGCCCATTCAATCAGGCGGCGGTATGCGTCAGTAAACCAGCCGAAACTGTCTTGGACGCGGGCAAACGATGTGCGGGTCTGCATCATGTCGCCGAAGGTCATGGTTTTGGCGAGGTACATGGGCAGGGTGGCGAGGATGGGGATGAAGATGCTGATGCGCACATAGGTCGCCCAAAAGGTTTCTTGGCGAAATTCGCAGTTGGTCAATCGTCGCCAGTTGTCGCGGATGCGGAGGTAGCGCTGTTTCAGACGGCCTGTTTCGGCTTCGCCACCGTTGTAGAAGGCGATTTGTTCGGCATGGTCGCGCACGCGTAAAAGGGCTGCGCGGTAGTCGGCTTCTCGGTGTTGGCGGTCGATGTTGAGGTTTTTCAGGTTTCGGCCGACAAGATGGGCGATGATGGTGCTGAAGATGGAATAAATCAGTGCAACCCAAACAAGGTAGCCGTAAACGGTAATGCTGTATCCGCCGATGTTGAAAGTCTGTACGCCGGAGAGCGTCCACAGTACGGCGACGAACGCGCTGAATTTGGCAATATTATTGATGAAGGAGCGAAAGAGGCTGATGCTTTTGTCGGCAAGGAGGTAGATGTCTTCGGCGATACGTTGGTCGGGGTTGTCCGGTTCGCCGGTCAGGCGCAGGCGATAGTGTTTGTGGCCTTCGAGCCAGTTTTTTTGAAATTGCTCGGTCAGATGGGTACGCCAACGGAAGATGAGGCGTTTTTGCAGCCAGTCGGCACAAACGATACAGCCGATAACCATCGCCATATAGCCGAGGTATTCGACAATGAGCGAAGGCATAGATGCGCCGTCAAACGCGGCCAGCGCGTCGTAGAAGCGTTTGTCCCATGCGGCAATCCAAACGCTGATGGTGATGGAGAATAGGGTAAACCCTATCAAAACGGCGAGCATCAGCCATTGGAGGCGGCCGTGTGCCCCCGACCAAAAAGGGCGGGCAAGGTAAAAGAATTTTTTGAGGATGTTCATGGATGGTGTGTTGGTACAAATAACGGGAGGTTGTCTGAAAATCTACATTGGCGGGGTAACGGTATCAGACACGCTATCCGAAACTTTTGTTTCCTGATGGGTTTTAGACGACTGTTTGCAGATGTTCAAATGAAAATACCGATGCCGTCATGTCGGTATGAACGGGTATGACGGCAGGGGTAAGAGGTCGTCTGAAAGCCGGATTGTGTTTTCAGACGACCTCGCTTCATACAATGGCTACATCTTCCACTTGAAGTTCAAGGTTACATTGCGCGGCTGTCCGTAGAAATGTCCTTGGTAGGTAGCGCGGTGGGCATAGCTTTCGTAATAGCGTTTGTCGGTCAGGTTGTCGACTTTCAGGCTGAGCTTGGTGTGTTTGGAGGGCTCGTATTGTACGGTTGCATGCCAAACGGCGTAACCGCCCAAATATTGTTTCTCTCCGTTCACCATAATCGGGCTGGATTTGCTTTGGACGTTCACACCTCCGCCCACCGTCCATTTGTGCGCCGCACCGGGCAGGCGGTACATGGTATTGAGGCGGAAGATATGTTGGGGCGTGTGCTGGCTGAAATCGACCCCGCGACCGTTGCGCTCTGCGGTTTTGGCGGCAGCAGTGGAGGTATAACGCCTTTTGTTGAAGGTATAGCCCGCAAAAATCTGCCAGTCGTCGGTGATGTTGCCGGCAATTTCGGCATCAATACCGCGGCTTTCCATGCGTACAGGCGTGTAGATGGCGCGGTCGCCGCGTACCCAAGGACGGATATTGCCCGTTGCAAGGTCTTTACCCAACCATGTATCTGTGGGTTGGTTGTGTTTTTCGGTTTGAAACAAGGAGAGGGTGGTGTTCAGCCCGTTGTTGTTCCACGCGCCTTTCCAGCCGATTTCGTAGCTGTTGCCCATTACAGGCGGCAAGAGCTTGTCATTGATGTCGTAATAATCGCCCGAGTATTTGAAAATGCTGGTGTAGCTGGCATATAGGTTTTGTTGCGGGGTGATATCGTAGGTAATGCCTGCGTAGGGGATGAAACGGCCTTTTTTATAGTGGCTGTCGGGGGTTTTCATCCATGACAGATATTGTGATTGCCGCCAGCGGCTGTAACTTGTACCGAGCAGGATGTGCCATTTATCAGCAATGTTCAGGCGGGTGGCTATGGTCGCTGTGTGGGTGTCGGGAACGGTTTTACGAATTTCGAGATTGCGGGTCGTGTTCCAATCAGGTTTGGCAATTTCATCACCCGTCCAAGAAAAAACAGGATAGTTGCCATCTTTCAAGGGTGTGCCTCTCCACATATTATCGAATTTTTCTTTGGTGTATTCATAGCCCGCGTAAAACTCATGTTCGCGGCCGAACCAATCAAATTTTCCTTCTAAATCGCTTTGCACAGTCCATTGACTGTTGTTGCGATCGCTTCTGCCAGTATAACCGTCACTCAATGTGCCTGCGGGCGAAATATTTTGCCGCTGCGGGACGTAACCATATTCGGTAACGGATTTGTTGCGGCGGTAATCAACGGAAGTGGTCAGATTCCAACGATCGCCGAAATAGTGCTTCCATTCGGCGAATATATTGGCTTTTTTGTAATCCGCACGATTCCAGTTCGCACCCAAATAGCTGTCGCGCGGCAATCGTAGGTCGCTGCCGTCGGGATTGGCAGGCAGCCCGAACAGGGAAGGTACATCTTTTTCACGGTGGTACATCGCACTCAACGTCAGCATATCGTTTTCACCGACTTGCTTGTCGATAACGCCGTAAATGATCCCTTTATTGCCGTCGCTGTTTTTACGCCAGCTTTTATTTTTTTCAAGTACGGCAACCGCGCGCCCGCGCAAGCCATTGTCGTGACTGAGAAATCCCGATACATCGGCGGAAGAGCGCAGCGTGCCGAAGCGGTCGGCAGTTGCATCAAATTCAAGCAGCGGCGCAGCGGTCGGGCGTTTGCGGATGGCATTGATGCTGCCGCCCGGCTCGCTTTGCGCTTTACGCAGACCTGTTGCTCCGCGCACGACTTCGATGCGGTCGTAAAGTGCGGTATCGGTCAGTTGTTTGGCATCGTGCGGATTATTGCCGCACATGGTACAGACAGTCGAATTGACACCGTCTTCGCTGATCTGAGCGATGTCGAAGCCTCTGGATTGAAAGCGGGTTTGGAAACCCTGTTTGTAAATATTCAGCCCTGTGGTGGTTTTCAACGCTTCTTCCAGCGTGGTCGCGCCCGAATCGTCCATTTGTTTGCGCGTAATGACGCTGACGGATTGCGGCGTGTCTTTTGGGGAGATCGGCAGGCCGGTGGCGGTGGACATGACCGGCACGGTATAACTGTCGCGCGAAGCAGTACGGCTTTGTCCGATTACGTTAACGGTGGGCAGGTCAACATGTTCCGTCTGTTCGGTGGTTTGGGCGGAAAGTTGCAGCGGGACGGCGGCAAGCAGGTAGGCATAACGAATCGGATGGTTCATTACAGCTCCTTCAGGTGGGGGTTAAGAGGTTTTTATGGAAAAAGGGGTCGTCCGAAAACTCAAACGGCAGTTTTCAGACGACCCCTTACTTTTACAACAACGGCAATTGTTCCCTGTCTGTCAGGAGCAGGTCGGGTAGATTGCCGAATATGATTTAGTTATTGTTTTTTTTAAAATTTTGCTACCGCAGACGGACTACATCTTCCATTTCAGGCTGAACACGGCATTGCGCGGTTCGCCGTAGAAGTTGCCGCTGTTGGCGGCACGGCTGTATTGGTTTTCGTAGTAGCGTTTGTCGGTCAGGTTGTTGATTGCCAGTCCCAGTTGCAGGTTTTTGCTCGGACGGTATTGGACGTTGGTATTCCAAATGGTGTAGCCGCCTTGCTTGATGGAGCCGTAGGAATTGGCGGTTTTGCTGCTGCTCTTCAAGCCAAGACCGACCGTCCATTTGCCGTCATCCACCGGCAGGACATAGCTGGTGTAGAGGCGGAACATATGCTTCGGCGTATGGCTGCTGAAGTTGTAGCCTTTTTGGCGCGATTCAACATTGCCGGTAACGCTGCTGCGGTTGGTGCTGCGGTTGAAGGTGTAGCCTGCGTAAACTTGCCAACGGTCGCTCAGGCTGCCGGAGATTTCGGCGTCCAGTCCACGGCTGCTTTGGTTGAGCGGTTCCCAGTAGGCGTGCGGTTTGGCATTGACGCGTTGGTTGTTGTTGTCTTTGTCGGTGCGGTAGAGGGCGACCGAGGTGTTCAGACGGCCTTCGTTCCATTCGCCTTTCCAGCCGAGTTCGTAGTTGCGTCCCATAATCGGAGGCAGCAGGTTGTCGTTGTAGTCGCGGTTCATCGTTTGTTTGAAGATGGACGTATAGGCGGCGTAAACGCTTTGTTTAGGCGTGATGTCGTAAGTGATGCCGGCATAAGGAACGAAGCGGTTGCGTTTGAGCGAGTCTGATGAACCTGCTACCCCGTCTTTGAGGTCGCGATCCCAATAGAAGTCGCGTTTCCAGCTGGTATAGCGTCCGCCTGCGATGATGTGCAGTTTGTCGGTAGGATTGATGCGCGCGCCCAAACCAAAGGCATGGGTAGTATAACGGCCGTCACCGCCACGGGCTTTGGCTGTGGCGGAATCCCAATCGGGTTTGGCTTTTTCGCTGCCGTTAAAGGCATCTGCGTCATAGGTACTGCTGTCATCAAACCAGCGGTTGCTTGAGTTCACGTTCTCTTTGGAATAGCTGTGCATGAAGAAGAGATCGTGATTTTGGCCGAAAGCAAAGATGCGGCCGGTCAGGTTGTTTTGGAAAGTGAACTGGCGGTTGCCAGCATCGTAACGGTCGAAGCTGTATGTGGTTCCCAGGCCGTCTGTACCGATGCCGTTACCTGTGCCGCCCAGCGTGTAATATTCTTTTGAACTGGTGTTCTTACGCCAGTCCAACTTGCTGCTCAGTTTCCAGTTGTCGTTGAAATAATGTTCAAACTCGGTAAAAAGATTGTATTTTTTCAGGCGGGCTTCGTTCCAATCCGCACCCAGATAGCGGCTGCGTTTCCACTCTTTGCCGTCTGCACGCATAGGCAGGCCGTCCGGATCGGGTGTTTCGGTTTGGTTGAGATAGCTTGCGCCCCAAGTAAGTTTGCTGTTGTCGCCGATGTCTTTGTCCATTACGCCATACAGAAGGACGTCGCGGCCACCGGATTGGTCTTTGAAGGTTTTGTTGCTGCCAACCGAGCCGACAAAGCGTCCGCGTAGGCCGTGTTCTTGGCTTAAGGTGCCGGATGCATCAAAGACGCTGTTTACTTTGCCCCATGAGTTTGCCATCAAATCGGCGGAAAGCTGGCGTTTTGCAGTCGGCTTTTTGCGGACGGCGTTTACCGTGCCGCCGGGTTCGTTGTTTGCCTGTGTCAAACCTGCCGCACCGCGCACCACTTCAATGTGGTCGTACATTGCCATATCAGTTGCACTGGTCGGGTCGCCGGCCGGGCCGCCTAAGCCGAATCCGCCGGGAGAGCCGAGTTGCGTGGCAATGCCGTCTTCTTCAAACTGTTCGATAAAATAGCCGCGCGACATGAAATGCGTGCGTCCGCCGCTTTTGAAAACATTGATGCCCGTAGCGTTTTGCAACGCACCTTCTAAGTCGGTGATGCCCTGGTCTTCAATTTGTTTTTTAGTAATGACGCTGACAGATTGGGGAATTTCCCGCGGAGAGAGCACCAGCCCTGTGGTTGAGCGCAGGGCGGATACGGTGTAGCTGTTTTGACTTTCAGTGCGCAGGCTTTTGTTTTTACCCACTACGGTAACTTGCTCCACTTCAGCCTGTTGTATCTCTTCGGCAGCTTGTGCGGCTTGGGGTAATGCAGCAAGGTAGAGGGCAAGTGTGCTTAGTTTGAATAGTTTCTTAGAATGATGCATTTTATGAGGTCCTTGATAAAGAAAGGTCTGTTTGTTTTTAAATATTGGCAGCAATATCTGTTTAAATTGAGCCGTTATTTTTTATAAGCCGTTTTGTTTTAATAATTAAATATAAATCCTCGAATCATTTTATTTGATTCAATTTTAATATTGTCAACCCATCGGGTCAAAAAAAGGTTGCCATCGGAAAGGGAGCCGTTGGCAACGAATGGAGGTGGTAATGCAATGAAAGCTAGATATAAGGGGTAGTGCCAAACTAGCCATAAAGAACTATATCGAAACTGTAAGAAAAAGCAATAACAAGTTGTCTGTTGCTTGCAAAGTTTTTTAAACAGCTTGTCCTAAATCAAATTTTTGAGTCATGACTTGTTTAGTTGATGCAGGGATTGGTATTGGTAGCTCTAGTTGAATTGTTTACAGGCCGTCTGAAAATTGCCGGGGTTGTTCGGCTATAATGCTGTTTTGGTTTTTTAAGGCCTTTGCAAAAATACGGTTTCGTTGTTTTAGACTGAATGTGTACCCGATATGTTTGTAAAGGTCTTGGGGTATGAGGAGAATGAGATGAAGAAAGTTTTGGTGTTGCAACATGGGGATTTGGGCGCTTGCGACTGGTCGGCATTTGGCGGTTTGGTGTCTGCGCCATCAGGGAAGTCGGTGTTGCGTGTGCCGGTTGATGATGATTTTGAATTGACGGACGAGATGCGTGCGGCGTTGATTGCGCAGCAGATAGATGGCGCGGTGTTGCCGGATGTGGCTTTTGCTGATTTGGGACTGATTGTCAGCGATATGGATTCGACGCTGATTACGATTGAGTGTGTGGATGAGATTGCGGCCGGTGTCGGGTTGAAGGATGAGGTGGCAGCGATTACGGAGCAGTCGATGCGCGGCGAGCTGGACTTTGAGCAGTCTTTGCGTAAGCGTGTGGCTTTGCTGGCCGGTTTGGACGAGCGCGTGTTGGAAGAGGTGTACGAGAATGTGTTGCAGCTGTCGCTGGGCGCGGAATTTTTGTTGGAAGAGTGCAAACGGAATGATGTGAAGTTTATGCTGGTGTCGGGCGGATTTACGTTCTTTACGGAACGTCTGCAACAGCGTTTGGGCTTAGATTTCCATTTTGCGAATGTGTTGGAAGTGGAAAACGGCAAGCTGACAGGCCGTCTGAAAGGGCGGATTATCGATGCGCAGGCTAAGACGGATTTATTGCGTGAATACCGTGAACGTCTGGGTTTGGCTTCGTGGCAGGTGGTGGCTATGGGTGATGGTGCGAACGATATTCCGATGATACGGGAGGCGGGATTCGGCATTGCTTATCGGGCGAAACCGAAAACCGAAGCGAATGCGGATGCGTGTGTGCGCTTTGGTGGTTTGGAGCGGATACGCGGTTGGTTTGCGTAAACCGTTTGAGGATGTTTGTCAGTCAGGCCGTCTGAACAATCGGGAAACCGGTTTTCAGACGGCCTGATGTTTTATAAGGCGATAAAACGGTAGCCTTCGGCATCGACTTCGAGAATGGAGGCGTAATTGTCGCGCCAGTCGCCGAGTACGATGCGGGTGTAATCGGCGTTACGATGGATGTTTTCGCGGTGGGTATGACCGTGGATGAGCAGGGGCGTGTGGAAGCGTTGGACGGTTTCGTGGGTAAAGGCTGGATTGACGTCCATGATGTCGGCAGTTTTGTGTTGCTTGTCCTGTTTGCTCTGCTTGCGGATTTTGGTGGCGATGTTCAGTCGGAGTGTGAGCGGCAGGAGCAGGAACAGGCGTTGCAGCCATTTTTGATGGACGGTACGGCGGAATTTTTGATAAGAATGGTCGTCGGTGCAGAGGGTGTCGCCGTGACAGAGTAGGGTGGGCATGCCGAATAGGTCAATCACGGTGTACTCGGGCAGTAAGGTCATGCCGGTATCGCGGGCGAAGGTTTTGCCGATGAGGAAGTCGCGGTTGCCATGGATAAAATAGCAGGCGACGCCGCGCTCGGTCAGGCTACGGATGGTTTGCTTGATGGTTTGCACCAAAGGGCTGTTTTCGTCATCGCCGATCCAAAAATCGAAAAGGTCGCCGAGGATGTACACGGCTTGGGCGCGGGCGGCTTTTTCTTGGATAAATTTTTGGAAGAGAGCGGTCAACTGAGGATGGGATTCGCTCAGGTGCAAATCGGCGATGAAGTAAATCGGCATGATGATGTGGGGCGTATGGGAAGGGTTTTATTATAACTTGGGTTGTCGCGTTTGGATTTGGGCTTGGTGTTTTTCGTTTGTAATGCGGTGATTTTGTTGTTTTGATTGGGTGTGATAAAGGCCGTCTGAAACATCTTTTCAGACGGCCTTTATGGTTTATTGGGCTTTGCCCTGATAGGTGATTTTTTTCAGCGTCTCTTCTTGGTACAGGTCGGTAATGGGGACGCTATAGAAGAATTCGTTGCTGCGGACAAAGCGGTTGACCAAGTCTTTGTCGATGTGGAGGACGTGGTGCCGCAGTTTGTTTAGGCCTTTGAATATCATGGTGCTCCAACGCATATAGCCGTCTGAATTGGGGCGGATGTCGTTCATGGCGTCAAGGGCGAGGAGTTTGCGGTTTTGCTCCTCTTTGTCCAAAGGATGGGAATAGATGCTTTGGAAGTAAAACGGCTGTTCGGCAAGCGGTGGCAGGCTGAGGGAAGAGCCTACTTTGCCGATTGGGAAGTCGTCGCTCAGATAATGGATGGTGTGCAAAAACAGATTGCCGCGGCGGTAATTGATTTTGCGCAGGGCTTCGATGGCGGCCAGCGTTGTGTGTTGGTGGTCGGGATGCGTGTCAATATTGGGGGAAGGCGACACGATAATGTCCGGCTGGAATGTTTCTATCAGGTAGCCGAGATTGTCCACCAAGCTGTTCCAGGTTGAGCCGGGCTTGAGTTGTTGCGCCAATGAGGAGGTGTTGGCACGGCGGAAAATGTCGACGTCGGTCGTATCGATTTTGGTCGATTTAATCTCTTTTTCCGGATTTTGGCGCATGGCGGTCAATGTGCTGTCGAAGTAGCCCAGTTGCAGGATATTTTCAGACGGCACTCCGGCTAAAAGGGGAACGGTCAGGCTGTTCCAAACGCGCATCCTGCCTTTTTGCAGATATTGTGCCTGAGTGTCGCAGTCGCATTGGCCGTAAAGATTGCCATAGTGGAAGCTGCCGCCTTCGCTGGCGGTTAAGGTGCAGATCATTGAATTGGCGGCGTGTTTTTCGTACAAACCGTATGCGCTGAGTTCAGCATCGTCAGCATGAGGCGCGAGGACAAGGATTTTTTTGCCGTCGAGGTTTTCACGCGGATAAACAGAGAGTTCGATTTCTTGGTCGGGCAAGGTTAGGTATTTGCCTTCCAGGCGGATGGTTTTGTCGCTGTCGGAGAAAGTATCGCTCAGATTGATATAGCGCACGCCTTTTGCACCGTACTCGAAATATTGCTTCCATTTGCCTTTAGATGAAATGGTTTCCACAAAAGGCAATACCAGCAATCCTGCCCAAGTGGATTTGATACGGATTTTGGCAATAACGGTATCTTGTCCGCTGATAGCAGCGGGTAAAGTCAGGCTGCCACCCTTGAGGGTAGCATGCGCGGTAGAGGGAAGGGAGGGATAGTTATAGTCTTGGTGTGTGTTGTAGGCAAACTGTTTTTTATGAATAATTGAAGTAATAATAAGCAATGTAACAAAAAAAGTCAGTATCAGCCCCGTTAGTATTAGAAACATTGTCAGGTTCCTTTATCGTATAACAGCTATGATATTGCTTGCGAAGATTATTTGTTTGTTTTTATTACAAACGGTTAATTTTCACACCCTAACGTCATTAAAGTGAACATTTAAAATAAAACAGTTTGCGGGTTGATTATATATAAACGACTAAAATGTAGAAAGGCCGTCTGAAAAATTTGAAAGAAATTTCAAAAATTTCAGACGGCCTTGATATTTTAAAGGTTAAGCCGGTAAATTATGCTTCTTTTGTTTCAACTGTTTTCTGACGCAGACGCAGGCCCAACTCGCGAAGTTGTTTGTCGTCGACCACATTAGGTGCATTTGTCAGCAGACATTGTGCACGTTGTGTTTTCGGGAAGGCAATCACGTCGCGGATAGATTCGGCACCGGTCATCAGGGTAACCAGACGGTCGAGACCGAATGCAAGGCCGCCGTGAGGAGGCGCACCGAATTTCAGGTTGTCCAAGAGGAAGCCGAATTTCTCTTGTTGCTCTTCAGGACTGATTTTCAGCGCGGCAAATACTTTCTCTTGTACGTCTGCGCGGTGGATACGGATAGAGCCACCGCCGATTTCCCAGCCGTTCAATACCATGTCGTAGGCGCGGGCCAAGCAGTTTGCAGGGTCGGAAACCATCAGGTCTTCATGACCTTCTTTAGGAGCGGTAAACGGATGGTGTACGGCAACGTAGCGGTCAGCTTCTTCGTCGTATTCGAACATTGGGAAGTCGACCACCCACAAAGGCTTCCATTCGTCTACGAAGTAGCCGTTGTCTTTGCCGTGTTCCAAGCCGACTTTAATGCGCAATGCGCCGATGGCTTCGTTCACGACTTTGGTTTTGTCCGCACCGAAGAAGATGATGTCGCCGTTTTGCGCGCCGGTACGCGCAATGATTTCTTTCAGGGCGTTTTCGGACAGGAATTTCACGATTGGAGATTGCAGGCCGCTGTCTTCGCCGTTGGAGAGGTTGCTCACATCGTTTACTTTGATGTATGCCAGACCTTTCGCGCCGTAGATGCCGACAAATTTAGTGTACTCATCAATTTCTTTGCGGCTGAATTTCGCGCCGTTAGGCACGCGCAGAGCGACCACTCGGCCACCTTTCATGTCAGCTGCGCCACGGAAGACTTTGAATTCTTCCGTTTTCATCAGGTCGGTCAACTCGGTAAATTTCAGGTTGATGCGCATATCCGGTTTGTCAGAGCCGTAGTAGAACATGGCTTCAGAGTAAGGCATGCGTGGGAAGTCGCCTAAATCTACGTTCAAGGCATCTTTGAAGACTTGTTTGGCCATGCCTTCGGTGATGTCCATGATTTCATCCTCGTTCAGGAACGAGGTTTCCAAGTCGATTTGAGTGAATTCAGGTTGGCGGTCGGCACGCAAGTCTTCGTCACGGAAACATTTGGTAATTTGGTAGTAACGGTCGAAACCGGCCACCATCAGCAATTGTTTGAACAATTGTGGAGATTGCGGCAGAGCGAAGAATTCGCCCGGATGAACGCGGCTTGGTACGAGATAGTCGCGTGCGCCTTCCGGAGTGGAGCGGGTCAGCATCGGAGTTTCGATATCGATGAAGCCTTGTGCGTCCAAGTAGCGGCGAACGCCCATAGCGACTTGGTAACGCAGACGCAGGTTGCGTTGCATAGTAGGACGGCGCAAGTCGATAACGCGGTTGGTCAGGCGAACGTTTTCGCTGATGTTTTCATCGTCGATTTGGAACGGAGGCGTAGCGGCAGCGTTCAAGACTTCGATTTCTTTGGCAAGAATTTCGATTTTGCCGGAAATCATTTTGTCATTGGTGGTACCTTCAGGACGGTTGCGTACGCGGCCGGTAATGCTCAAAACGTATTCGTTGCGGGAAGAATCGGCAGCGGCAAATGCTTCCGGAGTGTCAGGGTCGATAACGACTTGAACGATGCCTTCGCGGTCGCGCAGGTCGATAAAAATCACACCGCCGTGGTCGCGTCGGCGGTGTACCCAGCCTTTGACGGTAACGGTTTGGTCTAAGTATTGCTCGCTGATAAGGCCGCAATAGTTGGTACGCATAAAATCACCTTTTTATATTGTTCAATTTGAAAAAGAAGGAAAGGCCGTCTGAAAAAAGAAGACCTTAATTGTTATGTTCGGTATCACCGTCTTTAGACGGTTTTTGAGCGGGTAGGGCTTTAACCGGTAAGTCGTCCGGCATCACCATGCCCAGCGAAATTACATATTTCAATGCCTGATCCACACTCATGTTCAGCTCGCGAACGTCGCTTTTTTTAACCATGATGTAATAGCCGCCGGTCGGGTTGGGCGTGGTTGGGACGTAAACGGAAATATAGTCGTCATCTTGCGGCAGGCTGCCTTTGAGTTTGTCGGGGATATGGCCGGAAACAAAGGCTATCGTCCAAATGCCCGGTTGCGGAAAGGGAACCAGTACGGGGGTTTTGAACGAGCGGCTGCTGTCGGAGAGTAGGGATTCGGAAACTTTTTTAACGCTGGAGTAGATGGATTTGACGACGGGAATGCGTCCCAAAAGGCTGTCCCACGCGCCGAGAATCCGTCTGCCTAAAACGTTGGCGGCAAATACGCCGGTAACGAACAAGACGACGGTGGCGGCAACAATGCCCAAACCGGGTACATTAAATCCCCAGAAATGCTGGGGCTGCCAGCTTTCCGGCAATAGGCTGATCAGTCTGTCGGCGGCGGATATGATGTAGGTCATCGCCCAGATGGTTACGGCAATCGGCAACCAAACCAGTACGCCTGTAATCAGGTATTTCTTTAAAGCCTTGGCGATTTTTCCGCTTTCGGCTGCGGCTTCTGTCATCTTTGTTTCATTCCGGCAAGTTTTGCCCAAACTTTGCATTATACGCGTTTGGGCGCTAGGAAACGAGTATTTTAAACGAATGGCTTGTTTTGTTTTATTGTTTCAGACGGCCGCCTTGATTGCACAGGCCGTCTGAACAATATGGGGGGAATTAGATTCCGTCCCAGTCGTTGAACATCAGGCCGAAGCCGATGCCGTTTTGTTTGTGGTTGTAGTCAATCAGGCTTTCGCCGTAGCCGTGGAAACCGCGGACAACGCCTTTGAGTTTGCCTTTAATTGGGAAGGTATAAGCAGCTTCAACGGCACCGCGTCCGCTTTTGGGGTTGTAACGCAGGACGGAATAAACATTTTGCTTATCGTTGAAGCGGTATTGGACTTTCAAGTCGCCGTAGCCCATGTATTTGTTGATGTCCGGATTGTCGTCGTCATCTCCTTTTTGGTCGAAGGCGCGCATCCAAACTCTAGGAATGACGGTCAGCTTGCCCCATTCCATGCCTGCCATGGCGTAAACCCGGTTCCATGAGCGGGATTCGGGGCGGCTTTGACCGTTGGACTGGTGAACAAAACCTGCGCCAACCATACGCAGTTTGCCACCGAAAGGCAGGTCTGCTTTAACGGGTTGGGTAATGAAGATTTCGGGCTCGTAGTCGGTATTGCGGAACGGTGCGGATTTGCGGCCTTGGTTGAAGATTTGCCAGTCGGATTTTTGGGTGTAGCCAAACCATACATCGGCACGGGTTTTGAATAAATCTTCGGCAATCTTGCTTTTGAAGGAAACCTGCATTTTGGTTTCGAGGCGTTTCTGCTCGCTGAATTTTTCCTGCGTGGTTACGCCGCGACTGGGGGATTCCGGGTAGTAGTTGGGGCTGCTGTTGTACCAAACGGGCATGAGGTACATAGGATTATGCTCGCGTACGCTCAACAGGCCGCGTGTGTCGTTTTTATCCAAATCGTACATCAGGCTTAAAGGCGTGTAGCTGTCGGCAGTTTCGCTTAATACGTCGTCTGAAATATTCGGATGGGTAGGGTTGTCGAATACGATGGCCGCTTCTTTTTTCTCAATGCTCTTGCGGACGCTTTGTTCGAGGTCAACCGGTGTTTTGGCGGTTTCGGTTTGCGCTTGCGGCAGTGGGGATTGAGGGGGGAATTGCGCCGAGTAGATGTTGTCGTAACACGCCAAACGGGTGGCATTGTCTTGAATGGTGGTGCAGTGTAGGGCGGCGGTATCGGCGGCGGCCAGTGGGGCGGCAGCAATGAATCCGATACTTAGGGAATGTTTCAACATCTTGTTCATGAGAGTTTCCGTTGTTTTTCAGACGGCCTGATGAGAGGGTAAATGGTTTATTCAGTCGGTTTGAATTGTGAATACGGCAATGCCCCTGAAAGGCAAGACCTCAGGGGCATCGTATCAGCTCGATTATCCTGCTTTGGTTGTCAGGATTTCCGGCATCTGCGTCAGTATTAAGCCAAAGCTTTTACTTTAGCAGACAGACGGCTTTTATGACGGGCTGCTTTGTTTTTGTGGAATACGCCTTTGTCAGCAATGCGGTCGATGACTTTAACGGATTCTTGGTAAACTGCTTGAGCAGCAGCTTTGTCGCCGGCTTCAACTGCTTTCAACACTTTTTTCACAGCGGTACGGAATGCAGTACGCAGGCTGGCGTTGTGGGCGCGTTGTTTAACCGACTGGCGGGCACGTTTACGGGCTTGTGCGCTGTTTGCCATATTGAATATCTCCTGAAAAATAAATTCTGTAAACGCGCAATTTTAAAGACAGATTTCCTTGTGTGCAAGCTTTTTCTCTATAAACGCGCGCAAATCAGCCGTATTTTGCCCAAAAACGACAGCCGGTGCAACGCTTTTGGGAAAAAGATGATGTTGCTTTGCCTTATTTCAATAAAAATCAGATGGATATTGCTTTTCGTTTGCTTACGTTTCCATTACAATAGCCTAACTCTGCGCCGGGGTGTTTATGGGGTGCAGGGTTTCTTATTTATTGACATTAACCACTCTTTCATCAGGAATCTGCCCGTATGAAAAAATCTGTATTAGCCGTATTGGCCGCATTGTCTTTGGCCGCGTGCGGCGGTGGCGAGAAAAAAGCCGAGCAACCTCAAGCAGGCAGCGCGCCTGCTGCCAATGCCGAGGCAGCCGCTACCGATACTTTGAATATTTACAACTGGTCAAACTACGTTGACGAAAGTACAGTCGAAGACTTCAAAAAAGCCAATAATTTGAAGCTGACTTACGATTTGTATGAAAACAACGAAACGCTGGAAGCCAAAATGCTGACCGGTAAATCCGGCTATGACTTGGTTGTGCCCGGTATTGCCTTCCTGCCGCGCCAAATTGAGGCAGGTGCATACCAAAAAATTAATAAGGATCTGATTCCGAACTACAAAAATATCGACCCTGAATTACTGAAGATGTTGGAAACCGCCGACCCGGGCAATCAATACGCCGTTCCTTATTTCTCCGGTGTGAACACTTTGGCGATTACTGCGAAAGGTAAAGAGCTTTTGGGCGGCAAGCTGCCTGAAAACGGCTGGGATTTGCTGTTTAAACCTGAATACACCAATAAGCTGAAATCTTGCGGTATCGCTTTGTGGGATACTCCGAGCGAAATGTTCCCAATCTTGTTGAACTACTTGGGTAAAGATCCTAAAGGCTCGAATCCTGAAGATTTGAAAGCGGCGGCGGAAGTTTTGAAAACCATCCGTCCTGACGTGAAACGTTTCAGCCCTTCCATCATTGACGAATTGGCGCGCGGCGACATCTGCTTGGCGGCAGGTAACGGCGGCGACTTGAATTTGGCCAAAGCGCGTTCTGAAGAAGTGAAAAACAATGTCGGCATCGAAGTGTTGACTCCGAAAGGCATGGGCTTCTGGATTGAATCTTGGCTGATTCCGGCCGATGCGAAAAACGTCGTCAATGCCCACAAGTACATCAACTACACGCTGGATCCCGAAGTGGCTGCGAAAAACGGTATCGCCGTAACCTTCGCGCCGGCCAGCAAACCTGCACGCGAAAAAATGCCTGCCGAGCTGGTGAACACACGTTCTATTTTCCCGAACGAGCAAGATATGAAAGACGGTTTCGTCATGCCTCAAATGAGCGCAGATGCGAAAAAACTGTCTGTCAACTTGTGGCAAAAAATCAAAGTCGGTTCAAATTAATATTGAGCTGATTGTTTGAAACGAAGGCCGTCTGAATTTTTTCAGACGGCCTTTTTTGATGTCCCAATCTTTATCGTTTCAAAGCCAAAGTCAATACGCCTGCGGTTACCAAGCCTAAACCTACCCACTCCTGCGTGCTTGGGCGTTCGTCTAAGAAAACGACAGCCATCAGAGCGACTAAGACCAGGCTGAATTTATCGACGGGTGCAACTTGCGAGGCGTTGCCCAGTTGCAGGGCTTTGAAGTAGGCGAGCCAAGAGGCGCCGGTGGCGAGGCCGGATAGGATGAGGAATGTCCAGTTGCGGCCGGTAAAGCCGTTCACGCCCTGCCATTTGCCGGTGTAGGTTAAAAACAGTACCAAAGCGGCGAGGATGACCAAGGTGCGGATAAAGGTGGCGAAATCCGAATCTATGCCCTGCAAACCCATTTTGGCAAAAATGGCAGTCAATGAGGCGAAGCCTGCCGATGCCAATGCCCAAAACAGCCATGCGTTGCTGCTCATGTTTTATTCCTTTGTTTCAAATTGTTGACAATATGAATCCGCTTGTTGAGGAAATATCAAAATTTTCACTGCGGTTTGTCTTTGGAAAACGCTATAATAGAACTAATATTCTTTTTCTTCCAGCTGTCTTTAATGGTATTGTTTCAGACGGCCTTTCCCTCTCTCAATAAAGGAAAATCATGAGCTTCAAAACCGATGCTGAAATTGCCCAGTCTTCCACCATGCGCCCGATTGGTGAAATTGCCGCCAAGCTGGGTTTGAACGTTGACAACATCGAGCCCTATGGTCACTACAAAGCTAAAATCAACCCTGCCGAAGCGTTCAAACTGCCGCAAAAACAAGGCCGTCTGATTTTGGTTACCGCCATCAACCCGACTCCGGCGGGCGAAGGTAAAACCACTGTAACCATCGGTTTGGCGGACGCGTTGCGCCATATCGGCAAAGACTCGGTTATCGCCCTGCGCGAGCCTTCTTTGGGTCCGGTGTTTGGTGTTAAAGGCGGTGCGGCAGGCGGCGGCTATGCTCAAGTTTTGCCGATGGAAGACATCAACCTGCACTTTACTGGAGACTTCCATGCCATCGGCGCGGCGAATAACTTGCTCGCCGCCATGCTCGACAACCACATCTACCAAGGCAACGAGTTGAACATCGATCCGAAACGCGTGCTGTGGCGTCGCGTGGTCGATATGAACGACCGTCAGTTGCGCAACATCATCGACGGCATGGGCAAACCTGTTGACGGCGTGATGCGTCCCGACGGTTTTGACATTACCGTTGCGTCCGAAGTGATGGCGGTATTCTGTCTTGCTAAAGACATCAGCGATTTAAAAGAGCGTTTGGGCAACATCCTCGTCGCCTACGCCAAAGACGGCAGCCCCGTTTACGCCAAAGATTTGAAAGCGAATGGCGCGATGGCGGCATTGCTCAAAGATGCGATTAAGCCTAACTTGGTGCAAACCATCGAAGGTACGCCGGCCTTTGTACACGGCGGCCCGTTCGCCAACATCGCCCACGGCTGCAACTCCGTTACCGCCACCCGACTGGCGAAACACCTTGCCGATTACGCCGTAACCGAAGCAGGCTTCGGCGCGGATTTGGGTGCGGAAAAATTCTGCGACATCAAATGCCGTCTGGCAGATTTGAAACCTGATGCGGCTGTCGTTGTCGCCACTGTCCGCGCGTTGAAATACAACGGCGGCGTAGAACGTGCCAACCTCGGCGAAGAAAACCTCGACGCTTTGGCAAAAGGTCTGCCTAATCTCTTGAAACACATTTCCAATCTGAAAAACGTATTCGGCCTGCCTGTGGTGGTTGCCATCAACCGCTTCGTATCCGACTCTGATGCCGAGTTGGCTATGATTGAAAAAGCTTGCGCGGAACACGGCGTTGAAGTTTCTTTGACTGAAGTATGGGGCAAAGGCGGCGCAGGTGGTGCAGACTTGGCGCACAAAGTTGTCAACGCCATCGAAAATCAACCGAATAACTTTGGCTTTGCCTACGATGTTGAGTTGAGCATTAAAGACAAAATCCGTGCGATTGCTCAAAAAGTGTACGGCGCGGAAGATGTTGATTTCAGCGCGGAAGCGTCTGCCGAAATCGCTTCACTGGAAAAACTGGGCTTGGACAAAATGCCGGTCTGCATGGCGAAAACCCAATATTCTTTGAGCGACAACGCCAAACTTTTGGGCTGCCCCGAAGGCTTCCGCATTACCGTACGCGGCATTACCGTTTCTTCCGGTGCAGGCTTCATCGTTGCATTGTGCGGCAATATGATGAAAATGCCGGGTCTGCCGAAAGTTCCGGCTGCCGAGAAAATCGATGTGGACGCAGAAGGAGTGATTCACGGCTTGTTCTGATTTAGATTGATATTGAAATAGATAAAGGCCGTCTGAAACCGAGGTTTCAGACGGCCTTTTATGATTTAAGTGAATTTCAACCGGCTTTTTAAGAAATTGAAGAACTGGTCTATCATACCGAACAACGTATTGCGGTCTTCGCCAAACAAAGAGATGCTGCGGTCTTTGCTGATTCTGTCATAAGCGGCAAAAATGGTTTTCAGTTCTTCGGTGGTTAAACGCAGTTGCTTTTCATGCAAGATTCGACTTAAGAGAGTGACTTCTACTGGGTTTAATTCAGGGAAAAGGTGGCTGAACCATAATTCCATGGTGTATTGGACGGATCTGTTGATTTTGTCTCTTTTTTTGCTTTCTTGAGCGGTGTGTATCCTGTAAGACAATAAAGGCTCGGGCAGGTTGGCAAAGGTTTTTCCATGTAGGGCGCATTGCACCCACATATGGAAATCGGGCGCAGTTTCTGTCGCGGTGTAGTTTATCCCGAGGTTTTTAATACTGTCGTGCCGCCACATGGTTGTGGGGTTGAACATGTTTTGGGCGGCAAAGGAGAGAAAGGCTTTAATGTCTTTGTCGAGCAGGGGGAGGTCGCTTAAAACGGGTTCTCTTCCGGTTTGGTCGTTGAAAAAGATGGTGGCTTGGCTGCCGACAATATCGATTTCGGGATGGCTGTCTAAAAACTGAATCTGTTTTTCAAAACGATCCAAGGCGCAAATATCGTCCGCGTCCATTCGTGCCACATATTCGACCTCTACGTCTTTGAGCATATCCATGGCAAATTGGCAGGCAAACGGCTCGCCCTTATTTTCCGGAAGATGGAAAACCTGTAAACGTGAATCTTTGGCTGTGTAAGCCTCGAGGATTTCGCCGGTTTTGTCTGTTGAAGCATCGTTGATGGCGATGACGAAAAAGTCGCGGAATGTTTGATTCAATACCGAATCCAAGCATTCGGGCAAATAAGCTTCGGCACAATAGGCCGGCAGAATAACGGCGAGTTTCATGTTTGCTTTCGATGTGTTTTGATGTGTGGTCGGTGGAAGATTTTACTATAAATTTCTCAAAAACTAAGGCCGTCTGAAACCTTATTGCCAAGTTTTTAGACGGCCTTAGTGTGAATCCGATATACGGATTATTTAACGATTTGGTTCAATTCGCCTTTGGCGTATTTGGTTGCCATTTTTTCCAAAGAAATCGGTTTGATTTTGTCTGCTTGGCCTTCGCAACCGAATGCGAGGTAGCGGTCAAGACAGATTTGTTTCATGGCTTCGACGGTTTTGCTCAAGTATTTGCGCGGGTCGAATTCGGATGGGTTTTCTGCCATGAAGCGGCGGATGGCACCGGTAGAGGCGAGGCGCAAGTCGGTGTCGATGTTGACTTTGCGCACGCCGTGTTTGATGCCTTCGACGATTTCTTCAACCGGTACGCCGTAGGTTTCACCGATTTTGCCGCCGTGTTCGTTGATGACTTTCAGCCATTCTTGCGGAACGGAGCTGGAGCCGTGCATCACGATGTGGGTATTAGGCAGGGCTTGGTGGATTTCTTTGATACGGTCGATACGCAATACATCGCCTGTGGGCGGACGGGTGAATTTGTATGCGCCGTGGCTGGTGCCGACGGCAATAGCCAATGCGTCAACGCCGGTATCTTTAACGAAACGTACGGCATCTTCGACGCTGGTCAGCATTTGGTCGTGGGAAAGTTTGCCCACTGCGCCTACGCCGTCTTCTTCGCCGGCTTCGCCGGTTTCGAGGTTGCCCAATACGCCGATTTCACCTTCAACAGACACGCCGCAAGCGTGGGAGAAGTTAACCACGGTACGGGTGGCGTTGACGTTGTATTCGTAGGTGGACGGAGTTTTGCCGTCTTCCATCAGCGAGCCGTCCATCATCACGGAGGAGAAACCCAGTTGGATAGAGCGTTGGCACACATCAGGAGATGCGCCGTGGTCTTGGTGCATCACAACGGGGATGTGCGGGAATTCTTCGACTGCGGCCAAAATCAGATGGCGTAGGAATGGGGCACCTGCGTATTTGCGTGCGCCTGCGGATGCTTGAACGATAACGGGGGCGTTGACTTGGTCGGCCGCCTCCATGATGGCGCGCATCTGTTCGAGGTTGTTAACGTTGAATGCGGGCAGACCGTAGCTGTTTTCGGCAGCATGGTCCAATAATTGGCGCATGGATACGAGTGCCATGAGGAGCTCCTGAAGTAGTGAAGGGTAAATTTATCCGATAAATTATAATGTTTTTTGAAATGAAAAACTACAAGCTGCTACATTGTTTTTATATATTAACGAACAGGGTCTCGGTTTATAATGGCGTGGTATTGAAAACGGGTGTGCAAAATGGATAGGATTTCGGTGGCCGAGTGTGATAAGCCTTTGTTTCAGACGGCCTTGACGGTGCAGGTGGGAGATGTGAACTATGGCGGTCATCTGGCGAACGATGCGGTGTTGCGTTTGTGCCATGAAGTGAGGATGCGTTGGCTGGCGAAGCTGGGTTGGAGTGAAATGGACGCCGGAGGGGCAGGCCTGATTATGGCGGATGCGGCGGTGCAGTATTTGGCGCAAGGCCATCATGGCGATGAGCTGTCGGTGGAAATGGGAGCGTCGGGCGTGGCCGGTGTGGGCTTTTCTTTGCTGTACCGTATCCGCAGGATTTCAGACGGCCTTGTGCTGGCGAAAGTGCAGACAGGCATGGTGTGTTTCGATTATGGCAAACAGCGCGTCTGCCGTTTGCCTTCGGCATTGAAAACGGTATTGGAGGCCGTCTGAAATGGCGGAATCAAACAATTTTGCGCTCCATTTTGAACGCTATCTGAAAACCTTGCTGCAACAAGGCAAGTCGGAACATACCGTTTCCGCTTATCGGCGCGATTTGAGTGAGTTGATGCGCCTGTTGCCCGATAATCTTGAAAACGGCCTGCCGACGCGCCGTGATTTTGTGGCGGTATTGAAAAAGCTGTCGCAAAAGGGCTTGAGCGAAAGCAGCTTGGCGCGGAAATTGTCGGTGTGGCGGCAGTATTGCAGTTGGCTGGTGCAGACAGAAGTCATGGAAAGCGACCCGACATTTAATATGAAAGCGCCGCGCCTGCCCGAACGCCTGCCCAAAGCGCTGCCGCAAGAACCTTTAAACTATATCCTTGACCATGCGCCTGTTGATGACGAGTTGGACGTGCGCGATAAGGCCATGTTTGAATTGATGTATGGCAGCGGTTTGCGCTTGAGCGAGATACAAGGTTTGAATCTGGACGGTATCGTTTTGGACGAAGGCTGGGTCAGTGTGAAGGGTAAAGGCGGCAAGCAGCGGCAAGTGCCTTTGGTGGCTAAAAGCATTGCGGCATTGCGTGATTATCTGGCAGTGCGTATTGCCAAAGTGGGCGAGCAGGCCTTGTTCACCAATAAGAACGGCGGCAGGCTGGGGCAACGTCAAATCCAAAAACGCCTGCAGGCGTGGGCGGTGCGCGTGGGCAGTGCCAGCCATATCTCGCCGCACATGATGCGCCACAGCTATGCAACCCATCTTTTGCAGGCATCGGGCGATATCCGCGCTGTGCAGGAATTGTTGGGACACAGCAATCTTTCCGCTACGCAAGTTTATACCAAGCTGGATTTCGACCATTTGGCGCGCGTTTATGATGAAGCGCACCCAAGGGCGAAACGGAAAAAATGATTTTGTTTGAGTCAGGCCGTCTGAAAGAATGTTTTCAGACGGCCTGATGTTTTATGGATAAAAATACAGATGGTTTGAAACCATTTGAATTTTTATCGGTCTGATGAGGTTTCAATATTGGTCTGATGTGCGGATGGCATAAAGATTGTAAGAGACGATGGCTTTTGCAATACCGTTTATCTTTTCAGACGACCGCTTGTTTGATAATATTAGTAATGAGAGCTAATATCATATTATGATATGCAGCCTTTAAAACAGCAGGTCTATAAACTTTCTATATAAGCATTAATGCTTATTTTGACTGTAAAACGACTTGCAAACGGGAATTGTTGCTATTAACATAACGGAATTATGGATAAAAAACGAATTTTAACTCCAGCCGTCGTGACTTCCGTTGCGTTGATTCACGTCGGCTTGGTTGCACTTTTATGGCACGCGCACAAACCGCCTCCTGTCGAAATGGCGAATATTGAATTTGTCGATTTGGGCGATTTCGGCGGTGGCGACGGCAGCCCTGAAGGCGAAGGTGCACCTGCCGCCCCCGAGCCTACCCCCGAACAACCAAAACCCAAGCCGAAGCCCAAACCTAAGCCTGTCGAGCCGCCTAAACCCGTTATCAAACCTGTGGTAACGAAAAAAGAAAAAGCGGATATCGTACAGCAAAAGGAAAAACCGAAACCTATCGAAAAACCTAAGCCCGAGCCTAAGCCGGAACCCAAACCTGAACCGAAGCCCGAGCCAAAACCTGAACCAAAACCAGAGCCGAAGGCGGAACCTAAACCATCTCCCAAAGCATCTGAATACTCAGGCAGCAAAACCGGACCGAATACTGCGGAAAACGGTAAAGGTAACGGTGAAGGCAAAGCCTTGGGTGGAGAAGGAAAAGGTAACGGCGGCGGTACGAAAGGTACAGGCAGCGGCCGTGGCGAAGGCAGCGGATCCGGCAGCGGCGGTGCGAAAGGCGAACATGGCTCCGGCACAGGTGGCGGAGGTGGTGGCAGTGGTACAGGTGTTGGCAGCAGTAAAGGCAATCCTGCAAAAGGAACCTGCCATATTCCAAGACCTCCGTATCCTTCACTATCCACTGAAAATGGTGAAGAGGGCTTGGTTGTTTTGAAAGTCTTGGTTGGTCCCGGCGGTAAAGTGGATTCAATCAGTGTGAATAAATCAAGTGGTTATAATCGTCTGGATAATGCAGCGCGTAAAGCCGTTAAAGATGGTAGCTGTCATGCAAGCGTTTGGACTGAATTTAAAGTACCTGTCAAATTCACGCTCGAATAAGTATCTAGGCCTAAGCTGATTGATTAGAAAATATATGCTGTTGGGAAATGATTTTAAATGACCCGATAGAAATTTTAATTTTATTTTTAACTTGGAAAGATTATGGATTTAAGTTTAGTTTTCAAATCAGGTGATGTGGTACTGATTGGTGTATTTGTCCTGATGTTGTTGATGAGTGTGGTAACTTGGAGCGTCATTGTGATCCGCTGCATCAAATACCGCAAAGCGAAAAAAGGCAATGCTCAGGTAAAAGAGTTGATGCTGAATGCGTTTACGCTGGCTGATGCCGTACAAAAAGCCAAAGCGGTAGAAGCACCGATGAGCAGTGTTGCCGATGAGTCTCTGCGCGCATACCAAAACTACCGTCAAACGACGAGCGAATCGCTGATTGACGAATTGCCTTTGAACGAATACTTGGTCGTTCACATCCGTAACAGTTTGACCCAAACCATGCGCCAGTTCGACTACGGTATGACCGCTTTGGCCTCTATTGGTGCAACAGCTCCGTTTATCGGCCTGTTGGGTACTGTTTGGGGTATTTACCATGCCCTGATCGGCATCAGCGAAAGCGGCCAAATGAGCATTGCTGCGGTCGCCGGTCCGATTGGCGAAGCTTTGGTATCGACTGCTGTTGGCCTGTTTGTGGCGATTCCGGCCGTATTGGCGTACAACTTCCTTAATCGCGGTACAAAAACCATCGCGCAAGATATGGACGCATTTGCACATGACCTGCATGTCCGCCTTCTGAACCAAAAGGATTAAACCATGGCTTTCGGATCAATGAATTCCGGCGATGATGCGCCGATGTCGGATATCAACGTTACACCTTTGGTGGACGTGATGCTGGTGTTGCTGATTGTATTTATGATTACCATGCCGGTGCTGACCCACTCGATTCCTTTGGAGTTGCCGACTGCTTCGGAAAAAGCAGCAAAAGAGGATAAGCAGCAGCCTAAAGATCCTTTGCGTTTGAGCATTGATGCCAGTGGTGCTTATGTCGTTGGCGGCGATTCGGATACCAAAGTGGATTTGGCAACGGTAACCGCCAAGCTGAAAGAGGCTAAAGCGAAAAACGAAGATGTGATTGTGGCAATTGCGGCGGATAAAACGGTTGAATACGATTACGTCAACCAAGCCCTGCAAGCGGCGCGCGAAGCCGGTATCAGCAAAATCGGTTTTGTAACGGAAACCAAAGCGCAATAATCTTTTGAACACAGTAAAGGCCGTCTGAAATTTGAGTAAAGTTTCAGACGGCCTTTTGTTGTATTTGGTAACTATATGTCCAGGCTGTATAATTAGCGGATTAAATTCAATAACGACAATACAGGAACCGCCATGACAGAAACCATCGAACGCGACAGTATGCAATATGATGTCGTGATTGTCGGCGCAGGCCCGTCGGGTTTGTCCGCCGCCATCAAACTCAAGCAGCTTGCCGAAAAGAATGGACGCGAAATCAGCGTTTGTGTGGTGGAGAAAGGTTCGGAGGCCGGTGCGCACTCGCTTGCCGGTGCCATCATCGATCCGATTTCTTTGAATGAGCTGATTCCTGATTGGAAAGAAAAAGGCGCGCCGCTGACACGCACAGTGACGAAGGACAGGGTTGTATTCCTGACCGAGAAAAAAGCGTTCAACCTGCCGATTACCCCTAATTTTGACAACCATGCGAACTACATCGCCAGCTTGGGCGAAGTTGTCCGCTGGTTGGCAGAGCAGGCGGAAAATTTAGGCGTGGAAATCTATCCGGGTTTTGCCGCCGCCGAAGTGCTTTATCACGAAGACGGTTCGGTCAAAGGCATTGCAACCGGCAATATGGGCGTAGGTAAAGACGGCGAACCGACCGATTCATTCCAGCCCGGCATGGAGCTTTGGGCGCAGCAAACCATATTTGCCGAAGGCTGTCGCGGCTCGCTTTCCAAGCAAGTCATTGAACAATTTAAGCTCGACCAAAACAGCGAGCCGCAAACTTACGGCTTGGGCATTAAAGAAATTTGGGAAGTGCCGTCTGAAAAACATCAGCCCGGTTTGGTCATGCACAGTGCAGGCTGGCCGCTAGACAGCAAAACCTACGGCGGCTCGTTTATTTATCATTTTGACGACAACAAAGTCGCTGTCGGCTTTGTGGTTGGTTTGGATTATCAAAACCCTTATCTGTCGCCGTTTGAAGAGTTCCAACGTTTCAAAACCCATCCTGAAATCCGCAAAACCTTTGAAGGCGGCCGCCGTATCGCGTATGGCGCGCGTTCGCTGATTGAAGGTGGTTTGCAAAGCCTGCCGAAACTCTCGTTCAAAGGCGGCGTTTTGGTCGGCGATGCGGCGGGTTTCCTCAATATGCCGCGTATCAAAGGTATTCATACTGCGATGAAATCCGCTATGCTCGCCGCAGAAGCCGTGTTCCCCTTGTTGGAAAACCTTGAAGAAGTGGAAAGCTTCGACAGCGGCAAAGAGGCAGTGGATTATCAGCAACGTTTTGAACAAAGCTGGCTGTATCAAGAGCTTTACGCCGCGCGCAATGTCCGTCCGTCATTCAAATGGGGCGTTTACCTCGGCTCAATCTATACCGGTATCGACCAGATGATTTTCAGAGGCAAAGCCCCGTGGACTTTGAAACATCACGGCAAAGACAACGAGCAGCTCAAAAAAGCAGCCGAATGCAAACCGATTGATTATCCGAAGCCCGACGGCGTGTTGACCTTCGACCGCTTGAGCAGCGTGTTCCTTGCCAACCTTGCGCACGAAGAAAACCAGCCCGACCATTTGGTGCTGAAAAATCCGCAGGTCATGATAGACGTAAACTACAAAGAATACGCCTCGCCCGAAACCCGCTATTGTCCGGCTGGTGTATATGAAATCGTCGAAGAAAACGGCAGCCCGCGCCTGCAAATCAATGCCGCCAACTGCGTACACTGCAAAACGTGCGACATCAAAGACCCGACGCAAAACATCACTTGGATTTGTCCCGAAGGCGCAAGCGGGCCGAATTACGGCGGAATGTAATTGACTGTTTGAAGTCAAAACCTAAAGGCCGTCTGAAAAATTTCAGACAGCCTCTATCCTATTATTTCATCAATGGACGCATTATGAACACACGCATTTGGCAGGCAGGCCGATTTGAAATCGCCTTGGACAAACCGAAAATCATGGGCATCGTCAATCTGACCCCCGATTCATTATCCGATGGCGGCACCTATTCGCAAAATGTCTCAATAGCATTGGCACATGCCGAGCAGCTGCTGAAAGACGGCGCGGATATTCTTGATATCGGCGGCGAATCTACCCGCCCGGGTTCGGATGGTGTTTCTCTCGAAGAAGAATGGGCCAGAGTGCAGCCGGTTTTGGCGGAAGTGGCCAAGTGGAATGTTCCCGTCAGCTTGGACACGCGCCACACGGCAATCATGGAAAAAGCCTTGGCGCAAGGCGGCGTCGATATTATCAACGATGTTGCCGCATTGAGTGATGAAGGCGCAGTCGCATTATTGGCGCAACAGCCGAAGACAGGCGTGTGCCTCATGCACATGCAGGGCTTGCCCAAAACCATGCAGCTGAATCCGCAATATCAAGATGTCGTCGAAGAAGTCGCGCGTTATTTAAAAGCACGCGCGGCAGAATGCGTTCGAGCAGGCATTGCCCCTGAACGCATCACGCTCGACCCCGGCTTCGGTTTCGGCAAAAACCTGCAACACAACATTACCCTGATACAACATTTGCCTGAATTGATGGACGCAACCGGATTCCCACTCCTGATCGGCATATCGCGCAAAAGTATGATCGGCGAGCTGACAGGCGAACAAAATGCCGCCAAACGCGTACACGGCAGCGTCGCAGCCGCTTTGGCCACTGTCGCCCGAGGTGCGCAAATCATCCGTGTTCACGATGTCAAAGCAACATCGGACGCTTTGAAAGTTTGGGAAGCATTGGGCATATCGGCATAATGCCCAAATAGAAAACCAACAGGCCGTCTGAAACATTTGCCCGGCATCTTGAACAAGCAACAAGTTATGCTATAATCCGCTTTTACTCTTGACGGGTCTGTAGCTCAGGGGTTAGAGCAGGGGACTCATAATCCCTTGGTCGTGGGTTCGAAACCCACCGGACCCACCAAATATTAAAAATGCCCGAGGCTTTTGGCTCCGGGCATTTTTGCATTTATTGGTTTGTGAAGGGTTGGAATATAGGTTTTTTTGAATATCTATTTATTGGAATTATGCAATTTAAATTTTTCAGGGTGCTGTTTGGAATACAAAAAATATCCAATAAATTTTATCTGAAAATATTAAGAATAAATTTTACGGTTGCTATGATTATTCTTATTTTATGTTTTTCTGTTGTCTTATATTCGACATATTTGGTATAAAAATTAACCTATCAAATGAAAGTCGTTTATTTAAGCTGTAGAGTGTTTTGTAAATCAATGCCGTATGAAAATCTTAATTTCAGACGGTATTTTTTATTTTTCCGAGTAATACCACATGCCCTATGTTGAGAGGCTGATGATTATTTCGATATAGCTGGACTATTTTTCAGACGACCTGAAGACTTAATCAACCATTTTGCGTATTTCGTTGATGGGGATACGCGGGGTATAGAGTATGTCGTAGGTTGGTTTGTCCAGAAGATCTCGCAGGGAGTATTGATCTAAATGGTTGAAGAAGGCTTTGATGGCGCCGGTAATGATGCCGGTTAGTCGGCAGGATGGGGTGATAAGGCATTCGTTGTTGTCGCCCATGCATTCGACAACCTGCATCGGCTCAAGATGGCGGACGACTGCGCCGATGTTGATTTTTTCAGGAACATCCGCCAAGCGCAAACCGCCGCCTTTGCCGCGCACGCTGACCAGAAATCCGCCTTTGACTAATGAGGTAACCACTTTCATTAAATGGCTTTTGGAAATATTGTAAGTCTCGGCAATGGTGCTGATATTGACGAGGGTGTCATCATTGATGGCGGTATAAACCAATACGCGCAATCCGTAATCGGTATGTTGGGTCAGATACATGGCTGGTTCTTTGAATATTTTTTTCTTATATGTCAAAAGGGTAGTGTTTGGTAAAGGGTTGTTTGACTTTATGTGGGATTGGGTTTCATAATATCTGAAACATTTAAATTAATCCAGTTTGACAAACTGTTGCCATTATAACGAACTTATGAAACCCTTGAAACGCCACCCTGCATTAATAGAACTTTCCCGTGAGCATCATGGCTCGCTGTCGTTGTGCGTCCGTGTTCTACGTACGCCGGAGCAAAGCCATCAAGCGGAGCTGGATTCTCATTTTGCGGAACTTGAGCCACATTTTTTGGAAGAGGAAACCATGTTTGCGCCGTATTGGGATAAGGTTGATCCGGCGTTGAGGCAGCGTTTTGAAGGCGATCATGCCAAGCTGCGTGCGATGATGGCTCATCCTGAATATATGAATGAATCATGGAATAAGGATTTTGCGGTAACTTTGCGTGATCATGCGCGTTTTGAGGAGCGCGAGCTTTTTCCTGCGATTGAACCTTTTTTGCCTTTACCTGAGAATGTGTGATAGGGAAGGGAATCGATGGCCGTCTGAAAAGTTTCAGACGGCCTCTGTTGCTGTCTTATGATGATATAAAAATTGAAGGAACCACCATGAGCGATTTGTTCAAACATCCTGTATGGGCAATGGCCTTCCGCCCGTTTTATTCGTTGGCGGCTTTGTATGGCGCATTGTCTATATTGCTTTGGGGCTTTGGCTATCAGGGTACGCCTGAGTTGCCGGGTTTTTATTGGCATGCCCATGAAATGATTTGGGGCTACGCCGGATTGGTTGTCATTGCATTCTTGCTGACGGCCGTGGCAACTTGGACTGGCCAGCCGCCCACGCGCGGTAAGGCGTTGGCAGGTTTGACCGCATTTTGGCTGCTTGCGCGTTTGTGTGTGTTTATTCCCGGCTGGGGTGCAACGGCAAGCGGCATATTCGGCACGATCTTTTTCTGGTATGGCGCGGTGTGCATGGCTTTGCCGGTAATCCGTTCTCAAAATAAGCGCAACTATGTTGCCGTATTTGCTATTTTTGTTTTGGGCGGCACCCATTTTGCGTTCCATATGAAAATGCAGCCGTTTGATGCCATTGCGTTGATGACCGGTTTGCAATCCGGTTTGATTATGGTGGCCGGTTTTATCGGTTTGATCGGTATGCGGATTATCTCGTTCTTTACGTCCAAACGTTTGAACGTGCCGCAAATTCCCAGCCCTCAATGGGTAGCGCACGCATCGCTTTGGCTGCCTATGCTGATTGCTATGATGATGGCTCATAACATATTGCCGGGATTGGCCGCTTTGTTCTCTATTGCTGCCGGTGCGATTTTTACCGTGCAGGTGTACCGTTGGTGGTATAAAGCCGTACTGAAAGAGCCTATGCTTTGGATTTTGTTTGCCGGCTATCTGTTTACAGGCTTGGGCTTGATTGCGGTCGGTATTTCTTATTGGATTCCAAGCTTCTTGAATCTGGGCGTACACCTTATCGGCGTTGGCGGTATCGGCGTGCTGACTTTGGGTATGATGGCACGAACTGCGCTTGGCCATACCGGCAACTCTATTTATCCGCCGCCTAAAGTGGTTCCTGTCGCCTTTTGGCTGATGATTGCCGCAACGGTTATCCGTGTTTTGGCTACCTTTGTGAGCGGTACGGCATACACGCACAGTATCCGTTGCTCCGCCGCTTTGTTCGCCGTATCTCTGCTGTTGTACGCATGGAAATATATTCCTTGGTTGATCCGTCCGCGTTCGGATGGTCGTCCGGGTTAACGGTTTGGCAAAATGAAAAGGCCGAGACCTTTGCAAAATTCCCCAAAATCCCCTAAATTCCCACCAAGACATTTAGGGGATTTCTCATGAGCACCTTCTTCCAGCAAACCGCCCAAGTCATGATCGCCAAACACATCGACCGTTTCCCACTATTGAAGTTGGATCAGGTGATTGATTGGCAGCCGATCGAACAATACCTGAATCGTCAAAGAACCCGTTACCTTAGAGACCACCGCGGCCGTCCCGCCTATCCCCTGTTGTCCATGTTCAAAGCTATCCTGCTCGGACAATGGCACAGCCTCTCCGATCCCGAACTCGAACACAGCCTCATCACCCGCATCGATTTCAACCTGTTTTGCCGTTTTGACGAACTGAGCATCCCCGATTACAGCACCTTATGCCGCTACCGCAACTGGCTGGCGCAAGACGACACCCTGTCCGAATTGCTGGAACTGATTAACCGCCAACTGACCGAAAAAGGCCTAAAAGTAGAGAAAGCATCCGCCGCCGTCATTGACGCCACCATTATCCAGACCGCCGGCAGCAAACAGCGCCAGGCCATAGAAGTCGACGAGGAAGGACAAGTCAGCGGCCAAACCACACCGAGTAAAGACAGCGATGCCCGTTGGATAAAGAAAAACGGCCTCTACAGACTCGGTTACAAACAACATACCCGTACCGATGCGGAAGGCTATATCGAGAAACTGCACATTACCCCCGCCAATGCCCATGAGTGCAAACATCTGTCGCCTTTGTTGGAAGGCTTGCCCAAAGGTACAACCGTCTATGCCGACAAAGGCTATGACAGTGAGGAAAACCGTCAATATCTGGAAGAGCGTCGACTGCAGGACGGCATTATGCGCAAAGCCCACCGTAAACATCCGCTGACGGAAGCGCAAACCAAACGCAACCGATATTTGTCGAAGACCCGTTATGTGGTCGAACAAAGCTTCGGTACGCTGCACCGTAAATTCCGCTATGCGCGGGCAGCCTATTTCGGGCTGCTCAAAGTGAGTGCGCAAAGCCATCTGAAGGCGATGTGTTTGAACCTTTTGAAAGCCGCCAACAGGCTAAGTGCGCCTGTTGCTGCCTAAAAGGCGGCCGGATGCCTGATTGATCAGGTATCCAAGGGGGATTAAGGGGGTGTCTGAGTAGAATCAGTGGATATTCGAAACAAAAACAGCCGAAAACCTGTGTTTGGATTTCGGCTGTTTGGGGGAAAAGGAATTTTGCAAAGGTCTCAGGCCGTCTGAAAAGTTTCAGACGGCCTTTATTTATTGATAATAAAAAAGCCTTTCAAAGTATGAAAGGCTTTTATTGAAACTGTGGCCTCGCCAACAGGAATCGAACCTGTATTTTACGCTTAGGAGGCATACGTTCTATCCGTTGAACTATGGCGAGGCGTTAAAGGAGGGGATTTTAAACCTTTCCGGCAAAAAAAGACAATAAGCCGGCGGCAATCAAAGGGCCGACCGGGATACCGCCGACAAAAGCAACGCCGATGACGGTGCCGATTAATAATCCGGTTACCAAAACAGGCTGTTCGCTCATCAATGGAACGCCGCGTCCGGCAAGCCAAGCGACGAAGATGCCGATAAGGACGGCGGCAATCATTTTGAAATTGAGAAACTCGGACAGCGGCGGAATCTGTATTTTGCCTGAAACCAGCGGACTCAATACGCCGATGGTCAGTATAATAATGCCCACTTGCAAGCCGTGTTTTTCCACGAAGGGAATGTATTGCGACAAAGCGGTTTGCTGCATCAGCAATAAGACGGCCGCCGAAATCGTAATCGAGTTGTTGTTACTGACAACGCCCAAAAAAATCAGCGTAACCAGAAACAAAGGGACAAAGCTGAAATTCATCGGATTAAGATACTCGGGCCAAGGATTCTTTTGCCAGTTGAATCATGGCTTCTTTGACTTCGCTATCAGGCAACACGTCCAATGAAGCGATGGCTTTGTCGACGGCTTTTTTCGCCTCGGAAATCGAATACGGCAAAGCGTCGGAGTTGACGACATAGTCGTGGATTTTTTCAAAATAGCTGCGGTCGGCATTTTCCAAAGCGTGGCGCACATCGTTGGCTGCCTGCTCGGAGCCGTTTCTTATCAGGTAAATCAATGGCAGGGTAGGTTTGCCTTCTGCCAAATCGTCGCCGACGTTTTTGCCGATTTCTTCGGTTTCGCCTGAATAGTCCAATACATCATCAATGATTTGGAAAGCCGTACCGACGTACATACCGTAGTCTTTCAAGGCTTGCTCGTGTTCGGGGGAAGCCTTGCCCAAAATTGCGCCGACTTGCGCTGCCGCTTCAAACAGTTTTGCTGTTTTGTATTGGATAACTTGGACGTATTGCTCTTCGGTAATATCGGTATTGCCGATGTTCATCAGCTGCATGACTTCGCCTTCGGCGATGATGTTGGTCGCGTCTGCCATCACTTCCAAAATACGCATGCTGCCCGAACCAACCATCAGTTGGAAGGCACGTGTATATAGGAAGTCGCCGACCAAAACAGCCGCCGCGTTGCCGAAGAGGTTGTTTGCGGTTTTACGGCCGCGGCGCAACTCGCTTTCATCGACGACATCGTCGTGCAGGAGGGTGGAGGTGTGGATGAATTCCACCATTGCTGCCAGCGAGTACAGTTTTTCATCGTCATGCCCGACTGCTTTGCCTGCCAAAATGGTAATAATCGGACGCAGGCGTTTACCGCCCGCGCTGATGATGTATGTGCCGATTTGCGAAATCAGCGCGACATCGGATTGAACAGCTTGGTTGATGACCGCATTAACTTTGGCAAGGTCATCGGGCAGGTGGCGTTGGAAGTAAGGCAGGTTTTCGAGCATAAAACATTCTCTGTTGACAAAACGGAGCGGGGCTCCAATGAATCTGTTTAAACCCGTACATTCGGTCGGGGTAATAACGTTGCATAAAGATATCAGCAATCCAGCGCGTGATTATATCAGTTAAAAAGCATGCAACATATCTTTCAGACGGCCTTTTCACTTGTAAATAAAATAAATTTTGACAAAACAGGCAAATAGAAATAGAATAGCTCGTTCCGCACATGGTGTGCGGAATGTTAACCTAATTCTCATGGAGTTGAGTATGTACGCGGTCGTAAAAACCGGCGGTAAACAATATAAAGTTTCCGTTGGCGAAAAATTGAAAGTAGAACAGATACCAGCCGAACTCGACAGCCAAATCGAACTGACTGAAGTTTTGATGATTGCTGACGGCGAATCTGTAAAAGTAGGCGCACCTTTTATCGAAGGCGCAAAAGTAACAGCTAAAGTCGTTGCTCATGGTCGTGGCGAGAAAGTACGTATTTTCAAAATGCGTCGTCGCAAACACTACCAAAAACGCCAAGGCCATCGCCAAAATTTCACCCAAATCGAAATCGTGGCAATCGCCTAATTTCAAGTAAGTTCAGGAGTATTACAAATGGCAAGTAAAAAAGCAGGCGGTAGCACCCGCAACGGTCGCGATTCAGAAGCCAAACGCTTGGGCGTTAAAGCCTACGGCAACGAGCTGATTCCGGCAGGCTCTATCATCGTTCGTCAACGTGGTACTAAATTCCACGCAGGTGACAACGTAGGCATGGGCAAAGACCACACTTTGTTTGCTAAAGTCGACGGTTACGTTGAATTCAAAACCAAAGGCGCGCTGAACCGTAAAACCGTCAGCATCCGTCCTTACACCGGTTCTGAAGAATAATCGTTTTACGATTGAAAGCCGCATTCCTTTTCGGAATGCGGTTTTTGTTTATTTGACGGTTTTGTCTGTTTGATAAAATCTGTATGTCGTGAAGCTTGATTTATATTAAGGCCAAAGTAAAAACGTGCTTATAATCGATGGCCTTTGTTTTATTCTATCAACTCTTTCTATATAATCTATCAAATGCCTTTGATTTACCCTCTTGTAGCTAAACACAGTAAACTTAAGGCCGTCTGAAAAAATCCGTATCAGTTGAATACAAGGAATTCCTCCCATGAGCTTACACAGTGATATTCTCGTCGTCGGCGCAGGCCCTGCCGGATTAAGTTTTGCCGCAGAGTTGGCCGGAAGCGGTTTGAACATAACCCTGATTGAAAGAAGTCCTTTAGAAGTGTTGCAAAATCCGCCGTATGACGGCCGTGAAATCGCACTGACGCATCTGTCGCGCGAAATCATGCAGCGATTGGGTATGTGGGATTTGATTCCAAAAGACGAAATTTATCCTTTGCGCGATGCCAAAGTGTTGAATGGTCATTCCGATTACCAGCTCCATTTCCCGCAACCGACTCAGGCGCGCGGCGAGCCTGCGGACTGCTTGGGCTATTTGATCTCCAACCACAATATCCGCAAAGCCGCTTATGAAGTCGTGTCCAAATTGAACAACGTGAAAATTCTGACCGGCACCAATGTTAAAGAAGTCAAAACTTCTGACGATGAGGCGCAAGTTATTTTGGAAAGCGGCGAAGTATTGACCGGCCGTCTGTTGTTGGCCGCCGATAGCCGCTTCTCGCAAACGCGCCGTCAATTGGGCATTTCTTCCGATATGCACGATTACAGCCGTACCATGTTTGTGTGCCGCATGAAGCATACTTTGTCCAACCTGCATACTGCATATGAATGCTTCCACTACGGCCGTACCATTGCATTGCTGCCTTTGGAAGAACACTTGACCAATACAGTGATTACGGTGGACAGCGATAAAGCCGAAACGATTAAAAACATGTCGCCGGAAGAATTGGCAGCCAGCGTGAAAGAGCAACTCAAAGGCCGTTTGGGCGATATGGAATTGGTCAGCACCATTCACAATTATCCTTTGGTCGGTATGATTGCCCAACGGTTCTATGGCAAACGCAGCGCGTTGATCGGCGATGCCGCAGTCGGTATGCATCCGGTTACTGCGCACGGCTTCAACTTGGGTCTGGCAAGTGCCGATCTTTTGGCTAAATTGGTTCTCGAAGCCGAGCAACGCGGTCAGGATATTGGTGCGAAGAGCCTGCTGGAAAAATACAGCACCAAGCATATGTTCCACGCCCATCCGATTTACCACGGCACTAATATGCTGCTGAAACTCTTTACCAATGAAACTGCTCCGGCGAAACTGTTGCGCGGTTTGGTATTGCGTGCAAGCAATAACTTCCCGCCGCTGAAAAAACTGATTACCAAACAATTAACCGGTTAATTGTTTAAAACATAAAAGGCCGTCTGAACGATTAAAGTTTCAGACGGCCTTGTTTTTTATCTATTGTTTATTTGGCTAAAACCGATTCGGGCATTTCTTGACGGACGTTTAAGGAAGTCAGTTTTTTGGTCAAGATGCTCAATACGATGCCGTAGGCAGGCAGGAAGAAGAGGGTGCAGATGGCAAGTTTGAACAGATAATCAACAAATGCGATGCTCTGCCAGTTTGCCGCCATAAATTCATCGTTGCTCGCGTAAAAGGCAACGGCGAAAAACACCAGCGTATCCAAAGCGTTGCCGACCACGGTGGAAGCGGTGGGGGCAATCCACCATGATTTCAGACGGCGTAATCTGTTGAACACAAAAATATCGAGGATTTGTCCAAGCGCATAGGCGGAAAAGCTGGCCAATGCGATGCGGCCGACGAAGATGTTAAATTCAGTTAACGATGCCCAGCCTGTCCAGTTGCCGTCATGAAAGAGGACGGAGAAGACGTAAGAGAGCAGCAGGGCGGGGAACATCACCCAAAAAATAATCCGTCTCGCCAACGGCGCGCCGAAAATGCGCACGGTCAGGTCGGTAGCGAGGAAGATAAAGGGGAAGGAAAATGCGCCCCAAGTGGTAAAAATACCGAAAATTTGAAAGGGGAACTGTACCAGATAGTTGCTGGCGGCAATAATAAAAATATGGAAAAGCACCAGCCAGAAGAGCGCTTTCTTCTGCTGTGCGGCAGTAAATTCGTACATGGAAATCTTTCGGAAGTTTTTTCAGACGGCATGAAGCCTTGCGAGACCGTGCAATAAATAAAGTCGCGCAATAAAAAGGGCGGTTAGGCCGTCTGAACGGGATTATTGTGCATCGTGTTTAAACAGGCGTTTGCGTGCCAAAGCTTCAAACTCTGTGCCTGCTTTGCCGTAGTTGGCAAACGGATGAATGGCGATGCCGCCGCGCGGTGTGAATTCGCCGAATACTTCGATGTATTTCGGATCCATCAGGGCGATGAGGTCTTTCATGATGATGTTGACGCAGTCTTCATGGAAGTCGCCGTGGTTGCGGAAACTGAAGAGGTAGAGTTTCAGTGATTTGCTTTCCACCATTTTGATATGGGGAATGTAGCGGATGTAGATGGTGGCAAAGTCGGGCTGGCCGGTCATCGGGCAGAGGCTGGTGAACTCGGGGCAGACGAATTTGACGAAATAGTCGTTGTCGGGATGTTTGTTGTCGAACGCTTCCAAAATTTCAGGTGCGTATTCGCTCGGGTATTGGGTTTTCTGGTTGCCCAAAAGGGAGATACCTTGCAGCTCTTCGTTGTTGCGGGACATGAGGTTTCCTTAGTTTTTTAATGTGGGAGGTTTTCGAACCACGGGGTGCGGATTGTAATATAAATTGCATGGCTTGTGCGGATTTTATAGCGATGAATCAGCAGGATAGCTTTCAGACGGCCTGTTTTGTATTTTATGAAACCTGTTTTCCGCTTTACAATAGCAACCAATCAACAGGCCGTCTGAAAGTTTTGTATGTCTTTAGCCCAACCCAAACGTATTCTGATCATCAAATTGCGCCATCATGGCGATGTGCTTTTGAGCACGCCGGTGGTCGATGCGCTGAAAACCCGTTTCCCTGATTGCGAAATCGATATGCTGGTATACGCCGGTACGGAGCAGCTGATTGCCGATAATCCGCAGATTGCGCAGATTTTTACCATTGATCGAAATTGGAAGAAGCTGGGCGTATTCAAGCAGTTGGCGTGTGAGAAAAATCTTTTTTCAAAGCTGAAGGCGCGCGATTACGACTGGGCTTTCAACCTGTCCGACCAATGGCGCGCGGCAATAATCGCCAAACTGTGCGCCCGTTGCAGCGTGGGTTTGGACTGCATCAAGCGTGACGGTTTCTGGTGGCGTTTCTGTCATGATTTTATCAACCATGAGCTGGATCCCAGCCATCATATCGTTGAAAACCAGTTGAATATCCTTGCGCCGCTTATCCAGCCCGAAGACGTAGCCGATGCGAAGGTACGCCTTTGGGTGGCACAAGATGCAAGGGAAAGCATGCGGCAGAAATTGCGTGAGCAGGGTTGGAACGGCGAAGATTATGTGTTGCTGCACCCGGGTGCGCGTTGGCATTTCAAATGTTGGGAAGACGGCAAAAACGCCGCCATCGTACAGCTTCTGCTCAACAGTGGGCAGAATGTCGTGTTGACCGCTTCTCCCGACACTGTCGAACAATACATGCTTCAGGAAATTATAGGCCGTCTGAATATTCCGGAAGGCAGAAAAGTATATGTGTTGTCCGGATGCTTGAGTTTGCGTGAATTGGCGGCGGCCATTGAGGGCGCCAAACTGTTTGTCGGTGTCGATTCCGCACCGATGCACATTGCCGCTGCTTTGGATAAACCGCAAATCGCTTTGTTTGGTGCGTCATGGGTGGATAAATGGCGTCCGTATTCCGAGCAAGCGGAAGTCATTTATGCCGGCGATTATGCCAAATTGCCCCATCCTGACAGTATCGATACCAACGATCCGACACGTCTGTTGAAAGCGATTCCGTTGCAGGATGTATGGGACAAAATTTCTGCCAAATTGGAGGCATTGGAGGCTTAACACCGCTTACCACGATCCGTTAAACGTTTTAGCTTTGCGCCAAAATGCCCATTTGGAACGGCGGCCGATTTCCAGCGTGCCGCCGTTTTCGCCGTCTGTAGCAATGCACACGGTTTTCAGACGGCCTGAAGCGAGTGCGTCCCATAAAGGCGCAAACCAACGGGTTTCCCAGCTTTCCAAAATATCTTTGTATGCCCAAACATCGCCTGTCTGTAAGGTGGAAACCAAGTCGTCCAAAAAAATAAGGCCGTCTGAAACCGTATTGCCTGTTTCTTGAACCATCTCAAACCAAGCCTTCAAATCATACGGCGCATCTAGTTTGGGCGTATCCGAAAAACGCGCCCATGCGCTGTCTGAGGCGACGATATCCGCAGATTGTGTACCGTCCGCATCATTCCACAGCCACAAACCGTTGATTTCCGGCAAGCCTTGTTGTTCACGCGCTTGGTTAATCGGATGCGTGTGGAGAAACATTTGGATTTCCGTCTGCATGGCCAACCAAGACACCGCATCTTTGCCGTGTGCCTGACCGTCCATTTCCGGCTGCCCGCACACATCCAAAACACATTCCGCACCCCAATCTTCAAGTTCCGGCATACTGAGCAGCCACATGCTTTCGCAAAGCGGCTTGAATTGCCAATCTTTATCTTGATAAAACGCCGACAAATCCGCACATAACCGTTGCGCCTCCTCTGTTTGGATGCCGATAAACTCGCCGCTGATAATGTTGACATGGTGCATGCCCATTTGTTGCCAAACCGGAGAGGCAAAAGCGGCTGTGTGTTTTTGGCTTGTGTGGCGTAAACGTTGCACTTGGGTAATGAGGCTGCCGTTCCACAAATGGCGGCCGTAAAATTCAGACGGCCTGAGTGTTTCTTTGCGTAATATGCCGTAACGCAAAAGACGGTTAAAAGCAGGTAAGGTAAGCTCAGGAATGGATTCGTCGGCAAAGCGGTTGAGCGAGGGGAGGGCGAGGGTCAGCTTCATAAGCGCAAATAGATAGGAAAACCGTTATTTTACGCGACAAATGATGCGTTTCGGAACCTTGCTTTTACGCCCTGAAAAAGAGCCGGTCAGACGGCCGGTTTGGAAAAAACGGGCTGTCATGCTAGAATGCAAGGCGTAAATTTCAGAAAAACAGGGTGTAAATCAACACAATAGCCCTGATAATAACGTCAATCTCAAACACAACCTCATTCATTCCGAATGAAAACCTGATTTTCAGATCGGAAAAAAAGACTCAAAGTCCTTTATCCCCAAAACTGTTTAAACCAGCAGGCGGTCGCGGCAGGCCGGATGTGCCGGCATTCTGCAAACTTTAAAAAAACAGACCGCCCCATTAAGGATAACGCGTGATTAAAAACAAATATTCCACTCGATTCAAAGCAACCCTCTTAGCGTTTCTGCTGCCGGCTTCAGGCATCATGACTGCATACGCCATTACCGACCCTCAACCAGCACAGACCGATTTCAAAGTCGAGCGTATTTCCGAAGAGCTGCCTGCCGTTTATGTGGAAACCAATACCTATCAATCCAGCTATTGGGTGCAAGAAGTTGTCCAAGCCGGTGACTCTTTGGCAGACGTTTTGACGCGCATGGGTGTCAACCAAGAAGACATCAAGCAAATCATGGCGAAAAACAATGCCAACCTCGACATGAAAAACCTGCGGACCAACCAATCCGTCAACATCCGCATCGATTCTTCAGGCCAAGTGACCGACGTTCAATTCTTTACCGATGAAGAATTGGAACGCAACTTGGTCGCTTTGGAAAAAGTCAAAGGCAAATGGCGCATCTCCAATGCCGAAATCGACATGAAAACCATGCCGACCCTGCGCTCCGTGCAAATCCGTACTTCCGCCATCGGCGATATGCTCCGTGCCGAAATTCCTTCCGAAGTGTATATCCAGCTCAAAGAAATCTTTGCCGATTCGTTCAATATGAGTGACTTGGGCGAAGGCGATACCGTGCGTCTTTTGTACAACAGCATGTATTTCCGTGGCCAACAAATGGCGGTCGGCGATATTTTGGCGGCTGAAGTGGTTAAAGACGGCAAAACCTACCAAGCCTATTATTACAGCCAAGGCAAAGGCGACGAAGAAAGCGGTAGCTACTACGACCAAAACGGTAAGTCCCTGCAACAAAAAGAAGGCTTTAATACCGAGCCTGTTGCATACACGCGCATTTCTTCCCCGTTCGGCTACCGTGTCCACCCGGTCCTGCATACCGTCCGTATGCACACCGGTATCGACTATGCCGCGCCGACCGGTACGCCGATTAAGGCCGCTGCCGACGGCGAAGTGATTTTCAAAGGTTGGAAAGGCGGCTACGGTAATACCGTGATGATTCGACATGCCAACGGTGTGGAAACCCTGTACGGCCACATGAGCGCGTTCAGCCCTGCCGACGGCAGAGTCCGTGCCGGTGAAGTGATTGGTTTTGTCGGCACAACCGGCCGTTCGACCGGTCCGCACCTGCACTACGAAGCACGCGTCAACGGCCAGCCGGTCAACCCGACTACCGTCGCTCTGCCGACGCCGAAATTGACCCCGACCAATATGGCCGCGTTCCGCAAACAGCAAAAAGATGCCAGCACGATGTTGTCTGCCATCCGTTCTTTGCCGGTTTCCGTAGCGCAGTTGGATTAAATAAGATAAAGGCCGTCTGAATAAGGTTTCTTTCAGACGGCCTTTCCTATTAAAATCGATATCCTCATCAAGCCCACGTTTACTCAGAGAAAACTTATGCCTGCTTATCAGCCCATTATCCAATCCCTGCTTGATACCGACCTGTACAAATTCACCATGCTGCAAGTCGTGTTGCATCAATTCCCGCAAACCCACAGCCTCTACGAATTCCGTTGCCGCAACAAAGAGATGGTGTATCCTCTGGCCGATATTCAAGAAGACTTGGAACGCGAACTCGACGCCCTGTGCCAGCTGCGCTTCACTCATGACGAACTCGACTATCTGCGCAGTCTGCGCTTTATCAAAAGCGACTTTGTCGATTATCTCGAACTTTTCCAGCTCCAACGCCGCTTCGTCCAAGTCAACCCCGACGATCAAGGCCGTCTGAATATCCGCATCGAAGGCCCAATGATACAGGCGATGTTCTTCGAGATTTTCATTCTTGCCATCGTCAACGAACTCTATTTCCGCCGCTTGGAAACGCCTGCCGTCATTGAAGAAGGCGAGCGCCGTTTGCAGGCCAAAGCACAACAGCTGAAAGAAATTGCAGCTACACAAAATCCGAATGATCCGCCGTTCCTTATTTCTGATTTCGGTACGCGCCGCCGCTACACCCTTGCATGGCAGGAACACGTTATCCGCACCTTATTAGAAGCCGCTCCCGACATTGTGCGCGGTACCAGCAATGTTTATCTGGCCAAAAAAATCGGCATTACACCAATCGGCACCATGGCGCACGAGTTCCTCCAAGCCTTCCAAGCCTTGGACGTACGTTTGCGCAATTTCCAAAAAGCCGCGCTGGAAAGCTGGGTACACGAATATCGCGGCGACCTCGGTATCGCACTGACCGACGTGGTCGGCATGGATGCCTTCTTGCGCGACTTCGATCTGTACTTCGCCAAACTCTTTGACGGCCTGCGCCACGACAGCGGCGATCCTTATGTTTGGGGCGACAAAGCCTACGAGCATTACAAAAAACTCAAAATCGACAGCCGCACCAAAATGCTGACCTTTTCAGACGGCCTCGATATTGAGCGTTCATGGGCGTTGCACCAATACTTCAAAGACCGTTTCAAAACCAGTTTCGGTATCGGTACCAACCTGACCAATGATTTGGGACATACGCCTTTGAATATTGTCTTGAAGCTTGTCGAGTGTAACGGCCAATCCGTTGCCAAGCTCTCTGACTCCCCGGGCAAAACCATGACTACCAACAACACCTTCCTCGCTTACCTGCGCCAAGTGTTTGACGTACCGGAGCCGGAAGAGAAAGCTTAAAAACAAAGGCCGTCTGAAATATTCAGACGGCCTTTTTAATTAATCCATATCGCTTTCAGGTAATTCTGCCGAACCCATGCGGCGCAGGATGATATTGGTTTTGTTGTGCATCCGTTTGCTCTTAGGGTGGTCTGCGTAAAACAGCGGAGCCGGAACGCGCGCCGTGAGCTTGGCGGCTTGTTGGCGGGTGAGGGCGGAGGCAGGTTTTTTGTAGAAATACTGGGATGCCGCTTCCGCGCCGAATACGCCGTAGTGCCATTCGATTGAGTTCAGATACAGCTCAAAAATGCGGTCTTTGTCGGTAACGGCTTCCATCATCGCCGTAATCGCCGCTTCTTCGCCTTTGCGGATGTAGCTTCGGCTTTCGTTGAGAAACAGGTTTTTTGCCAGTTGCTGGCTGATGGTCGAACCGCCGGCTTTGACTTCGCCGCTTTGTTTATTGCGTTTCATGGCGTATTTGATGCCGTTCCAGTCAAAGCCGCTGTGTTCGGCAAAGTTGGCGTCTTCGGAAGCAATCAGGGCTTTTTTGAGGTTGACGGAAATTTGGTCGTAAGGCACCCAGCGGTAATCCAGCTCGACATCGCGGCCTTCTTTTGCAAATTGGCTCATGCGCATGGACATGAAGGCAGTTTTGCTGGGCGCGACGGCGCGGTAGGTAATGATGTTGCCGTACACATAAGCGTTGAAGAAAATGAAGATGCCGATGGGGAGGGCAATAAGCCATTTGATGATGCGGAACATGGTTACAGGGCTTTCATGTATTCGATAACAGGGCGGATATCGGGCGTAAATCCGCGCCAAATATGGTAAGAAGCGGCAGCCTGACCGACCAGCATGCCCAGGCCGTCTGAAACTTCGGCCGCACCGTTGCTTTGGGCAAAGTTCAAAAACGCCTGCGCCGCTTCGCCGTAAACCATATCGTAGGCAAGGCGGCAGTCGCGGAAAATTTCAGGGCTGACGGCAGGAAGCTGACCGCTCAAGCCGCCGGACGTACCGTTGATGATGATATCGAAACCGCCGTTCAAATCCGCCATCGGGACGGCTTCAATGCCGAAAAGCTGCGCCAATTCATCGGCTTTGGCGTGGGTACGGTTGGCAATGACGATACGGGCAGGGCGGTGTTCTTTCAAAACCGGAATCACGCCGCGCACCGCGCCGCCTGCGCCCAAAAGCAAAATGGTTTTGTCCTCGATGGCAATGTTTTTAACCTGCGTGATGTCGTTGGCCAAACCGATACCGTCAGTGTTGTCGCCGCGTATTCTGCCGTCTTCCAACCACACCAGCGTATTGACCGCGCCGGCAGCCAAAGCGCGTTCGGAATGTTCGTCCGCCAGTGCAAAAGCTTCCTGCTTGAATGGAACGGTTACATTCGCACCTTGCCCGCCCTCGGCGCGAAACGCTGCAACAGCCTCGGCAAAACCGCCGATTTCGGCACAAATGCGTCCATATTCGATGGCCGCACCTTCCTGCAGCGCAAATTGCTGATGGATTTGCGGCGATTTACTGTGTGCAACGGGATTGCCGAAAACGGCGTAACGCGGGGTGTTGTTCATAAAACGGGTCTGAAAAAACAAAAGAAAAGAGTGCTTATTATAGCGGTCTTTATGTTAAGAAAGCGTAATGTAAAATTGTTGACAATTAAACAGTCTGAAACTATATTTCATTGCGTAAAAACGGGTGCCCTGATGTATTTCAGACGGCCTTACCGTGGTAGAATAACAACTTAAACCCATTCCCTCAGGAGCTGAAGATGTCCATCAAAGACGCTGTAAAACTGATTGAAGAAAGCAAAGCCCGCTTCGTAGATTTGCGCTTTACCGATACCAAAGGCAAGCAGCACCACTTTACCATCCCCGCACGTATCGTCCTCGACGATCCCGAAGAATGGTTCGAAAACGGTCAAGCGTTTGACGGTTCGTCCATCGGCGGTTGGAAAGGTATTCAGGCTTCCGATATGCAGTTGCGTCCCGATGCGTCTACAGCCTTCGTCGATCCTTTCTATGACGATACCACCGTTGTCTTTACTTGCGACGTTATCGATCCGGCCGACGGCCAAGGCTATGACCGCGACCCTCGTTCTATCGCACGCCGCGCCGAAGCCTATTTGAAATCTTCCGGTATCGGCGACACCGCCTATTTCGGCCCCGAGCCTGAATTCTTCGTTTTTGACGGCGTAGAATTTGAAACCGATATGCACAAAACCCGTTACGAAATCACTTCCGAAAGCGGCGCATGGTCAAGCGGCCTGCATTTGGACGGTCAAAACACCGGCCACCGCCCTACCGTCAAAGGCGGTTACGCACCTGTTGCGCCGATTGACTGCGGCCAAGACCTGCGTTCTGCCATGGTCAATGTTTTGGAAGAGCTCGGCATCGAAGTGGAAGTCCATCATTCTGAAGTCGGTACCGGCAGCCAAATGGAAATCGGTACCCGTTTTGCCACTTTGGTTAAACGCGCCGACCAAACCCAAGACATGAAATACGTGATTCAAAACGTTGCCCACAACTTCGGCAAAACCGCCACCTTCATGCCTAAACCCATCATGGGCGACAACGGCAGCGGTATGCACGTTCACCAATCCATTTGGAAAGATGGTCAAAACCTGTTTTCAGGCGACGGCTATGCCGGTTTGTCCGATACCGCCCTTTATTACATCGGCGGCATTATCAAACACGCCAAAGCCCTGAACGCGATTACCAATCCGTCCACCAACTCCTACAAACGTCTCGTGCCGCACTTTGAAGCGCCGACCAAACTGGCATATTCCGCCAAAAACCGTTCCGCTTCCATCCGCATTCCGTCCGTGAACAGCAGCAAAGCACGCCGCATCGAAGCGCGTTTCCCTGATCCGACTGCCAACCCATACTTGGCATTTGCCGCTTTGTTGATGGCCGGTTTGGACGGTATTCAAAACAAAATCCACCCGGGCGATCCTGCAGATAAAAACCTGTACGACCTGCCACCGGAAGAAGACGCACTCGTCCCAACCGTCTGCGCCTCTTTGGAAGAAGCACTGGCCGCCCTCAAAGCTGACCATGAATTCCTCCTGCGCGGCGGCGTGTTCAGCAAAGACTGGATCGACAGCTACATCGCCTTTAAAGAGGAAGATGTCCGCCGCATCCGCATGGCACCGCATCCGCTGGAATTTGAAATGTATTACAGCCTGTAAAACAGCTGAGGCATTTTAAATAGGAAATCAAAGGCCGTCTGAAACTGGATTTGAAGTTTCAGACGGCCTTTAGGCTTGGAATAGATAGGGCGATCGAATTAGGTATGATAGCGAGAAGCAATGAATCATACCGTTTGAAAGCCTTTATGGAATTGGTACTGCGTGTTAAATTTCAGCATGACAGGCCTTTTATTAAAGATATTCGCCATTACTTTATAGTGAACCAGTCTTCAAGCTAAATCCGCAAGGTAAGGGCATTACTTGGGAAGAGCTAGAAGAGTCTTTCGATTCGGATAAGACAGAAGAAGATTAAAGCCTCGGGCCGTCTGAAAGGATATTTTCTGTTTTCAGACGGCATGTTTGATAAGGAAAACCATGTTTGCAAATTTTGATTTAGGCGTATTTCTGCTGGCAGTATTGCCCGTGTTGTTGGCCATTACCGTGCGCGAAGTGGCACGCGGTTATACGGCGCGGTATTGGGGTGACCATACCGGCGAGCAGTTTGGGCGTTTGACCCTCAATCCGCTGCCGCACATCGATCCTGTCGGTACGATTGTCGTGCCGCTGGTGTGTCTGATGATAGGCAGTTTTCTGTTCGGCTGGGCGCGTCCTATGCCCATCGATTCGCGTAATTTCCGTGATCCGCGCCGTGCGTGGCGTTGGGTGTCGATTTCAGGTCCGATTGCCAATCTGATTTTGGCGTTCTTTTGGGGCTTTGTCGTCGTATTGTCCGCGTATGTGCCTGAGTCTTATCAAGCACCGTTGGTGCAGATGGCCGGTTACGGCGTGATGGTGAACTCGATTTGGGTCACGTTCAGCCTGATTCCGATTTTGCCTTGGGACGGCGGTATTTTTATCGATACCTTTCTCAACGCCAAACAGTCCATGCAGTTCCGTAAAATCGAGCCATACGGCACATGGATTATCCTGATCCTGTTGTTTACCGGCCTGCTGGCCAAACTGATTTGGCCGATTATCAACATGATTCAGGACGCAGTGCAGATGGTTGTCATGCTGTTTATTTAAATGTTGTGGCTGAAAAGGCCGTCTGAAACTTAGTTTCAGACGGCCTTTTTCATTGTGCAACATGTAAATACGATTGGAAAAGTTGCTTAAAAATTGTACAATTTCAGCCCTTCCAATTTGGCGCACACATCATGCACATCGGCGGCTATTTCATTGACAACCCTATCGCACTTGCCCCCATGGCAGGCATTACGGACAAACCGTTCCGCCGGATTTGCCGCGAGTTTGGCGCAGGGTGGGCGGTATGCGAAATGCTGACCAGCGATCCAAGCTTACGCCATACCAAAAAAACCTTGCGCCGCAGCGATTTTGAAGGCGAGGGCGGAGTTGTGGCCGTGCAGATTGCCGGCAGCGATCCGCAGCAGATGGCGGAAGCCGCGCGTTACAACGTCGGCTTAGGTGCGCAGGTCATTGATATAAACATGGGCTGCCCGGCCAAAAAAGTCTGCAATGTGCAGGCAGGCAGCGCATTGATGCAAAACGAGCCTTTGGTTGCCGAAATCTTGGAAGCCGTTGTCAACGCGGTGGACGTACCTGTTACCCTCAAAACCCGTCTGGGCTGGCACGACGAACATCAAAATTTGCCGACCATTGCCAAAATCGCCGAAGAATCAGGCATCGCAGCCCTTGCCATCCATGGCCGCACCCGTACGCAGATGTACAAAGGCGAAGCGCGTTACGAACTGATTGCCGAAACCAAAGGCCGTCTGAACATCCCCGTTTGGGTCAACGGCGATATTACTTCGCCGCAAAAAGCAGCCGCCGTCCTCAAACAAACCGCCGCCGACGGCATCATGATAGGGCGCGGCGCACAAGGCAGGCCGTGGCTTTTCCGTGATTTAAAACATTACGCCGAACGCGGCGTTTTGCCGCCGGCCTTGAGCTTGGCAGAATGCAATGCCACCATTTTGAACCACATCCGCGCCATGCACGAATTTTATGGCGAAGTGGCCGGCGTACGCATCGCCCGCAAACACATCGGCTGGTATATCGACGAAATGCCCGACGGCGAACAAACACGCCGAGACATCAACCGCTTGGACAGCGCCGCGGCACAATACGACACCCTTGCCGCCTATCTTGAGACGCTTTCAGAGAAAACCGACCGTTGGGTATGCCATTATCGGGAAGGTTGAAGAGTTTCAGACGGCCTCATCATTTAAAAACAAATCCAAAGAAAGACATCACGATGAATCAAACGACTACTGACATTGCGCAATGTATTGAACAAAACTTACGACAATACTTCAAAGACTTGGATGGTACGGAACCTTGCGGCGTGTACGATATGGTGTTGCACCAAGTCGAAAAGCCGATGCTTGCCTGCGTAATGGAGCAATGCGGCGGCAATCAGTCTAAAGCTGCCGTTATTTTGGGTTTGAACCGCAATACCTTGCGTAAAAAATTACAACAGCACGGTATGCTGTAATACTGCAGGGCAACCCGTTCTGACGGTCGAAGGAGAAATAACAATGCAAAATCCGAATAAATTAAATATCCATTTCATCCTGCACGAGGCATTTGAAGTGCCGGGCGCATATTTGAAATGGGCGCAATGGCGCGGACATAACATCAGTGCAACCAAAGTGTACGAAAGGGAAGCCCTGCCTGACAATGTGGACGATATAGATTTTTTGATTGTGATGGGCGGGCCGCAATCGCCTGATGAAGACAGGCAGGCATTCCCGTATTACGACCCCGAATCCGAGCTGCGCCTGATGCGTCAGGCGATGGCGGCGGATAAATATATTGTCGGCGTGTGTTTGGGTGCGCAGCTTTTATCCGTTGCCTACGGCGCGCGCCACACACGCAGCCCTGAGCGTGAAATCGGCATTTATCCGATTGAGCTGACGGCGGAAGGTTTGGCGGATGACCATGTTTCCCTGTTGGGCAAAACCCTGAATACCGGCCATTGGCACGGCGATATGCCCGGTTTGACGGATGAGGCGGTTGTGTTGGCAACCAGCAAAGGCTGTCCGCGCCAGATTATCCGTTTTGCGCCCAAACATTATGCTTTCCAGGCTCATTTGGAGTTTGACCGCGAAGCCGTCGGGCTGCTGATTGCGGCGGACGGGCGCGAAAATGTAGCCGAACAAAGCCAAGCCCAAACTTATGTCCAGCATCCGGATAAAATCGAAGCGGCGGATTTCAGTGAAATGAATGCCAAACTCTTCGACTTTTTGGATTCGCTGACACAGACAAAATAAAAAAGGCCAACCCTCCAGGCCGTCTGAATAATAAATATAGAGAAGAAACGATTAACCCTTTTTAAAAGGTCGGACCATGTTCTATCAAATACTTGCCCTGCTGATTTGGGGCAGCTCGTTTATCGCTGCCAAGTATTCCTACGAGATGATCGATCCGGCGCTGATGGTCGAGGCGCGGTTGTTGATTGCCGCGTTGATGGTGCTGCCGTCGTGCCGCCGTCATTTGGGTAGGATTCCGCGGAGCGAGTGGAAGCCCTTGTTATGGATTTCCTTTGTCAACTACGTTGTCGTTTTGATGCTCCAGTTTATCGGTTTGAAATACACATCTGCCGCCAGCGCGATTACCATGGTCGGGCTGGAGCCTTTGCTGGTCGTCTTTGTCGGCCATTTCTTCTTCAACGACAAAGCCAAACTGTACCACTGGATTTGCTGCGCGGCGGCGTTTGCCGGCGTGGGCATGATGGTATTGGGCGGCGCGGAAGAGGGCGGTGCGATTGACTGGTTCGGCTGTTTGCTGATTTTGCTCGCGGGGTTCGGTTTCGCCGGCGTGATACGCCCGAGCCAAAAAATGATTGCCCGTATCGGTGCGCCCGCATTTACCGCGGCTTCCATGGCGGCGGCGGCGCTGTTGTGCCTGCCGTTTTCGCTGGTGTTGGCAGACAGCTATCAAATCAACTGGTCGTGGGGCGGTACGCTGTCGGTGTTATATATGGGATTGGCTGCAGCTGGCTCGCCTATCTTTTGTGGAACAAAGGCATGAATAAAGTCCCTGCCAACGTCTCCGGCCTGCTGATTTCGCTTGAGCCCGTCATCGGCGTTATCATGGCGGTGTTGATTTTGGGCGAACATTTAAGCAGCATGGCCGCGCTGGGCATTACCGTCGTCATTTCGTCCACTTTTGTCGCCGGAGTGTTGGCGCGTATCGGCAGCAAACACAAAAAGGCCGTCTGAAAACAGTTTCAGACGGCCTAAAGTAGCCGTACTTTTTCAATAAAACATTTTGGGAAAATTTCTATGAAACGCATCATCTCCCTGCTTTTGCTTGCCTGCCCCGTTTTGGCGTCGGCTGCACCCGATAATGACAAAGCCGCCGTACAGGCCGTCATTGCCAAACATTACAACCGACCGCTTGCCGCGCACAAATGCCAGCTTACCGAGCCGCCGAAAGACAGTGAGACAGCATCTGACAATATTATGTATTGCATGAAACCCGTTGCCGATCATACCGTAACGCGCAACGGCACGCCTACGCGCTATGTGTTGTACACTGGTTTTGCCTATGATATGAAGCTCAAAGTCAAACAGAATGCCCATGCTTCTTCGGGTCTGGCGGAATTGTTTGTTTTGGAGAAAGCAGACGGAAAGTGGGCAATCAAACAACATGGAAGCGATGAAATCGGCGCATGGGGGGATGTGCCGGAGAATAAGGATTGGCGGTTTGTCCAGATGGGTGAGCAAAACTGGGGTTACACTGTCGAATCAGGTTATACAGGTCAGGGTGAAACGACAATCGGAGAAAATTTCCTGTTTACCGATAATAGCAACCGAATCCGCAACAGCGTCATAATCAGCGGTAACGATAACGGCGCATATTACGGCAATTGCGATGAATATAAAGGGCGCGAAAAACGAAACTGCAAAGACAGATATACCAGTCTGGAAGCTAAAATCGCTTTTGACAAAAGCCATCCTGCCGTATCCGGCGTATGGGCGTTGGCTGCAAAACTCAGCGGCGTATCAGGAAAGAAAAATTATAAAAATCAGAAATATATTTTCCTTTATAACGGTAAAACCCATGTCGCCCCCAAAAACTATCCCTTAGGCGGACAATAGTTCCCTTGAAAAACGCTTTTATCAAACCATTACTACCTCAAGTCAAATCTCGTGAAAGAAACGCATAAACTTTGGGCCGCCCTCATCATTACCGGCATTATCGGCGGCATGGTCGGCATTGTATTAACTGAAATCATGCACGCGATTCAACATCTTGCTTATGGTTACGGTTCAGACGGCCTATACGTTTCTTTCAGGGAGGGCGTATCGCAGGCAAGTCCGGAGCGGCGTATCGGCGTGATGACCTTTTGCGGCATGGTGGTCGGCTTGGGGTGGTGGTTGCTCAAACGCTACGGCAGGCTGCAACCGAGCATTAAAGCCGTGGTTAAAAATCCGCTTGCCGGTTTTCCGTTTTTTGAAACCGTCAGCCATGCCCTGTTGCAAATCATTACCGTCGGGCTTGGCTCGCCGCTCGGCCGTGAAGTTGCGCCGCGCGAAATGACCGCCGCTTTCGCTTCAGTCGGCGTCAACCGTTTCGGGTTGAGCGAAGACGACGCAAGGCTGGTCATTGCCTGCGCCTCGGGTGCAGGTTTGGCGGCCGTGTATAACGTGCCGCTCGCCTCCACACTTTTCATCCTTGAAGCCATGCTGGGTTTGTGGACGCAGCAAGCCGTCGCCGCCGCATTGCTGACTTCAGTCATCGCCACCGCTGTCGCGCGCATCGGCTTGGGAGACGTGCAGCAATATCATCCGACCAACCTTTCCATCAACACATCATTACTTTGGTTTTCCGCCATCATCGGCCCAGTACTGGGCGCAACCGCCGTCTTTTTCCAGCGCACCGCCCAAAAGTTCCCCTTCATCAAGCGCGACAACATCAAAATCATTCCCTTGGCCGTCTGTATGTTTGCACTCATTGGCGCGATTTCCGTTTGGTTTCCCGAAATTTTGGGCAACGGCAAAGCAGGCAACCAACTGACCTTTGGCGGATTGACCGACTGGCAACACAGCCTTGAGCTGACCGCCGTCAAATGGCTGGTCGTCTTGATGGCGCTGGCAGCAGGTGCATACGGCGGCCTGATTACCCCGTCCATGATGCTCGGCAGTACCATCGCCTTTGCCGCTGCCGCCGCGTGGAACAGCGTTTTCCCGGAAATGTCGTCTGAAAGCGCGGCCGTTGTCGGCGCCGCCGTTTTCCTCGGCGTTTCCCTCAAAATGCCCCTGACAGCTATAGCCTTTATTTTGGAGCTCACCTACGCCCCCGTTGCCTTACTCATGCCATTATGCACAGGCATGGCAGGCGCAGTATGGGTGGCAAAGAAAATGGGATTTAAATAGGCAAAAGCAAAAGGCCGTCTGAAACCAAGTTTCAGACGGCCTTTTACAATAAAATTGTTAACAATATTTGCAAAAACCTACTGCCAAAAATGCGAAACTGGGGATAATACCGCCCTGAAAATTCATCTCATACTGATTAAACCTTCAACAAAGGAAATCCAAATGTCTTCCATCAAACGCGCCCTGATCAGCCTATCCGACAAGACAGGCGCAGTCGAATTTGCCCAAACCCTGACCAAGCTCGGTGTTGAAATCCTCTCTACCGGCGGTACAGCAAAGCTCTTGGCTGATGCAGGCGTTCCCGTTATCGAAGTTGCCGACTATACCGGCTTCCCCGAAATGCTCGACGGCCGCGTGAAAACCCTGCATCCGAAAATCCACGGCGGCATCCTCGGCCGTCGCGATTTGGACGAACACATCGCCAAAATGGAAGAACACGACATCGGCAATATCGACCTCGTGTGCGTCAACCTCTACCCCTTCGCCGCCACCATCGCCAAACCAAACTGCACACTGGAAGACGCGATTGAAAACATCGACATCGGCGGCCCGACCATGGTGCGCTCTGCCGCGAAAAACTGGAAACACGTCGCCATCGTTACCGACACAGCTGATTTCCCCGCTATCGCCGCCGAACTCGAAGCCAACAACGGCGCATTGAGCGACAAAACCCGTTTCAACCTTTCACGCAAAGCATTCAGCCATACCGCCCAATACGACGGCATGATTTCCAACTACCTGACCTCGCTTTCAGACGACGTCTTGAGCGGCCAGCCCAAAATCGGCGAATTCCCAAGCCAGTTCAACCAAAGCTGGATTAAAGTGCAAGACATGCGCTACGGCGAAAACCCGCACCAACGCGCCGCGTTCTACCGCGATATTTATCCAGCCGCAGGCAGCCTTTCCGCCTACAAACAACTGCAAGGCAAAGAATTGTCGTACAACAACATCGCCGATGCAGATGCCGCATGGGAAGCCGTCAAATCCTTTGACGCGCCGGCCTGCGTGATCGTGAAACACGCCAATCCGTGCGGCGTTGCCGTTGCAGCCGATACCTTGACCGCCTACAAACTCGCCTACGCTACCGATACCACCAGCGCATTCGGCGGCATCATCGCCTTCAACCGCGAAGTGGATGGCGAAACCGTCAAACAAATTACCGACAACCAATTTATGGAAGTCCTCATGGCGCCGAAGTTCACCGCCGAAGCCCTCGAAATCGCCGCCGCTAAGAAAAACGTGCGCGTATTAGAAGTGCCGCTTGAAGCAGGTGCCAACCGCTTTGAACTCAAACGCGTCGGCGGCGGACTGTTGGTACAAACCCCCGACATCCACCGCCTCAGCCGCGCCGATTTGAAAGTTGTCTCCAAACGCCAACCGACCGAGCAAGAATGGAACGACCTGATGTTTGTATGGAATGTCGCAAAATACGTCAAATCCAACGCCATCGTCTTCGGCAAAGGCGGTCAAACTTACGGCATCGGCGCAGGCCAAATGAGCCGCGTGGACAGCACCCGCATCGCCGCCCGCAAAGCGCAAGATGCCAATCTCGACCTCAACGGCGCATGTGCCGCTTCCGATGCCTTCTTCCCATTCCGCGACGGCGTAGATGTCATTGCCGAGCAGGGCATCAAAGCCATCATCCATCCGGCAGGCTCCATGCGCGACCAAGAAGTCTTTGATGCAGCGGACGAACACGGCATCGCCATGGTCGTAACCGGCATCCGTCATTTCCGCCACTAATAAGCTGATATAAAATCAAGGCCGTCTGAAAACAAAGTTTCAATATCATGAAACCTGTTTCAGACGGCCTTCTTCAATCATCAAACAATTTAGCGGACTAACTGCAAATCAGGACAAAGCAACCAAGCCCCAGCCCGTCCGATTCATGCAGCAACAAAACGCCACACAAGCCTAAAACCAACCCACTCAGAGAAAAAACATGAAACACATCCTCCTCATCCTTACCCTCGCCACACTCACCGCCTGCGCTTCCAGTCATACCGGCGGCTACGGCTATGCCGGCAACAACGGCGCCTCCGCAGGCGTAACCCAAACATTCCGTTGGTAAGGCCGTCTGAAAAACAACACGGTTTTCTACGATAGAGAAACAACTAAATCCCAAACGTAAAGGCAAGTTTTACACTTGCCTTTTTAACGCTGTTTATCGGCTTAATAGCGCATAAATTCGTGTCATTTGGTTACTATTTATATGTTAGGAAACGTCAAAGGCCGTCTGAAAACAGGACATACAAACCCATTACACGTTTCAAACCGATCTTCAATACAAATTTCATTAATTCTCTAAATAAAAGCCCGCATTTAAATCTATCACCAAAGAAACTATTCAAATCATATATTATTTATTAATCATTATTGTTTGGGAATAAAAAAGTAAAATCAAATAGCTAGAAAAACCGTTTAAAAAAAGCAACAAGTAAATTTAACGGGCATGACCGTTGAGGCCGAAAAAGTAACACTTTATCGGAAGAGTTGATTTACGAAACCAAACGCATATAAAATTTGGACAAGGATTCCGAATGCATTGATAGAAGCTGACAAAAAGTGACTTGTTAAGAAACAAGCTGACAAAAAACGGCACATCGTTTCCCAAACTTCACAAGCTTCCCAAAATGTATCAGCATAAAACCCCATAAAACAGGCTTTTAGCTGTTATTCGGCCGAGTGGAGACTTTTGGCACGGGAATTGCATACACGAGATTACGGCATGAAACCGCATAAAGGGGAGACTCTGAAATGCGGCAAATGTGTGGACAGGCGGTTTACAGCCGAGCAACACGTCCCAAAAGAAATCAAACCCCTTACAGGAAAATCGATATGAATAAAGTCTTTAAAGTCATTTGGAACCACGCGACCCAGACATGGACCGCGGTTTCCGAAATCAGCCATGCACATGGCAAAAAATCCGCTTCTGACAAGCGTAAAGCTGTAGCTGCTGCAGTTGCGGCGGCAGGTGCTTTGATGGCTTCCGGCACTGCTCAGGCAGATGTGAATTTGCGTAATAGTGCAGTAAACATTGCTCCTGATTATACTACTAACGGTCATAACACCGTTGGGAAAAATTCTGTTGTGGTAGGTTATCAAAATACTACTAATGACAACGAAGGCACTATTGCTTATGGCGCTAAAAACAAAGCAACTGAAAACTCTGCATTGGCTGTAGGTAATAATAATGAAGCAACCGGCGGTGCGTCGACTGCAATAGGTTCGAAATCTTTTGCACATGGTGAAGCGTCTGTTGCAATTGGTAATCTCACTCAAGCTCTTTCAATTCGTTCAACGGCTGTAGGTAATAATGCACATGCAACCGAGGATAGTGCAACCGCATACGGTAACCGTGCCAATGCAACAGCACTTCGATCTACTGCAATCGGTAGTGAGGCAAATGCAGTTGATTATGATGCAACAGCTGTTGGCTCTAAAGCAAAAGCAATGGTAGCGGCATCAGTAGCTGTGGGTAATAACGCCACTGCAACAGAACAATCCGCAATTGCAGTAGGTCAAAATGCCGCAGCGAATGGTCAAAATACCTTTGCAGCTGGTAGAGATAGTAAAGCAAGTCAAGATCATGCGGTAGCTATCTCAACAGAGGCAAACGCATCTGGTGTTCAATCTATTGCTATCGGTTCATTCTCTAACGCTACTGCAGACTCAGTTGTCGCTATCGGTCAAAACTCAAATGCCGGTGGTCCTGCAGCAGCTAATGGTAAAGGTGCAGGCACTGCTGCAGTAGCTGTTGGTTATCTGGCAAATGCTTCGGGAGCTAATACTGTTGCGACAGGTAAGAGCGCTGCTGCAAGTGTTGATAATGCCGTTGCGGTTGGTGTTCAATCTAATGCTTCTGCTCGTGCTGCTTCAGCATTAGGTGGTTATTCTCAAGCTTCAGCTGAACGCGCTACTGCGGTTGGTGCGGCCTCAAAAGCAACTGGTACAGCCTCTTTTGCTGGTGGTACATCAGCTAACGCTGCTGGTGTAAACTCTGTTGCTGTCGGTGGTTCAATGACTGCGGCTGAAGCTGCTCAAGCAGCTGGTGCTAACTCTGTTGCAGTAGGTTCTAAATCAAATGCCCAACAAGCTGCCGACGTTGCAGTGGGCCATGGTGCGACAGCCAATGGTACTTCTACTGGTACTAATGCTGAAGGCACAGTAAACAATGCCGGTTCGGCAATGGCAATCGGTACTAATGCTCAAGCAACCGGTATCGTAGCAACTGCCATCGGTCAACGTTCTCAAGCCCTGGCAAACGGCGCGGTAGCATTGGGTGGCGACGCTCAAGCCAAACAAGGTTCTGACGTAGCAATCGGTCGCGGTTCCGTAGCTAACGGTACTTCCGCTTCTGCATTCGGTCCTGCTGCTCAAGCAACTGCCAAATACGCAGTAGCTTTGGGCGTACAAAGCCAAGCCACTTCAGAACAAGCCATCGCATTGGGTCGCCTCTCTCAAGCTAACGGCAACTTTGCAACTGCTTTGGGTAACAGCGCTCAGGCAACAGCTAAAAACACTCTGGCTTTGGGTACAGAAGCTAAATCTACTATCGAAAACAGCGTAGCCCTGGGTAACGGTTCTACAACCAGCGCATTCGCACCTACTAACAGCGCTACCGTTGGCAAATACACTTACGGTGGTTTCGCAGGCGCAACCAGCGGCTTGGGTAACGGCGCAGTATTGTCTGTAGGCTCTGCAGGTAACGAACGTCAAATCCAAAACGTTGCTGCAGGTCGTATCTCTGCAAATTCTACCGATGCAATCAACGGCTCTCAATTGTATGCTGTTGCAAACCGCATCGAAAATCTGAATCCGTTTGTATTCTCAGGCCACAATGGCAGCGGTAGCTCACCAGCTGAAGGTACATACAAATACGATCCTAAATCAAATGCCAATAACACCCTGAAACTGATCGCCGGTAACGGTTTGACAATGACCTCAAACGGCACTAACGAATATACCCTGAGCGTAATTGGTGGTGGTTCTACTGGTGCTACCGGCGCAACTGGTGCTAAAGGCGATACTGGTGCTACTGGTGCTAAAGGCGATACCGGTCCTGCTGGTCCTAAAGGCGAAAAAGGCGATACCGGTCCTGCTGGTCCTAAAGGCGAAAAAGGCGATACTGGTCCTGCCGGTCCTAAAGGCGACAAAGGTGATACCGGTGAAAAAGGCGGCAGCATCACTGGTGAAGTTGTAGATAATAAAGACGGTACCCATACAATCACTATTACTGATCTTGAGACCGGTACAGTTACTACTACTATCGTAAAAGATGGTAAGAATGGTAAAGACGGCGCTACTGGCGCTAAAGGTGACACTGGTGCTACTGGCGCTAAAGGCGACAAAGGCGATAAAGGTGACACCGGTGCTACTGGCGCTAAAGGTGAAAAAGGTGACACCGGTGCCGCTGGCGCTAAAGGCGACAAAGGCGATAAAGGTGACACTGGTGCAGCTGGCGCTAAAGGCGACAAAGGTGATACTGGTGCAGCCGGCGCTAAAGGCGACAAAGGCGATAAAGGTGACACTGGTGCAGCCGGCGCTAAAGGCGACAAAGGCGATAAAGGTGACACTGGTGCAGCCGGCGCTAAAGGCGACAAAGGCGACAAAGGCGACAAAGGTGATACTGGTGCAGCCGGCGCTAAAGGCGATAAAGGCGACAAAGGTGATACTGGTGCAGCCGGCGCTAAAGGCGACAAAGGTGATACTGGTGCAGCCGGCGCTAAAGGCGACAAAGGCGACAAAGGTGATACTGGTGCAGCCGGCGCTAAAGGCGATAAAGGCGACAAAGGTGATACTGGTGCAGCCGGCGCTAAAGGCGACAAAGGTGATACTGGTGCAGCCGGCGCTAAAGGCGACAAAGGCGATAAAGGTGACACTGGTGCAGCCGGCGCTAAAGGCGACAAAGGCGACAAAGGTGATACTGGTGCAGCCGGCGCTAAAGGCGACAAAGGCGATAAAGGTGACACTGGCGCAGCCGGCGCTAAAGGCGACAAAGGCGATAAAGGTGACACTGGCGCAGCCGGCGCTAAAGGCGACAAAGGCGATAAAGGTGACACTGGCGCAGCCGGCGCTAAAGGCGACAAAGGCGATAAAGGTGACACTGGTGCAGCCGGCGACAAAGGCGACAAAGGTGATACTGGTGCAGCCGGCGCTAAAGGCGATAAAGGCGACAAAGGTGATACTGGTGCAGCCGGCGCTAAAGGCGACAAAGGTGATACTGGTGCAGCCGGCGCTAAAGGCGACAAAGGCGATAAAGGTGACACTGGTGCAGCCGGCGCTAAAGGCGACAAAGGCGATAAAGGTGACACTGGTGCAGCCGGCGCTAAAGGCGACAAAGGCGACAAAGGTGATACTGGTGCAGCCGGCGCTAAAGGCGATAAAGGCGACAAAGGTGATACTGGTGCAGCCGGCGCTAAAGGCGACAAAGGCGATAAAGGTGACACTGGTGAAAAAGGTGGCAGCATCACAGGTGAAGTTGTAGATAATGGTGACGGTACCCATACAATCACTATTACTGATCTTGAGACCGGTTCAGTCACTACTACCATCGTTAAAGACGGTAAAGACGGTGTAGATGGTAAGAATGCTAAAGCCGACGTTAAAGACAACGGCGATGGTACTCACACTGTAACTATCACTGATGGCGAAGGTAATACCACTACTACTATCATTAAAGACGGTAAGAACGCTGAAGCCGAAGTTAAAGACAACGGCAACGGTACTCACACTGTAACCATCAAAGACGGTAACGGTAATACCACTACTACCATCCTTAAAGACGGTGCTACTGGCGCTAAAGGCGAAAAAGGTGACACTGGTGCTACTGGCGCAACTGGCGACAAAGGCGAAAAAGGTGACACTGGTGCAACCGGCGCTAAAGGCGACAAAGGTGACACTGGTGCAGCCGGCGCTAAAGGCGATAAAGGCGATAAAGGTGACACTGGCGCAGCCGGCGCTAAAGGCGACAAAGGCGACAAAGGCGACAAAGGTGACACTGGCGCAGCCGGCGACAAAGGCGATAAAGGTGACACTGGCGCAGCCGGCGCTAAAGGCGACAAAGGCGACAAAGGTGACACTGGCGCAGCCGGCGCTAAAGGCGACAAAGGCGACAAAGGCGACAAAGGCGACAAAGGTGACACTGGCGCAGCCGGCGCTAAAGGCGACAAAGGCGACAAAGGTGACACTGGCGCAGCCGGCGCTAAAGGCGACAAAGGCGACAAAGGTGACACTGGTGCAGCCGGCGCTAAAGGCGACAAAGGCGATAAAGGTGACACTGGTGCAGCCGGCGCTAAAGGCGACAAAGGCGATAAAGGTGACACTGGTGCAGCCGGCGCTAAAGGCGACAAAGGTGACACTGGTGAAAAAGGTGGCAGCATTACAGGTGAAGTTGTAGATAATGGTGACGGTACCCATACAATCACTATTACTGATCTTGAGACCGGTTCAGTCACTACTACCATCGTTAAAGACGGTAAAGACGGTGTAGACGGTAAGAATGCTAAAGCCGAAGTTAAAGACAACGGCGACGGCACTCACACTGTAACCATCACTGATGGCGAAGGTAATACCACTACTACTATCGTTAAAGACGGTAAGAACGCTGAAGCCGACGTTAAAGACAACGGCGACGGTACTCACACTGTAACCATCAAAGACGGTAACGGTAACACTACTACTACCATCGTTAAAGACGGTAAGAACGCTGAAGCTGACGTTAAAGACAACGGCGACGGTACTCACACTGTAACCATCAAAGACGGTAACGGTAACACCACTACTACCATCGTTAAAGACGGTAAGAACGCTGAAGCCGACGTTAAAGACAACGGCGACGGTACTCATACTGTAACCATCAAAGACGGTAACGGTAACACCACTACTACCATCGTTAAAGACGGTGCAACTGGCGCTACCGGTGCAACTGGTGCCAAAGGTGATACCGGTGCAGACGGTAAGAACGCTAAAGCCGACGTTAAAGACAACGGTGACGGTACTCACACAGTAACTGTTGTTGACGGTGACGGTAATACTACTTCTACCATCGTTAAAGACGGTAAGAACGCTGAAGCCGAAGTTAAAGACAACGGCAACGGTACTCATACTGTAACCATCAAAGACGGTAACGGTAATACCACTACTACCATCGTTAAAGACGGTGCAACTGGTGCCAAAGGTGATACCGGTGCAGACGGTAAGAACGCTAAAGCCGAAGTTAAAGACAACGGCAACGGCACTCACACCGTAACCATCACTGACGGTGACGGTAACACTACTACCACTATCGTTAAAGACGGTGCAGACGGTAAGAATGCTAAAGCCGAAGTTAAAGACAACGGCAACGGCACTCACACTGTAACCATTACTGATGGCGAAGGTAATACCACTACTACCATCGTTAAAGACGGTGCAACTGGTGCTAAAGGTGAAACTGGTGCCACTGGTGCAGACGGTAAGAATGCTGAAGCCGAAGTTAAAGACAACGGCAACGGTACTCACACTGTAACTATTAAAGACGGTAACGGTAATACCACTACTACCATCGTTAAAGACGGTGCAACTGGCGCTACCGGTGCAACTGGTGCCGACGGTAAGAATGCTGAAGCTGAAGTTAAAGACAACGGCAACGGCACTCACACTGTAACCATCAAAGACGGTAACGGTAACACTACTACTACCATCGTTAAAGACGGTGCAACTGGTGCCAAAGGTGATACCGGTGCAGACGGTAAGAACGCTAAAGCCGAAGTTAAAGACAACGGCAACGGCACTCACACCGTAACCATCACTGACGGTGACGGTAACACTACTACCACTATCGTTAAAGACGGTGCAGACGGTAAGAATGCTAAAGCCGAAGTTAAAGACAACGGCAACGGCACTCACACTGTAACCATTACTGATGGCGAAGGTAATACCACTACTACCATCGTTAAAGACGGTGCAACTGGTGCTAAAGGTGAAACTGGTGCCACTGGTGCAGACGGTAAGAATGCTGAAGCCGAAGTTAAAGACAACGGCAACGGTACTCACACTGTAACTATTAAAGACGGTAACGGTAATACCACTACTACCATCGTTAAAGACGGTGCAACTGGCGCTACCGGTGCAACTGGTGCCGACGGTAAGAATGCTGAAGCTGAAGTTAAAGACAACGGCAACGGCACTCACACTGTAACCATCAAAGACGGTAACGGTAACACTACTACTACCATCGTTAAAGACGGTGCAACTGGTGCCAAAGGTGATACCGGTGCAGACGGTAAGAACGCTAAAGCCGAAGTTAAAGACAACGGCAACGGCACTCACACCGTAACCATCACTGACGGTGACGGTAACACTACTACCACTATCGTTAAAGACGGTGCAGACGGTAAGAATGCTAAAGCCGAAGTTAAAGACAACGGCAACGGCACTCACACTGTAACCATTACTGATGGCGAAGGTAATACCACTACTACCATCGTTAAAGACGGTGCAACTGGCGCTACTGGTGCAACTGGTGCAGACGGTAAGAATGCTAAAGCCGAAGTTAAAGACAACGGCAACGGCACTCACACTGTAACCATTACTGATGGCGAAGGTAATACCACTACTACTATCGTTAAAGACGGTGCAACTGGCGCTACTGGTGCAACTGGTGCAGACGGTAAAAATGCTGAAGCTGAAGTTAAAGACAACGGTGATGGTACTCATACTGTAACCATCAAAGACGGTAACGGTAACACTACTACTACTGTTGTTAAAGACGGTGCTAAAGGTGATACTGGTGCAACTGGTGCTAAAGGTGATACCGGTGAAAACGGTAAGTCTGCTGAAGGTAAAGTTGAGCGTGATGAAGCTAAAGGTACTTCTACCATCACTATCAACAACTTCGATAAAGACGGTAAAGTCATCTCTACTACTACTGCAACCGTGAAAGACGGTAAAGACGGTAAAGATGCTGATGGCACCTTCGGTCTGGTTGACGAGACTGGTACTACTGATGGCTCTATCTCCAAAAAACTGAATAACACTATTCAGATTAAAGGTGATGCGGGTACTAAAGTTCAAGTATTCGACAAAGCAACCGGTAAGACTTCAGAGAAAGAAGTTCAAAACATCTTCGTTAAGAAAGACGGCGATGCGCTGAAAGTCAGCTTGAACCCTGATCTGACCGTTAACAGTGTTACTACTAACGAACTGAAAGCAGGTCCTGTAACTATCAACCAAGGTGGTATCGATGCCGGCAACACTACTATTAAAAATGTTGCTCCAGGTAAGAACGGTACTGATGCGGTTAACGTTGACCAGCTGAACCAAAAATTCGGCGATGTGAACAGCAATGTGAACAAGGTTGACAACAACGCCCGCGCAGGTGTGGCTCAAGCTCTGGCTACTGCAGGTCTGCCACAAGCTTACTTGCCAGGTAAGAGCATGCTGGCTATCGGTGGCGGTCACTACCGCGGTGAAACCGGTTACGCTGTCGGCTTCTCTAGCATCTCCGATGGTGGTAACTGGATCATCAAAGGTACTGCTTCCGGCAACTCACGTGGTCACTTCGGTGCTACCGCAGCAGTTGGTTACCAATGGTAATCTGACTTTCAGACGGCCTGAAAAGGCCGTCTGAAAAGACGAAGCAAAGTAAATGCGGCCTAATTTAGGCCGCATTTTTTATGCTTAGATTATGTTTTGGGTTTATTCGATGAATTAATCGTCATAGTAGCTAAAGAGAAATGAATATACCTTTAGCAGTCTGTTGCAATTTAAAAGGCCGTCTGAAACATCATTTGATATTTCAGACGGCCTTTTATTTATTCGCACGATATGACATTAATCCCAAATATTTGCGCGTTCGACTTCTTTCCATGCGTCTAGAATCAGGCTGCCGTCGTTGTCTTTTAGCAAGGCGGCATCTGATAGCATACGGCGCCAAGTGCGGGCATTTTTTAGGCCGTGCATCAAGCCTAGTGCATGGCGGACGATGTGGCGCAGAATGGTACCGCGCCCTGAGGCGATTTGTTCGCGGCTGTATGCGTATAGCCAAGCTGCTAAATCTGCATATTGGATGGGTGCGTGTGCGTCGTTGTAAAACAGTGCATCCCAATCGCGCATCAGCATTGGGTTGTGATAAGCCTCGCGCCCGATCATGACGCCATCGACAAATTTCAGATGTTCGGCGATTTCTTCGTTGGTGGTGATGCCGCCGTTAATCAAAATTTCCAAGTCGGAGAACTCTTGTTTTAAGCGGTACACGTATTCATATTTGAGTGGCGGAACTTCGCGGTTTTCTTTCGGGGATAAACCGTCCAGCCAAGCATTACGTGCATGGACGATAAATGTGCGGCAGGCTGTTTTTTCGCGAAGCGTTCCTACAAAATCTGCCACGACTTGATATTCTGTTTGTCTGTCTACGCCGATGCGGTGTTTGACCGTTACCGGAATTTCAACTGCATCCTGCATCGCGTTCAAACAATCTGCCACCAAATCTACATCGTTCATCAGGCAAGCGCCGAAAGCGCCTTTTTGAACGCGCGGGCTGGGGCAGCCGCAATTTAGGTTGATTTCATTATAGCCATACGCCTCAGCCGCTTTGGCAGCGATTGCCAAGTCATGCGGATCTGAGCCGCCAAGCTGTAAAGCTACCGGTTGCTCGCCTTCGTTGAAACTCAAAAAGCGGTCTTTATCTCCGTAAACTACTGCGCCTGAATTGACCATTTCGCTATAAAGCCAAGCATTGCGTGTAATTTGTCGCGCCATAAAACGATAGTGTCTGTCTGTCCAATCGAGCATAGGTGCGACAGACAAGCGGCGGGCGGGGAGGGAAGAAGCAGACATTGAGATGACTTTCAAACAAAATAACGCATTATATAGTGTATTAAATTGACTTTCGATATCGGCCGGTAAATCAAAGTAATACATAAGGTATCACTGGGTGCAGCCGTGTTGTAGCTGAGGCTAAATCCATTCATAGTGTTGGAAATCCAATATTCAGACGGCCAAATAAGTTTTAAAATGTCAAACAACAAACTATTAGAATGATAAGGAAAAAAACATGGCACAATTTTTCGCTATTCATCCCGATAATCCCCAAGACCGCCTCATCAAACAAGCCGCCGATATTGTCCGCAGTGGCGGCGTTATCGTTTACCCTACGGATTCCTGCTATGCACTGGGTTGCAAACTCGGTGACAAAACCGCGATGGAGCGCATTCTCACGATTCGCAAAATCGATCAAAAACACCATCTGACCCTGATGTGTGCCGATTTGAGCGAATTGGGTACTTACGCCAAAGTAGATAATGCCCAATTCCGCCAGCTCAAAGCCGCTACGCCCGGCAGCTACACCTTTATCCTGCAGGCAACCAAAGAAGTACCCAATCGCACGCTTCATCCCAAGCGCAAAACCATCGGCCTGCGTGTTCCCGATAACGCCACCACCTTGGCACTTCTGCAAGAATTGGGCGAACCTATTTTAAGTTGCACCCTCATGTTGCCCGAAGACGACGAGCCATTGACCGATCCATACGAAATCCGAGATCGTCTTGAGCATGCTGTCGATTTGGTTATTGATGGCGGCTGGTGCGGTACTGAGCCGACGACGGTTATCGATATGACCGATGGCACCGAGCTGATTCGTCAAGGCAAGGGCGATATTGCCGTGTTCGGTTTGTAAAACCATCTGCGTTTGTATAAGTAGGGATATGCGTATTCTTTCTATGACGTATTAAAAGCATATTGCCGATTTTATTGATAGCTTAAAAAACAAATTATTCAAGTAAGTAGTTGTTCTATATTATTTCATTAGAGGCCGTCTGAAACATTTCAGACGGCCTTTCCCTTTCGTTTTTTCAATAAATAATTCATTTTAAATAATATTTCAAATAATTGGCATATGGCTTGCATGATTACTGTGTTTACTTGTGACTTGTCAATGGAATACAACACACCGCTTATTAATAGAAACATGGCCGAAACCCTTTTGATGATTGGTTTTTTTGATTGAAAGCCGTGATTTTATTTAGAAATTAAAGATAATCGGTTTATATTTCCGACTAGCGGATATTTGGTAAGTATGAAATACTATTTCACTTCGAGATAGTAAAAGACCTAAATTTCGTCTTAAAGTGACAATAAACGTCAGCTCGAAGCAAGTATTTTGCAAGGAAATCCTCCGCAATAGACTTTTTAAAGTAGCGTCATGCTCATGCCTACGCTTTTATCCATCAAAAAAAGAGAAAGACACACTAATGAATAAGATATTTAAAGTCGTTTGGAACCGTACGATTCAATCTTTCGTCGTAACATCCGAATTGGCCAAAGGCCGTGTGAAATCGTCTGCAGAACAAAACAGTACAGATGTATCTGCCGAATCCGGTAAAAATGGTATTGCGACAGTTTTCAGATTGACAGTAATTTCGGCAGCTCTTTTTGGGGCAAGCAATGCATATGCGGCAACTGCTCCACAAGGGCAAATTGCTACTGATGGTAGTGGTGCAATTGCTATCAGTGGTGCAACAGCAACGGGTTTTGGTGCATTAGGGGTAGGATTAGCGGCACAAGCCAATCAAGGTAACGCTATTGCCATAGGTAATTCAGCCCAAGCTCAAACTGGAAATACCATTGCCATCGGTAAAAGTGCAGTGGCAAATTCTCCGGCTTCGGGTAGTGCGCCATCAAGTGCTATTGCACTTGGTGCAGACGCGAATGCAACCGGCCTTGGTACGATTGCTATTGGACGTGCATCTGAGGTTCTCTCCCAAAATAGTATGAACGTGAATTCAACTCACAATAATATTGCTATTGGTAATACGGCTCGAGTAGGCGATTCAAGTAGTTCTAAGATAACTCAGTCTATTGCTATTGGTTCAGGTAACCGTGTTGATCCACAGGGCAGACCTGAGGGTGCGTGGGCAAAGGGAGACCAATCTATTGCGGTTGGTGGTAATGTCTTGGCTAATGGTAATTCATCTGTTGCTATTGGTGGTGATGATTTAGATGCGGTAGGTGGTACTCGATATTCTGGCAATGCAACGGATAAATTCATCAACTATAATGAAAAAGGTGCAAAGACCGGTGAATATACGCTGAGCGGTAAAAGTCTGCGTGATATTTATAAAGAGATGACTGGTGATACGATGAATTACGGTTCTTATGGTAATACTATTGCCGGTCAAGGTTCTGTTGCATTGGGTGTGCAGTCTAATTCATCTGCCGATTTGTCTTTGGCCATCGGTACTAAATCTCAGGCGACTGCCTTTGGTGGTGTAGCTTTGGGTACAGGTGCGAAGGCTACTTTGCTGAATTCTGTGGCTTTGGGTACGGCTTCTAAAACCGATAAAGAAGGTAAGGCATACGTTCAACGCGAAATCATGGGCGTGACCTACACTTGGGCAGGCGGTCAAACTACCGATGCTGGTGATGTTGTGTCTGTCGGTTCTAAAGGTTACGAACGCCAAATCATCAATGTATCCCCCGGCGATATTTCTGCTACTTCTACTGATGCCATCAATGGCTCTCAACTTTATGGTGTATTGAGTGCAATTGAGCGTGTCCGTTATTTTTCTGTTAATTCAACTGATGGTAGCACTGACGGCACCAAAAACTGGAATAACGATGGTGCGAAAGGTGCAAACTCAATTGCCATTGGCCCATCTGCATCTACGACAAGTGCAGCCACAAATGGTGTCTCTATCGGCAATCAGGCGAATGTTACAGGCGTCAATGCTGTTGCTTTGGGTAACGGTACTACTGCTTCTGTTCAAGATTCTGTCGCTTTGGGCAATGGTGCTGTCGGTGCAGCCAATAATTTTGATGCAACCGCTAAAAATGCCTCATTTAAAAATGATAGCGGTGCTGCGACCAATGTCAGCTATGCTGCTTCTTCATCCTCTACAACAGGCGCGGTTTCTGTAGGCAGCGCAGGCAATGAACGCCAAATCCAGAATGTTGCTGCAGGCCGTATTTCCGCCACTTCAACTGATGCAGTTAATGGTAGCCAACTGTACACCGTTATGAACAATGTTGGACACAATATCCAACAAAACGGTACAGACAAATCTCGTATCAATAATAACGGTACAGTCAACTACGCCGATGGTAATTTGACGACCGTTGCAGTTACCGATGGCGAGAATGCATCAAAAGTCCAAATCAATGTCACTCAAGGCACATTGTCTGTCGATAATAATGGCACAGTGTCCGCCCCGACTGCCGGTGTAGCGACTGCTGGCGATGTAGCCAATGCCATCAATAATGCCAAAACCACAACCAAGGTGGAGGCAGGCAGCAACACGCACGTTAATAAAACAACTTCGGGCAAAGAAACCACTTATACCGTCAGCGCAGATAAAGCAACGGTACAAGTTTCCAATGCTTTGAATCTGACCTCCAATGCTACAACCGCAGCCGATGGTGCAGTCACAACTAATTACAGTATCGACCTCGCTCAAAGCACTAAAGATAACATCCAAAAAGGTGTGGACGCCAAAACCACCGTTGACACCAAAGGCCTGACCTTCAACGGCGACAGCGGCAGCACCAATATCGAAAAACTCGGTTCCACCGTGACCGTTGCCGGCGACGACAACATCACCACCGAAGCCCAAGACGATAAAGTGACCGTCAAGCTGAACAAAGACCTGGTAGTAGACAGCGTCAAAGCCGGCGACACCACCGTGAACAACGACGGTGTGAAAGTAGGCGACGATGTTGCATTGACCCAAGACGGTGTGAAAGCAGGCGATGTCAAACTGACCAAAGACGGTTTGAACAACGCCGGCAACAAAGTGACCAACGTCGCCGATGGCGACCTCAATGCCAACAGCAAAGATGCCGTTAACGGTAGCCAACTGTTTGCGACCAACCAAAACGTAGCCAACAACGCCGCCAATATCGCCAAAGGCATTAACTTCGGCGGTACCACCGGCAGCAACAACTACGCATTGGGCGACACCATCAATGTCAAAGGCGACAGCAACATCATCAGCGAAACCGTAGCCGGTGGTGCACAGCTGAAACTGGCCAAAGACATTACCGTTGACAGCGTCACCGCAGGCGACAGCAAACTGAATACAGACGGCCTCACCATCACCGGTGGCCCAAGTGTGACCAAAGCAGGCATCAATGCCGCCGGCAACAAGATCACCAACGTTGCCCCAGGTACCGATGACACCGACGCGGTCAACTACAGCCAGCTGAAACAACAAAGCGCCGCCGCGCGTACCGAGGTACGTGCCGGCACCAACATCAAAGACGTGGTGAAAACTACCGGTGCCAACGGCCAAGACATCTACACCGTCAACGCCAAAGGCACGACTGCGAGCGCCGGTTCCGACAAGTTGACCGTTACCGCTGCTGAAAAGGCCGACAACGTGACCGACTACAGCATCGACTTGGCACAAAACACCAAAGACGACATCCAAAAAGGCGTAGATGCCAAAACCACCGTTGACACCAAAGGCCTGACCTTCAACGGCGACAGCGGCAGCACCAATGTCGAAAAACTCGGCTCTACCGTGACCGTTGCCGGCGACGACAACATCACCACTGAAGCCCAAGACGATAAAGTGACCGTCAAGCTGAACAAAGACCTGGTAGTAGACAGCGTCAAAGCCGGCGATACCACCGTTAACAACGACGGTGTGAAAGTAGGCGACGATGTCGCATTGACCCAAGACGGCGTTAAAGCAGGTGACGTCAAACTGACCAAAGACGGTTTGAACAACGCCGGTAACAAAGTGACCAACGTAGCCGCCGGTACTGACGATACCGACGCCGTTAACTACGGTCAGCTGAAAGAGACCAACGCCAACGTGGCCAAAGGTCTGAACATTGCCGCCGACAACGGTAACGACGACAACGTCCAACTGGGCGAAACCGTTGCCTACCGCAGCAGCGACAAAAACATCGTGACCACCGTGTCTGACAACCAGATTGACTTCAAACTGGCCAAAGACATTACCGTTGACAGCGTGACCGCAGGCGACAGCAAACTGAATACAGACGGCCTCACCATTACCGGTGGCCCAAGTGTGACCAAAGCAGGCATCAATGCCGCCGGCAACAAGATTACCAATGTTGCCCCAGGTACCGATGACGCCGACGCGGTCAACTACAGCCAGCTGAAACAGCAAAGCGCCGCCGCGCGTACCGAAGTTGCCGCCGGTACCAACATCAAAGACGTGGTGAAAACTACCGGCGCCAACGGCCAAGACATCTACACCGTCAACGCCAAAGGCACGACTGCGAGCGCCGGTTCCGACAAGTTGACCGTTACCGCTGCTGAAAAGGCCGACAACGTGACCGACTACAGCATCGACTTGGCACAAAACACCAAAGACGACATCCAAAAAGGCGTAGATGCCAAAACCACCGTTGACACCAAAGGCCTGACCTTCAACGGCGACAGCGGCAGCACCAATGTCGAAAAACTCGGCTCTACCGTGACCGTTGCCGGCGACGACAACATCACCACTGAAGCCCAAGACGATAAAGTGACCGTCAAGCTGAACAAAGACCTGGTAGTAGACAGCGTCAAAGCCGGCGATACCACCGTTAACAACGACGGTGTGAAAGTAGGCGACGATGTCGCATTGACCCAAGACGGCGTTAAAGCAGGTGACGTCAAACTGACCAAAGACGGTTTGAACAACGCCGGCAACAAAGTGACCAACGTAGCCGCCGGTACCGACGATACCGACGCCGTTAACTACGGTCAGCTGAAAGAGACCAACGCCAATGTGGCCAAAGGTCTGAACATTGCCGCCGACAACGGTAACGACGACAACGTCCAACTGGGCGAAACCGTTGCCTACCGCAGCAGCGACAAAAACATCGTGACCACCGTGTCTGACAACCAGATTGACTTCAAACTGGCCAAAGACATCACCGTTGACAGCGTCACCGCAGGCGACAGCAAACTGAATACAGACGGCCTCACCATCACCGGTGGCCCAAGTGTGACCAAAGCAGGCATCAATGCCGCCGGCAACAAGATCACCAACGTTGCACCGGGTACCGATGACACCGACGCGGTCAACTACAGCCAGCTGAAACAACAAAGCGCTGCCGCCCGTACCGAGGTACGTGCCGGCACCAACATCAAAGACGTGGTGAAAACTACCGGTGCCAACGGCCAAGACATCTACACCGTCAACGCCAAAGGCACGACTGCGAGCGCCGGTTCCGACAAGTTGACCGTTACCGCTGCTGAAAAGGCCGACAACGTGACCGACTACAGCATCGACTTGGCACAAAACACCAAAGACGACATCCAAAAAGGCGTAGATGCCAAAACCACCGTTGACACCAAAGGTCTGACCTTTAACGGCGACAGCGGCAGCACCAATATCGAAAAACTGGGTTCTACCGTGACCGTTGCCGGCGACGACAACATCACCACCGAAGCCCAAGACGATAAAGTGACTGTTAAGCTGAACAAAGACCTGGTAGTAGACAGCGTCAAAGCCGGCGACACCACCGTGAACAACGACGGTGTGACCGTCGCAGGTGGTCCTAGCCTGACCAAGTCCGGTATCGATGCCGCAGGTAACAAAGTGACCAACGTCGCCGATGGCGACCTCAATGCCAACAGCAAAGATGCTGTCAACGGCAGCCAACTGTTTGCGACCAACCAAAACGTAGCCAACAACGCCGCCAATATCGCCAAAGGCATTAACTTCGGCGGTACCACCGGCAGCAACAACTACGCATTGGGCGACACCATCAATGTCAAAGGCGACAGCAACATCATCAGCGAAACCGTAGCCGGTGGTGCACAGCTGAAACTGGCCAAAGACATCACCGTTGACAGCGTTACCGCAGGCGACAGCAAACTGAATACAGACGGCCTCACCATTACCGGCGGCCCGAGTGTGACCAAAGCAGGCATCGATGCCGCCGGCAACAAGATTACCAACGTTGCCCCGGGTACCGATGACACCGACGCGGTCAACTACAGCCAGCTGAAACAGCAAAGCGCCGCCGCCCGTACCGAAGTTGCCGCCGGCACCAACATCAAAGACGTGGTGAAAACTACCGGTGCCAACGGCCAAGACATCTACACCGTCAACGCCAAAGGCACAACTGCGAGCGCAGGTTCGAGCAAAGTGACCGTTACCGCCGCCGCTGCAGACGCGAACAACGTGACCGACTACAGCATCGACTTGGCACAAGACACCAAAGACGACATCCAAAAAGGTGTGGACGCCAAAACCACCGTTGACACCAAAGGCCTGACCTTCAACGGCGACAGCGGCAGCACCAATATCGAAAAACTCGGCTCTACCGTGACCGTTGCCGGCGACGACAACATCACCACCGAAGCCCAAGACGATAAAGTGACCGTCAAGCTGAACAAAGACCTGGTAGTAGACAGCGTCAAAGCCGGCGACACCACCGTGAACAACGACGGTGTGAAAGTAGGCGACGATGTTGCATTGACCCAAGACGGTGTGAAAGCAGGCGATGTCAAACTGACCAAAGACGGTTTGAACAACGCCGGCAACAAAGTGACCAACGTCGCCGATGGCGACCTCAATGCCAACAGCAAAGATGCTGTCAACGGCAGCCAACTGTTTGCGACCAACCAAAACGTAGCCAACAACGCCGCCAATATCGCCAAAGGCATTAACTTCGGCGGTACCACCGGCAGCAACAACTACGCATTGGGCGACACCATCAATGTCAAAGGCGACAGCAACATCATCAGCGAAACCGTAGCCGGTGGTGCACAGCTGAAACTGGCCAAAGACATCACCGTTGACAGCGTTACCGCAGGCGACAGCAAACTGAATACAGACGGCCTCACCATTACCGGCGGCCCGAGTGTGACCAAAGCAGGCATCGATGCCGCCGGCAACAAGATTACCAACGTTGCCCCGGGTACCGATGACACCGACGCGGTCAACTACAGCCAGCTGAAACAGCAAAGCGCCGCCGCCCGTACCGAAGTTGCCGCCGGCACCAACATCAAAGACGTGGTGAAAACTACCGGTGCCAACGGCCAAGACATCTACACCGTCAACGCCAAAGGCACAACTGCGAGCGCAGGTTCGAGCAAAGTGACCGTTACCGCCGCCGCTGCAGACGCGAACAACGTGACCGACTACAGCATCGACTTGGCACAAGACACCAAAGACGACATCCAAAAAGGTGTGGACGCCAAAACCACCGTTGACACCAAAGGCCTGACCTTCAACGGCGACAGCGGCAGCACCAATATCGAAAAACTCGGCTCTACCGTGACCGTTGCCGGCGACGACAACATCACCACCGAAGCCCAAGACGATAAAGTGACCGTCAAGCTGAACAAAGACCTGGTAGTAGACAGCGTCAAAGCCGGCGACACCACCGTGAACAACGACGGTGTGAAAGTAGGCGACGATGTTGCATTGACCCAAGACGGTGTGAAAGCAGGCGATGTCAAACTGACCAAAGACGGTTTGAACAACGCCGGCAACAAAGTGACCAACGTCGCCGATGGCGACCTCAATGCCAACAGCAAAGATGCCGTTAACGGTAGCCAACTGTTTGCGACCAACCAAAACGTAGCCAACAACGCCGCCAATATCGCCAAAGGCATCAACTTCGGCGGTACCACCGGCAGCAACAACTACGCATTGGGCGACACCATCAATGTCAAAGGCGACAGCAACATCATCAGCGAAACCGTAGCCGGTGGTGCACAGCTGAAACTGGCCGATGTGTTGAATGTTGGTCAAGCGGCTCCGGTGAAAATCGATGGCAACAAAGGCGAAGTCAGCGGCTTGAGCAATACGACTTTGGGCGGCAGCGACTTTGCCCAAGGCAAACGTGCGGCGACTGAAGAGCAGCTGAATGCAGCCCAAGATCAGTTGGTGAATGTATTGGGTGGCAATGCGGCCAATAATGGCGGCAACATCAGCATGACTGATATTGGCGGTACTGGTGAGAACAACATCCACGATGCAATCAAAGCCGTTAATGCAACTGCCAATCTGCCTTTGACTTTCGGCGGCGACAGCGGCAAAGATGTTGAACGCAAACCGGGTACGAAGCTGAATATTGTTGGCGGTCAAACCGATGCAGCCAAACTTTCAGACGGCAATATCGGTGTTGTAGCGAATGGCTCTGATAAGTTGGAAGTCAAATTGGCTAAAGACTTAGCAGTTGACAGCGTGAAAGCCGGCGATACCACAGTCAATACCGATGGCGTGAAAGTTGGCGATGTTAATCTGACTAAAGCCGGCTTGAACAATGGCGGCAACAAGATTACCAACGTTGCGGCCGGTACTGATGACACTGATGCGGTGAATGTTGCTCAGTTGAACAAAGCTGCGGCTGCGGCTAAGACTGAAGTTGTTCAAGGCGATAACATTGTTGTTACTCAGGATGTCGGCGCCAATGGCCAAACCATTTACAAAGTGGCTACCGATAAAAACCTGAAAGTAGACAGCGTTACCGCAGGCGATACCGTGATGAATAATGACGGTGTGAAAGTCGGCGATGATGTTGCATTGAACAAAGACGGCTTGAAAGCAGGTGATGTGAACCTGACTAAAGCTGGCTTGAACAATGGCGGCAACAAGATTACCAACGTTGCAGCCGGTACGGATGACACTGATGCGGTCAATGTTTCTCAACTGAAACAAGCTGCGGCGGCATCTAAAACTGAAGTCGTTCAAGGTAAGAACATCGTTGTGACTGAAAAAACAGGTGACAAAGGTCAGACTGTTTATGAGGTTGCTACCGATAAAGACTTGGACGTTGACAGCGTCAAAGCCGGTGATACCACTGTCAACAATGATGGTGTCAAAGTTGGTGACGATGTTGCATTGAACAAAGACGGCTTGAAAGCAGGCAAGGTAAACCTGACTAAAGATGGCTTGGACAATGCGGGTAACAAAGTAACCAACGTAGCGGATGGCGACATCAACGCCAACAGCAAAGATGCCGTCAACGGCAGCCAGTTGTACGCAACCAACCAAAACGTAGCCAACAATGCTGCGACTATCGCCAAAGGCATCAACTTCGGCGGTACGACCGGCAGCAACAACTACGCGTTGGGTGACACCATCAATGTCAAAGGCGACAGCAACATCATCAGCGAAACCGTAGCCGGTGGCGCTCAACTGAAGTTGGCTGACGAGATTAGCGTGAAGACAGTGAATGCCGATACCTTCAAAGCAGGCGATACTGTAATGAATAACGACGGCATGAAAGTCGGCGATAAAGTTGCGTTGAACAAAGACGGTCTGACCGCAGGCAACACCGTGGTCAACAACGATGGCGTAACCATCGCTGCACCGACTGAAAACAACCCGAACAACCAAGTCAAACTGTCTCCTGTCGGTCTGAACAACGGCGGCCAACGCATTACCAATGTGGCTCCGGGTAAAGACGGTACAGACGCGGCAAACGTGAACCAGTTGATTGGTTTAGGTACCGAGTTGCAGAACAACATCAACCAAGTAGGTAAGAAAGCCTACGCGGGTGTGGCCGGTGCGATTGCCCAAGGCTCGATTCCGCAAGTAACCCGTCCGGGTGCGACCGGTATCGGTGTCGGCAGCGGCTACTATGGTGGTCAGTCTGCCATGGCCATCGGCGTGTCTGCGATGAGCGACGGCGGCAACTGGATTGTCAAAGGCAACTTCTCGGCCAATACCGACGGTCATGTCGGTGTCGGTGCCGGTGCGCTGTATCAGTGGTAAGTTGGCAATGACAGGCAACTAGATTTACTGCCTGAATAGGGAGGCCGTCTGAAATTTTAGGTTTCAGACGGCCTTTTTTTCTGAAAACACTTGAATTTAGACTATCTGAAACGATATGCTTCATCTATTTACCGCATGACTCTGAAAGAGAACAAATGAGCAAAACCATCCATTATTTGAAAGACTACGCCGCGCCAGCTTACCGTATTCTGAAAACCGACCTGCATTTCGATATTTTAGAACCGCAAACCATCGTCAAATCCAGTCTGACCGTTCAACCTGAAAGAGCAGGGGAGCCATTGGTATTGGATGGTTCGGCAAAACTGCTGTCTGTGAAAGTAAACGGCCAGGCCGTAGATTATGTGTTGGAAGACGAAAAACTGACGATTGCCGGCGTGCCGTCTGAAAACTTCACGCTGGAAGTGGAAACTGAAATTCTGCCTGCTGAGAACAAATCTCTGATGGGTCTGTATGCTTCCGGCGGCAACCTGTTCACCCAATGCGAACCGGAAGGTTTCCGCAAAATTACGTTCTACATCGACCGTCCGGATGTCATGTCTAAATTTACCACCACCATCGTTGCAGACAAAACACGCTATCCGGTGTTGCTGTCTAACGGCAATAAAATCGATGGCGGCGAGTTTTCGGACGGCCGTCATTGGGTGAAATGGGAAGACCCGTTTGCCAAGCCGAGCTATCTCTTTGCTTTGGTGGCTGGCGATTTGGCAGTAACGGAAGATTATTTTACGACCATGAGCGGCCGTAAGGTCAAAATTGAGTTCTACACCACTGAGACAGACAAACCTAAAGTCAGGTTTGCCGTGGAATCGTTGAAAAATGCAATGAAATGGGACGAAACACGCTTTGGCTTGGAATACGATTTGGATATTTTCATGGTCGTTGCCGTGGGTGATTTCAATATGGGCGCGATGGAAAACAAAGGTTTGAATATTTTCAACACCAAGTTTGTGCTGGCCAACAGCCGTACCGCGACCGATACCGATTTTGAAGGCATCGAATCTGTTGTCGGCCACGAATATTTCCACAACTGGACAGGCAACCGCGTGACCTGCCGTGATTGGTTCCAATTGTCGCTGAAAGAAGGTTTGACTGTATTCCGCGATCAAGAGTTTTCCGGCGACCGGGCCAGCCGCGTGGTACGCCGTATCGACAATGTCCGCATGCTGCGCTTGTTCCAATTCCCTGAAGATGCAGGCCCGACTGCGCATCCTGTCCGCCCGGCCAGCTATGAAGAGATGAACAACTTCTACACCATGACCGTTTATGAAAAAGGTGCGGAAGTGGTGCGCATGTATCACACCTTGCTTGGGGAAGAAGGCTTCCAAAAAGGCATGAAGCTGTATTTCCAACGCCACGACGGTCAAGCTGTGACTTGTGATGATTTCCGTGCCGCAATGGCAGACGCAAACGGCATCAATCTTGATCAGTTTGCTTTGTGGTACAGCCAAGCTGGCACGCCGGTTTTAGATGCTCAAGGCCGTCTGAAAGATGGAGCGTTTGAATTGACCATCAAACAAACCATTCCGGCCACGCCCGATATGGCGGACAAACAGCCGATGATGATTCCGGTCAAAACCGGTTTGCTGAATGAAAAAGGCGAAGCGGTTGAGTTTGAATATCAAGGTGAACGGGTGAAAGAGGCGGTTTTGGTATTGACCGAAGCCGAGCAGACTTTTGTATTGGGCGGCGTCAATGAGCCGGTTATCCCGTCTCTGCTGCGAGATTTCTCTGCGCCGGTCACCCTGAACTATCCGTACAGCGAGCAAGAATTAGCAACTTTACTGGCGGCAGATGAAAATGAGTTTGCCCGTTGGGAAGCTGCCCAAACCTTGTATCATCGTGCCATTAACGCCAACCGTCAGGCATTGGCGGAAGGCCGTCCTTTGCCTGAACATAAAGCATTGATGGATGCTTTGGCTTTGGTGGTTTCCGGTGATTTCGACCCAGCATTCCGCGCCATTTTGTTGCAAATGCCGTCTGAAACCGATGTATGGGCGGAAGAAGAAAATATTGATCCGATTCAGGTTCATCAAGCGCGAGAAGCCTTGCTCAATGCCGTTGCCGTCAAGTTCCTGCCTCAATGGCGCGAGCTGAACCGTCAAGCTGCCGAGCAAGAAAACCAAGCCGATGCTGCTGTTCGTTATGAATACAGTCCGGAACTGGCCGGCTGGCGTACTTTGCGTAATGCTTGCAGGGCATTTATCCTTCGTGCTGACGCAGCGCATATCGAACACGTTGCGGAGAATTACGAAGCAATGGCGCAAAACATGACCCACGAATGGGGTATCTTATCCGCAATCAACAGCAATGAAAGCGAAATCCGCAATCACTTGTTGACGCAATTTGCCGATAAATTCGCCGATGATGCTTTGGTAATGGACAAATACTTTGCCCTGATTGCCTCAAGTCGCCGCAAAGATACTTTACAACAAGTTCAGACGGCCTTGAATCATCCTAAATTCAGCATCGAAAACCCGAATAAGGCCCGTTCTTTGTTGATCAGCTTCAGTCGCAATATTCCGCACTTCCATGCAGAAGACGGCAGCGGCTACCGCTTTGTAGCCGATAAAGTGATGGAAATCGACCGTTTTAATCCGCAAGTTGCTGCCCGATTGGTGCAGGCTTTCAACATCTGCAACAAATTGGAAGCCAACCGCAAAGCTATCATGATCAAAGAATTGCAACGCATCCATGCACAAGAAGGTTTGTCCAAAGATGTGGGCGAGATTGTCGGTAAGATTTTGAATGAAAAATAAAGCTTGTCTGTTGACCTTATTGTAATTTGGCAATAGGGGTAGATAGACTAAAGGCCGTCTGAAACCGATTGGTTTCAGACGGCCTTTTTCGTATGTTAACGCTTAAATTAATTTTCGTTGAGGGTAGGGGATAGGAATAAAAAAAGAGCCTGCATAAAACAGGCTCTTTTTTATACTAATCCGAAGATTAGAATTTGTGACGCAGGCCAACCAAACCAGAGATGGTTTCAACTTTGTGAGGGCCAGACTCAGCACCACGCAACCAGCCGGCAGAAACCAGAGCAGTAGTGCGTTTAGAGAAATCGTAGTCAGCACCAACGATAACTTGGTCGTATTGAGTGCCTTTCAGTTTTTGACCGTCAACTTTAGCTTTGAAGCCGTGAGCGTAAGAAACGCGAGGAGTTACGTTACCAGCGCGGTAAGCGGCAGTAGCAGCAACTTCGATAGTTTCAGCAGGACGGCTGTCCAAGCCAGCAGCAGTACCAAATACTACGTTAGAAGCGTTAGTACCGGCAGCGCGCATAGCAGAAGTTACAACACCGTTAGATTGGGCTTCGGCATAGTCACCCAAAGTTTCCCAGTTTTTAGCGTATTGGCCGGCTACAGATACGAACAGGTTGTTAGCATCGTAACCACCTACTAAGCGGTGTACGTGACCGTCTTTTTCAGAAACGGCGTTTTTACGGAAACCACCAGCGTATTGACCGAAGAAACCAGAGTTTTCGTAGTTCAGGCCAGCGTAGTAAGTGTCACGGGTAGCGTCGTTGTGAGTGTATTTGTCAGAAGGGTTAGCGTTGTCGCGTGGAGTGTATTGTACGCTTGCGCTGAAGCCTGAGAATACAGGGCTGTCGTAACGTACAGATACTGCGCGTTCGTCAACACGAGTGAATACAGACATGTTCAAAGCACCGTTGCTGCTTTCCCATTGGTCAACGTTGTCGCTAGAGTCTTTAACAGTAGAGTTCAATTTACCGGCACGAACTTTACCGAAGCCACCTTCCAAACCGATGAAAGATTCGCGAGAAGCCCACTCTTTGTCGCCACCGGCGATAGAAGTGTTTTGTTCAACTTGCCAGATGGCATTCAGGTTGTTACCCAAGTGTTCGTGGCCTTTAAAGCCGATGCGTGAACCGAAGTCAGCGATTTCAGTAGCAGTTTTAGAGCTTTTCTCATGACCCAGTTTAGCAGCAGTTTGTTCACCCAATTTTACTTTGGATACTTCAACGCCGGCTTTGATTTGACCGTACAGAGTTACGTCAGCCATAGCTGCAACAGGCAAAGCTGCCAGAGTCAGGGCAATCAGGGATTTTTTCATTGCTGTTTTCCTTTTTTAAGTGTGAAGAAGCGAGCATTCGTTCTTCTTATTACGATATCGTTCTGTTTCAACGATTCCATGACCATAATATAAAGGTTATGGCTTAAGAAAACAAATTTTCCTCTTGTTTTGAACGTATTTTGTTGGGAAACGTTGTTTTTTACAGACAGAGTAGGTATGAGAAATAGTCGTTTATTTTGTAATATGTTTTTCTAAAAGGAAATTTTAGGAGAACCATAAACGCCGGCTTATTGAAGTTGGGGATCAAATGTCGTTTATATTGTTTTTAGACGGCCTTGTTGAGTTAGATTTATAGTGTATTGGATTTTAAAATTATAAAAAACCTGCCTGAGTGATCAGGCAGGTTTCATTTGCTTGAAAGACAGATTAGTTTTTGTCTTGGTCAACCAGTTTGTTTTTGGCAATCCAAGGCATCATGGAACGCAGTTGCGCGCCGACTTTTTCGATTTGGTGGTCGGCAGTCAGGCGGCGGCGGGCAGTCATGCTGGCATAGTTGACGGCACCTTCTTGGATGAACATTTTGGCGTATTCGCCGGTTTGGATGCGTTTGAGGGCATTGCGCATGGCTTCGCGGGATTTGTCGTTGATGACTTCCACACCGGTAACGTATTCGCCGTACTCCGCGTTGTTGGAAATGGAGTAGTTCATGTTGGCAATGCCACCTTCGTAAATCAGGTCAACGATGAGCTTCATTTCATGCAGGCATTCGAAGTAGGCCATTTCGGGCGCATAGCCTGCTTCGGTCAGGGTTTCGAAGCCGGTTTTGATCAGTTCGACCACACCGCCGCACAATACGGCTTGTTCGCCGAACAGGTCGGTTTCGGTTTCTTCGCGGAAGTTGGTTTCGATTACGCCACCTTTAGTGCCGCCGTTGGCTGCTGCGTAAGACAGGGCGATGTCTTTGGCTTTGCCGCTTTTATCTTGGTAAACGGCGATCAGGGAAGGTACGCCGCCGCCTTTCAGGAATTCGCTGCGTACGGTGTGGCCTGGGCCTTTAGGGGCGATCATGATAACGTCGAGGTCGGCGCGAGGGACGATTTGGTTGTAGTGTACGTTGAAGCCGTGAGCGAACGCCAATACTGCGCCTTCTTTCAAGTTAGGCTCGATTTCGTTTTTGTATACGATAGGTTGGTTTTCGTCAGGCAACAGAATCATTACAACATCGGCTGCTTTGGTTGCTTCAGCAACAGTGCGTACGTCGTGGCCGGCTGCTTCGGCTTTTTTCCAAGAGCCGCCTTGGCGCAGACCGATTACGACATTTACGCCGGAATCTTTCAGGTTTGCTGCGTGTGCGTGACCTTGTGAACCGTAACCGATGATGGCAACGGTTTTGCCTTTGATCAGAGAAAGGTCAGCGTCTTTATCGTAATAAACTTGCATTTTATTTCCTTAGTGTAAGAGGGTTCCGGATAATCCGGGTTGAGTTAAAAGTAATAGGGGCTTAAGCGGGGACTTGGTTCATCAAGACGATTTCCAATGCTTCGGTTTTTCCTTCGATGGATTTGACGAAGTTTTGGAAATGTTCGCTGGCATTATGTTCGTCAATAGCTGCTTGGGATTTCCAGCTTTCTACGAATACGAAACGGTTGGGTTTGCCGATTTCTTGGTGCAGGTCGTAGCTGATGTTGCCTTCTTCTGCACGGCTGGCTTTGACCAATTCTTTAAACTGGGTAGCCAGAGCCTCGGTGTATTCGGGTTTGACGGTAACTAATGCAACGATTTGGATGCTTGACATGTTTGTCTCCTGCTGTTTTTCAGACGGCCTTTGTTGAAAGTAAAAGGTCGTCTGAACGATACAGCGTTAAATTTTCAAAATACGCTCGCCACGGCCGATACCGGCTGCGCCTGTGCGTACGGTTTCCAAAATTTGAGCACGACCGACTGTTTCAAGGAAAGAGTCGAGTTTTTCGGTAGAACCTGTGATTTCGATGGTGTAGCTGCGGTCTGTTACGTCAATGACGCTGCCACGGTAGATTTCGGTCAATCGCAGGAATTCGTCGCGGTCTTTGCCGACGGCGCGGACTTTTACCAACATCAGCTCACGTTCGACAAAACGGCTTTCGTTCAAATCGACCACTTTGATAACTTCAATCAGTTTGTTGAGCTGTTTGGTGATTTGCTCGATAACGTGTTCGTCGCCATGGGTAACGATGGTCATGCGAGACAAGGTTTTGTCTTCGGTTGGTGCAACAGCCAGGGAGTCGATGTTGTAATCGCGCGCGGAGAACAAACCTACCACACGGCTCATCGCACCTGATTCGTTTTCCATCAGAATAGATAAGATATGTCGCATTTTTCTCTCCTTACGCTGACAATGTTTCGCGCATATGCGGCGGCAGAACCATCTCGTCCAAGCCTTTGCCGTTGCCGACCATAGGCAGTACGTTTTGTTTCTTGTCGGTCAAGAAATCGAGGAATACCAGACGGTCTTTTTGGTTTAATGCTTCCAGCAATGCGCCTTCTACATCGGATTTCTTGTCCACACGGATGCCGATATGGCCGTAGGCTTCAGCCAGTTTGACAAAATCAGGCAATGAATCGAAATAGGTTTCCGATTCACGGTTGCCGTAATAAAGTTCTTGCCATTGGCGGACCATGCCGAGGTAGCCGTTGTTCAGGGTAACGACGTTAACCGGAACGCGGTATTGGAAGCAGGTGGACAGCTCTTGGATGTTCATCTGAATCGAGCCTTCGCCGGTGATACAGAATACATCTTGATCAGGAGCGGCCAGTTTCGCGCCGATGGCATATGGCAAGCCGACACCCATTGTGCCTAAACCGCCGGAATTGAGCCATTGGCGAGGACGCTCGAATGGGTAATATTGGGCGGTAAACATTTGGTGTTGACCGACGTCGGAAGTGATGATGGCAGAATTATTGGTGATTTCGGCCAGTTTTTGAATGACGTATTGCGGTTTGATGATTTCGCTTTCATTGTCAAACCACAGGCAGTTGCGCGAACGCCATTCTTCAATGCTTTTCCACCATTTATCCAATGAGTCGGCTGCAGGTGCAGATTCTTGTTTGCCCCACAATTGAATCATTTCGGACAATACGTTTTTCACGTCGCCGACAATCGGGATATCCACTTTGACGCGTTTGGCAATGCTGGACGGGTCAACGTCGATATGGATAATTTTTTTGGCTTTTTCAAAGAATTTGGACGGCACGGAAATTACGCGGTCATCGAAGCGCGCACCGATTGCCAGTACAACGTCTGCATTCTGCATGGCGAGGTTGGCTTCGTAAGTACCGTGCATGCCCAGCATACCCAAGAATTGGCGGTCGCTGGAAGGGTATGCGCCCAGGCCCATCAATGTACCGGTACAAGGAGCGCCGATCATGCGGACAAATTTGGTCATTTCCTCAGAGGCATTGCCCAAAACTACGCCGCCGCCGAAGTAAACAATAGGGCGTTTGGCGGAAGCCAGCATTTGTACGGCTTTTTTGATTTGACCGATGTGGCCTTGTACAACCGGTTGATAAGAGCGGATGAAAATGTCTTCTTGCGGATAGCTGAATTTAGCCATCGCTTGGGTGACATCTTTAGGAACATCGACAACAACGGGACCCGGACGGCCGCTTGCAGCAATTTGGAAAGCTTTTTTGATGGTGTCTGCCAACTCAGCGATATTGGTCACCAAGAAATTGTGTTTGACACAAGGGCGGGTAATGCCGACTGTATCCACTTCTTGGAATGCGTCTGTTCCGATGAGGGAGTTGCCCACCTGGCCGCTGATGACTACCAACGGAATGGAGTCGCTGTAAGCGGTAGCGATGCCGGTCAGTGCATTGGTTACGCCTGGGCCGGAAGTTACCAAAGCAACGCCGACTTTGCCGCTGACACGGGCATAAGCATCTGCCGCATGTACGGCTGCCTGCTCGTGGCGAACCAGGATGTGCTTGAATTTATTGAGTTGGAAAAGGGCATCGTAGATTTCGATAACCGCGCCGCCCGGATAGCCGAATACATACTCGACACCTTCGGCTTTGAGACTTTGCACGATGATTTGTGCGCCAGATAATTGCATATTGACCTCTTTTATATGGCCTCAAACCAATAGGAATAATCCGCCTCACCACAGCACCTGTAATGCAATTCCACCAAGCAGCGATTTAGGGTACGCGCACTGAGGGAATACGATGACAGTCAGACTATCCAAGCAATTGGGAAGAAACACAGAGTTTGTGAAAAAGAGTAGAAACGATAACGCAATCCGACTGTACAAGCAAGACAAAATCTTTCATCTTTTAACGTTTAAGGAGAGAAAATAGATTATCGTTTGATTTTAAAGAAATAAAAAAACAGTTTTATTGAGCTTGATGTGGGTGGATTGTTGACAGTTTGAGTAAGGAGAAGGTTTTTACAAATGATAAATAGCAAAAAACCTCTTGACTGAATCAAGAGGTTTTTTTAATTTGGTGCCCAGGGTCGGACTCGAACCGACACACCTTGCGGCGGGGGATTTTGAGTCCCCTGCGTCTACCAATTTCGCCACCTGGGCTAGCGAAGAAGTCGTCATTATAGCGAGTTCTCGAATCTTGTAAAGCAGTAATTGAAAAAAAATTGGATTATTTTTATATTTGTTTGATTTTTAATGAATTAAACTTTTTTCGTTTGATGCTATCTAAATGGAGGACAGATTTTTAAAACAAAAAAGGCAGTATTTATCTGCAAAAAGGGCTACATTTAATGTGTCAAACGCGTTAATATGAAGATGTTTTGTTTTTATATCGGCCGGGCGGTTGTTTGGCTTCACTTAATTTGAAACGGTTTTGGAGAAAATTTATGCTTTCCGTTACACGAACTTTCCTACTCAGTGCTTTTGCGTTGGCTGCTCTGGCTGCTTGTCAGCCTAAAGAAGAGGCCAAAGAGGCTTCTTCGACACCTGCCGCTTCTGCCGCGCCTGCTGCTTCCGGTGAGTCTGCGCCCAAAGTGCAAGCGCGCGGTACCGATATGCGCAAAGAAGACATTGGCGGTGATTTCACATTGACCGATGGCGACGGCAAACCTTTCAGTCTGAGCGATTTGAAAGGCAAAGTGGTCATTCTGTCTTTTGGTTATACCCACTGTCCTGACGTATGCCCAACCGAGTTGCTGACTTACAGCGACACTTTGAAACAATTGGGCGATCAGGCTAAAGACGTGAAAGTAGTATTTGTCAGCATCGACCCTGAGCGCGATACGCCTGAAGTAATCGGCAAATACGTCAAACAGTTCAACCCTGATTTTATCGGCCTGACGGCAACCGGCGATCAAAGCCTGCCTGTCATCAAACAGCAATACCGTGTGGTATCGGCTAAAGTAAACCAAAAAGAAGACAGCGAAAACTATTTGGTCGACCACTCTTCAGGTGCATATTTGATTGATAAAAACGGTGAAGTGGCGATTTTCTCGCCTTATGGCAGCGAGCCGGAAACGATTGCGGCTGATGTGAAAACTTTATTGTAAAAACGTAGTTGAGGCCGTCTGAAATGGGTTGTGGATTTCAGACGGCCTTCTTACTTTATGATACGGCAAAGGAGAATAAAAAAATGACCGGCACACTTTTAACGATTGCTTTATCCAAGGGGCGAATTTTTGAGGAAACCCTGCCGCTGTTGGCTGCCGCCGGTATTGTGCCTGCGGAAGAGCCGGAAAAATCGCGCAAGCTGATTATTGGTACGAATCATGACAATATCCGTTTGGTGATTGTACGCGCAACCGATGTGCCGACTTATGTGCAGTATGGTGCGGCGGATTTCGGGATTGCCGGTAAGGACGTGCTGATCGAGCATGGCGGAGATGGCCTGTATCAACCTTTGGATTTGCACATCGCCTCATGCCGCATGATGGTTGCGGTAAAAAAAGGTTTTGATTACGCCGCCGCTTCCAAACCCGGCAGCCGCTTGCGGATTGCCACCAAATACCCCGACATTGCCGCCGAACACTTTGCCGACAAGGGTGTGCATGTGGACATCATCAAACTGTACGGCTCGATGGAGCTTGCGCCTTTGGTCGGTTTGAGCGATGCGATTGTCGATTTGGTTTCCAGTGGCAATACATTGAAGGCCAATGGTTTGGAAGCTGTGGAACATGTGGCTGATATTTCCAGCCGCTTGGTGGTCAACAAAGCGGCGTTGAAAACCAAATATGCGCTGTTGAATCCGATTATTCAGGCATTTGAAAATGCCGCTAAGGCCGTCTGAAAAGTTTTTTGCAAAAACTGTCTGCCAACCCAGTTTGAAAGCCCTGTCATGATGCAAAGCAAACCGACACTCGATACGATTCTTTCCCATCGTTCCATCCGCAGGTTTACTTCCGAGCCGATTGCCGATGAAATCCTCGATACGCTGGTTCGCGCCGGACAGCAGGCTTCGACCTCCAACAACCTGCAATGCGTTTCCATCATACGCGTATCCGACCTTGCGTTGAGGCAGGGGATACATGAAGCGGCAGGGAGTGCGCCTTATATTGTCCATTGTGCGGAATTTTTATTGTTTTGCATCGATTTTTCCAAACACAAGGCAATGTTTCCCGATGCGCAAATTGATTGGGCGGAAGTAACCCTGATTGGCGCGGTCGATGTAGGCATTATGGCGCAAAACGTATTGCTTGCCGCCGAATCGCTTGGGCTGGGCGGTGTGTATATCGGCGCGCTGCGCAATAATGCGCAAAAAGTGTCGGATGTGTTGAACCTGCCGGATTATTGCGTGCCTTTGGTGGGGTTGTGCCTCGGTTATCCTGATCAAGACCCGCCGCTCAAACCGCGCCTACCTAAGGAAATGGTCTATGCCGAAAACGCTTGTCCGAGCCTGAATGCTGAGGCGGTTGAAGCTTATAATCAGGCAGTAGCGGATTATTATGAGTTACGCAAGGGAAGACCGATACCTTGGAAGGAATCGCTGGCCAAAACCTTGGGTAATCCCGTGCGACCGCATATGTTGGCGTTTTTGCAGAAAAAAGGTTTTTTGAAAAGATAATATTCAGACGGCCTTTGAGTGAATGAGGCCGTCTGAAAACAATAGGAACGAAACAAGGAAGAGAGCAAACCATGAAAAAACTCAACACCCAATCCCCTGATTTTCAAGCCGAACTTAAAGCGTTACTCGCTTTTGAAACCGCGCAAAACCCTGAAATCGACCGTATTGTTGCCGACATATGCGCCGATGTTCAAAAGCGCGGCGATGCGGCGCTGATTGAATATACCAACCGCTTTGACGGTACATCCGCTCAAACCATCGATGATTTAATCCTGACACAAGATGATTTGCAGTCTGCGTTTGAGCGTTTGCCTGAAAACATTCAGACGGCCTTGAAAACGGCCGCGCGACGGGTGGAAAGCTACCATAAACACCAAAAAATGGAGTCGTGGACTTACGAAGACGAAGACGGCACGCTTTTGGGTCAACAGATTACGCCGCTTGACCGAGTCGGTATTTATGTTCCGGGCGGTAAAGCCGCTTATCCGAGTTCCGTCATCATGAACGCCATGCCTGCCCACGTTGCCGGCGTGAAAGAAATCATCATGGTCGTTCCCACTCCGAAAGGCGAGCGCAACGATATCGTGTTGGCGGCTGCTTTTGTGGCCGGTGTAACCAAAGTGTTTACAGTCGGCGGCGCGCAGGCGGTTGCGGCTTTGGCTTATGGTACGGAATCTGTACCTCAAGTCGATAAGATTACCGGCCCGGGCAATGCCTTTGTCGCCGCGGCCAAACGACGCGTGTTCGGCGTGGTCGGTATCGATATGGTGGCAGGGCCGTCTGAAATTTTGGTGATTGCCGATGGCACGACGCCTGCCGATTGGGTGGTCATGGATTTGTTCAGTCAGGCGGAACACGATGAAATTGCACAAGCAATTTTGATTGGTACTTCTCAAACGTATTTGGACGAAGTTCAGACGGCCATGAACCGCTTGATTGAAACCATGCCGCGCCGTGCGATTATTGAAGCTTCATTGGGTAACCGCGGCGCAATGATTTTGGCTAAAGACTTGGACGAAGCCTGCGAAATCGCTAACTATATTTCTCCCGAACACTTGGAATTGTCGGTTGAAAATCCGCAAGCGTGGGCGAAAAAAATCCGCCACGCCGGCGCTATTTTCATGGGACGCTATACCAGTGAAAGCCTTGGCGACTATTGCGCAGGCCCCAACCACGTTTTGCCGACCAGCCGCACGGCGCGTTTCTCTTCTCCTTTGGGAACATATGATTTCCAAAAACGCTCCAGTCTGATTCAGGTTTCAGAACAAGGCGCGCAGAAGTTGGGCAAAACCGCCAGCGTGTTGGCGCATGGCGAAAGCTTGACCGCGCACGCCAGAGCGGCTGAGTTTCGTTTGAAAGGCTGAGACCTTTGCAAAATTCCCCAAAATCCCCTAAATTCCCACCAAGACATTTAGGGGATTTTCCATGAGCACCTTCTTCCAGCAAACCGCACAAGCCATGATTGCCAAACACATCGACCGTTTCCCACTATTGAAGTTGGATCAGGTGATTGATTGGCAACCGATCGAACAGTACCTGAATCGTCAAAGAACCCGTTACCTTAGAGACCACCGCGGCCGTCCCGCCTATCCCCTGTTGTCCATGTTCAAAGCTATCCTGCTCGGACAATGGCACAGCCTCTCCGATCCCGAACTCGAACACAGCCTCATCACCCGCATCGATTTCAACCTGTTTTGCCGTTTTGACGAACTGAGCATCCCCGATTACAGCACCTTATGCCGTTACCGCAACTGGCTTGCGCAAGACAACACCCTGTCCGAATTATTGGAACTGATCAACCGCCAACTGACCGAAAAAGGCTTAAAAGTAGAGAAAGCATCCGCCGCCGTCATTGACGCCACCATTATCCAGACCGCCGGCAGCAAACAGCGCCAGGCCATAGAAGTCGATGAAGAAGGACAAGTCAGCAGCCAAACCACACCGAGTAAAGACAGCGATGCCCGTTGGATAAAGAAAAACGGCCTCTACAAACTCGGTTACAAACAACATACCCGTACCGATGGGGAAGGCTATATCGAGAAACTGCACATTACCCCCGCCAATGCCCATGAGTGCAAACATCTGTCGCCTTTGCTAGAAGGGATAGCCGAAGGCACGACTATCTATGCCGATAAAGGCTATGACAGTGCGGAAAACCGTCAATATCTGGAAGAGCGTCGACTGCAGGACGGCATTATGCGCAAAGCCCACCGTAAACATCCGCTGACGGAAGCGCAAACCAAACGCAACCGATATTTGTCGAAGACCCGTTATGTGGTCGAACAAAGCTTCGGTACGCTGCACCGTAAATTCCGCTATGCGCGGGCAGCCTATTTCGGGCTGCTCAAAGTGAGTGCGCAAAGCCATCTGAAGGCGATGTGTTTGAACCTTTTGAAAGCCGCCAACAGGCTAAGTGCGCCTGTAGCTGCCTAAAAGGCGGCCGGATGCCTGATTATGGGGTGTCCGGGGAGAAAAAAGGGGGAATTTGGGTAAAATCAGGAGTAATTGGAGGCGAAAACAGCCGAAAACCTGTGTTTGGATTTCGGCTGTTGGAAGGAAAGGAATTTTGCAAAGGTCTCAGGCTGAGTGAAACGTTGAAGTCGTAAGAAATCCAAAAGGGCATCTAAACAGATGCCCTTTTTATTGTGATGAAGATTTTAGCTGAGAAGGCGTCAGGCCGTCTGAAAACAGATTTAACGGTTTTTTAGCCAGTCATTACGCATTTGTGCGGCTTCTTCAAAATAGCGGTAAAGCTCGGTTTTGTTGCCGTCTGAAAGGAGTTGTTCCAATTTGGATAATTGTTCTTTCAAATCTCCGGTCAGTTTGAGCAGGGCAGGGCGGTTGGCCATGCAGATGTCGGTCCAAACGGCAGGGTGGCTGGAGGCGATGCGGGTAAAGTCGCGAAATCCGGTGGCGGCATAGGGGAGATAGTCTTTGCCGTGTGGATGGTCAACCAAAGCATGAACATAGGCAAAGGCGGCCAAGTGCGGCAAGTGGGAAACAGCGGCAAAAATATTGTCGTGTTCTTCGGCGCTCATGGTCGAAATTTGCGAACCAACCGCCTGCCACAGGCTTTTCAGCCGTCTCAGGCCGTCTGAAGCCTCTTGGCCGTGTAGCGTAATGATAAGGCGGCTGTTTTGAAACAAACCGCAACGCGCGGATTTTGCCCCGCTTTGATCCGAGCCGGCAATCGGGTGGGCGGCAAAACATTGCGGCAGGCGGTCGGATAAGTGGGTGTGAAAGGCATTGAGTGCCGATTGTTTGGTGCTGCCGACATCGGAAACGCAGGCTGTATCTTTTAAGAAGGGCTTGATGTCGCGGCATACGTCAGGCAGGACGGAGACAGGTGTGGCAATCAAAACCAAATCGGCATTGCCGATGCTTTCGGCGCAAATATTCGGATAGGCATGGTCGATGATGCCGCATTCGAGTGCGTAATTGAGGTTGTCGGCATTGGTGTCGATACCGGTAACGGTTTGCACCAGTCCCAAGCGTTTGAGGTCGAGCATGAACGAGCCGCCGATTAAACCGACACCGATAAGGGTAATGTGGGGGAAAAAGGCGGAAGTGTTCATGGTTTGAATCCGGTACAAGTGGAAAAGCTTATTTTAATCCGTTATGGAGGTCGTCTGAAAGTTGTCATCAAGGTTTCAGACGGCCTTTTTTATGATCGAATTTTCATGATTTAGGCATAGAAAACTCCGTTTGGTAGGAGCATATAACCGATTATCAGATTTTCATACACTAAAATAATCATCTGAATTAGTATAACGTCTTAAAGTAAGTAATTGGTATCTTAAAGTAAATTATTACATCATATTTTATTTTGATTGATATCGAATAAAATAACTCACTCAGAAAGAAGGAATTTATGAGTTTTTCACAAACCGAATTAGTCAACGCAATGCGTTTGCTTTCTACCCGTCTGCCGCAGTTTCCGGAGCAGCAAAACCAAGTATCCCGCATGTTGCGCATCGTAACCGAACGTTTGAGCAGCCATTTGAACGAAAACCTGAAAGCGTTCGGCATCAATGAAAACCTGTGGTTTTCCCTGATGGCGGTTTACGTCAGCCCAAACAGCGAAATCCTGCCTTCACGCTTGAGCGACCTGATGGACTTGACGCGCACCAGTGCGACACGCCTGTCGGACGATATGGTTGAGCGCGGCTGGGTAGAGCGTTATATCAATCAAAAAGACCGCCGTCAGATTGTGCTAAAATTGACCCCTTCGGGTGAGACCTTCATCCACGAAGTATGGCCGCAAATTGCCCGTCAGAGCGGTCAGGCGTGGGAAGATTTCACGAAAGAGGATTATGACACGCTGCAACACCTATTAGGTAAGCTGTTGAACCGTTTGGGCAATTAACAACAGACGGCCTGATGGTCTGCGGCTGGCACACATAAACGGAGTCTGTATGAAATTAGGTTTGGTCAAATCAAGCGTATGCGTTGCCGCTGTTTCGCTGTTGGCGGCATGTGCGCCGTTCGGCAAACAGTCGCCTTTGGATGAGACAACAGTCTATCCGCTGCCGCAAGGCCAATCTGCCGCTACTGCCCAAGACGGCTGGTGGATGAAGCTGAAAGATAAAAAATTAAACAATTTGATTGCTTCCGCCATTCAGACGTCTACCAATCTGCGTGTCGTCAAGGCAAGGTTTGAGCAGGCTCAGGCGCAGCTGGGCGTTGTGGGAGCCGCAAACAAACCGCAAGTCGGCTTGGGCGTTACAGGTCTGGGTGCTTATGTTTCACCCAAACCTCAAGCCGGTATGGTTGATACCGACCATACATTGGTTTTGGCGAACGCAGCCTTGCAAGGCAGCTTGGTTTTTGACTTTTGGGGTAAAAACCGAGAGCAGATTCAAGCCGTTTTGGGAAAAAGCCGGGCAGCAGTATATGAAGCGCAGCACATTCGCACCGAGTTGGCTCATGCCGTTGCTGCCCAATATTTTGCGTGGCAGATGGCGACAGAACAACTGGCTTTGCTGGATACGCGCATAGAGCTGGCAGATAAGGCATTGAAACTGATGCAACAACGCGTTAAAGCGCAGCTGGCTCCTGCCGATGCCTTGCACGCTCTGGAAATGGCGCAACAGCAATTACAGCTTGAAAAATCGGCATGGGCTCAGAAAAATGAGAAAATCCGCAACAGTCTGGCTGTATTGACCGGCCGAGTGCCGGGTGCATTGAATGGACAGGTTCCGGAAAAAATGGCGGCTGTGCCGTCATTGCCGGTTAGCCGTATTGAAGCGGACTTGTTGGCGGCCCGTCCCGATATCGCGGCACAAAAAGCCTTGCTTGAAGAGAAATGGCATATCGTCAAATCGACCGAAGCAGAGTTTTACCCGAATATCGAATTAAAAGTTTTGGCAGGTATGACGCACATTGATGCGTTCAATCTGATTCGCGGACGAACTTCCGGTATGTTGGGCATCGTTCCGGCTTTGAATCTGCCATTGTTTACTTCCGGGGCGCTGCAATCCAAATTGGCGGGTAAACGTGCCCAGTATAACGAACAGGTTGCCGTGTATGACCAAACTGTTTTGAATGCTATGCGTTCGGCGGCAGACGCTGTAGTCGACTATCAAAGCCTGAAAAGCAGACAAGATACTTGGAATAAGATGGTCAATATCGCCGATAAATCTGTGCAAAATGCGAAAGGACGTGTTCGTGCAGGCTTGGATAACGGCTTAACCGCCTTGCAAAAACAAGACGAAGCTGCACGTACGAAAATGTCTGCGGCTCAATACCATGCAGAATATCTGACAGCTTGGAGTAACCTCAATGCCCAGTTGGGCGGAGGCTTTAAATTAAATCAGAAATAGACGTTTTATCAAAACGTAGGCCGTCTGAAATTACTTTCAGACGGCCTTTTGCTTACCTTATTTACATTTGCTACCGGAAGAAATTATTGTAATGAATAGAGTGTAACTATAGAATATGACCCTTTAGCGCGTTAAACACGCGTATTGGGGACTGATAGTATAAGTCAGCGCCCAGCAAACAATAATATCGTTATCACATGTGCAGAATTAAAGTTGGGACTTATGGATACTCAATCAGAAAAAAATAATGTCCAAAAAGAACCGGAAGTAGCCGCTTCCGGCGCTAAAACGCATCGCAAACGCAATTTGGTCATCGTTACACTTCTATTCCTTATTACGGCAGCCGGATTCGCTTTGGCGTATTTCCTGTTTTGGCAGCATGAAGAAGAAACTGAAGATGCTTATGTGGCCGGTCATTTGGTGATGATTACGCCGCAGGTGAACGGCACGGTGCGCAAAGTTATGTATGACGATACGGATGTCGTGAAAAAAGGTGATGTTTTGGTGGCTTTGGACGACAGCGATTTTCAGCTGGCATACGATCGCGCGCAAAATGAATTAATTCAGGCCATTCGTCAAAACAAACAGCAAACTGCGGTCAATTCAAAAGCCAAAGCGCAAGTGTTGTTGCGTAAAGCCGATTTGGCCCGTGCACAAGCCGATTTGCGCCGCCGTGAATCTTTGGCGGGTACGGAAGCGGTTTCCGGCGAAGAACTCAGCCATGCCCGCGCCGCTGTAGTTCAGGCTCAGGCTGCATTGAAAGCGGTTGAGGCGGAAGAAGTTTCTGCTCAGGCATCGTTGGGCAACAATATTCCTCTGCGCCAACAACCGGCAGTTCAGACGGCCATCAGCCACATCAAAGACGCTTGGCTGAACCTGCAACGTACGCAAATCCGTTCGCCGATTAGCGGCCAAATTGCCAAACGCAATGTCCAAGTCGGCCAACGTATCGCACAAGGTACGCCGATGATGGCCGTTGTGCCCCTGTCTGAATTGTGGGTGGATGCCAACTTTAAAGAATCGCAACTGCGCAAAATGAAAATCGGCCAGCCTGTTGAAATGACAGCCGATTTGTACGGCAGTAAAGTAGTTTACCATGGCAAGGTAATGGGCTTGTCGGCCGGTACGGGTAGTGCGTTCTCATTACTGCCGGCGCAAAACGCAACGGGCAACTGGATTAAAGTTGTGCAACGTGTGCCGGTGCGTATCAGTTTGGATGCCAAAGAATTGCAACAAAATCCGCTCCGTGTCGGTTTGTCGATGACTGTTAAAGTCGATATTGCCGAGAAGGGCAGCGGTAAAGCCATGACTGCCGAAGCGGAACGAAATACTGCATTGCCGGAAACGGAAAGTGTGGATTGGAAAGCCGCCGATGCTTTAGTCGATAAAATCTTCGAGCAATACGCAAAATAATCTTTTCAGACGGCCTGAGTCTTTTATTGAAGGCTCAGGCCGTCTGAAATATTGATTCTCTTCAATCGACCGCTTTGGCGGTTGTCTTATAGTTTAAAAATATGAATTATCCGCCGTTACAAGGGTTTAAGCTGGTGTTGGCAACTTTGGCGCTCAGCTTGGCCGTATTTATGGAAGTCTTGGACAGCACCATCGCCAACGTCGCCGTGCCTGTTATTGCAGGGGATTTGGGTGCGGCTACCACGCAGGGAACTTGGGTGATTACCTCATTTGCCGTAGCCAATGCCATTTCCGTCCCCCTGACGGGTTTTTTGGCTAAGCGGTTTGGCGAGGTCAAAATCTTTATCGCTGCTGTAATCGGGTTTGTCGTAACGTCATGGCTGTGTGGCATTGCACATAATCTTCAAGCCTTGGTTTTTTTCCGTGTATTGCAAGGCTTCATCGCCGGGCCATTGATTCCCTTGTCCCAAAGCCTGTTGATGGCTTCCTATCCGCCTGAAAAACGAACATTGGCACTGGCATTATGGGCGATGACCGTCGTTGTTGCCCCTGTATTGGGGCCAATTTTGGGCGGTTGGATTTCGGATAACTGGCATTGGGGATGGATTTTCTTTATCAATATCCCGATCGGGATTTTGTCTGCAACTATTTCTTGGAAGCAGCTTAGACACAGGGAAACTGAAATCGTCAGGGCGCCAATCGATTATGTCGGGCTGGTGTTGATGATCGTCGGTATCGGCGCATTACAAATGATGCTGGATAGGGGCAAGGAATTGGACTGGTTTGCCTCGGGAGAGATTATCGTTTTGGGCGTTACCGCTTTGGTGTTCCTGACATATTTTATCGTTTGGGAGCTGGGCGAGAAATACCCGATTGTCGATTTGTCATTGTTTAAAAATAGAAACTTCACGATAGGCGTTGTTGCTACATCGTTGGGCTTTATGGTCTATATGGGCACATTGACCCTGCTGCCTTTGGTGTTGCAATCAAATCTCGGCTATACCGCTACTTGGGCTGGTCTGGCTGCTGCACCGGTGGGCTTCCTGCCGATTATTCTGTCGCCGATTATCGGTAAGTTCGGCAATCGTGTCGATATGCGCTTGTTTGTCAGTGCCAGCTTCTTGGTATTTGCCTACACATTCCATTGGCGAACCGATTTCTATGCCGGTATGGATATGAGCAACGTCGTTTGGCCGCAGTTTTGGCAGGGTTTAGGCGTAGCCATGTTCTTCCTGCCTTTGACCAGTATCACCTTGTCTCATATGAAAGGCAACCAAATTGCCTCGGCCAGTAGCTTGTCTAACTTCTTGCGTGTCTTTATGGGCGGTGTCGGAGTATCTGTTGTCAGTACCATGTGGGAACGACGCGAAGCTCTGCACCATACTCAACTGACCGAACATGTTAACTTATTGTCCTCAATCAGTAACCAATCTATTCAAGGCATGATGGCCAATGGTCTGAGCAAGGAGCAGGCTTTGGTGGCAATAAATAGCACCATTTCCCAACAAGGCTTTATTATTGGCTCAAATGAAATCTTCTTGGCAGGCAGTATCATATTCATCAGCATGATCCCCATTATTTGGCTGGCAAGACCTCCGTTTAACGGTTCCGGCGGGGGAGGGCATTAGATAAAAGGCCGTCTGAATCTCAGACGGCCTTTTATCTATATATTATTTAAGACTCAAGAGCAGATCCCTAAATGCATTCGGATCTTTAATAAACGTCATTTCTCCTGATTGAGGGAAATGAAAATCAAGCAGGCGAGATACCCAGAAACGAATACATCCGGCTCTTTGTGCAGTAGGGAAATATGCGCGTTCTTCATCGGATAAAGGACGTACGCTTTCGTAGCCGTGGATAAAGGCATCATAAAGGACTGGGTCTAATTTGTTATCAGCTGTTCGTGCCCAATCGTTAACCGCAATTGCCAGGTCGTACATGAAATTACCGTTACACGCATAATAGAAATCGATAAAGCCGGAAACTTCATCTCCATTAAGCAATACATTATCCTTAAATAAATCGGCATGGATAATACCGGAAGGCAAATGCCCCCTAGATTTTTATCTAAAGCAGCAATTTCAGATTGAAGCAGTGCGGCATCCTCGGAATCTAAAACAGGTAGCAATTGAGTGCAGGCATCATGCCACCAGTCATCATAACGAGGATTTTTCATTTTTAAAGGAAAGTTTTGACCGGCTAAATGCATTTTGGCCAGCATTGCACCAGTATGAAAACATTGAGCTTCAGTTGGCCAGCCGGTATCTGAACCATTCAAACAAGTAACCAAACAGGCCGGTTTCCCGGCCAAAATAGAATGCAGTCCGCCATCTTTACGAACAATCGGAGCGGCGCAAGCAACACCATTCAGGCTTAAATGTTGATTCAGTTCTAAAAAGAAAGGCAGTTCTTCTGATTTTAAAACCTCAAAAACAGTCAATACATAACGACCCGTTGAAGTTGTCAAAAAATAATTACTATTAGTAATTCCTTGAGCAATCCCCTGCAAAGAAACAAAATCTCCCAAATCATATTGCAGTAGGAAATCACGCATTTGGGCGTCGGAAACACTGGTATAGACAGACATAGCAAACTCGAGGCTGATATAAAAGAATCAAAGAAACATCATACCAAAAAACAAGCACCAACAATATAAATTAAAGCGAGGGTCAAATTCAAAAGGCCGTCTGAAAGAGCAATTCAGACGGCCTTTGTTTTGTGTTTTTTGTATGTATGGATTGTATAGGAAGGTTGCTGGAGTTTTTTATAAAATAAAAACCCTGTTAAAACAGGGCGGTGGTTGGATTTTTGAAAATATTTTTGCGAGAGGTGTTGACTGGTTTTGTTGTGAGGCGTATAGTTCGGTTCTTCGCTGCTGACGCGGTGAAGAAAACGAAGCAGACAGTATAACACAGTTGGTTGAAATTTTCGATAATTTTAGTTGACATTTGCTAAATGTACTGTATAATTCGATTCGCTCTTTAAAAAACAGATTACCGATAAGTGTGAGTGCATTAGGCCTCACACTGTTTGAAAGACAGACAAGATGATGTTTTAGACATTGTCCTGTCGGTTTCTTTGAAGCAGACCAGAAGTTATAAGTTAGAGATTGAACATAAGAGTTTGATCCTGGCTCAGATTGAACGCTGGCGGCATGCTTTACACATGCAAGTCGAACGGCAGCACAGAGAAGCTTGCTTCTTGGGTGGCGAGTGGCGAACGGGTGAGTAATATATCGGAACGTACCGAGTAATGGGGGATAACTAATCGAAAGATTAGCTAATACCGCATATTCTCTGAGGAGGAAAGCAGGGGACCTTCGGGCCTTGCGTTATTCGAGCGGCCGATATCTGATTAGCTAGTTGGTGGGGTAAAGGCCTACCAAGGCGACGATCAGTAGCGGGTCTGAGAGGATGATCCGCCACACTGGGACTGAGACACGGCCCAGACTCCTACGGGAGGCAGCAGTGGGGAATTTTGGACAATGGGCGCAAGCCTGATCCAGCCATGCCGCGTGTCTGAAGAAGGCCTTCGGGTTGTAAAGGACTTTTGTCAGGGAAGAAAAGGACAGGGTTAATACCCCTGTCTGATGACGGTACCTGAAGAATAAGCACCGGCTAACTACGTGCCAGCAGCCGCGGTAATACGTAGGGTGCGAGCGTTAATCGGAATTACTGGGCGTAAAGCGAGCGCAGACGGTTACTTAAGCAGGATGTGAAATCCCCGGGCTCAACCTGGGAACTGCGTTCTGAACTGGGTGACTAGAGTGTGTCAGAGGGAGGTAGAATTCCACGTGTAGCAGTGAAATGCGTAGAGATGTGGAGGAATACCGATGGCGAAGGCAGCCTCCTGGGATAACACTGACGTTCATGCTCGAAAGCGTGGGTAGCAAACAGGATTAGATACCCTGGTAGTCCACGCCCTAAACGATGTCAATTAGCTGTTGGGCAACTTGATTGCTTAGTAGCGTAGCTAACGCGTGAAATTGACCGCCTGGGGAGTACGGTCGCAAGATTAAAACTCAAAGGAATTGACGGGGACCCGCACAAGCGGTGGATGATGTGGATTAATTCGATGCAACGCGAAGAACCTTACCTGGTCTTGACATGTACGGAATCCTCCAGAGACGGAGGAGTGCCTTCGGGAGCCGTAACACAGGTGCTGCATGGCTGTCGTCAGCTCGTGTCGTGAGATGTTGGGTTAAGTCCCGCAACGAGCGCAACCCTTGTCATTAGTTGCCATCATTTAGTTGGGCACTCTAATGAGACTGCCGGTGACAAGCCGGAGGAAGGTGGGGATGACGTCAAGTCCTCATGGCCCTTATGACCAGGGCTTCACACGTCATACAATGGTCGGTACAGAGGGTAGCCAAGCCGCGAGGTGGAGCCAATCTCACAAAACCGATCGTAGTCCGGATTGCACTCTGCAACTCGAGTGCATGAAGTCGGAATCGCTAGTAATCGCAGGTCAGCATACTGCGGTGAATACGTTCCCGGGTCTTGTACACACCGCCCGTCACACCATGGGAGTGGGGGATACCAGAAGTAGGTAGGGTAACCGCAAGGGGCCCGCTTACCACGGTATGCTTCATGACTGGGGTGAAGTCGTAACAAGGTAGCCGTAGGGGAACCTGCGGCTGGATCACCTCCTTTCTAGAGAAAGAAGAGGTCTGATGCATTCACACTTATCGGTAAACTGTAAAAGATGCGGAAGAGAAAAGCTTGAGTGAAGACAAGATTCGCTTAAGAAGAGAATCCGGGTTTGTAGCTCAGCTGGTTAGAGCACACGCTTGATAAGCGTGGGGTCGGAGGTTCAAGTCCTCCCAGACCCACCAAGAACGGGGGCATAGCTCAGTTGGTAGAGCACCTGCTTTGCAAGCAGGGGGTCATCGGTTCGATCCCGTTTGCCTCCACCAAGAACTTTACAAATCAAAGGAAGCCTGCTATACTTAGCAGCTTATTTTGATTTGCGAAGTGAAATATCGACGCATCGATCTTTAACAAATTGGAAAGCCGAAATCAACAAACAAAGACAATGAGTTTGTTTTGATTTTTTGTTCTTTGCAAAGGATAAAAAATCTCTCACAAGAGAAAAGAAAACAAACACAGTATTTGGGTGATGATTGTATCGACTTAATCCTGAAACACAAAAGGCAGGATTAAGACACAACAAAGCAGTAAGCTTTATCAAAGTAGGAATTTCAAGTTTGCTTCCCTAGTCAACGGGTAGGCAAACGAAGTCAAAGAGGTTCTTGAAATGATAGAGTCAAGTGAATAAGTGCATCAGGTGGATGCCTTGGCGATGATAGGCGACGAAGGACGTGTAAGCCTGCGAAAAGCGCGGGGGAGCTGGCAATAAAGCTATGATCCCGCGGTGTCCGAATGGGGAAACCCACCTCTTAGGAGGTATCCTTATCTGAATACATAGGATAAGCGAAGCGAACCCGGAGAACTGAACCATCTAAGTACCCGGAGGAAAAGAAATCAACCGAGATTCCGCAAGTAGTGGCGAGCGAACGCGGAGGAGCCTGTACGTGATAACTGTCGAGATAGAAGAACAAGCTGGGAAGCTTGACCATAGTGGGTGATAGTCCCGTATTCGAAATCTCAATAGTGGTACTAAGCGTACGAAAAGTAGGGCGGGACACGTGAAATCCTGTCTGAATATGGGGGGACCATCCTCCAAGGCTAAATACTCATCATCGACCGATAGTGAACCAGTACCGTGAGGGAAAGGCGAAAAGAACCCCGGGAGGGGAGTGAAATAGAACCTGAAACCTGATGCATACAAACAGTGGGAGCACCCTTGTGGTGTGACTGCGTACCTTTTGTATAATGGGTCAACGACTTACATTCAGTAGCGAGCTTAACCGAATAGGGGAGGCGTAGGGAAACCGAGTCTTAATAGGGCGAACAGTTGCTGGGTGTAGACCCGAAACCGAGTGATCTATCCATGGCCAGGTTGAAGGTGCCGTAACAGGTACTGGAGGACCGAACCCACGCATGTTGCAAAATGCGGGGATGAGCTGTGGATAGGGGTGAAAGGCTAAACAAACTCGGAGATAGCTGGTTCTCCCCGAAAACTATTTAGGTAGTGCCTCGAGCAAGACACTGATGGGGGTAAAGCACTGTTATGGCTAGGGGGTTATTGCAACTTACCAACCCATGGCAAACTAAGAATACCATCAAGTGGTTCCTCGGGAGACAGACAGCGGGTGCTAACGTCCGTTGTCAAGAGGGAAACAACCCAGACCGCCAGCTAAGGTCCCAAATGATAGATTAAGTGGTAAACGAAGTGGGAAGGCCCAGACAGCCAGGATGTTGGCTTAGAAGCAGCCATCATTTAAAGAAAGCGTAATAGCTCACTGGTCGAGTCGTCCTGCGCGGAAGATGTAACGGGGCTCAAATCTATAACCGAAGCTGCGGATGCCAGTTTACTGGCATGGTAGGGGAGCGTTCTGTAGGCCGATGAAGGTGCATTGTAAAGTGTGCTGGAGGTATCAGAAGTGCGAATGTTGACATGAGTAGCGATAAAGCGGGTGAAAAGCCCGCTCGCCGAAAGCCCAAGGTTTCCTACGCAACGTTCATCGGCGTAGGGTGAGTCGGCCCCTAAGGCGAGGCAGAAATGCGTAGTCGATGGGAAACAGGTTAATATTCCTGTACTTGATTCAAATGCGATGTGGGGACGGAGAAGGTTAGGTTAGCAAGCTGTTGGAATAGCTTGTTTAAGCCGGTAGGTGGAAGACTTAGGCAAATCCGGGTCTTCTTAACACCGAGAAGTGATGACGAGTGTCTACGGACATGAAGTAACCGATACCACGCTTCCAGGAAAAGCCACTAAGCTTCAGTTTGAATCGAACCGTACCGCAAACCGACACAGGTGGGCAGGATGAGAATTCTAAGGCGCTTGAGAGAACTCAGGAGAAGGAACTCGGCAAATTGATACCGTAACTTCGGGAGAAGGTATGCCCTCTAAGGTTAAGGACTTGCTCCGTAAGCCTCGGAGGGTCGCAGAGAATAGGTGGCTGCGACTGTTTATTAAAAACACAGCACTCTGCTAACACGAAAGTGGACGTATAGGGTGTGACGCCTGCCCGGTGCTGGAAGGTTAATTGAAGATGTGCAAGCATCGGATCGAAGCCCCAGTAAACGGCGGCCGTAACTATAACGGTCCTAAGGTAGCGAAATTCCTTGTCGGGTAAGTTCCGACCCGCACGAATGGCGTAACGATGGCCACACTGTCTCCTCCTGAGACTCAGCGAAGTTGAAGTGGTTGTGAAGATGCAATCTACCCGCTGCTAGACGGAAAGACCCCGTGAACCTTTACTGTAGCTTTGCATTGGACTTTGAAGTCACTTGTGTAGGATAGGTGGGAGGCTTTGAAGCAGAGACGCCAGTCTCTGTGGAGCCGTCCTTGAAATACCACCCTGGTGTCTTTGAGGTTCTAACCCAGACCCGTAATCCGGGTCGGGGACCGTGCATGGTAGGCAGTTTGACTGGGGCGGTCTCCTCCCAAAGAGTAACGGAGGAGTTCGAAGGTTACCTAGGTCCGGTCGGAAATCGGACTGATAGTGCAATGGCAAAAGGTAGCTTAACTGCGAGACCGACAAGTCGAGCAGGTGCGAAAGCAGGACATAGTGATCCGGTGGTTCTGTATGGAAGGGCCATCGCTCAACGGATAAAAGGTACTCCGGGGATAACAGGCTGATTCCGCCCAAGAGTTCATATCGACGGCGGAGTTTGGCACCTCGATGTCGGCTCATCACATCCTGGGGCTGTAGTCGGTCCCAAGGGTATGGCTGTTCGCCATTTAAAGTGGTACGTGAGCTGGGTTTAAAACGTCGTGAGACAGTTTGGTCCCTATCTGCAGTGGGCGTTGGAAGTTTGACGGGGGCTGCTCCTAGTACGAGAGGACCGGAGTGGACGAACCTCTGGTGTACCGGTTGTAACGCCAGTTGCATAGCCGGGTAGCTAAGTTCGGAAGAGATAAGCGCTGAAAGCATCTAAGCGCGAAACTCGCCTGAAGATGAGACTTCCCTTGTGGTTTAACCACACTAAAGAGTCGTTCGAGACCAGGACGTTGATAGGTGGGGTGTGGAAGCGCGGTAACGCGTGAAGCTAACCCATACTAATTGCTCGTGAGGCTTGACTCTATCATTTGAAGAACTTCAAAAGATAAAAGCTTACTGACTGATTCAGTCATCACCAAATAATTGATTAAGGCTTTACCGATTTGTAACAGTTTAAGTTTGGCGGCCATAGCGAGTTGGTCCCACGCCTTCCCATCCCGAACAGGACCGTGAAACGACTCAGCGCCGATGATAGTGTGGTTCTTCCATGTGAAAGTAGGTCACCGCCAAACACCCATTCTGAAGCCCCCGACTAATGTCGGGGGCTTTTTACATGCCTGTCGTTTCTGTCGGTTTGGTGATGGGTAACAGGTATTGTATGATTGCCCTGTTGTTATTCTTGAACAAAAGTACCGAAAGTTACGGTTAACTGTTTAGAATATTTGAAATCAAACGATATTTGCGTTAATATGTCGTAAGCATTTATGCGGGTATAGGCTGTTGCCCTATCTGCGTATGTGCAGTGTTTACAGAGTGGGATAAAACCATTCGGTAGACTTTATGACTGATTCAATCAAATATGTTATGGGAAAAAATCTGATGAAGAAATTTTTATTTGGTGCATTTGCCGCCGTCTGTGCAGCGTTCTCTTTGGCTGCCGTGAACATCAATACCGCGTCTTCTGCCGAACTGGAGGCCTTGCCGGGTATCGGCCCGGCTAAGGCGAAATCGATTGTGGAATACCGTCAGAAGAACGGTGCGTTCAAATCGGTGGAGGAGCTGAAAAACGTGAAGGGCATCGGTGATGCGGTGCTGAACAAGTTGAAGGCGGAGGCGACGGTTTCTTCTGCCGCGCCTAAGACCGCACAGCCTGCCGTGAAAAAATAAGCCTGACGGTTAACTGCCGTACGCCGCCCTGATGCCGAACCGTTTGCCGGTTCGGGCTGACGGGCGGCTTTGTATGGGGCCGGCAATGAGAGCTTGGACCAATGGGGGCCATTGGGTGAAAAGGGACAAACGGATAGCCATCCTGTCGGATGGGGATAAAAAGATAAAGGGAATTAAAGATATGTACTTAAAGGTATTTGACGGAAAACGGAATGGGACAACTGTGCAGAGGGGCTACTCTTTGATACAGCTGCTGGTGGTGATGCTGGTGGTTTCGATCTTGGCGACGGTGGCATTTACGGCCTATCGGGAATCGGTCCGCTCGGCCAACCTGCGCGCGGCGCATGCCGCCCTGCTGGAAAATGCGCGCTTTATGGAGCAGTTCTATACGAAAAAGGGCAGCTTTAAGCTGACGTCGACGAAGTGGCCGGAGTTGCCGGTCAAGGAGGCGGGCGGTTTCTGTATCAGGATGAGCGGCCAGGCTAAGGGGATCTTGGAGGGGAAGTTTACTTTGAAGGCGGTGGCGCTGGATAGGGAGGCGGAACCGAGGGTATTGCGCTTGAATGAGTCGCTGACGGCGGTGGTGTGCGGGAAGATGAAGGGGAAGGGAAGCTGTACGGACGGTGAGGAGATATTTAGGGGTAATGATGCGGAGTGTCGGCCTTTTATGGGGTAGAAATCTGATCTAAAGGGAGGATGCGGATAAAGAAAAAGGACGTGCTCAGGCACGTCCTTAGAGGGAGAGGGGTTATTCGCTCCAACTGACCCAGCCCAGCATCCAAGTAAGGAGAATCAGACCACCAAATACAATACGGTAGTAGGCAAAAGGCACATAGTTTTTACTGGAGACAAATTTCAGTAAAGCTTTTACTGCCAATAAACCGGCGATAAATGCTGCGATAAAGCCGATGGCAATTTGTCCGACATCTTGCAAGGTAAAGAGTTTGTAGTTTTTTAAGATGTCGTAACCTGTTGCCGCAATCATCATCGGTACAGCAAGGAAGAATGAGAATTCAGTAGCTGTTTTACGTTCCAGCCCCCACAACATACCGCCCATGATCGTACTGCCTGAACGTGATGTACCAGGTATAAGGGCACAAATTTGGGCACATCCTACAACAAATGCGTCGATTGGGCGCATATCATCTACATGATTGACTTTGGGTTTGGCTGTTGCTTGGCGTTTTTCAACCCATAAAATGAAGAAACCACCCAGTACCAGCATGGTAGCAACGGTAATTGGGTTGAAAAGGTGTAATTTGATTTGTTTGCTGAACAATAGCCCCACAACCGCAGCCGGTATGAAGGCAATAAATAAATTCAGTACAAAGCGATTGGCTGTTCGTTCTTTACCCAATCCTTTTATGATATGGGTAAATCGTTGGCGGTATTCAAATACGACGGCTAATACGGCACCGAGTTGAATAGCAATTTCAAATACTTTTCCGTTGCTTTGAAAGTTCATTAAGTCACCGAATACAATCAAATGACCGGTACTGGAAATAGGGAGAAACTCGGTTAAACCTTCGATGATACCGAGAATAAGTGCTTTAAATAAAATCAGAATGTCCATAAGTTTTCAGACGGCCTTGAGGCCGTCTTTCTTTTGTTGAATAGTTAAAGTGGTTTTGAGGATTGTTCGCGGCGGACTTTGACGATGAGCTCGTCTATGGTTTTCATACCGGCTTTCCAGTCGGTACTGTTGAAATTGACTTTGTATTTACCACCGACGATGACAGTTGGTGTGTTTTCAATTCGATAAGTTTCCGTCAATTGCTGCATTTTTGCAGCAGCCAATGCGGCAGCAGGACTGTTGTAGGCTTGAAGCAGTTTTTTACTGTCAAAACCTGTCTGTTTATCCACCCATGATCGGAATACATTGGTATCGGCCAGGTTGATTTTTTGTTCGTAAACTGCTTTGAAGATGACTGGATTGGCTTGATATTTTAAACCTGAAAGATTGACGGCTGCGGCAACTTTGGCCAAACCCAACATTTCAGGCATCCAAACGACGTGCTCTGTCCGTAAGGAAACATCTTTAGCGAAGGTTTTGCTGTGTTGCAACAAAACTGGATCGAGATGGTAACAATGAACGCAGAAGTAGCCGAAAAACTCAAGTACTTCAATTTTGCCGGCTTGTTGCTGCGGAATAGGACGACTAAGAACAGTATAGTCCACACCTTCGGTAGCAGCTTGCGCACTCAGTCCGAACAGGCTCAGGCTGAGTGCGGCAATGGTTTGTTTTATACGCTGCTTCATCAGTGATTCCATTATTTGGTAGAACGAATCAAGCTGTTGATATTATGGCCTTGCAGGTTTTTTTGCAGTTTTACAGCAGCTTCCTGCGGCATGGTGTTACTTTGAACTCGGTAAATGGTTTTGTCGCCGTTTTGCGATTCAACCACTTTGGAAGATACACCTAAAATAGCCAGTTTTGCACGTTGTGAGTCTGCGCTGGAGCGGTCTGCATATGAACCAAGTTGCAGAAAGGCTTTTTTACCGCTGTTGGCAGCTGCTTCGGCTTTTTCTGCTGACTGTTTACTTGCAGCGTTGTTGTTTTCTTTTGTTGCAGAGGCATTTGCTGCTTTGCGTGCTTTTTCGATGCTGCCGCTGTTGAGGATTTGCTCAGGTGTCGGCTTGTTTTGTTTCTTGGCTTCGGCCGCTTTTTTCTCGGCCAGTTTGCGCTCGGCACGCTCTTTTTGTTTGGCAGTCAGCTGGTCGGCTGCTTTTTTGTTTTTGGCAGCATTATCGGCAGTTTCTTTTTCCGCTTTGGCTTTTTCTGCGCGTTTTTTCTCTAACTCGGCTTTTTTCTCGGTCAGTTTTTTCTTAGTAGCTTCTTTTTCTGCTTCAGCTTTTGCAGCTTTTTCTTTGGCTTCACGTTCGGCTTTGTCGGCAGCAGTTTTGTCTGCTCTTTCTTTGGCTTCACGTTCGGCTTTATCGGTAGCGGCTTTCTCTGCTTTTTCTTTGGCTTCACGTTCTGCTTGTTCGGCTTTTTCCTGAGCTTCTTTTTCCGCTTGAGCTTTTTCTTCAGCCTCTTCTTTAGCTTTTGCTTCTTTCTCTGCCGCTTCTTTTTCTGCTTTTGCTTCTTTCTCTGCCGCTTCTTTTTCTGCTTTGGCTTTTTCTTCATCTGCTTGGGTAGATGAAGTGTCGGTAGCTGGGCGTTTCTCTGCTTTGTCCTGAGGTTTTAGGATTTCAGGTTCTTCGCTTTGTTTAGGCTGAGTCAGTTCTTTGAAAACGTTTTGGTTGCCTTGGTTCAAGAAGAACAAAATACCGGCAATAATACCTGTTGCCAGTATCAGGCCTAAAAAGAAACCGGCTAAGCCTTTGCCATATTGTGTAGATTTTTTCATGACTTACCTTGTAATAATGTGTTCAGACGGCCTGAAAGGAGACTGTCTGAGTTTGGATTCGATATTTTATCAATAACCGTTATAGACGGCAAAATCCTGATGCTTTGTTTACTCTAGTTTTACTTAAACATAAAGATTCAGGCCGTCTGAAAAGTTAAAGAGCGCGACGGAAGCCGATGGCTTTCATCACATGTGTTTTGCTGACTTCTTCGTCGCCTGCCAAATCGGCAAGCGTACGGGCAACGCGCATGATGCGGTGGAAACTTCGGGCGGAAAGGGACAGTTTTTCGAGCATGGTTCCTAAGGCTTCTTGCGCTTCTTTTTGAATACAGGCTTTACCATCGAGCTCGCCGACACTCAGTTCTGCATTGACTTTGCCTTGTCTGTTGTATTGGATTTTGCGTGCGGCGGTAACGCGTTCCAATACGGTGGCACTGGATTCGCCAGCTTCCTGTTGCATCAGCTCGGCAGCGGAAAGGCTGGGTACTTCGATGGTTAAATCAATACGGTCGAGCAATGGCCCTGAAATTTTGTTGCGGTAGCGGGCAACGCTTTCAGGCGTGCAACGGCAAGGTTTGGACGGATGACCAAGATAGCCGCAAGGGCAGGGGTTCATGGCGGCGACAAGTTGGAACTTGGCCGGATAAACAGCTTGGCGAGCGGCGCGGGAAATATGGATTTCGCCGTTTTCCAAAGGTTCACGCAACACTTCTAATACTTTACGGTCAAATTCGGGCAATTCGTCTAAAAACAACACTCCGTGGTGTGCCAATGAGATTTCGCCCGGACGTGGGTCTGAACCGCCACCCACCATGGCAGCCGAGCTGGCGCTGTGATGAGGGCTGCGGAAAGGACGGTTGCTGTCGAGTTGCTGTTGATGGTTGGGCAGGAGAGAACGCAACGCCCAGACTTCGACCAATTCGTCTTCGGTCAAAGGCGGGAGGATACCGGGCAAACGTTGCGAAAGCATGGATTTGCCCGTACCCGGAGGGCCCATCATCAGCAGGCTGTGTCCGCCTGCCGCTGCGATTTCCAAGGCGAGGCGAGCAGTATGTTGGCCTTTAACATCGGCTAAATCAGGAATTTTACTTTGTTCAGATGGCCTTTGCGTCAGCTTGCATTCGGTTTGTGTCAGCGGTTCGATACCGTTTAAATGCGCGGCCACTTCGCCTAAAGAACGTGCACCATAAACCGCGATACCGCGCATGACGGCAGCCTGTTCGGCATTTTCTTGCGGCAAGACGAACGAACGGCCTGCCTGCATTCCCTGCCATGCCATGGCCAGTGCGCCGCGTACGGGACGCAGCAGGCCGGACAGTGCCAATTCTCCGGCAAATTCATATTGCGAGAGCTTTTCAGGATTGATTTGTCCCGATGCGGCAAGAATGCCCAAGGCAATCGGCAAATCGAAACGGCCGGATTCTTTTGGGAGGTCGGCCGGTGCGAGGTTGACGGTAATTTTCTTGGCGGGAAAGTCGAAGCCGCTTTGGATGATGGCGGCACGCACACGGTCGCGGCTTTCTTTGACTTCAGTATCGGGCAAACCGACGATATTGAAATGTGGCAAGCCGTTGGCAAGGTGGGCTTCCACTTCGACCAACGGCGCGTTCATACCGCTTAAGGCGCGGCTGTAAACCAAAGCAAGCGACATGTTTCAGACGGCCTTATTCGGCAGCTTCAGTTTGTTGTTTGATTTCGGCAACAGCTTCTTCCGCAGCGGCTTCGGCAGCTTTCAAAGCAGCTTCTTCAGGCTCTTGAGCGGCTTCGAGTTTGGCCAAACGGGCTTCCAATTCGGCCAGTTTGGTACGGGTTTTAATCAAAACCTGTTGTTGGATGTCGAATTCTTCGCGGGTCACCAAATCCATGCGGTTGAACGCGCTGCCGAGCATGGCTTTAACGTTTTTTTCCATGTCTTTGGCAGGGCTGTTGGCGATGGTTTCGCTGATTTTGGAGCTGACTTCTTCAAAAAGTTGTTTGCCGAACATAATCCGTATCCTTTATTCAGAATGTATATAGAAATTCAAGTGGCTATTGTATAAGGAAAAAGGCCGTCTGAAAACGAGAATTTTTGAGACGGCTTTTGCTTTCTGCCGTAAATATTCAACGTGTTTTAACGCTCAATACGGGTTTCAAAAATAGGCATCAGCCACGCGCCGCCTGCAAAGCCTTTGCATGAACCGGTGGTGTGTTCCTCATTACGGACAAAGGTTTTTCCGTCCCATACAGCCGTATTGCCAGACCAGCAATCGCCTATGCCGCGGCCTTTGAAGCTGCCGCTGAGTGTGGCTGTTTTTTCATCAAATCCGCCATGACCGCCGTATGTCATTGGCGGTAGCACTTGTTCGATCTTGGTCAGTTCTTTGTTGGCAATGGCATAGTAACCACTGGTTTGATAAGCGCCGCCGATACAGGTGGCCTCTACCAATACTTGTTGTTTGTTGAGCGGATAAATACTTAGGCTGCGGTTCCAATGCATTTGCTCTTTATTGTGCAGGGCATAACAGTAATTATCGTCGCTTTCGGAAACGCGGTTGCTCTCGCTCAAGAGCTTCATGACGGCGCGGTGGCGCGGTGTGTCCTGTTCCAGCATATAGCTTGCTTTTTGTGGTACGGCAACGGCACGGATTACGGGTTTGGGCTGAGGATTTAATACGGCCTGACTGCTGTTGCCTTTGCGGATCAGCGCGGAGGGCGTATTCAGACGGCCTTGAAATTCGTCCGCTTTCAACATCGCCGCCGCTGCACCTTGGTCGGACAAGTGCCATTCATATTTTCCAGAGCGGATGCTGATTTTGCTCTCTTTTTTCAATGCTTCGAGTAAGGCGCTGGTTTGCGCGTTGCTCAATTTGCCTTGGCCTTTTTTATTGAACGCCAATTTGCCCAGTGATTTACCATTCAATACCAATTCGTTGTGTGCCGCAATGTTGGCAAGTTGTGCGTTATCGTCATTAAATGGCAGCAGGGAAACTTCGCCAATTACGGAGGCGTTCGCCCCTGCTTGTCGGGTAAACAGGATAGAAACCGGCGGTTCTGTTTCATCTGCCTGATATCCGGCAAGACGGCAGGTGCCGGTATTGTCGCAAGCAATGTCCCAGTCTTTGTAATTTTGATAAAAGCCTTGAGGCGGAGCAGCCAGTGCGGTGGCAGGCAAAACAGCCAGCAGCCATTTTTTCATGATGTATTCTTTCAATTTTATTTATGTAGATTCACAAAGACAGCATAGCAATCCAAAATTTCGTTGCACTGTTTTTATGAAAATATGATGTGTCGTCCGTAAAAAGGTTTTGAATATTTAGATGTAAAAAGGCCGTCTGAAACTCCCGTTCAGACGACCTTTATTATTTTTTTATACGCCTGCGGCTGCTTTCAATGCGGCTGCTTTGTCGGTGCGCTCCCAAGTAAATTCGGGCTCTTCGCGGCCAAAATGACCGTAGGCAGCGGATTTGCTGTAAATCGGGCGCAGCAGATCGAGCATTTGGACGATGCCTTTGGGGCGCAGGTCGAAATGTTCGCGAACCAGGGCAATCAGTTTTTCTTCGCTGATTTTGCCGGTGCCGAAGGTATCGATGGAAATCGAAGTCGGTTCGGCAACGCCGATGGCGTAGGAAACTTGGATTTGGCATTGGGTTGCCAAACCGGCGGCTACGATGTTTTTTGCAACATAGCGGCAGGCGTAAGCGGCGGAACGGTCCACTTTGGACGGGTCTTTGCCGGAGAATGCGCCGCCGCCGTGCGGAGCTGCGCCGCCGTAGGTATCGACGATGATTTTACGGCCGGTCAAACCGCAGTCGCCTTGCGGGCCGCCGATAACGAAGCGGCCGGTCGGGTTGATCAGGTATTTGGTTTCGTCGGTCAGCATTTCAGACGGCAGAACCGGTTTGATGATGTGTTCGATCACGGCGTTTTTCAGCTCTTCGTAACCGATAGACGGATCGTGTTGGGTAGACAGGACGACAGTGTCGATGCGTTTTACTTTGCCGGTTTCGCTGTCGTAAACCACGGTCAGTTGGGCTTTGGCATCAGGGCGCAGCCAAGGCAGGCGGCCGTCTTTGCGCAATTCGCTTTGGCGTTGCATCAGGCGGTGGCTGTAATAGATGGCAAACGGCATCAGGGTAGGGGTTTCGTCACAGGCATAGCCGAACATCAAACCTTGGTCGCCCGCGCCTTGGTTCAAGTCGATGCCTTCGCCTTCGTTCACGCCTTGGGCGATGTCCGGAGATTGTTGGTCGTAGTACACGCCGACTGCGCAGCCGTTGGCGTCAAAGCCCAGCTCGGAGGAGTTGTAGCCGATGCGTTTGATGGTTTCGCGTGCGACTTTGATGTAGTCCACTTGGGCGGTGGTGGTGATTTCGCCTGCCAATACGCACAAGCCTGTGTTGACCAAGGTTTCTGCGGCGACACGCGCTTTGGGGTCTTGCGCCAAGATGGCATCCAAAATCGCATCGGATACTTGGTCGGCAACTTTATCCGGATGGCCTTCGGATACCGATTCGGAAGTAAACAGATATTCGCTCATTGCTATTCTTTCATTAAAAACAGGCTGCTGTGTTTTCAGACGGCCTTTTATTTCGGACAGCGGAAATCATAACAAAAACTCCGCTTTTTCTCTATACAAGTGAGAAACATTCGCACTTGTCTGCTGTTTCGGAATCCTGTTGCACGTTTCTTACAGGCAAAAAAATTCCCGCATTAAGCGGGTTTGGATTGCTCTGGCGAGCCACATCGGTTTTTCAACCGTCCACCTTACCTTTCTTTCGGAAAAGCAGGTTGGCATGGAATTCCCAACTCTTAATGCAGCGCGGATAGTAGCAGAAAAGCAGGTGTGCCGCAATATATTTGCCCGAAGTCTGTTTTGTTCAGACGGCCTGTTTCGTTTACAATCTGTCCACTTCATTTTGGTAAAACCTTATGCAAACGCTTGTTACCTTTGTTTTTAAATTTTTGGCCGCGCTACCTTTGGCTTGGTTGCACAAATTAGGCAACCTGCTCGGCGGTTTGGGTTTCCGCTTGCTGTCGAAAGATCGCCGGCGTGTTTTCGAAAACATGAAACTTGCCGGATTAAACCCGACGGACGAGGCGGTGAAAAAAGTTTTCCGTGAAACGGCAAAAGGCGGCTTGGAATTGCCGGTGGCGTTTTTCAGACGGCCTGAGGAAATTGAAAACCTGTTTGTCAGCGTCAATGGTTGGGAGCATGTTCAGACGGCCTTGAGTGCGGGCGAGGGTTTGCTGTTTATCACGCCGCACATCGGCAGCTACGATTTGGCGGGTCGCTACATCAGCCAGCAACTGCCGTTTCCGCTGACGGCGATGTACAAACCGCCGAAAATCAAGGCTTTTGATGTGGTGATGCAGGCAGGGCGCGTGCGCGGCAAAGGCAAGACTGCGCCGACCAGTATTCAGGGAGTCAAACAAATCATCAAGGCCCTGCGCGGCGGCGAAGCGACCATTGTGTTGCCGGACCATGTACCGTCTCCGGAAGAAGGCGGCGACGGCGTCTGGGTGGACTTTTTCGGCAAACCTGCCTACACCATGACGTTGGCGGGCAAGCTGGCGCAAGTCAAAGGCGTGAAGGCTTTGTTTTTCTGCGGCGAGCGTCTGCCCGACGGCAAAGGCTTTGTCTTGCACATCGAGCCTTTGCGCGGTGAGTTGAACGGCGATAAGGAGAACGACGCGCGCGTGATCAATGAAAATACCGAATATTGGATACGCCGTTTTCCAGAACAATATTTGTTTATGTACAACCGCTACAAACATCCCGAAGGCGCGCCGTTGCCACCTGCTTGAGTCAGATAGATTCAAAACCTGCTTTGAGGGAAGCAGGTTTTTATTTTGTGTGGGAATTAAGATCGAATAAAGCCGAAGTTCAAAAAGAAATACATCAAAGCCCAGCGTTTGCGCTGTCCACGATATTTAAACGGCAAAGGCCGTCTGAAAAGCGATTTCAGACGGCCTTTACCGTAATCTTTTGCCTTTTATTTTCATACGCTGCTGAACCGTTTGCCCTGATGGCATTATAATGCGCGTAATTGTTTTTTTGATGGCATGTCATGTTTTATCTCTTTCAATCCGACCGTTTGGAATCGCTTGCCGAAATGTGCGCGCGTATTCATCAGGCTTCGCCCTTGGACTCTGTATTGGCGCAGGAAGAAGTGGTGGTACAGAGCCAGGGTATGCGGCGTTATCTGAATGTGTTTTTTGCGCGCGAACTCGGCGTGGCGGCGAATTTGAAGTTCAGCCTGCCTGCCGGTTTGGCGTGGCAGCTGATGCGCAAATTGGTTCCCGATGTGCCGCCGCTCAGTCCGTTTTCGCCTGAAGTCATGCGCTGGCGTTTGCTGGATTTGTTCCGCAGCGAAGCGTTTCAGACAGCCCCGGAATACGAAAACGTGCGCCTGAAGCTGGAAAGTTATTTGCATAGCTCGGCATCGGCGGATTATCAGCTTGCCGGACAGATGGCGGATATTTTCGACCAATATTTAGTGTACCGCCCGGATTGGATTGATGCGTGGCAGGCAGGGAAGCTGCTGGGTTTGGGCGATGATGAGGATTGGCAGGCGCGACTGTGGCGTTATTTGGACGATGGCAGCCAATCTGCGCCGCATCGCGTGGCCTTGTGGGAAAAGCTGTTGGTGCAGTTGGATAAATCGGTCTTGCCGCAAAGGTTTTTTGTATTCGGCATTTCGACAATGGCGCCGATGTATCTGCAACTCTTGCACCAAATTTCCAAGCATTGCGATGTGTTTGTGTTTGCGCTCAACCCGAGCAGCCAATATTGGGGCGAGGTTATCGACGAAGCGCAGATTTTGAAAAGGGGCGATGAGGCGGATTTGTCGCAGGCAGGGCATCCGCTGTTGGCCTCTTTGGGCAAGCAGGGGCGTGATTTCTTTGATTTTTTGTCGGAAGTGGAAACCGAGCAGGATATTCAGGTTTATGAAGAGGGAAAAGACGATACCTTATTGCATTGCCTGCAAAACGATATTCAAAACTTAATCATGCCGTCTGAACGCTTGTATCAACAGGAAGAAAGTGAAGCAGGTTTGGTTCAAGTCCATGATGCGGACGGCAATCCAGTGTATGTCGAGCCGGACAAGCTGTTGAATGACGGCTCCGTCAAAATCGTCGCGGCACACAGCCCTTTGCGCGAATTGCAGATTTTGAAAGAAGAGTTGTCGCTGGTGTTGCAAAATAATCCCGATTGGCAGCCGCACGATATTGCCGTGTTGACACCAAACATCGAGCCGTACAGCCCGTTTATCGAAGCCGTTTTTGGACAGGCGCACGCAGGCAGCCAGGCTTTACCGTATTCGATTTCGGATGTGAAACTCAGCCGCCGTCAGCCGTTGCTGTATGCTTTGGCGCAAACTTTGGACTTGCTGGAAAGCCGGTTTGAAGTGGACAAGGTTTTGCCTTTGCTGGAAAGCCGGTTGGTGTTGCAACGCTTCGGTTTGAGTGAGGAAGATGTGCCGCTGCTGCATGAGACTGTTGCCGGATTAAATGTGCATTGGGGTTTGGACCAAACCATGCGCGAGGGTAAAGACAACCTCTTTACTTGGCAGCAGGCGGTAGAGCGTTTGGCCTTGGGCTGGATGCTGCCTGAAGGCGGCAACGGCATGTGGCAGGGTGTGAGCGCGTGGCATAGCAACGTCAACCAGCTGGACGTGTTCAGCGGCTTTGCCGAATTTATCCGTACTTTGGCCGATATGGCGGCGCAATGGCAAGCGCCTGCCAATGTGGAAAGTTGGGTGCAGCGTTGCCGTGATTTGCTGGAGAAACTGTTTGCTCCGGATACGGACGACCAATACGCCAAGCAGCAGTTTGAGCAGTCTTTGGCGAAATGGCAGGAAGAGGTGCAGTTGGCCGGATTTGACGGATTGTTGCCGTGTAAAACCGTTATCCGCCATATCCGCCGCTTTTTGGACAGCGAAAGCCAAGCCGGATTTTTGAGCGGCGGCATCACTTTTTGCAGTATGGTGCCGATGCGCAGCCTGCCGTTTAAAATGGTTTGCCTGTTGGGTTTGAATGACGGCGATTTTCCGCGCAATACCAAAGCGGCGGTGTTCGACCTGATTGCCAAACATCCGAAAAAAGGCGACCGCGCCCGCCGCGACGACGACCGTTATCTCTTCCTCGAAGCCTTAATCAGCGCGCGCGAAATGCTGTATTTGTCTTATATCGGCCGCGATATACGCAATGATGCCGAGTTCGCGCCGTCCTCGTTAATCAGCGAGTTGCTGGATACTATTGCCGCCATGACGGGGAAAAGCGGGCGCGAGTTGTCGGAGAAATGGGTGAAACATCATCCTTTGCAGGCTTTTTCACGCCGTTATTTCCAAAAGGACGCGCTTTCAGACGGCCTCTTCAGTACGCGCCAAGATTACGCTGATGCGTTGAACCAACCGCCAGCGGAAGCGCAACCGTTTTTCCTTGAGGCCTTAAATCAGGAAGAGCCGGGCAAAACCATTCATCAGGGCGAGCTCATCAGTTTTTGGCGCAACCCTGTCAAAGTTTGGCTGAAGAGAAATTTAAGCTGGGATCAGCCGTATTTGGACGGCGCATGGGAGTCTGCCGAACCGTTTGAGCCGCAACATGAGGGTCGGATTGCCGATGCCTATTTGGATGCGCGGCGCACAGGGGAAGATTTTGAAGATACGGCCATTCGGCTGAATGCCGAAAGCCTGATGCCGGTAGGCGAATTGGGCGGTTTGTGGCAGAAGCAGTATCAGATATCTGCGAAAAACGTAGATGCCGAGCTGATACGCAGCGACAAAAGGCCGTCTGAACCTTATGAAGAACACTTTGACGATTTGGTTTTACAAGGCACCATCGGCAATCTTTATGAATGCGGCCGCATTGTGTTCCAAAACCAAAAAGACAATGCGCCCAACCGTGTTGCCCGTTTATTGGAGCATTTGATTTTTTGCGCCGTCGCCCCTCAATCCGTTGCAAACCGACAAACCCATATTGTCAGCTTGGGACGGACCGAAACCTATGCTGCCATCGAGCAACAAACAGCAAAAGAACTTTTGAAAGAATGGCTGGTATATTTCCGAATCGGACAAAATACCCCCTTGCCGTTTTTTGCCAAAACCAGTCTTGCCGCGGCGGAGGAGTACAACAAAAAAGAGGATTGGGATGCTGCCTTGAGAAAAGCCCATGATGTTTTTAACGGCAACAAAATGAGCAAAGGGCAGAAGGAATATACCGAAGTGAAGCTGGTGTTTGGCCATTTGGAAGAATCGCCTCTTGATGAGCCGCTATTTGAAAACCTCGTCGTCAATCTGCTTGTTCCGCTTTTGACCGGCGTGGCAGGAAAAACCGATACAACAGAACAGGAGTAAAGCATGGCCACTTATGCAGAATATTTGGATTTTGATACTGAAGAAGACAGATTGAAACAGCAGCAGCTCTATCAGGCGACTAAGCTGTCGGCGCAAACGGTGGCGGCGGTTAAAAAGATTAGCCGTCCGCAAAACTGGCTGCTTGCCGCTGCGCCGTATTGCCCTGATTGCCGCGTGTTTGTGCCGTTTATTCAAAAAATAGCGGAGTTGAACCTCAATATCCGCGTCAACTATATTGCCCGCAACGATTTTGATGACAGCAGCCGTTTTGAGAATCCGCGCCAACAGGAAATCGTCCGCGCCAATCAAAAAATTCCTGCGCTGTTTTTGATGGGTCATGAAGAGGACGGGCCTGTGTTTAACGAGTTTCCGCAAGTGGTGTTGAACCAAATTGCGGCAGATGAAACCCGTCGCACAGAATTGCGCGATGCGTACCGTGCCGGCGAATTTAATGCCGATATTGAGGCGCAGATTGTAGCGGCGTTGGCATGGGCAGAGCAGCGTTGTTGAGCAGATATTATCGGAGTGTAAGGCTGTGTTTTGAACCGCTTTGATATTTTGCTTTGTAATAAGAAGGCCGTCTGAAAAGATTTCAGACGGCCTTTTTTGATGCTTAACGCTTTATCAAATCTCGATTTTATTCGGTGTAAAGGTTTGCCATTTGTTGCAGGCTGGGCAGTGCCAGAAGAAGACTTGGGATTTGAAGTGGCAGTTGCGGCAGCGGTACATGACGCTTTTTTGCAGCTGGCGGCCGATAATGGAGCGAATCATATCGGTATCGGCTTTCCACTCTGGATTCATATTGCTGAGTTTCAAGCCAAGCAGGCGGTACACGCCGTTGAGGTCGGGTTTTTGGCGGACGAGTTCGACAGCGATTTGCGCCGCTTCGGTTTCGCCTTTGAGCAACAGGGCCTTCTCGTAGATGACGTTGATCAGGTCAAGATCGGGAAAGGTTTGCATATAGCCGATGAGGCGGTTGAGGCCTTCTTCCTGTTTGCCTTGTGCGGCATAGGCTTCATAGAGTTTCTCGCCGACCATGCTCAAATAGGCGTGGTTTTGCTGCTCGATGGCGGAATACGCCTCCACTGCGGCAGGGAAGTTGCCCTGACGGTATTCAATGTCGCCGAGAATGATGTTGGCGCGCGTACATTTTTTGTTGGCTTCGAGTGCTTTGCCGATGTTGTAGCGGGCGGTGTCGAAGTTGGATTTGAACAGCGCGGCTTGGGCGATTTCGCAATAGAACTGGGCGATTTCAAACTGATAGGTTTGTTCGTCATGGCTTAAGAGCTGCGCCATTTCGATGGCTTTTTCCCAGTCGCGGTCTTGTTGGTAGATGCTCAAAAGGTGTTGGCGGGCTTCGCGTGCCATATCGCCTTCCTGCAAGCCGAGGAAGATTTGTTCGGCACGGTCGACCAAGCCTGCGCTTTGGTAGTTTTGCGCCAATTCAAAAAGCACGCGCGCGCGTTTTTCGTTGACTGTATCGGGCGAATCAAGCAGGGCGCGGTGCATATTGATGGCTTTGTCGTTTTCGCCGCGCTGACGGTAGAGCTTGCCTAGGGTCAGGTTTAAGTCGTATGACTGCGGCTGCTGGTCAATCACTTCCGCCAATTCGCGCGCGGCACGGCCGCTGTTGCGGTCAACGAGGGCGTCAAGGCTTTTGTAAAAGCCTGCCGGTATGCTTTTGGCCTGTTTCAGGACGGTTTTCATATCGACGCGCGCGGCAAACCAGCCCATAGCGAAGAAAACGGGGAGGAGGACGATGGGCAGTAAGATAACCCACAATTCGTTGTCCATGGTATTCCTTTATCGATTGGTGGCGTTACGCTTTGGGAGTGGCTTCGGAAGTCGTTGCCGGTGTTTCGGTTTTGACCGGAGTCAGGTCTTTTTCGGAAAGGTGGGCATGTTTTTTCACTTCGGCGCGCAGGCGGTTGTTTTCGCTGCGAAGGGACAGCAGACGGCCGAAGAGGGCAAACATACCGAACACGATGCCGATAATAAATGCACCGAAAAGCACGACAATCAGCGGCAGATTGATGTTTTGGCCGGGCAGGTAGAAGAAGGATACGGTGTGGGTATTGGTGATGGCCAGCAGGAGGAAAACAAGAAGAATCAGGATTTTGATGATGGTAGAGATGAGTTTCATGGGTTACTCCGAGTTGGCTGCGGTTGGTGCAGGCCGTCTGAAAAATGGTATCAGTTTAAACGATTTGCCGGATTTCGGATAGGACGGCATGTTTCAGACGGCAGGGGGACGGTGTTTTTATGCTGATGGGTACTTGTCAAACCTATATTGAAAGGCGTATTGTTCAGTCTTTAATTAATTTATTTTGCACATCAGAATAAGAAAGGCAATCATCATGAGCAGACCAGTTCCAGCCGTATTCGGCAGCGTTTTTCACGCTGAAATGCCCGTTATCGCTTATCGTGAAGGTAAATGGCAGCCGGTAGAATGGCAATCTTCCAAAGACCTGACAATCGCCCCCGGCGCACATGCCTTGCATTACGGCAGCGAATGTTTTGAGGGCTTGAAGGCATTCCGTCAGGCAAGTGGCAAAATCGTGATGTTCCGCCCGACCGCTAATATTGCGCGCATGCAGCAAAGTGCGGATATTCTGCACCTGCCGCGCCCTGAAACTGAGGCTTATTTGGATGCTTTGATTGAATTGGTCAAACGCTCTGCCGAAGAAATTCCTGATGCGCCAGCCGCTCTTTACCTGCGTCCGACTTTGATCGGTACCGATCCTGTGATTGGTAAAGCCGGCTCTCCTTCTGAAACTGCTTTGCTGTACATTCTGGCTTCTCCTGTCGGCGACTATTTCAAAGCCGGTTCGCCCGTTAAAATCTTGGTTGAAACCGAACATATCCGTTGCGCCCCACATATGGGTCGTGTGAAATGCGGTGGCAACTATGCCTCCGCCATGCCTTGGGTTTTGAAAGCCAAAGCTGAATATGGCGCAAACCAAGTGTTGTTCTGTCCGAATGGCGACGTTCAGGAAACCGGCGCGTCTAACTTTATCCTGATTAACGGCGATGAAATCATTACCAAACCGTTGACAGACGAATTCCTGCATGGCGTTACCCGTGATTCCGTACTAACTGTTGCTAAAGATTTGGGCTACACCGTTACCGAACGCAACTTTACCGTTGATGAGCTGAAAGCAGCTGTGGAAAATGGCGCAGAGGCAATTCTGACTGGTACGGCTGCGGTCATTTCTCCGGTAACTTCTTTCGTGATTGATGGCAAAGAAATCGAAGTGAAGAGCCAAGAGCGCGGTTACGCAATCCGTAAGGCGATTACCGACATTCAATACGGTTTGACAGAAGACAAACACGGCTGGTTGGTCGAAGTCTGTTAAATAGGGCGCATGTAATAAAAAAAAGGCCGTCTGAAATATTTTTTCAGACGGCCTTTTTTTATTGGTTTTTAGATGGAGAAAGCAATAATAAAATACTAAATTTTGCAAATAAACGGTAGTATTTTAAGATAATCGGTATATAATGCGCAATTATGTTGTAAAAATACACATTGAAAATATCGAATTTTATTGATTTTTCGATGAAGTTAAAAACATTTATAGATATTTATTTTGTATATTTTGTAAATTTAGTTAAATTGGGAATGCTAAAGGCATGTTGTGTTAGAATTTCCCTCCTTTTTGGCTTCGCGAGGTTAACTCTGTCACGCCAAAAAGGAAAGTAATACAAGATAAAACCATTTTTATTTTGCTATAAAAATCAAAAATAACTTAACTTTGGATGAACTAATCAATTAAAAAGGGACTCTGATACATTTCCGTCAAAAATAACCGGATACATGGTACGCGGACAGATTGCCTATAAAAGTCATCCAAGGGTTCTGTCCATACACCATTACCGTTTCCAATCAGAAAACCGGCAGAAGGGGAAACGCTGCCGAGTTTCTCAAAGTGGCCAGCTTCAGTTTGGCCTTTATACAGGCAATTGCTGTTACGACAGAATCCGTCTTACCTCTTTATTCAATCGAACTTTTTTGTTGCACGCTTGTGCGATGGGAAAGGACGATATTTGATACAAGGAAATACGCTGATTATGTCACATAAACTTGCTCCTCTTGGCCGTACCCATATTCGTCACGGCTCCTCAACTCCTGAAACCACTTCCGAATCATCTTCTCCTCTAAAAGAATGGATACACACTCAAAATTGGGGGGATAGTCCGTCGGTTTTTCCAGAACCCAAGCAATTAAGCGGTAAAAATACTGTAACGAGAGAGACAGTGCATGTGGCTGAGGCAGTAAGATTGGGCGGCACTTCATCATCTTCAGACGGCCTTGGGACAAAAATGCATGTCGCACGGGCCAGCGTTGCTTCTGCAAGCAGCGTTTCCAGTAAAAACACCATTGCGCTTAAAGCAACAAATAAACCTGCCGCTACCGATCAAGCAACGGCAGCCAAACCAGTCAATAAATCGATGGAAAAAGTCCTGGCTGAAAGGCAAAAAATTTACGAAGAGGCTAAAGCAAAAAAAATAGCCGAAGCCGCAGCAGCCAAAGCGCAGGCGGTTGAGCGCGCAAAAGAAGCGCATAAAGCAGCAGTCGAAAAAGCGATTGCAGAGCGTAAAGCCAAACAAGAAGCCGCCCGCAAAGAGAAAGAGGCGGAAGACAGAATTGCCGAAGGAAAAGAAACAGTCGAAATTGCGCATAAAAAGAATTTGAACGATTCAGACGGCCATAACAAAATCACGAGCGTTTCTTCCGGCAAAAAAACAGCCATGAGTCACGATAGCCACCTCAGTTCAGTCAAAGAAAACAAAATTGACGATCATGCCGAAAGCAGGGCTGGTATATCTGGAAAATACCGCGTGTATCAATCTAAAGAGTACGGTAATTATGTTCGCGTGAATGATTTTGGTGCCGATGCGCAGGGTAAAAAAGACAGCCTTCAGGCATTTAAAGCGGCTTTAGAAGCGGCTCATAAAGAAAAAGCCATGGTCTTCTTGGATGGTACCTACTATATTTCCAACCAGATTGTGATGGATAAAACCGTTTCCGGCGCGCGTGGTTTATTCGGTTCGGGCATGGGCAAAACCAAAATAACGTTTGATAAGGCGCAGACGGGCGTATTCAATCCGGACACCAACCATGACGATATCCGCGAATTTGCCGGTATTTTGGTTGATGGACAAAACAATAAAACCATTGCCGACTTGTCGGTTCAATATACCAACCCTGATTTTTACCGTAAAGGCTTAAGCTATTTTGGCAAGGTAAACGGCATTTTGGTGAACGACGCGGACAATACTTTAATCAGCAAAGTAGAGGTTTCCGGTGCCAATCGCGCTGGTGTGATGTTTACATCGACCGCTTCTTTGGAAACGGAAAAGGGTCAAAAGCTGACCTTTAAAGCGCGCGTACAAAGCGGCGAAATTGATGAAAAATATGAAGCGCTGCCTTTGGGTGAAAACAACCGTATTGTTGATTCGTATCTGCACCACAACCGCGTTGCCGGTGCGCTGATCGGTTTCCAACAAAACTTTATCGGCGAGGGCAACCGTTTGGATTGGAACGGCCACGAAGCGGACGGCGGTACCGGTTACGGTATGGCTGTGGCTGCGGGTAGCTACAATTACGGCATCACATACCGTAAAAACACAACCGACCACAACTACCGCAAAGGCTTGGATGTGCATGATGGTACAGGCATTGTCATTGAAGACAATGTGTTAACGGGTGACCGGCTGTATGGCATCGTTGCCTACAACCGCCAGTTTTCTATGGATAAAGTCAAAATTACCGGCAATACCATTATCCAAGACCCGAGCTTCCGTTTGAATGTTGATGATGACTTGGGCAAGTACTACCACATGTATTCAGGGATTCAGGTGCAAACCAATACCCAATACAAAGATTTGCACTCGGCTGATAAAGGTTATTTCGATATTAGCGATAATGTCATTAAAAATCTGACGGTTTATCAAAACAATATTCAGACCTACGCGATTGAGTTCCGTAACCATGAAAGCAAAATGGATTACACGCTCAATATGGCAAACAACAAGATCAGCGGCGAATCCACCAAATATCTGATTGCCGTCATCAACGATACCTACGACCGCGTTTTATCTAAAAACGGCATTGGCAGCGGTACCATTACCATCAGCGGCAACGATGCCGATATTGGCAAGATTATGAAAGGCGCGGTACCGGTTTATGTGGAAGAACACCATGGCAATGTCGCGATGCATGGTGCGGTGACGATTCACGACAACAAAATTTCCGTACGTGAAAAATCGGACGGCTATGTCGAATTTGCTTATTTGAAAAGCAATGCCAAAGAGTACAACATCACCAATAACACATTGAAACTTGGTGGTACTCTGAATGATGCTTTGGTAGACGTACACAGTACCAACCCTAAGGGCAAGGCATCTTTAAATGTAGCCAACAATAAAATCATGACGGACATTAAAGGCGAACTGTATGATTCATGGCTACGCTTTGAAAACGACATCAAAACGTATTCAGAAGGCAATAGCCATAACGGCGAAGCACTGAAAAAGGTGAATACGACCGGCAGTAAAGTCGCATTGAGCGATATCTTGTCAGAAGCCAACCATATTGTCGAAACGACTCAAGAGACTGTGTATCACCATACTAAGAACGTGTATACATCAGGAGTGGAAGAACATCATACAACGACAGGGATTTTGTAAGTTGTTGAAGCTGTAATCTTTATGGTTTAAATATCGATAAATAAAAAAAAGGCCGTCTGAAAATTTTCAGACGGCCTTTTCATCTAACTCACATTATTTAGCCAGTTCGGCACGCAGTTTGTGGGTTACGTTCATCATCACTTGGAGTTGTTCCAAAGTTTCTTTCCAGCCACGTGTTTTCAGGCCGCAGTCTGGGTTAACCCACAGACGTTCAACCGGTACAACCTCGATGGCTTTGCGCAACAGGTGCTCAACTTCAGCTTCAGTCGGTACGCGTGGGCTGTGGATGTCGTAAACACCTGGGCCGATGTCGTTCGGGTATTTGAACTCACCGAACGCAGTCAAGAGCTCCATGTCGGAACGAGAAGTTTCGATGGTGATGACGTCAGCGTCCATAGCGGCGATGGCTGGCAGGATGTCGTTGAACTCAGAGTAGCACATATGAGTGTGGATTTGGGTGCTGTCTTCGCAACCGGTAGAGGACAGGCGGAAAGATTCGCCGGCCCAGTTCAGGTAGGCATCCCAATCGGCACGTTTCAAAGGCAGACCTTCGCGGATGGCAGGTTCGTCAATTTGGATGACTTTGATGCCTGCTTTTTCCAGGTCCAATACTTCGTCGTTCAGAGCCAGTGCGATTTGTTTGCATACGGTAGAGCGAGGAATATCGTTGCGGACGAAAGACCATTGCAGAATGGTTACAGGACCGGTCAACATACCTTTCATCGGGCGTTTGGTCAGGCTTTGTGCGTAAGTAGACCAGGCGACAGTCATGGCTTCAGGACGGCTTACGTCACCGAAGATGATAGGTGGTTTCACGCAGCGAGAACCGTAGCTTTGTACCCAGCCGTATTGGGTGAATGCAAAACCGCTCAACAGTTCGCCGAAGTATTCAACCATGTCGTTACGCTCGGCTTCGCCGTGTACCAGTACGTCCAAGTCCAGTTTTTCTTGCTCTTCAACTACCAAGGCGATTTCTTTTTTCATCGCGGCTTCGTAATCGGCGGCAGACAGTTCGCCTTTTTTGAAGGCTGCGCGTGCTTGGCGGATTTCGGTAGTTTGTGGGAAGGAACCGATGTTGGTAGTCGGCAGCAAAGGCAGGTTCAACCATGCTTGTTGCGCTTTGATACGGTCGGCAAATGGAGATTTGCGTTGGTCTGCGTTGGCAGGCAAATCGGCCAGGCGTTTGGCAACGTCTGCACGGTGGATTTCGCTGCTGTTGGCACGGGAGTCGGCAGCAGCTTGGCTGGCGGCCAGTTCTTCGGCAACAGAATCACGGCCTTCGTTCAATGCGGCTTTCAGAACGCGCAATTCTTGGGTTTTTTGCAGGGTGAATGCCAACCAAGAGTACAGGTCAGGTTTGTTGGCTTTCAGTTTTTCTTCAACTGATAAGTCAAATGGAGTGTGCAGCAAAGAGCAAGAGCTGGAGATCCACAAACGGTCGCCCAGTTTGGCTTGCAGAGGCTCAACAGTTTCCAAAACTTTGTTTAGGTTGGCGCGCCAAATGTTGCGGCCGTCGATAACGCCGGCAGACAGAACTTTGTCGTAGTCGGCAAATGCGTCCAGTTGCTCAGGGGCGCGTACCAGGTCGATGTGCAGGCCGTCAACAGGCAGGGATTTCAACAATGCGGCGTGTTCGGCAACAGAACCGAAGTAAGTGCTCAACAGGATTTTGGCGCTTACTTTGCTCAAAGTAGCGTAAACGTCTTTGTATGCTTCTACCCACTCTTTAGGCAGGTCAACAGTCAAAGCAGGTTCGTCGATTTGAATCCACTCGGCACCTGCTTCAACCAAAGCAGTCAGGATTTCAACGTAAACAGGCAACAGTTTAGGCAACAGGCTCAGACGGTCGAATTCAACGGCGCCTTTTTCTTTACCGACCCACAGGAAAGTCAACGGACCCACAACGGTCGGTTTGGCTTTCAGGCCCAAAGCTTGGGCTTCTTGCAACTGTTGAACGTAGTGTTTGGCATTGGCTTTGAATTCGGTATCGGAGTGGAATTCAGGCACCAAGTAGTGGTAGTTGGTGTCGAACCATTTGGTCATTTCGATAGCGAATTGGTCTTTGTTACCACGGGCCAGTTGGAAGAATTGTTCCAAAGACAGGTTTTGGCTGTCGAAGCCGAAACGGGCAGGGATGGCACCGGTAGCAACTTGCAGGTCGAGGATGTGGTCGTAGAAAGTGAAATCGCCTGCAGCAACGAAATCAGCGTTGGCAGCAGCTTGGTGTTTCCAGTTTTTCTCGCGCAAGTCTTTAGCAACAGCCAGCAATTCTTGCTCGCTGATTTCTTTGCGCCAGTATTTTTCTTGTGCGAATTTCAATTCGCGGAAGGCTCCGACGCGCGGGAAGCCTGAAAAATGCAATGTTGTCATGTTAACTCTCCTAGTTGGAATTTTTAATCAGGCCGGTATGGCCTGAATGTTCGATATTGTAAATCAGAATGGGGAGGCCGTCTGTTTTATTAACGGGGACGCACACCCAAAATATGGCAGATGGCGTAAGTCAGTTCGCTGCGGTTGAGGGTGTAGAAGTGGAAGTCTTTGACACCTTCGCGAGAGAGGACTTTGACCATATCGATGGCGATGCTGGCGGCAACAAGGTTGCGCGTGCCTTGGTCGTTATCCAAACCTTCGTACATTTTAGACAGCCAGCTTGGGATTTTGACGTTGGTCACTTGGGCCATTTTGGTCAATTGTTTGAAATTGGTTACAGGCAGGATGCCGGGAACGATTTCAACGTCGATGCCCATCATCACGCAACGGTCGCGGAAGCGCAGATAGCTTTCCACGTCGAAGAAGAATTGGGTGATAACGTGGTTTGCACCCGCATCAATTTTGCGTTTCAGATTGATCAAGTCGGCTTGAGCGGATTTGGCTTCCGGGTGTACCTCAGGATAGGCTGCTACGGAAATGTCAAAGTCGGCAACGGAGCGCAACAGTTTGACCAAATCTTCGGCATAGAAAGGTTTTTTCTCGTAGCCGGGCGGCTCGTCGCCACGTAGGGCAACGATGCGGCGGATACCGCTGTCCCAATAGTCTTTGGCAATTTGACGCAACTCGTCAGGGCTGGCATCGATACCGGTCAAGTGAGGGGCGGCTTCAAGGCCGGTTTCTTGTTGGATGCGTTTAACGATGCTGTGAGTGCGGTCGCGCTCGCCTGAGTTTGCACCGTAAGTTACGGAAACAAATTTCGGGTGCAGGGTTTGCAGGCGATGGATGGAATCCCACAGCATGGTTTCCATTTGTTCGTTTTTCGGCGGGAAAAATTCGAATGAAACGTTGATATCGCCTTTTAAATCGGAAAGGCTGTGATTTAATGCGTTAATTTCTCGAGCGTGATTCATGGTTATGCACCTTCTGCATATCTTTTATTCGTTGTCAGACTGCATAATAAATTTGAGGTCAGTATGAGTCAATTTCGAAATTTTCCGAAATTGTATGAATAGATTTAATAAAGGCCTCAGGCCGTCTGAAAAACAGCCTGAGGTCTTGTTTGATGTAATGGAAGAAAGATTATTCTGCTTCATCTATCCATGCTTGTTGCACGGCTTCGAGAATACGCTCGCCGCAACGTGCTGGGTCATCGTCAAATTCAGGCAAAGCCATAATTAAATCACGCAGTTGGGTAAAGCGTACGGTTTTCGGATCGATGCTGTCGCCGTGTAGGTCGTAGAGTTCTTCGGCGATGCGTTGGGTATCTGTCCATTTCATGATGTGTTCCTTTTTTGGGTTTGGGCTATTGGTAATTATTTTAATCAAGAAGCAGGTGGACTGCTAGATTGTTTTACTGCAGATGCGGATATAAATAATGTGGGTATTTTTTAACAAAATAGCATATTTGCGTTAAAATACGGCACGACACTTAAAAACTACGGCACATTCGCTTTGAATTTGCCGTTTTATATATTTTATTCCGTTTTGAATGATGGTTTGCGCATGAATAATTTACATTATTCCAATGCAACCAAATCATCTGGAACGGCTCTTAATACGAAATCCATCACGTAAAAATAAAAGGAAAAATGATGAATAACGCACTCAACGCCAAATTGTCCAAGCTCATTTACGCGCTTGCTTCAGATGATCCGGAGTATCTGTCGAAAGCAGGCGCATTTGACCGTTTGCTACTGTTGGTTCGCGAACTTTATCGGATGCTGGACGAAACAGAAGGTTTGAAGCAACTTGTGTTCCGCCTGTATTACGGTAAGCACTATGGCTTAATTAAACTGGATGCCGCTTCACCCAATGACGATGCAGGCGCATTGAGGTTGAAACGTTGGATGGTTTATTCGCGTATCGCAGAGCGTATCGAAAATTGCGGCAAGCATTTGTCGGTCGTGCTTGAAGATGTGGTGTTGGAAAATGGCGCGGACAAATCTCATTATATAGATGAAGCCAATGCCATTATCGAGCGTTTCGGTTTGGTAAGGGATGAGGCTGCACTTTCGGCCATCGAGGCAGAGGAGGCGTTGAAAACAGAGCAAGAGTTGCAGGCGACAAGCGAGCCTCAAAAATCTGCTCCTAAGCATCACGGCAATATGCATCAAATCAGAATTCAAGAAAAAATCGAAAATTATTCTGCTACTCAGAAGGTGGCTGCTATGCAGATTTCGCGTATGCGTTTTATTTTTCCTCATATCGAATAATTTGGGATGTAATGAAAAGGCCGTCTGAAACCATAACGCACATGGTTTCAGACGGCCCTTTTTCATTAAATCTCGTTTTAATGGTCTTCGCGAGCGTGGTTGATGGTGTATTTGGGGATTTCCACCACCAAATCTTCATCGGCAACGACCGCCTGACAGCTCAAACGTGAATCAGCTTCCAAACCCCATGCTTGGTCGAGTAGGTCTTCTTCCAATTCGGTCGGTTCTTCCAGGCTGTCAAAACCTTTGCGGATAATCACGTGGCAGGTGGTGCAGGCACATGATTTTTCGCAGGCATGATCGACTTCGATGTCGTGGTCGAGCAGTACGTCAAGGACAGTTTGGCCTTCCGGTGCGTCTTCGATAACCGCGCCTTCGGGGCATAATGTCGCGTGTGGGAGTACGGTAATTTTTGGCATTTTTATTGTCTCGGTTGTTTAAGAGTGGTTGTGGTTAAAGCGGCTTCAGACGGCCTTGGGTATTCAATATTCAGGCCGTCTGAAAAATGGGTTTATAACATGATGCCTTTACTTCTTAAATTTTCCAGACATTCGTCCAAGTAGGCATCATCATGTTCGGCATAAATCGGCGAAGTGGCTGTTTCAGCTGCGTGTGTGTGGTATGGGGCAACGGCTTTGCCGCGATACAACGGGTCTTTCTATAAAACGTCAGGCTTGTAACCGCGCCTTCCCATCTCTTCCATAATCAATGCGTGATACAGATAGAGCTTGTAAGGCGAATGGGTGAAGACATAATTTACCGTCGCATGCGGCCTGCCCCAACCCGCTCCGCGAAGCGCGGCGCATTCGCGGTGTTGCCCCAAAAGCTGGGCGCGGGGGAGTAGCGGGATGAGGGTTTGGTGCCAGAGTCTCATAAAAGAAATCGTTTCGGTTTTTGGGTATTAGATAGACGACCTTTGTATCTTTCGAGGCCGTCTGAAACTGTTTAGGCATCAAATATTATCAACGCTTTGCCCTGTCAGCGCGCGTTGGATATTACGGTTCATGCGTTTGGCGGCGAAGTTGTCGGTGCTGTGGCTGAGTTTGGCAACGGCGGCACGGATATCTTCGGCTTTGCCGTCTTTCAGACGACCTTGTAAAGCAGCAATGTCTTGTTGAATCTGTTGCAATTCTTCGGCTTCCAACAAATCGCTATCCAATTCAAGAGCAGCGTTGACGGCGTCGGTCAGGCTTTCGGCTTCGACTACGGCTTCGGCGCGTGCGCGTGCGGCCATGTCTTCGGCGGCGTTGCTCATGCTGTCTTTGAGCATTTGGGTGATGGTGCTGTCGTCCAAACCGTAGGAAGGTTTGACTTCGATTTGCGCCTGTACGCCGGTGCTTTGTTCTTGTGCGGAAACGGACAGCAATCCGTCAGCGTCCACTTGGAAGGTCACGCGGATACGCGCTGCGCCTGCGGCCATGGGCGGAATGCCGCGCAGGGTAAATTTGGCAAGGCTGCGGCAGTCGGAAACGAGTTCGCGCTCGCCTTGTACGACGTGTATCGTCATAGCGGTTTGACCGTCTTTGAAAGTGGTGAAGTCCTGCGCGCGTGCGGTAGGAATGGTGGAGTTGCGAGGAATGATTTTCTCGGCAAGACCACCGTAGGTTTCTAGACCGAGCGATAAAGGCGTAACGTCCAGCAGCAGCCATTCGCCGTCGGTTTTATTGCCGGCAAGGACGTTTGCCTGTATGGCGGCACCGAGTGCGACCACTTCGTCAGGATTGAGATTGTTCAGTGGGGTTTGTCCGAAGAATGTGGCAACTGCTTGTTGAACGTGCAACATGCGGGTAGAGCCGCCAACCATAATCACGCCCTTGACATCCGCCTTGGTCACGCCGGCATCTTTCAAAGCCTGTTTGACGGGCTCGATGGTTTTTTGTACCAGATTTTGGGTCAGGTTGTGAAACTCTTGGCGGGTAATGACGGTATGAACTTTATGGCCGTCTGAAAGTGTGGTTTCGATGACGGCTTCGGTTTGAGTGGTCAGTTTTTCTTTGGCGGTACGAACAAGGGAAAGCAGAAGCTGGCTGTCTTGTTCGTTGAGTTTGGAGAGGTCGTTTTGTTCGAGTAGGTAGCAGAACAAACGATGGTCGAAGTCATCACCACCCAATGCGCTGTTGCCGCCGGTGGCTTTCACTTCAAACAGGCCTTTGGTCAGTTGCAATACGGATACGTCGAATGTGCCACCGCCTAAATCGTAAACGACAAACGTGCCTTCTGAAGCGTTGTCCAGTCCGTAGGCGATTGCGGCGGCGGTCGGTTCGTTAAGAAGGCGCAAGACATTCAAACCTGCTAAGCGTGCGGCATCTTTGGTGGCTTGACGTTGGGCATCGTCAAAATAAGCAGGTACGGTAATGACGGCGCCGATCAAATCTCCGCCTAATGTTTCTTCGGCACGCGATTTGAGGGCTTTGAGGATTTCTGCCGATACTTCGATAGGTGTTTTCGCACCTTGACGGGTGTTTAACTCGACCACGCGCTCATTGGGTGTAAATCGATAGGGTAGGTATTGCGCCTCTTGTGCGAGGTCGGTAAGGGTGCGGCCGATCAGGCGTTTGGCCGAGCTGATTGTATTTAGCGGATCGGTTTTTTGGGCAGAAAGGGCGTTTTTGCCGACTTCAACTTCGCCATCTAAATAACGGACAACCGAAGGCAGGGTGGCGCGGCCGTCTGAATCGGGCAGGCAGACTGCGCTGCCGCTGCGGACGGTGGCAACCAAGCTGTTGGTTGTACCTAAATCAATGCCTACGGCGAGGCGGTGTTGATGGGGGCGGCGGACATGCCGGGTTCTGAAATCTGCAAAAGAGCCATGATTGTGTGCCTTCTGATGCTGTATTTATTAGGATGGGCAGATTTTAGCAGATTTTTGGCAGATAGTTGAGTGGTTTGCTAGGAAATAACCATAAGGCCTAATGTTGTTTTTTTAATTGAAAAGAAAGTGGATTTTGAATCCGGACTTGTATTTTTTAAGAAATGCGGATAAAATTCAGCCTCTTTGCCTTGCCTTTTACTTCGCATGGTGAAAGGCTGTTTTTAATCATCCATAAGGAGATAACATGCGTCATTACGAGATCGTGTTTATCGTTCATCCTGATCAAAGCGAGCAAGTGCCTGCTATGGTTGAGCGTTACAAAACCATGATTACTGAAGCCAGCGGTAAAATCCACCGTTTGGAAGACTGGGGCCGTCGTCAATTGGCTTACCCAATCAACAAAATCCACAAAGCACACTATGTTTTGATGAATATCGAAACTACTCCTGAAGTGGTTGAAGAGCTGGAAACTGCTTTCCGCTTCAATGATGCCGTACTGCGTCACCTGACCATCAAAACAAAACACGCTGTAACTGAAGCTTCCCCAATGCTGGGCGGCGAAAAAGCAAAAAACTTGCTGAACGGTGCAGCTGAAGAAGTTGCAGCAGCCGAATAAGATTGAACAATCTGATTAAGCTTACCGCCCGTATCTTGCAGGTTCAGCCTTTGAGATATACGCCGGCAGGGGTTCCTGTTTTAGATGTTGTGTTACAACATGAGTCTTGGCAGGAAGAAAACGGACAGAAATGTCTGGTCAAATTTGAAATTCCTGCGCGGATTTTAGGTAAGCAGGCTGAGGAATGGCAGTATCGGCAAGATGTCATCATCGAGTCGGAAGGTTTTTTGGCGCAACGCAGCCAACGCTTCCCCAAGCCGGTACTACGCATACAGAACATTAAAGAATATAAAGGTTAAACGACAATGGCTCGTCAATCATTCAAACGTAGAAAATTCTGCCGCTTTACGGCTGAAAAAATCCAAGAAGTTGATTACAAACAAGTTGATTTGTTGAAAGACTTCATCTCTGAAAACGGCAAAATCATCCCTGCCCGCATTACTGGTACTAAAGCACACTACCAACGTCAGTTGGCTACTGCTGTAAAACGTGCCCGTTTCCTGGCTCTGTTGCCTTACACCGATCAACACAAATAATTTTGGAGTTTAAATCATGCAAATTATTCTGTTAGAAAAAATCGGCGGTCTGGGTAACTTGGGTGACATCGTTACCGTTAAAAACGGTTACGCACGCAACTTCCTGATTCCTGCCGGTAAAGCAAAACGTGCAACCGAAGCCAACATGAAAGAATTCGAAGCACGCCGCGCTGAATTGGAAGCCAAACAAGCTGAAATCTTGGCTGATGCTAAAGCACGTCAAGAAAAACTGGAAGGCCAAACCATTACTGTTGCTCAAAAAGCCGGTGTTGATGGTCGTCTGTTCGGTTCTGTTACCAATGCCGACATCGCTGAAGCGATTGTTGCTGCCGGTATCCAAGCTGCTAAAGCAAACGTACGTCTGCCTAATGGTCCATTGAAAGCTGTTGGCGAATACGAAGTTGAAGTGGCTTTGCACACTGACGCTGTTGCTAAAATTACCGTTGCTGTTGTTGCAGCTGCTGAGTAATTGATTCATTTAAGGCCGTCTGAAAATCAAGGGTTTCCTTGGGTTTCAGACGGCCTTGTCTATGTGCTTGAGCCGAAGCAAATCAGTGCCGAGTTGTCTATATTTTTGGCTGATTAAAAAGTATAGCAGTTGGCATAGAGAGATGATGTGTTGGACGAATATTCTTTCGTATTCGGATTTGTCATAGTATATTAATAAAGAGATTATTTATGAATAAAATCAAAATCTTTGGGATGGGTCTGGCTGCTTTGGCTCTGGCTTCATGTAGTACCCCGCAAAAGCCTGCTGTTGATACGGCAAAACCGGTTGAGCCTGTTTCCTCTGCAAAACGCCCTGTATTTGATGCTGCGGCTGAATCTGTTGCCAGCAGCGGTTTCAATGAGAACGTCAATGTTCAGCAGTTTATCCAGTATGAAGTGAAAAACCGCCGTTTCAGTGCGGAAGAATTGCGTAACTTCTTCAATGGCGTGGTGTATAAAGGCAATATTATTACCATTATGTACCGCCCAAGCACTTCGCGTCCTTGGTATGAATTCCGTACCGGTAACTCTGGTGCGGTCAAATTTAACGGCGGCAGACAATTCTATGCGGCAAACCGTGCCGTAATCGATGATGTGGCACGCAAATACGGCGTACCTGCCGAATTGATTGTGGCGATTCTCGGTATCGAAACTAATTACGGCAAAAATACGGGCAGCTTCCGCGTTGCCGATGCCTTGAGTACATTGGCCTTTGATTATCCCCGCCGTGCCGAGTTTTTCCAAAACGAGTTGAGCGAACTTCTGCAGATGGCAAAAGAAGAAAAAGAAAATGTCTTTGACTTCAAAGGTAGCTATGCCGGTGCGATGGGTATGCCGCAATTTATGCCTTCAAGCTACCGTAAATGGGCGGTGGACTATGATGGTGATGGTCATCGCGATATTTGGAATAATGTCGGCGATGTGGCGGCTTCTGTCGCCAATTATATGAAACAGCATGGCTGGCAGACAGGCGGTAAGATGGTTGTGCCGGTAAGTCTGACGATTACTCCGCACTTGCAGGCGATTATCGATGAGAAAACAGCTTTGACACGTACAGTTGCGGATTTCAAAGCTTTGGGTGTGGTGCCTCAAGCTGCTGTTGCGGATAATGAAAAGGCTGTGTTGTATGCTTTGGAAACCAGCCCGGGTGTATTTGAATACTATTTGGGCCTGAATAACTTCTACACAGTATGGCAATACAACCACAGCCGTATGTATGTAACAGCGGTACGTGATATTGCGAATGCAATCAATAACAATGGCCTGTAAGCCATAAGAAAACCACCCTTTGGGGTGGTTTTTAAGTATTCATGACTTTTGCAGAACAATTTAAGCCGTCAGTCTGATTTTCATGGCGTAACGTTTTTTGCTATGCCCTGAAACAAACTGTCCGCCTCGGGCAGGGGATAAAAACGCATTGCCTTCTGCGGTTGGCTCTGCACAAGTATATTGGCCGTTTCGATCGCTCCAGAGGGCATACACAGGCAGATTTTGGGTGCGGATATCCAGTTTCAAGCCGTCAAATGCAACGTGTGCATCCTGGTCGGAGGAAACAAATTCGGTATGGGAGATATAGTCGGCATCGTATGGCGCGCCGTTGAAATCAAATTGTGTGCCGGCGGCGGTAAAGTAGGGGTGGAATCCCGGGGATGTGCGGACGGGCGATTCGCCGTAATTGCAGACGGTTAGGGTGGCGATGGCTTCATTTTCGTTAGGCAGGCTGTAATCGAGCAACCATTCGACGTGTTCATAGCCTTTTTCTGTACTGATTAATTTCAAGCCGATATCCGATTCATTTTGATGGCGGATTTCCCAGTCTGAAGTTCTACCGAAACCATGTTGGGCCAGATGATTTTTGCTGTCAGGTCCGAATTGGGGTAAGCAGACGTGCATGCCGCCGCGTAATTTTGTGTCATCGCCCACTTGAACGCTGGTTTTCGGAAATAAGACTTCCCGTCCTTTTAAAATCAGAGAATCAATGTATCCGCCCATTGTATTGACTTGCATAGTGGCTGATTGGTTGCGTAGTATGATTTCAGACATAATGATTCAAGCTTCAAATTGTTTATCATTTATGTAGCATTCTAACATTGCGATGACATGCTGTCGCTGTCGGTTTGATAGAAAATCCTTAATAAAAATCAAAAAAATGCTAGAATATATGCCATTTTCTGAGGCCGTCTGAAGAGCGGATAATTCTTTTCAGACGGCCTTCCGATTTATTTCCCGTAGAGAAACAACATGGCTTATCAAGTTCTTGCACGAAAATGGCGTCCGAAAACCTTTGCCGATTTGGTCGGTCAGGAACACGTCGTCAAAGCCCTGCGCAACGCGCTGGACGAAGGCCGTCTGCACCATGCCTATCTGCTGACAGGGACGCGCGGTGTGGGCAAGACCACGATTGCCAGGATTTTGGCCAAGAGCTTGAACTGCGAAAATGCCGTGCATGGCGAGCCATGCGGTCAGTGTGAAAGCTGTACGCAAATCGACAGCGGCCGTTATGTGGATTTATTGGAAATCGACGCGGCATCGAATACCGGTATCGACAATATCCGCGAAGTGTTGGAAAACGCGCAATACGCGCCGACTGCGGGTAAATACAAAGTCTATATCATCGACGAAGTGCATATGCTTTCCAAAAGCGCGTTCAATGCCATGCTGAAGACTTTGGAAGAGCCGCCTGAACACGTTAAATTCATTTTGGCGACCACCGATCCGCACAAAGTCCCCATTACTGTATTGAGCCGCTGTTTGCAGTTTGTTTTACGCAACATGACAACCCAACAGGTTGCCGAGCATTTGGCACATGTATTGGACCGTGAAAATGTACCTTATCAGCCGCAGGCCTTGCAGCTTTTAGGACGTGCCGCCGCCGGTTCGATGCGCGATGCGTTGAGTCTTTTGGATCAGGCGATTGCCATGGGTTCGGGTAAAGTGGCCGAACAAGATGTCCGTCAGATGATCGGAGCGGTCGATAAACGATATTTGTTTGAATTGCTTGAAGGAATCATCAATCAAAATGGTGAGGCCTTGTTGGAAAAAGCTCAGGAAATGTCCGCCAGAGCGATTGGTTTTGACAGCGCATTGGCAGAATTGGCCATGCTGTTGCAACGTTTGGCTTTGATTCAAACCATTCCTTCCGCCTTAGCGAATGACGACCCTGAACGTGAAACTTTGCTGCGATTAAGTCAGGCTTTGAGTGGCGAGCAGATTCAGCTTTATTATCAATGTGCTATTCATGGCAAACAGGATTTGCCGCTGGCTCCGGACGAGTATGCCGGTTTTGTCATGACGCTTTTGCGCATGCTTGCATTTGCGCCGTTGGCTGCTTCGGGTTGCGATACGCAAAGTCAAATTGAACACACGGATTTGCATTCCGACCATCAGAAAGCTGAGGCCGAAAAAAAGCCTTTTCAGCTGCCGAAATCTGAGCCGATAGCAGCACCGGCGATTGAGAAAGAGGCCGTTCCGAGCAAACAGGATATCGTTGAAAGGCCGTCTGAAGAAACTATTCAGTCTGTTCAACAACAGGCGGATGTACCGCCTTGGGAGGAAATGCCGAGCCAAGTATTGGACGAAACGCCTCAAACACAAACGGCGCAAATACAAGAAACTGCGGAGCCATTGCCTGTTGCAAAAGTTCAGACGGCCTCTGAGCCGGAAGAATATCCGCACATGGATGAGGAAATTCCACCTCCGTATTTTGATGAAGCATATACATATGAAGATTCACACCGTGCTGATGTGATGGAAGTGCCGCAGCCGGTTGCGTCTGCTGAGCCTGAAGAAGAGGAGGGGGATGAAGAAGAGCTTCAGTTCGCTCCTTTGCCTGAGTTTAAAACAGAGAATTGGCACAGCATCATCGAACGCTTCGCCCGTAAGTTAGGCGCGGCGCAGATGTTGGCGCAAAATGCGGCATGGACGAGTTATGATGCGGAGGCAGGGTTAATCATGCTGTCGTTGACGGATGAGGCCAAAGCGACTGCCAATAAAGAGCGCTTGGATAAAATCTGCCAGACGTTGAGCGAGGCTTACCATCTTGGCAATTTAAGGCTGCAAACCGAGCCTTGGCAGGATGATAAAGGCTGGGAAACGCCGGTTATGCGCCGCAAACGTATTCAAGAAGAAGGGCGGCAGCAGGCGCAAGATTTGCTGGAAGCGGATACAACGGCGCAGAAAATCTTGCAAACCTTTGAAGCACAATGGCTGCCGGATTCTTTAGAGTTGGCAGGACATTCTTAAAATACTGATATACAAGGCCGTCTGAAAGGCAATAGCGTTTTTCAGACGGCATGAGTGAAACCCATTTATTCAAACCCATAGGAGTAAAACATGTTCGGAAAAGCCGGATTAGGCGGCCTGATGAAACAGGCTCAACAAATGCAGGAAAACATGAAAAAAGCACAAGCCAAGCTGGCTGAAACTGAAGTTGAAGGCGAAGCAGGCAATGGTTTGGTGAAAGTTGTGATGACGTGTTCGCACGTTGTCCGCAAACTTGAAATCAGCCCTGATTTGATTCAAGAAGCCGCTGACGACAAAGAAATGCTGGAAGATTTGGTATTGGCCGCCATCAATGCCGCTTCTGAAAAAGCCGAAGAAACGACCAATAAAACCATGGGTGCGTTTACCCAAGGCCTGCCTGCAGGCATGGGCGATTTCTTCCGTTAAACCCACGCAGCAAAGCAAACAAAGGTCGTCTGAAACGCCAAAAATCAGTTTCAGACGGCCTTCGTATTATCTGTTTTGCAGATTGAAATCAACATATCGGCAGTTATTCCGCCGCAGGCATATTGAGTGTTTATTGCATTCAAATCCGCTCAATCAATATTAAAAACCAACCGATACACCAAACAAAATGAAACCGTCCCTTCCCATCCGCTCACTTCTTTTAAGTTGTATGTTTACCGCAGCAAGCGCAAACAGCTTTGCCGCCGAAACCGTCATTATTTCTCCGGATAAACAGTTCAGCGTTAAAAAAGTCTGCAACCACAAAACCAAAGAATGCTCTTTCTTTGCAGGCAAAAAAGCCATCGAGAAAAATCTTCCCGAAGACAGGACTAGCCATGAGTGGCTTGGCAATACCTTCGTATTAAGGACTAGCTTAGGATCGTATGATTCCTACACCACCTTCGCCGACCGTACCCACAAGCCCCATACGCTTTCCTCAGTCATCGCCACCGACAGCAAAACGCAATGCGCTGTGACCGCAGGTAATAAAGGCGTGTCGTTCTACTCGCTGTTTCGCGACAAACCCGTCAAATTCATTGCTGCAAATGACAAAAAATTCAGTTTTCCCCAAGATGTTGTCTCGTTGGAATCCGTCATCGAAGCAGAATTCAAAGGCAAGAAAGTCCACATGACGTATATGAACAAAGCCGAACGCCATGTCTCGGTCGTTTTAGACAATCCGTGTGTGAAATAATGTGCCAAATTTGATGAACAAGACCATCTGAAAAGATGCCGTTCATTCAAAAAACGAAACAGCCCGAAACCTGACTGAAAAAAGGTTTCGGGCTGTTTGCACCTGTTCGCCAGACGAAGTGGGTAGGACGAAAGGCGTGCCAGTTTGGCGGATAGAGACTTTTGCAAAGGTCTTATGAGGATTCAGGGCTTTCTTTGGGACAGAACAATCGTTCCTTATTGATGTAAAAAAGCCTGAACAGAAGTTCAGGCTTTTTAAATTTGGCTCCCCGACCTGGGCTCGAACCAGGGACCTGCGGATTAACAGTCCGTCGCTCTACCGACTGAGCTATCGGGGAATGGGGCGTATTATAATGGCTGGAAAAAATGTGTCAATCAATATTTTTAAGAAAATGGTGCAAAATATTTCAAATGTTTGAATGTTAAAAATATTTTGTAATCAAGTTTCACATGCTTTCCAGCCGTTTCAGACGGCCTTTAGTATTTGGCGTTAACCAATTTGCCGTTTTGGAACACTTGCTGCTGCATCACGGTGCCGTTGTAGGCGTAAGTGGTTAACGAGCCGTTGCTTGGCGTGGCGCGGAACTGCATCAGCTGGCTGCGGCTGAGGACGTAGGGGTCTGTGCGTTTTTGGCTGTTGTCGCTGTAAAAGTCTTGGACGACATATTCGTTGTTGCGTTTGCTGATCAGTTGGCGATGGAAGCCGCCTTTGACTGCGCTGTTGCTGGGTGTGCCGTGCGCATCAAAATAGGTTACGATTTGTTCTTCTGTGATGCGGATGCCGTCCGAATCTGTGTCTTTGGTGGTTTTGGTTTTGTCCAAGCCGACAGGGATGTTGATGGATGTACCCAAGCCGACATGGCGGCCGATGCTGGTGCCGACGCCTAAGCCGACGGAAACGCCGGGTGTACCGACTGTACATGCGCTGAGTGAAGCGGCCAAAAGGGCAGGTAAGAGAACTTTTTTCATAATGTGTATCCTTGTAATAAGAAATGTTTGTAATGTGGGAAGTATAGTATTTTTGTAGGGTGGCTGGTGTTAGTATTGGTAAAAGGGCGCAATGCCGTCTGAAAAACAAGATAGAAACGGATATATCATTCTGGTGTAGAATGTGCCGAAATAATGATTTAATAAGAATGTGAATGAATAATGAAAACTTTGAAATTTACGAAGATGCACGGCTTGGGCAATGATTTTATGGTGGTCAATGCCATCAACCAGGACTTTGATCCGTTGGCTGCGCCGCTTGCCCAATGGGCGGACCGTTATCGCGGCGTGGGTTTTGATCAGTTTTTGGTAGTGGAGAAGCCTTCTTCTGATGCGGTCGATTTTCGGTACCGCATTTTCAATGCCGATGGTCGGGAAGTAGAGCAGTGCGGCAATGGCGCGCGTTGTTTTGCGCGTTTTGTCGCGGATAAGGGTTTGACGGATAAAACGGAAATCTTGGTCGAAACGGCCAAAGGGATTATTGTGCCGAAGCTGTTGGATAACGGTTTGGTTACTGTCAATATGGGTAAACCGCGTTTCATGCCGTCTGAAATTCCGTTTGTGCCTGCACATGGTGAAAATAAAGATGCGCTGACACATATTGTCTTGGTCGGTTTGGAGTCTGTACCGGTAAGCTGCGTGAATATGGGTAATCCGCATGCAGTGATTTTGGTTGATGATGTTGAGACGGCGCCGGTAGAGCATTGGGGCGGCGCTATTGAATCGCACCAGCAGTTTCCTGAACGGGTCAATGTCGGCTTTTTGCAGGTCGAAGATAAATTGTCAGTCCGCCTGCGCGTGTTTGAACGCGGAGTGGGGGAAACTCAGGCTTGCGGCACCGGAGCGTGTGCGGCCGTGGTGGCCGGCGTGCGTAATGGCTTGCTGAAAGCGGGTGCGCCTGTGCGTGTTACTCTGCCTGGCGGCGAATTGTTTATCAGTTGGGAAGACGGTGGTGATGTGCAAATGACCGGCCCTGCTGAAACCGTTTTTGAAGGCGAGTTGCAGTATTCATGATGGTTTCTTTGGATTTTTGGTTTGCCGTCGCGTATGCTGCGGTATCGTTGGCATTTATTTTTCGCGCGCAGCGGTTTCAATGGCTTTGGGCTGCGGTGTTGTTGTGGCTGGGGATTTCGGCACTAGGCGCGCGCTTGTTGCCCGGAATGTGGGGCTTTACGCATACAGGCCCTTTGTTTATCCCTCATTTTTATCTGACAATCGCCAGTATTTTTTTCTTTATCGATGACTGCAGTAAAACGGAAGACAAAAAGTTTTGGTCGGCAGGCGAATATGCCGGTTTGACCTTATTTGCGGTTTCCAATGTTGTCATGACTTTGGCTTTTGTTTTCTTGGCAGGCGTGGTTTATTTCATCTTGCCATTGGCAGGCGCGGTTTTTGCATGGGCGGCCTTGCTGAAAATTTATGCCTTGAAACCGATTTATTGGTTTGTTTTGCAGGGCGTGTTGATGCTGGTGTTTTATCTGCACCGCGTGGTCGTGTGCAGGCAGTCGGCGGCTTTGTTTAGTGCTACTCAGCTGCAAATGGGTTGGTTGGTTGCGGTTGTCATGCAGGCTGTGGTTGCCATGGCTTTGATTTTTGAACGGGGCGGATATTAATTTATCCAAACTAAAAGTTATAATGAAAGAAATTTTCGATATTGGTTTTTCAGACGGCCTGAGTTTAATATGCAGGCTATATCACATCTAAATCTGGAGCAGGAAATGAAAATTGCAAATAATATTACCGAGCTGATCGGCAACACGCCTTTGGTAAAATTGAACCGTTTGACTGAGGGTTTGAAAGCGCAAATCGCCGTTAAGCTTGAATTTTTCAATCCGGGCAGCAGCGTGAAAGACCGTATTGCCGAAGCCATGATTGAAGCGGCGGAGCAAGCCGGTAAAATCAATAAAGATACCGTTATCGTTGAGGCGACCAGCGGCAATACCGGTATCGGTTTGGCAATGGTGTGTGCGGCCCGCGGTTATAAATTGGCGATTACTATGCCTGAAAGCATGAGTAAAGAACGCAAAATGCTGTTGCGTGCATTCGGTGCAGAGCTGATTTTGACACCGGCTGCCGAAGGTATGGCAGGCGCTATCGCTAAAGCCCAGTCTTTGGTGGACGAACATCCAGATACTTACTTTATGCCACGCCAATTTGATAACGAGGCTAATCCTGAAGTTCACCGCAAAACTACTGCCGAAGAAATTTGGCGTGATACAGACGGCCAAGTTGATATTTTCGTGGCCGGCGTGGGTACAGGTGGTACGATTACCGGCGTGGGCGAAGTATTGAAAAAATACAAACCCGAAGTTCAAATCGTGGCTGTTGAGCCTGAAGCTTCTCCAGTATTGAGTGGTGGTGAAAAAGGCCCGCATCCGATTCAAGGTTTGGGCGCAGGCTTTATCCCTAGCGTTTTGAATACGACTGTTTACGACAGCATTGTCAAAGTACCTAACGAAGCAGCATTTGAAACTGCGCGCGCTATGGCTGAAAAAGAAGGCATTTTGGTAGGTATTTCTTCCGGTGCCGCGGTATGGAGCGCATTGCAACTGGCTAAAAAAACTGAAAACGAAGGCAAGCTGATTGTTGTCTTGTTGCCATCGTATGGCGAACGCTATCTTTCTACGCCTCTGTTTGCCGATTTGGCATAATATAGGATTGTTGTTAAAGGGCCGTTTTCAGACGGCCTTTTTTACGTATGGGCTTGAGATATAGTATGAAATCTGTTGTAATTCAGTTAATGAGCTTTGAATACCGTTATTCAAAAGTTGGTTTCTTCAACGAATCATGCTTATAATGCGCATTATGAAAAAATACATTCTTCCTATCCTTGCTGTGGCGGCACTTGCCGGTTGTGAATCGATTTATGTTCCAACATTGAAAGAAGTGCCAGTTCGACCAACCAACGTCAAGAAACCTAAGGCTGATTCACAAGTTTCAGCTACCGGTTATCATTTGGCTCCTTCGCATTGGGCAGATGTTTCCAAGATTCATGATGAAGCACGTCGCTTGAGTACACAAGTGAGCCAAGGTAGTCTGACCAAAGTTCAGGCTGCCCAATATTTGAACCGTTTCCGTATCCAACAAGTGGGACGCAACTCTGTCGATGACAGTATGTACGAAGTTTATCTGCGTTCTGCCGTTGACAGCCAACGTGGTGAAATTACTACCGAGCAATCCAAACAGTACATCCAAGGCGCTTTGCGCGGTTGGCAGCAACGTTGGAAAAACATGGATACCAAGCCAAGCAATCCTGCATTTACCAACTTCCTGATGGAAGTTATGGGTATGCAGCCTTTGAAATAAAAAAGTTATAAACCGAGAAGGCCGTCTGAATATTCAGACGGCCTTCTTCTTGTATTTATATATGTGTAGTCGAACTTTATCCAATTAAGAACCAAACAGCTTGTCAGCCGCTTGTTGGGCTTTTTCTTGAATATCTTCGGTCAGATAGTTTTTCATCTGAGAATAAACCAACGCAATGACGGCAATGTCATCGCTGAAGCCAAATGGAATCAGAAGGTCGGGAATGCTGTCGATAGGGCTGAGGAAATAAACCAGTGCACCGACAATAATCATTTTAGCCCGTTTGGGCGTGTGTTCAGATTCCCAAAGGTAATAAAGTGCATAAAGTTGACGGACGACAGGTTTGCCCAGACGGCCGGCAAAGCGTCCGAGTTTTTTCATAAAGCCGGATGTGTCCAAGTTTCGACGACGGAAGGAGGGGATGTAGTCTTCCGGGTCGGGTGTGTTTTGATGAGGGGAGTGTGTCATGATGCAGCCTCCTTATAAGGTATGGAAACATTGTTGGTATCGCACTGTATTTTAGTCCATCTAGGGATGGATGAAATGTCTTTGAATGTATAACTATGTAAGAGTAGTGGTGATAATGCAGTGGCAATAAGTTAAAAATGGCTTATACCTTTGTAAAGATAAGGTATCAAGAATGAGAATTTATCTCGCAATAGATACAATTCTCAAATCATAATGATGTTATCGTAAGTGCTTTGATGGGGAGATGGCTTAATTGCAGGAAAGTAACAAAAAGGCTAATCACACAAAAAAAATCTAAGAATGATTGTTTGATTTTATTAGTTTTTTGGTAAAAATCATTAGAGCATTTATAAATTGCACTGTTCAAAATGAGATAAAACAGGTAAATTATGGTTTATGTAGCTTATTGTAGTGCTGAGCTATAGGTTTTGAGCTGATAATAAATCTAGAGGAACTGACCATGTCCGCCAAATCACGCCCGGTATTTTTGGAAATTCCGAATATCCGATTGCCCATACCGGGGATTGTATCTATTCTTCACCGTATCAGCGGCGTCGGCTTGTTTGTGATGCTGCCTGTTCTCTTGTATTTCTTCTCCGGAACGCTGGATCGCGAAGCGTTGTTTGAAGCATATCGTTCTGCTATCTCCAATCCGTTTGTGAAGTTGATTCTTATCGGTCTGTTGTGGGCATATCTGCATCACTTTTTGGCTGGTATCCGCTTTCTGTTTTTGGATGTGCATAAAGGCTTGGAATTAAATACTGCCCGTGCTACTGCTAAAGTTGTATTTGCTTCTGCTTTGATTCTGACCGTCGTTTTGGGAGCTTTGTTATGGTAGAACGTAAATTGACAGGTGCGCATTACGGTTTGCGCGATTGGGCAATGCAACGTGCAACTGCGGTCATCATGCTGGTGTACACCGTGGTTCTTTTGGTTGTTTTGTTTACGTTGCCTAAAGAATATTCGGCATGGCAGGAATTTTTTGATCAAACTTGGGTGAAGGTGTTTACCCAAGTGAGCTTTTTGGCCGTATTCCTGCATGCATGGGTAGGTATCCGCGATTTGTGGATGGACTACATTAAGCCTTTCGGCTTGCGTTTGTTTTTACATGTTGCCACTATCGTTTGGTTGGTAGGCTGCTTGGTGTATTCAGTTAAAGTAATTTGGGGGTAAATATGGGTTTTCCTGTTCGCAAGTTTGATGCCGTGATTGTTGGCGGTGGTGGTGCAGGTTTACGCGCAGCCCTCCAATTGTCTAAATCCGGCCTGAATTGTGCCGTTTTGTCTAAAGTGTTCCCAACCCGTTCTCATACTGTAGCGGCTCAAGGCGGTATTTCTGCTTCATTGGGTAATGTACAAGAAGACCGTTGGGATTGGCACATGTACGATACCGTGAAAGGTTCCGACTGGTTGGGCGACCAAGATGCGATTGAGTTTATGTGTCGCGCAGCGCCTGAAGCCGTAATTGAGTTGGAACACATGGGTATGCCTTTCGACCGTGTGGAAAGTGGCAAAATCTACCAACGTCCTTTCGGCGGCCATACTGCCGAACACGGTAAACGCGCAGTAGAACGTGCATGTGCGGTTGCCGACCGTACCGGTCATGCGATGCTGCATACTTTGTACCAACAAAACGTCCGTGCCAATACACAATTCTTTGTGGAATGGACGGCGCAAGATTTGATTCGTGATGAAAACGGCGACGTAGTCGGTGTAACCGCCATGGAAATGGAAACCGGCGAAGTTTATATTTTCCACGCTAAAGCTGTGATGTTTGCTACCGGTGGCGGCGGCCGTATTTATGCTTCTTCTACCAATGCTTATATGAATACCGGTGATGGTTTGGGTATTTGTGCCCGTGCAGGTATTCCGTTGGAAGACATGGAATTCTGGCAATTCCACCCGACCGGTGTAGCCGGTGCCGGTGTATTGATTACCGAGGGGGTACGCGGTGAGGGCGGTATTCTGTTGAATGCCGACGGCGAACGCTTTATGGAACGTTACGCTCCGACTGTAAAAGACTTGGCTTCCCGTGACGTGGTTTCCCGTGCGATGGCAATGGAAATTTACGAAGGTCGCGGCTGCGGTAAAAACAAAGACCACGTTTTGCTGAAAATCGACCATATCGGCGCAGAAAAAATTATGGAAAAACTGCCGGGCATCCGCGAGATTTCCATTCAGTTTGCCGGTATCGACCCGATTAAAGACCCGATTCCTGTTGTGCCGACTACCCACTACATGATGGGCGGTATTCCGACCAACTATCATGGCGAAGTTGTCGTTCCGCAAGGTGAAGATTATGAAGTGCCTGTAAAAGGTCTGTATGCGGCAGGTGAGTGTGCTTGTGCTTCCGTACACGGTGCGAACCGCTTGGGTACTAACTCCCTGTTGGACTTGGTGGTATTCGGTAAAGCTGCCGGCGACAGCATGATTAAATTCATCAAAGAACAAAGCGACTGGAAACCTCTGCCTGCTAATGCAGGTGAGTTGACTCGCCAACGTATCGAGCGTTTGGACAACCAAACCGATGGCGAAAATGTTGATGCATTGCGTCGCGAGCTGCAACGCTCCGTACAACTGCACGCCGGTGTGTTCCGTACCGATGAGATTCTGAGCAAAGGCGTTCGAGAAATCATGGAGATTGCCGAGCGCGTGAAACGTACTGAAATCAAAGACAAGAGCAAAGTGTGGAATACCGCGCGTATCGAAGCTTTGGAATTGGATAATCTGATTGAAGTGGCGAAAGCGACTTTGGTATCCGCCGAAGCGCGTAAAGAATCGCGTGGCGCACACGCTTCAGACGACCATCCTGAGCGCGATGACGAAAACTGGATGAAACATACCCTGTATCATTCAGATACCAATACTTTGTCTTACAAACCGGTACATACCAAGCCTTTGAGCGTGGAATACATCAAACCGGCTAAACGCGTTTATTGATGAGTTTTCAGACGGCCTTTACCTTAAAGGCCGTCTGAAACCTAACCATACCCACATTGAACTGCTTGAATTCATAATACAAAATCATTGGGCAGTTTATGAGAAAAGGAACACTTCTCATGGAAAAAATGAGTTTTGAAATTTACCGTTACAACCCGGACGTTGATGCCAAACCTTATATGCAACGTTACGAGTTAGAATTGGAACCAACCGACGTTAAACTTTTGGACGCTTTAGTGCGCCTGAAAGCACAAGATGATACATTGTCTTTCCGCCGTTCTTGCCGCGAAGGTATTTGCGGTTCTGACGGTATGAACATCAACGGCAAAAACGGCTTGGCATGTCTGACCGATCTGCGCGGTCTGAAACAGCCGGTTAAAATCCGTCCTCTGCCAGGTCTGCCTGTTATCCGCGACCTGATTGTGGATATGACCCAATTCTTCAAACAATATCACTCCATCAAACCTTACGTTGTCAACGATAATCCTATCGATGCGGACAAAGAGCGTTTGCAAACTCAGGAAGAACGTAAAGAGTTGGACGGTTTGTACGAATGTATTTTGTGCGCTTGCTGTTCGACTGCCTGCCCGTCATTCTGGTGGAACCCTGATAAATTCGTTGGCCCGTCTGGCTTGCTGAATGCTTACCGTTTCATTGCGGATAGCCGTGATACCATCACTAATGAGCGTTTGGATAATTTGAACGACCCATACCGTTTGTTCCGTTGCCACACCATTATGAACTGCGTAGACGTATGTCCTAAACACTTGAATCCGACCCGAGCCATCGGTAAGATTAAAGAGATTATGTTGAAACGAGCCGTTTAAGAAATGATGGTTTTTGATGATATTGCCAAACGGAAAATCCGTTTTCAAACCCGCCGGGGATTGTTGGAATTAGACTTAATCTTCGGCAGGTTTATGGAAAAAGAATTCGAGCACCTGAGTGATCAGGAGTTGTCCGAATTTTCCGAAATCCTCGAATTTCAAGACCAAGAGTTGCTTGCCTTGATTAACGGACATTCGGCGACGGACAAGAAACACCTGATTCCCATGCTTGAAAAAATCAGACAGGCATGACGTGTTATAGAGCTTGTTTGTGATGCCAATCCGAACAAGCTCTTTCCATACTGAGGCCGTCTGAAAAAAAGGACCGTGCTGCTTAGGCGGCAACGAAAGCCCCAACTTACAAAGGAGTTTAAGAATGTCTAAATCAGTCAAGCTCACCACCCCAAATCAAGAGACCTTGGAACTGCCAGTATTGGAAGCAAGTATCGGCCATGATGTGGTTGATATTCGTGCTTTGACTAAAAATACAGGTCTGTTTTCTTTCGACCCCGGATTCGTGTCAACTGCAAGTTGCGAATCCAAAATCACTTATATTGATGGCGATGAAGGTCTGTTGTATTACCGTGGTTATCCTATCGAGCAGTTGGCCGAAAAATCCGATTACTTGGAAGTTTGCTACCTGTTGATTTACGGCGAACTGCCTACCCCTGAACAGAAAAAAGAATTTGATGCCACAGTCGGTCGCCATACTATGCTGCATGAGCAGCTGACTTGGTTCTTCCGCGGTTTCCGTCGCGATGCGCATCCGATGGCGATGATGGTTGGCGTGGTTGGCGCTTTGTCTGCTTTCTATCAAGACAGCTTGGATATTGCCAATCCTGAACACCGCAAAATTGCGATTTACCGCTTAATCTCCAAAATCCCGACAATTGCAGCAATGTGTTACCGTTATTCCAACGGTCTGCCGTTCAATTATCCAAAAAATAACCTTTCCTATGCTGAAAACTTCTTGCACATGATGTTTGCAACACCATGTGAAGAATACAAACCTAATCCAGTATTGGCTCGCGCGCTCGACCGCATCTTTATTTTGCATGCCGACCACGAGCAAAACGCTTCTACTTCGACCGTACGTTTGGCCGGCTCTTCTGGTGCAAATCCATTTGCCTGTATCGCTGCCGGTATTGCCTGTCTGTGGGGTGCTTCACACGGCGGTGCAAACGAAGCTGTGTTGAAGATGCTGGACGAAATCGGCGATGTATCTAATGTTGCCGCATACATGGAAGGTGTGAAACAACGTAAATACCGTCTGATGGGCTTCGGTCACCGCGTATACCGCAATATGGACCCACGAGCCAGCATCATGCGCGAAACCTGTTATGAAGTCTTGAAAGAATTGGGCTTGGAAGACAGTCCTAAATTCAAGCTGGCGATGGAATTGGAACAAATCGCACTGAAAGATCCATTCTTTGTTGAACGCAAGCTGTATCCAAACGTCGATTTCTACTCCGGTATCGTCTTGTCCGCATTGGGCATTCCAACTGAAATGTTTACCGTTATTTTCGCATTGTCGCGCAGTGTAGGTTGGATTTCTCATTGGCATGAAATGATTAGCGATCCGGCACTGAAAATTGGTCGCCCACGTCAACTTTATACCGGTGCAGAGCGTCGCGATTACGTTCCGGTAGATAAACGCTAATAGACAATACATTAATATATTGTTGAAAAGTCGTTTGAAAAAATCGAATTGCCGTTTTCAATGAGGTTGGTCGTAATTAATTAAGTTGATAGCAGGTAATTTGATTTGAAATAGGGTAGAATAAAGTGTCATTTCAGACGGCCTGAATTCCGTTCGGAGAACACGGAATTCTACCCTTTGTTTATATTTTAAAGAAAAGAGCTCACGCCATGATGGACGAAAAACTCAATTTCTCTTATCTGTTTGGTTCTAATGCGCCATACATCGAGGAGTTGTATGAAAAGTTTCTGGATAATCCGGAATCTGTCGATGAAAAATGGAAACAGTACTTTACCGATTTGAGTAAACAGCCGGGCGCAGTCGCTGTCGATGTTGCCCATACACCGATTCGTGAATCATTTGCCACTTTGGCTAAAAAGAAAATTGCCGCGGCCGTCGCAGGCGGTGTGGATGAGGCAATGATGAAAAAGCAAGTCAGCGTTTTGCGACTGATTTCTGCCTATCGTATCCAAGGCGTGGGTGCAGCCCAACTTGATCCGCTCAAACGTATTCCTCCTCAAAATATCGAAGCGCTCGATCCTAAATTCCACGGTCTGTCAGATGCCGACATGGCGCTTCAGTTCAATATGGGCGAGGGCGATTTTTCCGGTCAGAGCAAACTGCCTCTGTCCCAAATCATCAGCAACCTCAAACAAACCTACTGCGGCCATATCGCGGTAGAGTACATCTACATTCCAAATACCGAAGAGCGTCGCTGGGTTCGCAATTATTTTGAAAGCGTACTGTCTACGCCAAGCTACAGCGTTGAACAAAAACGCCGTATCTTGAAAGAAATGACTGCTGCCGAAACTCTGGAACGCTACCTGCATACCAAATATGTCGGCCAAAAACGCTTTGGTGTAGAAGGCGGCGAAAGCGCGATTGCCGGTTTGAACTACCTGATTCAAAACGCCGGTAAAGACGGTGTAGAAGAAGTCATCATCGGTATGGCACACCGTGGCCGTCTGAATGTTTTGGTGAACATTTTGGGCAAAAAACCCAGCGATTTGTTCGCTGAGTTTGAAGGCCGTGCCGAAATCAAATTGCCTAGCGGCGACGTGAAATACCACATGGGCTTCAGCTCCGATATCGCTACGCCACACGGCCCAATGCACGTTTCTTTGGCATTTAACCCATCACACTTGGAAATTGTTAACCCGGTAGTGGAAGGTTCTGCGCGCGCCAAACAAAAACGTTTGGGCGAAAACGGCCGCGATAAAGTCTTGCCGGTATTGATTCACGGTGACTCCGCATTTATCGGTTTGGGTGTTAACCAAGCAACATTCAACCTGTCTAAAACACGCGGTTATACCACCGGCGGTACCGTTCACATTGTGATCAACAACCAAATCGGCTTTACGACTTCCGATACCCGCGATACCCGTTCAACCGTACATTGTACCGATATCGCGAAAATGGTTTCCGCTCCGGTTATCCATGTGAACGGCGATGATCCTGAACGTGTTTGCTTTGCCATCCAAGCTGCCTTGGATTACCGCAAAAAATTCCATAAAGACATCGTGGTCGACGTTGTCTGCTACCGTAAATGGGGTCACAACGAGGGCGATGATCCGACCTTGACCCAACCGATGATGTACAAAAAAGTATCGCAACACCCAGGTGCGCGTGCTTTGTACACCGAGCAACTGATTGCCGAAGGCGTGGTAACTCAAGCTGAGGCTGACGGTTACATCCAAGCCTACCGTGATGCTTTGGACAAAGGCGAACATGTTGAACAAACAACTTTGAGCAACTTCCAACGTACGCAAATCGACTGGAGCAAATACCAAGGCAAAGATTGGCGCGAACACATCGAAACCGGTTTGCCTGCCGCGGATATTGAGCGCCTTACCGAGAAGTTTACCGCCGTGCCGGAAGGCTTTGCCCTGCATCCGACTGCAAAACGTGTGATTGAAGCGCGTAAAGCCATGGCATCCGGCAAACAAGCCATCGACTGGGGTATGGCAGAAACCTTGGCATATGCAAGCCTGCTGACTAAAGGTTATGGCGTGCGTATCTCCGGTGAGGACTCCGGCCGCGGTACATTCTCACACCGTCATGCAGTATTGCACGATCAAAACCGTGAAAAATGGGACGACGGTACTTATGTTCCTCTGCGCCATATGGGCGAAGGCATGGGCGAGTTCCTGGTTATCGACTCCATTTTGAACGAAGAAGCCGTGATGGCGTTTGAGTACGGCTTTGCCTGCTCCGCACCTGACAAGCTGACCATTTGGGAAGCTCAATTCGGTGACTTCGCCAACGGTGCGCAAGTGACTATTGACCAATTCCTGTCTTCAGGCGAAACCAAATGGGGTCGTTTGTGTGGTCTGACCACCATCCTGCCGCACGGCTATGACGGTCAAGGTCCTGAACACTCTTCTGCACGCGTAGAACGTTGGTTGCAACTGTGTTCCGAGAACAATATGCAAGTCATCATGCCGTCTGAAGCGTCGCAAATGTTCCACATCTTGCAACGTCAAGTCTTGGGTTCATACCGTAAACCGCTGGTGATTTTCATGTCCAAACGCCTGTTGCGCTTCAAAGGTGCAATGAGCCCGCTGGAAAACTTCACCGAAGGTTCGACCTTCCGTCCGGTTATCGGCGATACCGTAGAACGTGCAAGCAATGACAGCGTGAAACGCGTGGTATTGTGTGCCGGTCAGGTTTACTATGACTTGGAAGCTGGTCGTGCTGAGCGTAAACTGGAAGATGATGTTGCTATCGTCCGCGTTGAGCAGCTGTATCCATTCCCATACGACGAGGTTAAAGCTGAACTGGCGAAATATCCGAACGCAAAATCTGTGGTTTGGGCACAAGAAGAGCCGAAAAACCAAGGCGCGTTCTACCAAATCCGCCACCGCATCGAAGACGTTATCAGCGAAGAGCAAAAACTGTCTTATGCCGGTCGTCCAAGCAGCGCATCGCCTGCAGTGGGCTACTCAAGCAAACACATTGCTCAATTGAAACAATTGGTTGAAGACGCTTTGGCGTTGTAAACCAAGTGGCATTCCGTCTGAGGCTGCTCAGGCGGAATGCCCATATGCAGAATTAAAAACACACAACAGGCCGTCTGAAAGGGCCATTGGAGACACAAAATGATTATTGATGTAAAAGTACCTATGCTGTCTGAAAGCGTATCTGAAGGCACGCTCTTGGAATGGAAGAAAAAAGTTGGCGAAGCAGTTGCCCGTGACGAAATCCTGATCGATATCGAAACTGACAAAGTGGTTTTGGAAGTACCTTCTCCACAAGCCGGCGTATTGGTTGAAATCGTAGCGCAAGACGGTGAAACCGTTGTTGCCGACCAAGTTTTGGCACGTATCGATACAGCTGCTACTGCCGCTGCTGAAGCACCTGCCGCCGCTCCTGCCGAAGCAGCCCCAGCCGCCGCTCCTGCTGCTGCACAAAACAACGCCGCTATGCCTGCCGCCGCCAAACTGGCTGCCGAGACCGGTGTTGACGTGAACGCATTGCAAGGTTCCGGCCGTGACGGCCGCGTATTGAAAGAAGACGTACAAAATGCCGCTGCCAAACCTGCCGCAGCCGCTGCTGCTGTTGCACTTCCTGCCGGCGCACGTCCTGAAGAACGCGTACCAATGAGCCGCCTGCGTGCTCGTGTTGCAGAACGCCTCCTGGCTTCTCAACAAGAAAACGCTATTTTGACTACATTCAACGAAGTCAACATGAAACCAATCATGGACTTGCGTGCGAAGTACAAAGATAAATTCGAGAAAGAACACGGCGTAAAACTGGGCTTTATGTCCTTCTTCGTTAAAGCCGCTGTTGCCGCCCTGAAAAAATACCCGGTTGTGAATGCTTCTGTTGACGGTAAAGACATCGTGTACCACGGCTACTTCGACATCGGTATCGCGATTGGCAGCCCACGCGGTTTGGTTGTGCCAATCCTGCGCGATGCCGACCAAATGAGCATTGCCGACATCGAACAAGCAATTGTTGATTACGCGAAAAAAGCCAAAGACGGCAAAATCGCTATCGAAGATCTGACCGGCGGTACATTCAGTATTACCAACGGCGGTACTTTCGGTTCTATGATGTCTACCCCGATCATCAACCCGCCTCAATCTGCGATTTTGGGTATGCACGCCACTAAAGAGCGCGCCGTGGTTGAAAACGGTCAAGTTGTTGTCCGTCCAATGATGTATCTGGCTCTGTCTTACGACCACCGTATCATTGACGGCCGCGAAGCTGTATTGACCCTGGTAGCCATTAAAGACGCGTTGGAAGACCCAGCTCGCCTGTTGTTGGATCTGTAATCGTTTCAGACGGCCTTTTATTTGTTAATGAAAAGGTCGTCTGAATTTTTATTTAGATGTAGCGTAATGTAGTATCGTGCTACAATAGGCTCAACAAACGATTGAGGCCGTCTGAAACATTTGATTCGAATGAATCGGCAGGTATGGACTTTCAGACGGCCTTTTCTTAAAACCATCAAAACGCAGTCATTCAAAATAAAAAAGAAACAAAAAGTATCGTTTTTATTTTGAGATACTGCAAAAGCAAAGGATGACACGATGTCTCAATATGATGTAGTAGTGATTGGTGCAGGCCCGGGCGGATACGTTGCCGCCATCCGTGCCGCGCAACTGGGTTTCAAAACCGCTTGCGTCGATGCAGGCGTTAACAAAGCAGGCAATGCCCCTGCATTGGGCGGTACTTGCTTGAATGTAGGCTGTATCCCTTCCAAAGCCCTGTTGCAATCGAGTGAACATTTCCACGCCGCGCAACACGATTTTGCCGAACACGGTATCACTGTCGGCGACGTAAAATTCGACGCGGCCAAAATGATTGAGCGCAAAGATGCCATCGTGACCAAGCTGACCGGCGGCGTGAAATTCCTGTTCCAAAAAAACAAAGTAACCAGCCTGTTCGGTACTGCTTCCTTTGCCGGTAAAAATGGCGATGCTTACCAAATCGAAGTCGATAACAAAGGCGAGAAAACCGTTATCGAAGCCAAACACGTCATCGTAGCGACCGGTTCCGTACCGCGTCCGCTGCCACAAGTCGCTATCGACAATGTGAACGTTTTGGACAACGAAGGCGCATTGAACCTGACCGAAGTTCCTGCCAAACTCGGCGTGATCGGTTCCGGCGTGATTGGTTTGGAAATGGGTTCCGTATGGAACCGCGTGGGTGCAGAAGTTACCATTCTTGAAGCTGCGCCGACCTTCCTGGCTGCCGCCGACCAACAAATCGCCAAAGAAGCCTTCAAATACTTCACCAAAGAGCAAGGTTTGAGCATTGAATTGGGCGTGAAAATCGGCGACATCAAATCTGAAGGCAAAGGCGTTTCCGTTGCTTACGAAACAGCTGCCGGCGAAGCCAAAACCGAAGTATTCGACAAACTGATCGTTGCCATCGGCCGTATTCCAAACACCAAAGGCCTGAACGCCGAAGCCGTAGGTTTGGAAAAAGACGAACGCGGCTTTATCAAAGTAGATGGCGAATGCCGTACCAACCTGCCTAACGTATGGGCAATCGGCGACGTGGTTCGTGGCCCGATGTTGGCACACAAAGCCAGCGACGAAGGTGTTGCCGTTGCCGAGCGCATTGCCGGTCAAAAACCGCATATCGATTTCAACAACGTACCGTTTGTTATTTACACCGATCCTGAAATCGCTTGGGTGGGTAAAACCGAAGAGCAGCTCAAAGCCGAAGGCGTGGAGTACAAAAAAGGTACTTCAGGTTTCGGTGCAAACGGTCGCGCATTGGCCATGGGCAAAGCCAAAGGTACGGTTAAAGTGTTGGCAGATGCCAAAACCGACCGCATCTTGGGCGTACACATGATCGGCCCGGTTGTCAGCGAATTGGTTACCGAAGGCGTGACTGCGCTCGAATTCTTCGCCAGCAGCGAAGACATCGCCCGCATTATCCATGCCCACCCAACCTTGTCCGAAGTGGTTCACGAAGCTGCATTGGCGGCCGACAAACGCGCTTTGCACGGTTGATAGACATTAAGGCCGTCTGAAACTTTTCAGACGGCCTTAAGGCCTTCGACAAATTGAATGTTCCGAGAGCTTCGTTTTCTGATTTATAATTCCGTCAGACAAACAAACAGCATTTACATTCATTATGAACAAAGAAATAGTCGGTATTTTCTTTATACCGATGGGCATCATCAGCATGTGTATGGCCGCATTGTGGCAGATGTATGTGATGATGACCGAAACTTATACGCTCAACCGTTTCAAAGATAAAGAATTGGTTTGGCGCGTGGCATTGTTGTTTATCAGTTTCAGCCTTGCCGTTTATCTGCTCTGCCCGAATTCGCGTAAAAAAGGCATCGTCTTTTTTATTCTCGGGGGAGGCGGTGCAACCATGTATCTGCTGGCGCGGATGTGGTTGCCCTTCAGTAAATAGTAGGGCCGTCTGAAAATATGGGATTGGCCGCAGGGCGATTCCTAAAACCCACTCACCTTAAGGAGAAATCCATGAATTTACACGAGTATCAGGCTAAAGAACTGCTGGCTAGCTACGGTTTGCCCGTACAAGGCGGTATTTTGGCACACAACGGCGAAGAAGCCGCTGCAGCTTACGACAAATTGGGCGGCAAATTCGCTGTTGTCAAAGCACAAGTACACGCCGGCGGCCGCGGTAAAGCGGGCGGCGTAAAAGTCGTTAAAAGCCGCGAAGAAGCTAAAGAAGTGGCTGAAAGCCTGATTGGCACCAACTTGGTAACTTACCAAACCGATGCCAACGGCCAACCTGTCAACAGCGTTTTGGTTTGCGAAGACATGTATCCTGTTCAAACCGAGCTGTACTTGGGCGCAGTGGTTGACCGTTCTACCCGCCGCGTTACATTCATGGCTTCTACCGAAGGTGGCGTGGAAATCGAAAAAGTTGCTGCCGAAACTCCAGAAAAAATCTTCAAAGTAACCGTTGATCCGCTGGTCGGCCTGCAACCTTGCCAAGCTCGTGAAGTTGCCTTCCAACTGGGCTTGAAAGACAAACAAATCAACGAGTTCGTCAAACTGATGACCGGCGCGTACAAAGCGTTTATCGAAAACGACTTCGCCCTGTTTGAAGTAAACCCATTGGCAGTCCGTGAAAACGGCGACTTGGCCTGTGTGGACGGCAAAATCGGTATCGACAGCAACGCGCTCTACCGTCTGCCGAAAATTGCCGCTTTGCGCGACAAATCTCAAGAAAACGAACGTGAGCTGAAAGCTTCCGAATTCGACCTGAACTATGTTGCCCTGGAAGGTAACATCGGCTGTATGGTGAACGGTGCCGGTTTGGCGATGGCCACTATGGACATCATCAAACTGAAAGGTGGCCAACCTGCCAACTTCTTGGACGTTGGCGGCGGCGCAACCAAAGACCGCGTGGTTGAAGCGTTCAAACTGATTTTGGAAGACAAATCCGTTAAAGGCGTATTGATCAACATCTTCGGCGGTATCGTACGTTGCGACATGATTGCGGAAGCCATCGTGGCAGCCGTTAAAGAAATCAACGTCAACGTTCCTGTCGTTGTTCGTTTGGAAGGTAACAACGCCGAACTCGGCGCGAAAATCCTGAACGAATCAGGTCTGAAACTGACTTCTGCAGACGGCCTGAATGACGCAGCCGAAAAAATTGTTGCAGCCGTAAACGCCTAAGGAGAAAAGAATGAGCGTATTGATTAATAAAGACACCAAAGTATTGGTTCAAGGTTTCACCGGTAAAAACGGTACTTTCCACTCCGAACAAGCTCTGGCTTACGGCACTAAAGTTGTTGGCGGCGTTACCCCAGGCAAAGGCGGTCAAACCCACCTGAACCTGCCCGTGTTCAACACCATGAAAGAAGCCGTTAAAGAAACCGGCGCGGACGCATCTGTAATTTACGTTCCAGCTCCGTTTGTTTTGGACTCAATCGTTGAAGCCGTTGATTCAGGCGTAGGCTTGGTCGTTGTGATTACCGAAGGCGTACCAACTCTGGACATGCTCAAAGCCAAACGTTACTTGGAAACCAACGGCAACGGTACCCGCTTAGTCGGCCCTAACTGCCCGGGCGTGATTACTCCGGGTGAGTGCAAAATCGGTATTATGCCGGGCCACATCCACACTCCAGGCCGCATCGGTATTATTTCCCGTTCCGGTACATTGACTTACGAAGCTGTGGCACAAACCACCAAACTGGGCTTGGGTCAATCAACCTGTATCGGTATCGGCGGCGACCCGATTCCTGGTATGAACCAAATCGACGCACTGAAACTCTTCCAAGAAGACCCGGATACCGACGCCATCATCATGATCGGTGAAATCGGCGGTACTGCGGAAGAAGAAGCAGCCGAATACATCCAATCCAACGTAACCAAACCTGTTGTAGGTTACATTGCTGGTGTTACCGCTCCTAAAGGCAAACGTATGGGCCACGCCGGTGCGATTATTTCCGGCGGTAAAGGTACTGCCGAAGAAAAATTCGCCGCTTTCGAAAAAGCCGGTATCGCTTACACCCGCAGCCCTGCCGAGTTGGGCACTACCATGCTGGAAGTGTTGAAGGCAAAAGGTTTGGCATAAGACTTAAGTCTTTAGGCTGAATTGAAAAGGCCGTCTGAAGTTTTCAGACGGCCTTTAATTTAAGGGATAAATGGCAGATAAGAATACATTTTTGCAAATCAAACCAATGTTGGTAAGGACAGTACCGAAAGGGCATATGGATAGAATCCCCTAATTGTTAAACTGTTTTACTTCATCAGTTTTTGAACGATTTTCCCAGTTGTGTTGTCCATTCGGTATTGGTTAATTGTACCGTTGACAATATATTCAGCGGCTTTTTCAATGACATCTAATCCGACATCAAACCATTCATTTGGGATGTAACTTTTCCCGTCTTTCCCTATTAAACGGATATTCAGTTTTTGTGCAGCAAAGAAGGCGTGCAATAAACGCTCGAACGTATGCGGATTGATATTGCGACATTCAAAAGACAATACAGGGACAACTTTGCTTTCCAAGAAAGCAGTATCGCTTTCCGCATTAGCGATTCTGTTTTCCACCGTATCCGTCGTGAAGCCTATTTTATAGAGATTTTTATAGGCGGCAAGCTGCGGTTTGGGTTGAAGCAGTTTGACGATATAAAGGTGTCCAGTTACCAAATCCGGCTGATTATGGGCGGTCAAAATATCCGGCAGGGCTTCAGTATCGGCCAGCATGACTTTTTTACCGTTTTCATCTTTATATACAGCGCGGGCGAGCGAGCGGGTCAGGATGTTGGATTCCGTCCCGTTTTCATAAATAACGCGCAGCCGTCTGTTTCCTCTTGTACTTTTCCTATCTTCCGTCTCCGCAAAATCAGCGACGTAACACAAGGCCCCGTGTAATAGGAACACATCGCCCGGCTGAAGAAAGGTTTCAGTTTTGAGGCGTTCAAAATGGGCTTTACCGTGTTTGAGCATGTGGTGGATTTGTTTGAACCAAGCTTCAAACCGCCAAAAGTCCGTACAGGGTTGCCGTACCGCATTGTCTTCGTCCGTATAGGGAGCCCCATTTATCGTCCGCTGTTGGATGTGTTCTATCCTGAAAATATCCGTATTGCCCACGTCGAGCAGGTTTAAATCGTCATTGTTGAAGATGTCTTCCAGCGTAACCACATTTTCAGCTTTGCAGCATTCCGTTTTTTCAGACGGCCTTAGCAGATTGAGCGTATCGTATTGTCGAAGGGTTTCACAATGCTGTTTGTTGTTCAGCAAGGCTTGCCATTTCCTATCTAAAATTTTTTCATCCAAATTACCGTCTTTATTCGGTAAACGTCCATGCCGTCTGAAAAACGATTCGACTTCGCCGAATGTTTGTAAAACCATTGCGTCGGCATCGGCTTTGGCGGTAATCGGTTTGACATCGGCAAGCAGACCTAAATCGTCATGATTGAAAATATCGTCCAAGCTGGTGATTTTAGAATCAACGCGCATACCTTTTAGCAACATATTCAGCCCCTTGCCATGCGTTCCGCTTTTTTGTTGCGGATATAGATTAAGGCCTCGCCCATGCGTTTTTCCAAGGGGTCGTCTGAATCTTTGTCAGGCATCCGATTGTTGGTGCGGACAAATTCATTGATACGCGGCCACAGCATAGCGGCCTCATCTTCCGTCATTTGGATACGGTCTGCCTGCACATAATCCTGAATCGCTTTCAACAGCGGCGCGTCCACATTTTTGGACAAGACTTCATATGCGTCCCTGAAAGGATTGACTTCGCGGATTAAATCCACATTCAACCTATCTACATTGATAAATTTTTCGCCGACTTTGATAAAACGGTTGTCAGCGGTTTTGACTTCGCCTGTTTGCAGATTTTTGATTTTCGCGTTGTCAGGCAAATCTCGTTCCCTGACAGTTTCTTCAACAGAATAACTCTGCCCGGCTTCTTGCAACTTAACCGTATCGACAAAAAAATCTCCTTGTCTGATATAGGTTTTTTCGCCTTCGATAAGCGCGTTATCGGGCAAATCCTTGCCGTCTTTGATACCGCCGCCCTGGGTTACCGCCATTTTAGTCAGCGTCCCTTGCACAATTTGGTCTTGCTCTTCTACCGACAGCTCGGGATAACGGCAGGCAACAATCTTCGGCAGCGCGGTTTCATTGATGGCAGAAGCAGGCGTGTCTTCCTGAATATAGCGTTTGGCATTTTGCGTATCCTGTACCAACGCAGCGATAAGGTCGTCTGAATCCTTATTCAGAATATCGACGACTTTTTTAGAGGCGGGCAGCGTCGTATCGTCGATAATCACATCGCCCGGATTGGGCTGTTCATCCGGCCTCATATCAGAGCGGCGGCGGAAAGTGATATTGGGCGCCAACACCTGCTCCATCAGCAGCGACAGCGTAATCGCCTTCAAAAGATTATTAACCGACACTTTGACATCTTCATCTGCCGCATCAGGCTGCGCAATCAGATTGGTAAATTGAGCATGGGTTTTCCCCTCGCAATCTCGAGTGGCGCGACCGATGATTTGGACGACTTCCGTCATCGAGCTGCGGTAGCCTATGGTCAGTACATGCTCACAATAGGGCCAGTCGAACCCCTCCTTCGCCATACCCAGCGCAACAATAATATCCATATCGTCGCGCGATTTGATATTGCGTAAATATGCCTGAATTAAAGAACGGTCGGATGTTTTACGGTCGTCCACCAAATCCGCCAGTTTCAGCAGCCTGCCGTCATGGGCTTTGACCGTGATGATGCCTGTTTCGCGGTCTTTTTCCACAAATTCGCCCAAGGTGTCGATGATATGGTCGACTGCCGAATACTTATCGACCGCCGCTTCGCCCGAATTGACGTTGGGAATATGGATAATCGTCTTTTTCGACGGATCGAGCACTTCACCCAAAGCATCGAGATAGCGGCCTTGGTAGAAATGGTAGCCCAATCCCAGAGATTTCAAATATCGGTAGCCGTTGAGTTGTTCGTAGTAGGTGTAGGTTACTTTTTCAAACTTGGCTTCGTCTTCTTCACTCAAAATCGGTACGGCGTCGCCTCGGAAGTACGAGCCGGTCATGGCGATAATATGAGCCGAGGAGTTGCGCATGATTTCGTCCAAGACTGCGCCCAAACGGTTGTTTTCTTCCGCAGAAACATGATGGAACTCGTCAATCGCCACCAGCGTGTCATTAAATGCCCCGACATCTGCGAGTTTGTCGAAAGCAAAGCGGAACGTCGCATGGGTGCAGACCAAAACTTGGTCATTGCCGCGCATAAAGCGGATAAAGGCATCCACTTTGCCTTGGTCTTTGTCGTCGCCGCTGCCGGTGCAGAGATTGTTTTCCGGCTTGACGCGCCAATCGGCAAAAAAGCCGTGTTTCGCCAATTCGGTATCGGCAAACGAGCCGCCGATGGACATTTCGGGTACGGCGATAATCGCCTTTTTGATGCCTTGATGGGCCAGCTTGTCCAAAGCCAAAAACATCAGCGCGCGGGATTTGCCTGAAGCGGGCGGCGCTTTGAGCAGCAGATATTGCGCGTCGCGCTTGGCAAACGCTTTGGCCTGCATTTCGCGCATGCCCATATTGTTTGGTTTGGTGCTGTTACCGGTTTGTCCGTATTCGACGTGGAGCAGGGGGATAGTCAAGATATTTTCCTTTTAAAGACGGTGATGTCGGGGCAAAGATGCCGTTTTACGGCGTTTTTTGGCCGTTGACGGCTTTTTCGTATAAATCAAACAAAAATTCTACGCGCTCCATGCCGTCTGAAAAGGGTTTGGTGCGGTAGAGGCGGTCAACGGCGGTATCGAGGCGGAGATGGGCTTCTTTGAGCGGCAGCGGCATTTTATCGGGATCGTAGAGTTGCGCGAGGGTTTGGTCGGGGTAGTCGGCGCGGATAAGCAGGATGTCTTCAGCAAGCGCGGCTATGCGAGATTTTTCAGCTTCGTCGGCTTCGGGCCAAGGAAAATTGTTGTACACAATCGTGCCGGAATAGCGATAACGGCTTTCCAGACGGCCTGCGACAGTGCGCATCCAGTCGTTGTGCATGGCAGAGGTAAGGATGCCGAATTCGTAGAGGGTGGCATTGGGGATCATCAGGTTGGCATTGTTACTGATGGTTCCATCTATCAAAAAACCTAGAGGAATATAGTCCCGATTTTCAGATGAATGACAAGGAACGAGAATGTAGTTGCCGGAAGTAGGATGGCGGATTTCATCAAACAAATGGGGGATGTCTGCTTTTTGAACGGTTGCAGCTTTTTTGCTGGCAAGGCGGACAGCGCGTACTTTTTCTACCCTTTCGGCAACGAGGGGATGTTTTTCAGGCAGACTGTCGAGTTCTTCTTGGGTCAGGTCAGTCAGCCAGAGACACCAGCGTTGTTTGCCGTTGAGAAATTCGTCAGAGCCGAGCAGTTTTTTAATCCATTTGGCAGACTGCGGCTCACGGGCGATGAGGCTGTCTTTTTCTTCTGTGGTAAGGATGAGATTGCCGCCATCTCCAGGTTGGTTTCCTTTGTACATTTTTGAGACAGAGCAAATAGGATTCGAGCGTTTTTCAACAGAAAGATTGCTGCCTGCAATTAGATAGGGACTGATGTTGGCAACGCTTTGGCTGTGCCATTCTTTATCGAGAAGTTTGTAGAGCTTGGGCTGAGCGCTATTGGGGCTGAGGCCGTCTGAAAGATATGCTGCTTCCAGGCCGATGATGACAACGTGGACGGCGGCTTTGTCTTTGGCATTGTTTGCCCACGGGAAGGTCTGGTAGGCGAAGGCAATGCGGTTGCCCAATGCGAAGATAGGGGGCCAGAGGGTGGCAACTTGGTCGCCTTGGCTGATGGAATTGGTGGCGACAAGGGCGAGCCTGGCGCGGCTGGTGCGGATATATTGCGCGCCTTTCCAAAACCAACAGGCAACGTAATCCAAGACGCCGTATTTTTTCCAGCCGTCAAAAACCATATCCATATCTTCGTTTTGTTCCTCGTCGCGCGAATTTGAGCCGCCAAACGGGGGATTGCCGACGATATAGACTTCGTCTTCAGCGCGGTTGTTGCGGTGGCAGAAGGCCTCCCAGTCTTCGCGCAGGCTGTTGGCGGCCTTGATGTTGCCGCCGCTTTTGAGAGGCAGGGTGGGCAGGCTGTTGCCCAGCTCGTTTTCGTGGGCAAGGTTCATTTGGTGTTCGGCCAGCCAAAGCGAAAGCATGGCGATTTCGTGGGCGAAGTCGTCCAGCTCGATGCCGTAAAATTGGTCGAGACGGATTTGGCTGCTGAAAATGGCGTTGCTGTCGATTTCTTTGACGGCTTTGAAGATTTCGATTTCGAGGCGGCGCAGCTCTTTGTAGGCGATAATCAGGAAATTGCCGCTGCCGCAGGCAGGGTCGAAGATTTTGATGTTGCCCAGCCGCATGGAGAGGCTGTATAGGGCTTTCAGACGGCCTTCATTGCTGGGATAGCGTTTGAAGATGTCTTGAAACGCCGTCTGAAGCTCGTCAAGAAAGAGCGGCTTGATGGCTTTCATGATATTGGGGACGGAGGTGTAGTGCTGTCCCAAACGGCTGCGCTGTTTCGGGTCTATCACGCTTTGAAACATGGAGCCGAAGATGTCGGGATTGATTTCAGACCAGTTGAGTTTGCCGCATTCGAGCAAAAGGCGGCGGGTGCGTGTATCGAAATCGGGGATGGGCTCGTCTGCCTGGAAAAGCCCGCCGTTGACGTAGGGGAAGCTTGCGAGATGGGCAGGCAGGGCTTCGGAACGTTTTTCAGGAGGCGTGTCGAGGGTTTGGAAAAGTGCGGTCAGGACTTCGTCTGTATTCTCGCCGGTTTTATGCGTATGGCTTTCAATGAGTTTGGTAAAGCTGTCTTTGGGGAAGATTTTGGTGTCTTCGGCAAAAAAACAGAAGAGCAGGCGGGTCAGGAAGACATTGAGGGCATGGATGTCTTCGGGTTTCTCGAGATGGTTGGTGCGGCGGATTTGGTCGAAAAGGCGCCCCATTTTTTCGGCGGCTTTGGTGTCGGCAGGATTTTCTTCAAATCCGCTGCTTTTTTCCAAGCCTGCGAGAGGAAGGAAAAAGCCGTAGTTTTGCGCTAAATCGGTATAGGCGCATTCGAGGTAGTCGTCGGCTTGGATATCGTAGGCGGCGATGTTTTGAAAATCGGTTACGATAAAGAAGCGGATTTTGTTTTTGTCGGCTGTGGCGGATTGTTTCAGGTCTTGCAGGACGTCGTATATGTCTGCATCGGGGGCGACAGGTTTGAAATAGAGTTTGCGGCTGAGGGCAATTTCGCCATGCAAGGGCATATCGGCGACGTTGGTGCCGGGGGTTTGGTTTTGCAGTTTGGTAATGGTGGCTTTCGGGGTATCGAACAGGCGTAGGAAGCCGTAGATGAAGTTTGCTTTGTCTTCCGACTGCACGAGCTTGGCCAGCCCGTCAAAAAGTTTGGTAGGATTGACTGCCATGGTTGCGACACCTTTGTTAAGAAATTGTAATGATATGAAATTATATCTTTTTTTATCAAAAAAGAATATTGGAATAGGCTGTGTAAAAGGTATTAAAAAAGGCCGTCTGAAGTTTTCAGACGGCCTTTTTTAAATTCCATTTAGTCATTTTCAGAATAAGCACTTAATTTAATTTAAATTAACGTTTATTTCGGAATAAACGGTTATAATTTATTAACAGATAAATAGTCTGTAACCATATCAACCTATATCAAGGAGAAAAGCATGAAAAAACACGATTTTGAAGCACGTCGCGAGGCTTTGCTGAAAGACATCCGAGAAGTGATGGATGATGTGGAAGAGTTGTACCGCAATGGTGTTGAAGCCGGTTCGGAAGAGGGCAGCAAAGCCCGAGCCAAATTGGAAGAAAAATTGGCTGTGGCCAAAGAGCGTTTGAGCCGTTTTGAAGAAGAAGCCGGCGAGCGTCTGCGCCATCATGCCGAGCGTGCGCGTGAAAAATACGAGCAGTTTGAAGAGGCGGCTCAGGAGCGTTTGAAAGAAGGCAAAGAGCGTTTTGCCGAATTTGAAGCCGATGCAGGTGCGCGTTTGAAACGCGGTGCCAAACACGCTGATGAAGTGGTGCATGAAAAACCATATTATGCAATGGGTTTTGCCGCATTAGCCGGTTTGGTTGTCGGTGTGTTGTTGAACCGCCGTTAATGCGAATATGTTAAGGCCGTCTGAACAGGCGTGCACATGAAATCATGGATTTCATTGCGCCGTGCAGACGGCCTTAGCCTTATGTTTCCTGAGAAAAAAAGGATAGTTAAGATGGGAATTCGCCAGCGTTTTGAACATGGCAAGGCTTTGTTGAATCAGGGCGCGGATTTGCTGCTGCTGCGCTTGCAGGTATTGAGCTTGGATTTGACGCGTCAGGCGGAAAATGTGTTCCGGTTGGCGATTTGGCTGGTATTGTCCGGCGCACTGTTGATGGTGGGCTTGGTCGGTTTGCTGTTCGGATTGAACCGCGTGCTGACGGATGTTGCGGCTTTGTGGGTGTTTTTCGGCATTTTCTTCGTGAGTCTGCTGATTATTACCGTATTGTTCCGCAAAGTATCGGCAGATTATCGGGAGCAGGGTAGTCGCGTGGCTGAGACCTTGCAGGATATTCGATCGGATATTGCGTATTTGCGCGGTGAGATAGACAAGGATGCGGACGATGAAGCAACAGGAGTATGAAGAAGCGCGCGAGTTGCTGCTTTTGGAAGCCAAGCTGGTGCGGTTGCGGATTGAAGCGGAAAATTTGAAACTGCGTAAAGCGGAAGAAAGCAAAACACGACAGGGCAATCAGTTGATTAAGCTCGCAGATGTGGCGTATCAGCTGAGCCAAACGCGTTTGTTGTCTCAACGCTCTTTGTTCTCTACATCACGCCGTCGGCATTGGATTTGGCTGGTGTTGGCGGTCATACTGGGTTTGTCGAGATAATCGAGGGAAGAGGTTTGGTCAAAATGATATTTGCGGCGAGTTGTTGGCCCGTGTGAGCCGCTGGTTGAGGACGCTGCGTCATTGTGTTGCTGAAACTGAAACTTTATCTATGTTGAGTATTTTTACAAAAGACACCGGCCGTCTGAACATTTCAGACGGCCTCAATGTTTGGAGTTTCAGATATAATGGCGACAATTTTGAAATTATTAAATGAAGGATAAGTGATGAACCGTTTGTATCCCCACCCGATTATCGCCCGTGAGGGCTGGCCGATTATCGGCGGCGGTTTGGCTTTGAGCCTGCTGGTGTCGATATGCTGCGGCTGGTGGTCTTTGCCGTTTTGGGTGTTTACCGTATTTGCTTTGCAGTTTTTCCGCGACCCTGCGCGTGAAATTCCGCAAAATCCTGAAGCGGTGTTGAGTCCGGTTGACGGCCGTATCGTGGTGGTCGAGCGCGCACGCGATCCGTATCGTGATGTCGATGCTTTGAAAATCAGTATTTTTATGAACGTGTTCAACGTGCATTCGCAAAAATCGCCTGCCGATTGTACGGTTACTAAAGTGGTCTATAACAAAGGCAAATTCGTGAATGCGGATTTGGACAAAGCCAGCACGGAAAACGAACGTAATGCGGTGTTGGCGACTACGGCTTCTGGCCGTGAAATTACTTTTGTTCAAGTGGCCGGTTTGGTGGCGCGCCGTATTTTGTGCTACACCCAAGCCGGTGCGAAACTGTCTCGCGGCGAACGCTATGGCTTTATCCGCTTTGGTTCGCGCGTGGATATGTATCTGCCTGTCGATGCGCAGGCGCAAGTGGCGATTGGCGATAAAGTTACCGGCGTCAGCACTGTATTGGCGCGTTTGCCGCTGACTGCGCCGCAAGCTGAATCTGATCCTAAAGCCGCAGCTCCACAAGCTGCGCCTGCTTCACAAGCGACTCCGGTTGAAACAGTGGCAAACCAATCTACCGAACAGCAGCAAATTGAAGCAGCGGCGGCTAAGATTCAAGCGGCTGTGCAAGATGTGTTGAAAGATTAATAGTCAGTTTTAAATGATTGGTTAAAACAAGAAAAAGGTTTTCAGACGGCCGTCTGAAAACCTTTTTTGTTTGCCTGTCCGATTTTAAAACTTCACGTTTACACCGCCGGTAAAGCTGCGGCCCATTTGCGGCGTATCAGAGAGGAAGCTGCTGTGGGCGTAAACGGATTGGTTGAGCAGGTTGTCGGCTTTGACGTACCAATTCCACTCACCATAGCGCGTATTGCGGCGATAGTTTGCGCCGAGGTTGAGCATATGGTGTCCGGGCGTGCGCGTTTCGTAGCGGGCGAGTTTGTTTTGTGCGAACACGCGGTAGTAGTCCAAGTTGGCATCAATGCGGTCGGTCAGCGAGGCTTTCAGGTGGACGCCAAGGCGCGCAGCCGGAACGCGAGGGGCGTTTTGGTCTTTCTGTGCGATGAAAGGACGGTTGCCGTAGGCATCTTCCCTGCTGGGAAGGGACGGCAGGTTTTTCAGACGGCCTCGTACATAGTCGCCGGAAACGCCGATGCGGTAGCGCGGTGTCGGTTTGAAGTAGATTTCGCCTTCCGCGCCGTAGAAGTCGGCGCCGGATTGGTTGTAGCGCACGAGCTTCATTTCGCTGTCGTCTTCAATGGATTTGGGGCCGCGTCCGTCATTTAAGGTTTGGGCGTAGATGTAGTTGCCGAAGCGGTTGCGGTAGAGCGCCAGATTGTATTGCCAGCGGTCGCCTTCGTAGCCCAGCGCGAGTTCGATATTGTTGGAACGCTCTTTGTTGAGGTGTTTGTTGCCGACTTCAAAAGTGTTGGTGGCGACGTGTTTGCCGTGTGCGTACAGCTCTTGCGTTGACGGCAGGCGTTCCTGATGGGAGGCAGTCAGGCTGAGTTTGTGTTGTGGCGTGAAATACCAGTTGCCCGAAAGTGCGAACGAGCGGGCGGTTTGGCGGTGCGCGCCAAGGTCGGGCAGGGGTTGGTTGTAGTAGTTTTCCCGATCAATCAATGCTTTGTCGTACTGGATGGAGGCTTTTTGTTTTTCCACGCGTACGCCGCCTTCAAGCGTGAAGTTGTCCCAGTTTGCTTGTTCTACACCGAAAAAGCTGTAATGGCGCACATTATTGTCAATCAACATCGGTTGTTGGACGGTTTCAGGAATGGCGGAAAGCGCGCTGGATTTTTGTCCCAAATATTGCACGCCCCAGCTGCCTTTCAGACGGCCTATGGGTTGGTGGCGCAACTCGATACGGGCGTTGTGTGTTTTGTTGTTGAAGAAGTTTTCTACTGCATCGCCTGCTTTTTCGTCGTGGTGGTAGTCGTTGCGGTTTAGGTGTATGCGCAGGGCTTCAAAACCGGGGAGCGGCTGCTTCCATTCGGCGCGGAGTTCATAGCGTTTGTTACGCAGGTCTATCCACGGTTTGCCGTTGTGGGCATGGGCGTGTGCATCATCGTCGTCGTGAAAGCCGCAGCTCAAGCCCGGGTTGTCGTAATCAACGTCTTCTTCGGTCAGAAGGTGCGGATAAAGCTGCAAATAGCGTTTGTTAATCAAGCTCTTTTGCCAGATGATGTCGGCGTGGCAGTCGTCGTAGAGATGGCTGTGGGCAGGCAGGCCGTAGCGGTCGCGACGGTCGCTGTACGCCACGCCGAGGAAACCCTTATCTCCAACCCAAGACAGGCCGATGCTGCCGGTTTTTGAATCGGCATGGCTGTCGGGCAGTCGTTTCAGACGGCCTTCTTCTTTTTGATAGCGCGGTACGGCGTAATCGCCCGATTTGCGGTACAAGCCTTCGGTATGCAGCACGAAGTTGTTACCCAAACCGATATTGATGCCTGCGGATGTCAGTTTTTCCAAATTGCCGCTGCTCAAACGCAATCCGGCTTCGCCCGATACGCCGTTTTCAGGCATTTTTTCGGGAATTTTGCCATCGGCAACATCGACCAAACCGGCCACATTGCCCGAGCTGTATAAGAGCGTAACCGGGCCGCGCAAGATTTCGATCTGTTGCGACAAGGCGCTGTCCACCATGATTGCATGGTCGGGCGAGAAATCCGCCATATCGCCGGTTTCGCCATGATGGTTCAACACTTTAATCCGTCTGCCTGTTTGACCGCGAATAACGGGAGCGGACGCGCCGCCACCGTATTGCGAGGCATGAATGCCCGGTACGCCGTCTAAAGCATCGCCTAGGTTGACGGCTTTTTGACGCAAGGTATCGCCGGAGATGATTTTGTCGGAGGCGGTCGAAGTGTGCAGCAGCCCCGACGTAGCGCGCGGACGGCTTTTACCGACGACGGTAACCTCGTCCAAGTCAACAGACTGTTCGGTTTCATGCGCTTGGGAGAGGATGGGGTGCTGATTAGAAGAATAGATAAAACAATGGGCTTGAGTGTGGTTTGTGTCATTTTAGTTTCTCATCATATTTTAAAAGGCTGTTATTATATAACATTGCATCATTTATATAATAAGATTTTTGAGAAAAAAAGGCCGTCTGAAAACGAAGCGTGGTTTTCAGACGGCCTTCAGCTTGTATGTAGGTTTAAATGAAAATGGAACAATCTCTCTGTTTCCTGGTTTGGGTAAGGCAGAAAGTCATGGCAGATTGTTTGCTTTCATTGAAAGTATTACTTGGTTTCAGTGGCTTTAGCGCCAGCGGTCTCTGCAATCAAATCTAAGAATACCAACGGCTTTTTGCCGATGTTTTTGAGTGCATGGGACTGGCCGGGGCGGGCGATGGTAATGTCGCCGGCGCCGACTTCGATTTGTTTGCCTTCACTGTCGGTAAACAGGCCTTTGCCGGATACGATGATGTAAACGTCTTCATTGCCGGTATGTTTGTGTTGGCCGATGGAAGCGCCCGGCGGCAAGGTGAGCCAGCCGATTTCTTTGAATGCGTCTTGGTCGGCGGTTTGATGGCGAGTGAAGGCAAAGCTGCCGAGCAAGGGGCCTTGGCCTCCGGCTGCATTTTCGCGGTTCCATTCTGCTAAGTCGGCTTTTTTGTACACTTGGATGTTGCGGTCTGTGGGGGTAGTTTGTTCGGCAGCTTGAACGCTGATGGATGTGCCGAGCAGAAGGGCGACAGATAATGCGGCAAATAGTGGTTTCATGGTGGTTCTCCGTTTGTCAGGTTGAGTCAGATAATGCGGATTCCGTTTTCAGACGGCCTGCGGGGTTGAAACGATTAACCCCGCAGGCTTCCCCCCAAGATTTATTTCACATTGCGCAGATAGTTCAACAATAAAGGAACAGGGCGGCCGGTCGCGCCTTTTTCACCGCCGGATTTCCATGCGGTACCTGCGATGTCGAGGTGTGCCCATGGATAGTCTTCGGTGAAGTAAGACAAGAATGTTGCGGCGGTAATCGTGCCTGCCCCCGGCGTGCCGATGTTTGGAATGTCGGCAAAGTTGGATTTGAGTTGGTCTTTGTAGGTCTCAAAGAGCGGCAGTTGCCATGCTTTGTCGTCCACGTTGCGGGAAGCGGCCAGCAGGCTGTCGACTAAATCTTGATTGTTGCCCATCACGCCGCTGACGTCATGACCCAGGGCGATAATGCACGCGCCGGTCAGGGTGGCGACGTCGATAACGGCTTTAGGTTTGAATTGTTCGGCGTAAGTCAATGCGTCGCACAAAATCAGACGGCCTTCGGCATCGGTGTTCAACACTTCGATGGTCAAGCCTTTCATGCTTTTTACGACGTCGCCCGGTTTGTTGGCCGCGCCGGAAGGCATGTTTTCACAAGTGGCGACGACAGCGATGAGGTTGATCGGCAGTTGTAGTTTGACGGCGGCGCAGAAGGTGCTGATAACGGTTGCCGCGCCGCACATGTCGAACTTCATTTCGTCCATGTTCAGGCCGGGTTTGAGGGAAATGCCGCCGGTGTCGAAGGTAATGCCTTTGCCGACCAATACTACAGGCGCGGCTTCTTTGTCGGCCGCACCGAAATAGCTCAGTTCGACCAAATATGGGTCTTCGACGCTGCCTTTGGCGACAGACCAGAACGAACCCATGTTTTCTTTGATGTAGTCTTTTTCAATGATTTTGGCGTGTGCGCCCAGTTTTTCGGCTTCGGCTTTGGCGGTACGCGCGAGGAACTCAGGCGTGCATTCGTTCGGTGCGGCATTGCCCAAGTCGCGGCAGAGGCTTTGTCCGTAAACTTGCGCTTCGGCAACGCGCAGGGCTTCTTTGATGGCGGCTTCGTGTGCGCTGTGGAACACGGCTTCTACAAATTTGGCCGGTTTGGCTTCTTTTTTGTAGCGGTCGAAACGGTAGGCGGCATTGCCGAACGCAATCGCAAACGCTTCGGCAACGGTTGCTGCTTGCGCTTCATCGAAAGCATGAACGTCCACATTGACCGTTTCTTGATTTTGCGCCCATTTGGCGGCTTCGGCTGCGGCTTTGTTCAATGCGGCGCGGTCGGTTTTTTCGAGGCGGACGACGGCAATGGCTTGCAAACCGTTGTCCGTCGGGATTTTGGTGTCGGCGAAATTTTGACCTTCTTCAAGGGAAGCGAAGAGGGCGAGGGCAGTCGGGTTGCTCAGTTGCGATGCTTCGGCGCAGATAAATAATTGCGCACCTGCCTGTTGAGCCTGCAAAGTTTCGGCTTTTGTGCTAAATTTCACGTTTATTCTCCTGATTGGAACGGTTGTCGGTTGTTCAGACGGCATGTTGACCAACCGTCCGAACAGATGAAAATCATTGTACTCCATTTGTGTCATGCCGTCTGAAGCCTTATTAATAAATATAGGTTTCCCATAAACCGTATACCACGCTCAATCTTATGATTTACCAAAGAAACTTTATTAAAGAACTTTCCTTTACCGCCGTCGGCATCTTTGTCGTCCTCTTGGCGGTATTGGTGTCGACGCAGGCCATCAACCTGCTTGGCCGCGCAGCCGACGGGCGTGTCGCCATCGATGCCGTGTTGGCCTTGGTCGGCTTCTGGGTAATCGGCATGACCCCGCTTTTGTTGGTGTTGACTGCATTTATCAGTACGTTGACCGTATTGACCCGCTACTGGCGCGACAGCGAGATGTCGGTCTGGCTTTCTTGCGGATTGGCATTGAAACAATGGATACGCCCGGTCATACAGTTTGCCGTGCCGTTTGCCATTTTGATTGCCGTCATGCAGCTTTGGGTAATGCCGTGGGCAGAGTTGCGCAGCCGCGAATATGCCGAAATCTTGAAGCAGAAGCAGGAATTGTCTTTGGTGGAAGCCGGCGAGTTCAATAACTTAGGCAAGCGCAACGGCAGGGTTTATTTTGTCGAAACCTTCGATACCGAATCCGGCATCATGAAAAACCTGTTCCTGCGCGAGCAGGACAAAAACGGCAACGACAACATCGTTTTTGCCAAAGAGGGCAATTTTTCGCTGACCGACAACAAACGCACGCTTGAATTGCGCGACGGCTACCGTTACAGCGGTACGCCCGGAAAAGCCGATTACAACCGCGTTTCTTTCCAACACCTCAGCCTGATTATCAGCACCACGCCTAAACTCATCGACCCTGTTTCACACCGCCGCACCATTCCGACTGCCCAACTGATTGGCAGCAGCAATCCCCAACACCAGGCGGAATTGATGTGGCGTATTTCCTTGACAGTCAGCGTTTTGTTGTTGTGCCTGCTTGCCGTGCCGCTTTCCTATTTCAATCCGCGCAGCGGCCATACCTACAATATCCTGATTGCCATCGGTCTATTTTTGGTTTACCAAAACGGGCTGACCTTCCTGCGCAACGCCGTGGAAGACGGCAAAATCCATTTCTGGCTCGGACTGCTGCCTATGCACATCATCATGTTTGTGATTGCCGTCGTCCTGCTGCGCGTGCGCAGTATGCCCAGCCAACCCTTCTGGCAGGCGGTGGCCAAAAGTCTGACATTGAAAGGCGGAAAATGAACCTGATTTCACGTTACATCATCCGTCAAATGGCGGTTATGGCGGTTTACGCCCTCCTTGCCTTTCTCGCTTTGTATAGCTTTTTTGAAATCATCAACGAAGTCGGCGATCTTGGAAAAGGCAGCTATAACGGCGCAAAATTGGGGCAGTATGTTTTAATGCAGATGCCTGCGCGCGCATATGAACTGATGCCGCTAGCTGTTTTGATCGGCGGCCTGATTTCCCTCAGCCAACTGGCTTCCGGCAGCGAGCTGACCGTTATCAAAGCCAGCGGCATGAGCACCAAAAAGCTGCTGTTGATTCTGTCGCAGTTCGGTTTGATTTTCGCCATTGCCACCGTTGCGCTCGGCGAATGGGTCGCCCCCACGCTGAGCCAAAAAGCCGAAAACATCAAAGCCGCCGCCATCAACGGCAAAATTAGTACCGGCAATACCGGCCTTTGGCTGAAAGAAAAAAACAGTATTATCAACGTGCGCGAAATGCTGCCCGACCATACGCTTTTGGGCATCAAAATTTGGGAGCGCAACGATAAAAACGAATTGACCCAAGCGGCAGAAGCAGAATCAGCCGTTTTGAATCCCGACGGTAGCTGGCAGCTGAAAAATATCCGCCGCAGCATATTGGGCGAAGATAAAGTCGAGGTTTCTACTACCGCCGAAGAAAACTGGCCGATTTCCGTCAAACGCAACCTGATGGATGTATTGCTCGTCAAGCCCGATCAAATGTCTGTCGGCGAATTGACCACCTACATCGACCATCTGGAAAAAAACAACCAAAATACCCAAGTCTATGCCATCGCATGGTGGCGCAAGCTGGTGTATCCCGTTGCCGCATGGGTGATGGCGCTTGTTGCCTTTGCCTTTACCCCGCAAACCACGCGCCACGGCAATATGGGCTTGAAACTTTTCGGTGGTATCTGCCTCGGTTTGCTGTTCCACTTTGCCGGACGGCTCTTTAGCTTTACCAGCCAATTGTACGGCGTGCCGCCGTTTTTGGCGGGCGCATTGCCGACGGTTTTGTTTGCACTGTTGGCGGTGTATCTGATACGTCGTCAGGAAAAAAGATAAGACAAAATAAACTTCAGGCCGTCTGAAAGGCAATCTTCAGACGGCCTGAGTATTTTGTGTGCAAAAAACAAAATGCTAAAGTAAAATAATACCTTTCCAAACCAATGCGGCTATTGAAAATGTCCCAAACCATCTGCTTGAATATGATTGTCAAAAACGAAGCAGCAATCATCGAAGAAACACTGGCCAACATCACCGACCACATCAAACTTGACTACTACGTCATCAGCGACACCGGCTCGACCGATGATACCGTCGGCGTGATCCGCCGCTTTTTCGATGCAAAGGGCATAGCGGGCGAGGTTCATCATGATGGTTGGCAAAATTTTGCATACAACCGCAATCAGGCGTTGAAACACGCAAAAGGAAAAACCGATTACGTGTTGATTTTTGATGCGGACGACCGCTTTGAAGGCAAATTAGAATTGCCCGAGTTGACCGCCGACCGTTACCGCCTCCGCATGAGAAATGCCATGGGCAGCGTGGTTTATTACCGTCCGCTGTTGTTGCGCAATGACGGTACATTCTACTGGCGCGGCGTGTTGCACGAGTTTATCGAAACCGACAAACAAGATACCAGCGAAGCCACGCTTCATGGCGACTATACGGTTCTCAGCGGCCGTTTCGGCGCGCGCAGCAATATGGCGAACAAATACCTGCTTGACGCTGTTTCTTTGGAAAAAGCGTTTTACAGCCCTGAAGATGAAGACCTGAAACCGCGTTACGCCTTTTATGCAGCGCGTTCTTATTGGGACTCTGATATGCCCGAGCGTGCGAGCGAATGGTTTAAAAAACGCATCGAGTTGGGCGGTTGGGTTGAGGAAGTGACGGTTTCTTACCAACAGCTGGGCGAGTGCTACAAATTAATGGGCAAACGCGATGAAGCCTTGGCGACTTGGTTGGCAGGTTACGATTACAACCCGCACCGTGCTGAGTGTCTCTACCTTGCGCAAACCATGCTGCGTCAGGAAGGGAAATATCGTATTTCCCATGCGATCGGCCTGATGGCGAAACGCATTCCGTTCCCAACAGACGATATTCTTTTTGTTCAAAGCAATGTTTATCAGTTGGACATCGACTATGAATTGTCGGTTACCGCCTATGCGGCCGGCGATTTGCGCCAAGGCTACGAGTCTTGCCGCCACTTGCTCTTGCTTAATGTACGCGAGGAATTGACCACGGTAACCATGCAAAATATGTGGCTCTACCGCGAACACGCGCAAACCGAAACGCGCGAAGTGTTGGAGCAGCTGGTGGCCGTAATGCAGCCTTATGCCGCGCAGGGTGGACGTTTGGCAGAAGTGACCGAATATTTTGCCGATATTTTGAAAAACCGTTAATCGGCACTTTGACCCAGCCGTCAGGCCGTCTGAAAGGAAATTTTTTGAGCAAGCGCAATCTGTTTTCCGTCGATAAATCTTTGGAGCAGCCCGAACGCGTCCTCTTGGTTGGCGTAATGCTGACGGCGGATTATTCCGGCGCAAACGAAACGCGCGAGCGCGGCTTTCAGACGGCCTTGACCGAAGCGGCAGAATTGGTGAGCGCGGCCGGTGGCGATTTGGTTTCTATCGAAACTTCACGCCGCGACAAACCGCATCCGGCTTTGTTTGTCGGTACGGGCAAGGCGGAAGAGTTGGCGGCAGTGGTCAAGCAGCATGATGTCGGGCTGGTCGTGTTCAACCACGAACTCACGCCGACACAAGAGCGTAATCTGGAAAAAGAGCTTCAATGCCGTGTCCTCGACAGAGTAGGTTTGATTTTGGCGATTTTCGCCAAACGCGCCCAGTCGCAGGAAGGTAAGTTGCAGGTGGAGTTGGCCCAGCTGAACCATTTAAGTGGACGGCTGGTACGCGGTTATGGACACCTGCAAAGTCAGAAGGGCGGCATCGGCTTGAAAGGGCCGGGTGAAACCCAGCTGGAAACCGACCGCCGTTTAATCGGACAAAAAATCACGGCATTGAAAAAGCAGCTTGCCGATGTCCGCAAACAACGCGCCACACGCCGCAAATCGCGCATGAGCGGCCGTCTGAAAACCTTTGCCATTGTCGGCTATACTAATGCCGGAAAATCCAGCCTGTTCAACCGTTTGACCAAAGCGGACGTATTGGCGAAAGACCAGTTGTTCGCCACTTTGGATACCACTGCGCGTCGGCTTTTTTTGTCGCACGAGGCGAGCGTGATTTTGACCGATACCGTCGGTTTCGTCCGCGATTTGCCGCACAAGCTGGTGTCGGCGTTTTCTGCTACTTTGGAAGAGACGGCAATGGCGGATGTGCTACTGCATGTTGTTGATGCCTCCAATCCCGATTTTGAACGGCAGATGGACGATGTCAACGAAGTCTTGGAAGAAATCGGCGCGCATGAAATTCCGCAATTGGTGGTGTACAACAAAATTGATTTGCTGCCGTCGGGTATGCGTGAGGCAGGCATTTTGCGCGACAACTCCGGGCATGCCGTCGGCGTGAATGTTTCCGTTGCCGAAAGTTTGGGCTTGGACGGTTTGCGCGAAGCGATGATTGAATTGGCTGTACAGCCAAGTGATTGATAGTATGGAATGAAACAAGGCCGTCTGAATGTTCAGACGGCCTTACCGTAAAATTTTAAATCCGAGGATTATGCCGACAGAGGGCTTTTCTTTTTGAACACGCTTTCGTAAAGCATCCAAGCGGCGAGGCTCAGGTATACGGTGCTGGACAAAATGCCGATAACGGCAAAGATAGGCATAAGGCGATCAATCATGGTGAGGTTTCCCAATAAGTTAGTGTTATAAGTAAATGTGTGTTTTTTATTTCCGTCTTCGCGGAATGCCTAAAGTATGCTGCTTAAATGGATTAAGGTCAATAAAAAATGTATTGGGATTTTTAAAAAAGTTCCATTTTCACATTAAAATAATTGGAAGTTTTTAAAGATAAACGGTATTTATATGTTACCGTTCATTATATGATAAACGGTCAATACTTTGTTTTCCATATTTTTTATAAAATTCGACAGTCTATTAATTCAAAAGTAAATGAAATGAGGCGGAAAAACGCTTTTTGCTAAAATGTAACACCCTGAGATGATTGTTTCAGGCCGTCTGAAAAATAAATCGAACACATTATGACATCTTCCACACATCCCCAAAAAAACTGCTTCCATTGCGGACTTGAAGTCCCGGAGCATCTGCATCTGACGGTTCGTTTTGAAGACGAAGAACACGAAACCTGCTGCGCCGGCTGCCAAGCGGTGGCGCAGAGTATTATTGATGCAGGTTTGGGCAATTATTACAAACAGCGTACTGCAGACGCGGAAAAATCCGAATTGCCGCCACCGGAAGTGTTGTCGCAATTAAAACTATATGACTTGCCCGAAGTGCAGGCTGATTTTGTTGAGGTTGGTGCAGGGGATGAGCGCGAGGCGGTGTTGATGCTGGGCGGCATTACCTGCGCCGCGTGTGTGTGGCTGATTGAGCAGCAGTTGTTGCGCATGAAGGGCGTGGTGCGCGTGGATTTGAATTACAGCACCCACCGTTGCCGCGTGGTGTGGGACAGTGCCCACATCGAATTGTCGGACATTCTGCTTAAAATCCGCCAAACCGGTTATACCGCCGCGCCTTATGATGCGCAAAAAATCGAAGCGCAGGCGCAGAAGGAACGCAAACAGTTTATCGTCAGATTGGCCGTGGCCGGTCTGGGTATGATGCAGACGATGATGTTTGCCCTGCCGACTTATTTTTACGGCGGTGACATCGAGCCGCTTTATTTAGAAATCCTGCATTGGGGCGGCTTTTTGATGGTGCTGCCCGTTGTGTTTTACAGTGCGTTGCCGTTTTACCGCGGCGCATGGCGCGACTGGAAAAACCGCCGTGTCGGCATGGATACGCCGATTGCCATTGCCATTGTGATGACTTTTATCGCCGGTATTTACAGCTTGGCTACCAACGCAGGGCAGGGCATGTATTTTGAATCCATCGCCATGCTGCTGTTTTTCCTGTTGGGCGGGCGTTTTATGGAACAGATTGCCCGACGCAAAGCAGGCGATGCGGCGGAGCGGTTGGTTAAATTGGTTCCGGCATTTTGCCACCGTTTGCCGTCTTATCCTGAAAGCGAAGCCATCGAGGAAGCCGCAGTCGTCCGCCTCAATATCGGCGATACGATTGTTGTGAAACCCGGCGAAGTCATTCCGGTGGATGGTACGGTTTTATCCGGCGAGAGCGAAGTTAATGAAGCCATGTTGACCGGCGAAAGCCTGCCCATTGTGAAAAGGCCGTCTGAAAAAGTAACCGCCGGCACGCTCAACACCAGCAGTCCTTTAATCATTCGCACCGACCATACCGGCGGCAACACGCGCCTGTCCCATATCGTCAAACTGCTCGACCGCGCGCTGGCGCAAAAACCGCGTGCCGCCGAGTTGGCCGAAAAATACGCGTCCAGTTTCGTGTTTGGCGAACTCTTGCTTGCGATTCCTGTTTTTATCGGTTGGGCTTGGTATGCTGATGCGCACACCGCCTTGTGGATTACCGTTGCCCTGCTGGTCATTACCTGCCCATGCGCCTTGTCGCTCGCTACTCCGACCGCACTGGCCGCTTCGACTGGCGCACTTGCCAAAGACGGTATTCTTATCAGCGGCAAACAAAGCCTGGAAACGCTTGCCCAAATTGACGATGTCGTGTTCGATAAAACCGGTACGCTGACCAAAGGGCAGCTTTCCGTCAGCCGTATGTTGCACGCAGGCCGTCTGAACGAAGCCCAAGCCCTTGCTATCGCCCAAGCATTAGAACAGCAATCCGAACACCCCATCGCCCGTGCCATTTTGAACCATACGCTTTCAGACGGCCCTGTATCCGCGCTTGATGTGAAAGTGCAGCAACGGGTCAACCGTATCGGACACGGCGTCAGTGCGCAAATCGAATTTGATGGCGAAACCCAAGTTTGGGCTTTGGGCAAAGCGGCGTTTGTTTCGGAAATCGCCGGTAATCTGCCCGAAGCCTTTGCCCATATCGACCACACAGGCGGCATTATTTTCTTGGGCAATCAAAGCGGTTTTCAGATGGCCTTTTTATTGGAAGACCAAATCAAAGACAGCGCCGCTGAAATGTTGCAAAACCTGAAACAGCACGGCATCCGTCTGCACCTTTTAAGCGGCGACCGTCAGGCTGCCGTAGCCCAAGTCGCGCAAGAACTGGGTTTGGATGCCTATCGTGCCGAAGCCACGCCTGAAGACAAGCTGGCTTATGTAGAAAATTTGCAAAAACAAGGGCGTAAAGTCATGATGATCGGCGACGGTATCAACGATGCTCCCGTCCTTGCCCAAGCCGACGTATCGGCTGCCGTGGCTACGAGTGCCGATGTGGCACGAGACGGTGCGGATGTGGTTTTGCTCAATGATGATTTGAACGTTTTGCCCGTGATGATGGAACAGGCACGCCGCACTCATCAAATCATCTGCCAAAACCTGACTTGGGCGAGCGCATACAATCTGGTTGCCGTTCCGATGGCCGTGTTTGGTTACGTTACCCCGTGGATCGCCGCGCTCGGCATGAGTTTCAGCTCGCTGCTGGTGTTGGGCAATGCCTTGAGATTGTTGAAAACCAAAAAGGCCGTCTGAAAACGGCAAATCCATTGCTCAAACGAAAGAATACGCCATGCCTAAAGCCACTTTTTATACACACGTCGCCCAGCCGGCCGCCTTTGCCTGCCGCCTGATTGCGCGCGTCATACGCGATGGCGGGCAGATTTTGGTGTGGTCTGATTCTGCTGCGGCAGTACAGCAACTAGACGTTGATTTGTGGCAGCAGATTCCCGAAAGCTTTATTCCGCATGAAGTCTGGCTGCCTACCGACCCCATGCCGTCTGAAACGCCGGTATTGCTTGCGTTTGGAAATGCATTACCGAATATTCCGCAGGATTGCACGGTTTTAAACCTGTCTGCCGATTTTTGGAGCCAAGCCCCGGCCATTCCAAACCGTATTCTTGAAATTGTGGGCAACAGCTTGGAAGATTTGGCCGAAGCCCGAGACCGTTTTCGAGCTTATCGTCAGAGCGGATTTGAGATTGAGCATTTTTCGAGAGAAGGGAAGGATTGAGGGTTGAAGATATTCAAGGCCGTCTGAATATAAACAAAGGGACATTTTGATGATGTCCCTTTATTTTTTAGATTGATTATCGGAAGGCTTCGCGCCATATGCCATAAAATATGAGGCAACAGCAGAAAGAGTAGAAATAGTGGAAAAAGCGTTCAAAAAGGGAGGTATTGGCAAGATACCATTGAACAGACTGATGGTGGTGTTGGGGATTTTTGAGGATTAAGTTGGGGAAACGGGCAATCGAAGGTACGGCAAGCAAGTCAAACAGATTGAGGAAGACTGTAACCAATAATGAAAACCCGATTGCCTCATGAAATACGTCGAATGGCTGTAATGACAGGGTGTGTGTAAATAGGGAGGCTAGGGCAGGTTTGTTGGACATCCATAAATAAATCAGCCCACCGATAGACAGGTAAAGCGCCAACCGGGCCCATATGGACAGCTTGCGTGGCAAATAGAGGATAAAGAATAAGTTGAGCAGGATAAAGAAAATAGGAAAAACAGATTTCATGGGTTTGTTTGCTTACAGTTTGGTATTTAAAGCTGTTAAGGGAAACGCATTACTGCTTGTATGAAGGGCTGCCTTAGGAAAAGACAGTCTGAAAAGACCATTCTATTTTAGGCCGTCTGAAAAAGATTTGCGTAAGAGCAAGGGTTTCAGACGGCCTTAAGTCTTTTTGAAGTCAAAATCCGATGGTTCAGGATTCGGTTTTTGAGGCCGAGTTGGCGAAATAGCGGTTGGATACCGGATTGAAGATGAGGAGCAGCAAAACAGGGTGGAGAATGGATTGAATAATGATTTGTTGAAAGCTATAGCTCGCCATATCGCTATACACCATGATCAGCGAAGCGGCCGCTAGCACAACAGCCAGCCAACGGGCAGTACGGTTGCCTGAAAGCAGACCAACGGCAATAAATACCGGCAAGGAAAGGAGGATGAAGTATAGGGGCATAGACAGCCACCAAGGCAGGAAAGGGAATGCTAAAGCTGCAACCTCTATCAGTAAATCGCCCGAATAAATCGCAAGAGCAACAGTAGTAAAGCAAGTAAGGGCAGTTAGGATGAAATAGAGAACTGCGGTGATGGTAACAGGGACTGGACGTTTCATGTAATAAAAGCCTTGGAGGGATATCGGGGATAAGGATTGAAATCGGCATCGGCCAAACCTTGTTATTGAAGGCGATAGCCGTCTGAAAGCAGGCTATTCGTCTTTCTCAAATGAAGAAAGCTTGATAATGGCAGGCTGGAAGACTGCAACCAAATAGATCATGATAGGAAGGATGAGATACGTAAAAGGAATATCTGCGCGAAATAGTGCAATCAGAAAGGCAAGGTATAAGGTCAGCAGGGCGATGAAAATAACGCTCTTTTTCCATGTCGCCTGGCGGATTTCTTTTGCAGTCGGTTGCTTATAGCGGACTTTTTTGTGGCAGGTCGGACATTCTTTAATGCTCTTCAATCCTTTGAATGCATTACCTCGAATCGGATTGGAGCAATGCGGACAAGAGAATGGGGACGGTTTCATTATTTTTTATTGGGCTGTATTAAGGTATTGCCCATCCGGGAAAATGGGTTGGATGGGCAATGTATATGTTTATTCGTCTTTTTCAAAAGATGAAAGTTTGTTTTGAATCGGGATAATGTAGTAGACGAGAAAGCCTATAACTAATGCCGTACTGATATATGGGGGAAATGTACCAAACAGGCTGATCAGTATTGCCGCTACGATGCAGACGACTACTACAAAAATAGCGAAAGGCTTTAGTAAAGCTTTAAAATATTCGCCAACAGGCGGTTTTTTGAATTTGACTTTTTTATGGCAGGAAGGGCATTCTTTAACTGCAGCCAATCCTTTAACCAATCCGCCTTGGATCGGGGCATGGCAGTGTGGGCAGGGGAGTGAAGGATTAAGATTGTTCATTGTATTCAACCTGACTTATGGTTTGGAAAGGTGATATCGATGTTGTCGATACCACCCACTATTTATTGGAAACGATAGGCTTATTGGGAGTATTTTTTGCCTAAAGCTTCGGCTGCTTTTTGTATTTCTTGATTGGCTGCACGCAGGGTTTCTTGCAATTTTTGAGATTTTTCCTGGAAATCTTTGGCAAATTTGAGCGAATCTTTATCTTTGCCGTCGATAGTCAGCTCAGAAGCATGTTTGCCTGCATAAATCATCATGTTGTTGGCAGCACTGCTGACTTGTAATGCACGATCCAGAACTGCTTTGATTTCAGGATCTTTGATGTCGAGGGCAGCTGCGCTCTGATGGAATTGTTCCAGTGCGGCAGTCAGTTTGTTCATCTGCTCCAAAGCTTCTTTTTCTTTATTTTGGTTAGCCAAGTTTTGCAATTCTAGGCCTAGCTGAGTAATTTTTTGAGCTTCTTCACCAGTGGTGAAGTGAATGAATTTTTGCAATTCGGCAAGACCGTCTGGGGATTTTTTATCGGAAATGACGATAGGTTCGGCCAGTTTAGGATCTGCTTCCGGGAATTCGCTCAGGGCTTTTTCGTATTTGTTGGCCGGGCTAGATTCGCTTTGGGCAACTTGTTCTGCCGGTTTGTCGCTGCTGCCTTTATTGCCGGAGTCTCCGCAAGCTGCCAGTAGGGAAGCGGTCAAGATCAGCATACCGAATTTGTTTAATACGTTCATATTAGGATTCCTTCTTAAGTTAGGGGAAAATTGGGGAAAATTTGTTTTTATTGATGAGCGTAGATAATTATTTGTACTTTTGTTCTATTTTATTACAAATTTGTTTATTTTTCTCAAATTAGGTTAAGTGGTATGTTTTTGGAATTAAACGGCAAGGTGGGGTGGATATACTGTTTTGAGCAGAAGTGGATGTATTGCGCATCATAGAATTATTGATTGATATGATGGAAATAAAAAGGCCGTCTAAAACAATAAAGTTTCAGACGGCCTTTTCGACTGGCTGGAATCAGTTGCCCAAGTCAAATGCTTTATGCAGAACGCGGGTAGCCAGTTCCATGTATTTTTCGTCAATCAGGACGGATACTTTGATTTCGGAAGTTGAAATCATTTGGATGTTGATGCCTTCTTCTGCGAGGGTGCGGAAGATTTTGGCGGCTACGCCGACGTGTGAACGCATGCCCAAGCCGACTGCGGAGACTTTGCATACGGTGTCGTCGCCGTCGATGTAGGCGGCGCCGATGCTGTCTTGGCGTTGTTGCAGCAGTTCGATGGTTTGTTTGTAGTCGCCGCGCGGAACGGTGAAGGAGAAGTCGGTTGTGCCTTCGCTGCCGACATTTTGGATGATCATGTCGACTTCGATATTGGCATCGGCCACTGCGCCGAGGATTTGGTAGGCAACGCCGGGTTTATCAGGTACGCCGCGTACGTTGATGCGTGCTTGGTTTTTGTCGAATGCGATACCGGTTACGGCTGCTCTTTCCATGTTGTCGTCCTCTTCAAAGGTAATCAGGGTGCCGTTGCCGCCATCTTGCAGGCTGCTGAGTACGCGCAGGCGCACTTTGTATTTTCCGGCGAATTCTACGGAGCGGATTTGTAAAACTTTTGAGCCGAGGCTGGCCAATTCGATCATTTCTTCGAATGTGATCGTGTCCATGCGGCGTGCTTCGGGTACGACGCGCGGGTCGGTGGTGTAAACGCCGTCCACGTCGGTGTAAATTTGGCATTCGTCGGCTTTGAGGGCTGCGGCGATGGCAACGGCAGAGGTATCCGAACCGCCACGGCCGAGGGTTGAGATATTGCCTTCGCTGCTGATGCCTTGGAAACCGGCTACGATAACGACTTTACCGGCGGCCAAATCGGCACGCATTCTTTCGTCGTCGATGTTTTCGATGCGGGCTTTGGTGTGGGAAGTGTCGGTTTGGAGGGCGACTTGCCAGCCGGTGTAGCTTTTGGCGTCAACGCCGATGTCTTTCAGCGCCATGGCCAGCAGGCCGATGGTCACTTGTTCGCCGGTGGCAAGGACGACGTCCAGCTCGCGCGGATCGGGATGTTCTTGCATTTCGTGCGCCAGGGCGACCAGTCGGTTGGTTTCGCCGCTCATGGCAGATACGACGACTACGATGTCGTGTCCTTCGGCGCGGGCTTTGGCGACACGTTTGGCTACGTTTTTGATGCGTTCGGGCGAGCCTACTGATGTGCCGCCGTATTTATGTACGATTAACGCCATGTTTCGTGCTTTCTTGTGGGGGGTTGTCGGGCAGCTTGGTTTGCTGGAAAAAGGGTTATTATTACTATTTTTTACATGGAATTCAAGGATAGAACGCGCTTTTTTGAGTAAATGCGCATAAATGGACGGGGTTAAAAAAGGCCGCCTGAAATCTTTCAGACGGCCTTGCTGCTTATCGGGACAAAAGGGCGGCCTGCTGGTGTTGAACCAATTCGGCAATGCCTTTGTGCGCGAGGGCAATCAGCTTGCCCAATTCTTCGATGCTGAACGGTGCGCCTTCGGCCGTGCCTTGGATTTCGATGATTTTGCCGGATGCGGTCATGATGATGTTAACGTCGCTGTCGCAGCCTGAATCTTCGGGGTAGTCCAAGTCCAAAAGCGGTACACCGCTCACCACGCCTGCAGAAACGGCGGCAACGGCTTCACGGATGGGGTTTTCGCTGATAAGGCCGTCTGAAAGGAGTTTGTCTACGGCGATTTGCAGGGCAACGTAGGCACCGGTAATGGAAGCGGTACGCGTGCCGCCGTCGGCTTGGATGACGTCGCAGTCAATCAGGATTTGGCGTTCGCCGAGTTTTTCCATATCGACGACAGCGCGCAGCGAGCGGCCGATTAGGCGTTGGATTTCTTGTGTGCGGCCGGATTGTTTGCCCGCGGCAGCTTCACGGCGCATACGGGAGGCAGTGGACGCCGGCAACATGCCGTATTCAGCCGTTACCCAGCCTTGTTCTTTACCGCGCAGAAAAGGGGGAACGTTTTCGTCGATGGAGGCAGTGCAAATCACTTTGGTGTTGCCGCACTCGATAAGGCAGGAACCATCGGCATGTGGCAGGAAATTGGGGGTGATTTTAATGTTGCGCAGGCTGTCGGCGGCGCGGCCGGTACGGGTGTAGTCGCTCATGATGGTCCTTTGGGGAGAATAAAAAACAGGTTGCCTTGAATTATAGAGGAATTTGGCACCAAAGGCCGTCTGAAAATCGTCGGTCGGGTGTGTTATAGTGTCCATACTTTCACTCGTATTTGGAAACGGAGTAAAACCATGGCTACAAGACGAACTATTCAAATCCACAGCATGACCGGCTTTGCCAATGCCGCAGGCGAATGCGGCGGCAAGCGGATTAATTTGGAAATCCGCGCGGTCAACCATCGTTATTTGGATGTCCAATTCCGTATGCCGGAAGAGTTGCGTTATTTGGAAGGTGCATTGCGCGAACAGATTGCCGCGGCTGTGGCACGCGGTAAACTGGAATGCCGCGTCCAGCTACAAGATGCGGCTTCGGGCGGACAGACTTTGGAAGTCAATCAGGATTTGGTCGCACAGCTGGCGCATTTAAACAAAGAATGGCGCAAGGAACACAATTTCGGCAAGCTGAGCGTGGCCGATGTTTTGCGTTTTCCCGGTGTTTTGGCAGGCCAGAGTGAAGACTCCGAGGCTTTGGCGAAAGGTGTTAAAGATTTATTGACCGGCGCGTTGAAAGAGTTTACAGCCGCCCGCAAACGCGAGGGCAAAAAACTGGGTGAACATTTGCTGCAACGTCTGGACGGCATGGAAGAGATTGTGGATGCTTTGAACGAATTGTTCCCAAGCCTTTTGCAGGCGCATATGGATAAAGTCAAAGCCCGTTTGGCAGAAGCCGTCGGCAACATCGACAACGACCGCTTACAACAAGAATTTGCTTTGTTTATTCAAAAATCCGATGTGGATGAAGAATTCAGCCGTTTGCGTACCCATATCGCCGAAGTGCGCCGCATTGTTACCGAAGGCAAGGGCAGCGCAGGTAAACGTTTGGACTTCTTAATGCAAGAGTTGAATCGTGAAGCCAATACCTTGGGTAGCAAAGCCATCGCCGCCGAATGTACGCAAGCTTCTGTTGAACTGAAAGTCTTAATCGAACAAATGCGCGAACAGGTTCAAAATATCGAATAAATCGATGATTAACGGATAGGATAAGGCCGTCTGAAAAGTTTCAGACGGCCTTTGTGTTGATATTGGGTGGAATCGGTGCGGTTTGTTTTTAAACATTATTGGATGGTAGGTTTCCTGTTACGCTACTGTAATTGCACACAAGAGTTAACATGTGTTAAATTATGGCAATTATTGTCATGATAAAAACATACAAAGGAGTAAAAACATGAACTTTCTGACCGCTATCAGCCGACAAATGACCCGCGTCACCGCCCTGATTATCGTCCTTGCCTCCATCATCGCCTTTATCGAGCCTACCACTTTTTCGTGGGTGAAAGGCGATACGCAAGTCGTTGTACTCGGCATCATCATGCTCGGTATGGGCATGACTTTGGGCAAAGAAGATTATCAAATTTTGGCGCAACGTCCGCTCGATATTTTCATCGGTGCCATCGCCCAATACACCATCATGCCGCTGCTTGCCATCGGTATTGCCAGAGCCTTCGATCTGTCGCCCGGATTGACGCTGGGTTTGGTTTTGGTCGGTACTTGTCCGGGCGGTGTTTCGTCCAACATTATGAGTTTTTTGGCTAAAGGCGATGTTGCCTTTTCGGTTGGTATGACCACTGTTTCCACCGTCCTCGCGCCTGTGATGACGCCATTGTGGATGACTTATTTGGTCGGACAAACCGTCGAAATGGACGGCTGGGGTATGTTCAAGTTTATGTTGCTCGTTACCCTGTTGCCTGTCGTTATCGGCTCTGCCGCCAATATCTTGCTGCATAAAAAACACTGGTTTGAAGACGTGCGCGCTATTATGCCCGCCGTTGCCGTTGTCGCGTTTGCCTGTATTGTCGGCGGCGTTGCTGCCGTTCATGGCCACCGTTTCGCCGAATCCGCCTTCGTTATGGTACTCGCCATCGCTGCCCACAACATCGGCGGCTATATTCTTGGCTATTACAGCGGCGCGCTGACCGGCATGAACACTGCTAAAAAACGCACCCTTGCCATCGAAGTCGGCGTACAAAATGCCGGACTTGCCACCGGTTTGAGTGCTAAATTCTTCCCCGGTAATGCTGAGTCTGCCGTTGCCGCCGCAGTTGCCTGCGTTTGGCACTCTGTATCGGGAACGGTTTTGGGCAATTTGTTTGCCTGGTGGGACAAGCGCAAGCAATAAGCTGTAAATATTGCCAAATGACAAAAGGCCGTCTGAAATATTTCAGACGGCCTTTTGATTGCCTTTTATCAATGCGCTTTATGCGTCGTGCTGTACACGATTTTGTCTGTTAAAGCCATGGCGAGGGCGGAAATCAGGAAGCAGATGTGGGTAATACATTGCCACATGATTTGTTTTTCCGATAAATTGTCGGCGTTGAGGAAGGTTTGCAGCAAATAGATGGAAGAGATGCTGATGATATGGACAGTTTGACCTTCAAAACCGAAGCATTGACGTGGCTGAGCCATTCGGGTTGGTTGGGATGTTCGTCAACATGGAGGCGGGAAACGAAGGTCTCGTAGCCGCCGACGATGACCATCGTTAACAGGTTGGCAATCATCACGATGTCGATCAGATTCAACACGGCGATCTGTCATCCATAATGCCGAAGTTGGAGATCAAGTACCACAGGGATTTGAGGAACTTACAGGCATAAATGACTTGGGCGATAATCAAGCCTATATAAATCGGCAGTTGCAGCCAGCGGCTGGCAAAAATGAAATGCGCGAAGATGCCCATTCGTTCGTGGGCGGTGCGTTTGGTCGGGGTGGAATGTTCCATATAATGTGTTGTGTGTAGGGAAGATAAGGGGCGGCATTTTAATGGAAAAATTTTCAAGCTGTAATTTGAGCGGCTGAATTTAAAAAGAAAGGCCGTCTGAAAACAGAATAAGGTTTCTTGTTTTCAGACGGCCTTGTAGGTTGTCAGGACAGGCAAACACGCGCAAAATCGCTTTGCTTTTTAGAGATGGACATTATGCTTGCAGATTCGTTTTTTTATTATCTGGTATTGGTCGGCTTTGCCGCCGGGCTGATGGATGCGGCCGTTGGCGGAGGCGGGCTGTTGCAGATTCCCGGATTGTTCAACCTATTGCCAAACGCTACGCCTGTGGCCTCGGTGATGGGTGTCAATAAATTTGCTTCCTGCTGCGGCACTTTGACTGCGACAGGGCAATATCTGCGCCGAATCCCCGTGCCGTGGAAAATGCTGCTGCCTGCCGCGGCGTTGGCATTTGCCGCTTCATATTTGGGCGCGAAAACGGTGGTGTATTTCCCCGTGCAATACATGAAACCGGCGATGCTGGTCATCATGATTGCCATGTGTCTGTACACTTTTTTGAAAAAAGACTTGGGGCAGACAGTGCGCACTGAAAAGCTGACACGCCGCGAAACCTTATGGGGCTTATTTTTCGGCGCGTTAATCGGGTTTTACGACGGCGTGTTCGGGCCGGGAACGGGCAGCCTACTGGCTTTTGTGTTCGTCCGCTTTTACGGCTACGATTTTTTAGCGGCGAACGCCTCGGCAAAGGTCATCAATTCGACTACCAATCTTGCCGCGCTGGCGTTTTTTATCCCGCAAGGCCATGTCGTGTGGGCATGGGCGATACCGTTGGCGGTGGCAAATTTATGCGGCGGCGTGGTTGGTGCGCGCTTGGCAATACGCGGCGGAACCAAGCTGCTGCGTTACGGATTTATGTTGCTGCTGTGCCTGACTATTGGGAAGTTTGCTTGGGATTTATTGGGTTGATATCGAATGAAAAAAGGCCGTCTGAAAGTTTCAGACGGCCTTTGTGTTTTACAGTTTAACCGAATGCTCGCGTGTTTCGTGGAACACGATGTCCGGCCAGCGTTCTTGTGTCAGATTCAGGTTGACGCGGTTAGGCGCGAGGTAGGCGAGGTTGCCGCCTGCGTCTATCGCCAGATTGCCTGCGTTAGCTTTTTCAAATTCCGCCAGCTTTTTCTTGTCTTCGCACGATACCCAGCGCGCCGACCAGATGGATGCGCTGTCGAACACGGCTTCTACGCCGTATTCGTTGGCCAGCCGCGAGGTAACAACTTCAAACTGCAACACGCCGACCGCGCCCAAAATCAAATCTGCGCCGCTCATCGGTTTGAAGACCTGTACCGCGCCTTCTTCGCCAAGCTGTTGCAAACCTTTTTGCAGTTGTTTGATTTTCAGCGGGTTTTTGATGCGGACGCTGCGGAACAGTTCGGGTGCGAAGAAGGGGATGCCGGTAAACGCCAGTTGTTCGCCTTCGGAGAAGCTGTCGCCGATTTGGATGTTGCCGTGGTTCGGGATACCGATGATGTCGCCCGCGTAGGCTTCTTCCACCAGCTCACGGTCGTGCGACATGAAGGTTACCACGCTGGAGGCGGCGATTTCGCGGTTAATACGCAGGTGTTTCATCTTCATGCCGCGCTCGAATTTACCGGAGCAGACGCGTAAGAAGGCGATGCGGTCGCGGTGTTTCGGGTCCATATTGGCTTGGATTTTGAAGATAAATCCGGAAAATTTCGGCTCGTCCGGCTCGACCATGCGTACGGTCGCGTCGCGCGGTTTCGGCGCAGGCGCCCATTCAATCAATGAATTGAGGATTTCCTGAATACCGAAGTTGTTAATCGCCGAACCGAAGAACACGGGCGTGAGTTCGCCGGCAAGAAATTCGTCAAGGTTGAACTCGTTGGAAGCAGCCTGCACCAATTCGATTTCGTCGCGCAACTGTTGGATTTCCAACGGAAAGCGTTGTTCCAATTCAGGATTGTCTATGCCTTTGATGATGTCGAACTCGTGCGGCAGGCGTTCGCCGCCGGCTTCAAAGAGATAGATTTCGTCGTTCAGGATGTGGTACACGCCTTTGAAGTTTTTGCCCATGCCGATCGGCCAGGTTACGGGCGCGCAGCGGATTTGCAGGATGTTTTCCACTTCGTCCAGCAATTCCAGAGAATCGCGCACTTCGCGGTCGTATTTGTTCATGAACGTGACAATCGGCGTATTGCGCAGGCGGCAGACGTTCAAGAGTTTGATGGTTTGCGCTTCCACGCCTTTTGCCGCGTCGATGACCATCAAGGCGCTGTCCACGGCGGTCAATACGCGGTAGGTATCTTCGGAGAAGTCTTGGTGTCCCGGCGTGTCCAAGAGGTTGACGGTATGGTCTTTGTAGTCGAACTGCATCACGCTTGATGCCACGGAAATGCCGCGCTGCTTCTCGATTTCCATCCAGTCGGAGGTGGCGAATTTGCCGGTTTTCTTGCCTTTTACCGTACCCGCGCTTTGAATCGCACCTGAAAACAGCAGCAGTTTTTCGGTCAGCGTGGTTTTACCCGCGTCGGGGTGGGAGATGATGGCAAACGTGCGGCGGCGGCGCACTTGGTCGAGGATTTCTTGGGACATGGTTTTCTTTGCAAAAAGTTTCAGGCCGCTTTTTCAGACGGCCTGAAGGATATGGGTGTTGGAAAACAGGCTAAAATAAGGGCGTGTGCAACACGCCCTGCAATAGGTTGAAAGATGCGGAATTGTACAAAAAAATGCTTGATAATTCAATGTTTGCACCAAAACAAAGGCCGTCTGAAAAGTTTCAGACGGCCTTTGTTTATGAATCGATGATTAAATATCTATCGGTTTCCATTCCGCGCCTTTTACCGGCGGCAGCCATGATTGCGTACCGCTGGAGGAAAATCCCCATAAGGTGTCGGGGAGGCCGTAATGGTCGTCGCGCGTCGGATCGAGTTGCGTTTCGATTTCATCTTCGCGGCCTTCACGGATTTGCGTGGCGATGTGCGGATTAATCATCACGGTTTTGCCCAATGCGATAAATTCTGCCCAGCCGGTTTCATAGGCGGCCAAAATTTGGTCGGCGGTAAACAGGTTGCCCACGCCGATAAGCGGCAGTTTGCCGTTGATGCGTTCGTGGATGAACTGCATACGGGTTTGCGCGGTATCGCCGCCACGACGGATTTTTTTATCAAATTCCCACAGGGAAACGTGCAGATATTGCAGCGGTTTTTGTACCAATGCGTCAATCAGTGCGCCGGTCTCGGTCATGGTTAAGCCGTCATCGCCCGGCTCTTCAGGGGAGAAGCGGTAGCCGATAATGAAGTCGTCGCGCTGGTGTTTTTCACGGACGGCAACCACGGCATCGATAACGGCCAGCGGGAAGCGCATTCTGTTTTCCAAGCTGCCGCCCCATTGGTCGTTGCGGCAGTTGCTTTGGGCAGAGTAAAACTGTTGGATCAGATAGGTATTGGCACCGTGGATTTCCACGCCGTCAAAACCGGCACGAAGCGCCAAATCGGCGGCTTGCGCATAAGAGGCGATGAGTGCTTCGACTTCTTTTGCGGTCGCTTCGCGTGCGTGTTCGGCTTCGCTGGCGGAAGCACTGATTTTGTCGAGACCGTCCAAAAGTTCATCAATGGCTTTGGAACCGCCGTGATGGATTTGCAAAATCGCTTTTGCGCCTTGCTGTTGCAGGATTTGTGCGGTTTCTTTCAGGCTGTCGAGGCAGTGTTCGCCTGTGGCTTCAGGTTGGCCGTGAAAGGCTTTGCCGTCTTTTTGAACCAAAGTGGCGGCAGTGATAAACATGCCCATATCGCCTGCGCGGTTGCTGAGGAAGGTACGCTCTTGGTCGCTGATTAAACCGTCGGCTTGTGAGCCGAAATGGGTCATAGGGGCGACGACAAGGCGGTTTTTGATGGTTACGCCGTTATTGAGGGTGTATGTTTGAAAGAGTGGGGCGTATTTTGGATTCATAGAATTTTGCTCTTGATAAGTGAATGGTTGGCAGAGGATTGGGCCATTTGGGAATTTATCAAGTAAACAGGCCGTCTGAAAAGTTTCAGACGGCCTGTTTATTCTTTAAACCTTAGGATTAAAGATTAGGATTGACAATGATTTTTACTGCGGATTCGTTGTTGTGGATCAAGCGCTCGAAGCCTTCGGAAATCAATTCGTCCAGTTTGATGCGTTGGGTGATGAAAGGCTCAAGGTTGATTTTGCCTTCTTCAACCAATTTGATGGTTTCTGCGTGGTCGTTGCAGTAGGCGATGGTGCCGCGCACGTCCAGCTCTTTCATCACAACGCTGTGGACGTTGATGGTGGCGGGGTGGCTCCAAATGGATACGATGACGACTTTCGCAGTCGGACGGCAGGCTTCAACCATGGTGTCCAGCACTTTGTTGACGCTGGTGCATTCGAATGCGACGTCCACGCCTTCACCGTTGGTCAGTTTTTTCACTTCTTCGACGACATCGACTTCGGATGGGTCGAGGATGTAGTCGGCCACACCGGCTTCGCGTGCTTTGTCTTTACGCGCTTTGCTCAATTCGGTGATGATGACTTTGATGCCTTTGGCTTTCAGTACGGCAGCCAACAGCAAACCGATCGGGCCTGCGCCGCCAACCAATGCAACATCACCTTCTTTTGCGCCACTGCGTACATAAGCATGGTGGCCGACAGACAGAGGCTCAATCAAAGCAGCTTGGTCCAATGGGATTTTGTCGGAAATAGGGTGTACCCAACGGCGTTTAACGGCAATTTTTTCAGACAAGCCGCCACCGCAGCCGCCCAAGCCGATGAAGTTCATGTCTTTGGAGAGGTGGTAGTTGCTGCCTTCACCGGTCGGTACGTCGTCGCGGATGATGTAGGGTTCAACGACAACGTGTTGGCCGACTTTGATGTCGTCCACACCTTCGCCTACGGCATAAACTACGCCGGAGAACTCGTGACCCATGGTTACGGGGGCTGACTCGCCGGAGATTGGGTGTGGATGGCCGCAAGGCGGAATGAAAATCGGGCCTTCCATGAATTCGTGCAGGTCGGTACCGCAGATACCGCACCACGCAACATTAATGCCGACAGTACCCGGAGCTACGGTTGGCTCGGGAATGTCTTCGATGCGGATGTCGCCTTTGTTGTAAAAACGTGCTGCTTTCATTGTAACGCTCCTTTTTTTAAGTGGAGGCCGTCTGAAAAAGACGGTCAATTAGGGAAAGGGAAGCGGTGTGGCGTGTGAAATGTTTTTATTGATATGTTTTATGTTTGTTATTTTACTACTGACAATATGGAAATGGTTTGTCTTTGCTCAAATTAAAGTTTGTAAATGAAAAAAAAGGCCGTCTGAAATGGATAATCTGTTTTCAGACGGCCTGGGGCAATAGTTTGAATGCGTTATGGTGTAGGATTGTTACTTTTGCCGCGCTTCAGATGCTTTTGGTAGGCGATGACGTAGTCGGCCTTGCTTAAGCCCGCCAATACGCGGATGTGGGCGGCGGCGGATTTGGACAGGGATTCCAAGGTGTAGCCGCCTTCCAGTACGGAAACGACACGTCCCTGACAGCTTGCCGTTGCTTGGACGATTTTGTGCGTCAGCCAGGCAAAATCAGCTTCATGCAGGTTCAGACGGCCTGTTTCGTCTTGTTTGTGCCCGTCAAAACCGGCTGAAAGCAACACCAACTCGGGACGGAAAGCCGTGAGCTTGGGCAGCCATTGTTCGCGGATGGTCGTGCGGAAGATACGGCTGCCTGTGCCCGGTTTGAGGGGTGTATGCAGCATATTTTTGCTGCCGGCGTATTGTTCCGCCTCCGGGAAGGGGAAGATGTCGGTTTCAAACAGGTTGAAAAACATCACGCGCGGATCGTCTTGGAGAATCTCCGCCGTACCGTCGCCGAAGTGGGCGTCGAAATCGATGACGGCGATGCGTTGCAGGCGGTACTGGGCAATGGCGTGCATCACGCCGGCGGCGGTGTTGTTGACGAGGCAGAATCCGCTGGCGCTGTTGCTGTGGGCATGGTGGCCGGGTGGGCGGATGGCGCAAAAAGCATGCCATGCCTTTTTGTTCATCACCATATCGACTGCCTTGACAACGGCTCCGGCCGCAAAACGGGCGGCTTTGAGGGAGTCGTGGCAGATGACCGTATCGTCATCGATGCGGTGGATTTTGCCGGGAAGCGGCTGGGCAGCTTCCAATTCGTGCAGATAATTGCGTGAGTGGACCAATGCCAGTTGCGCATCTTTGATTTCGGGTGCTTCAGCGGTTTGCAGATGACGCCAAATGCCTTCCTTTTTTAAGGCGGCTTGAATGGCGCTGATGCGTTCTGGCTTGTCGGGGTGGTTGGTGCCCGGTTGGTGCTGCAGAAATATCGGATGGGAAATCCATACGGTGCGGGCATTTTTGCCAAGTAATCGACGCAGTAGGGTACGCACGCGCCAAATGATTTTTTTAAGCATGGGAAGTGTGTATCGAACGAGTCGCACGGACTGCTAAATATGGTTAATAAATACGGAAATGCTTGGAAATTTTTCAGACGGCCTTTAGAATAGCTCAATTTTACAGTCCGACCAACTGCGTTTTGGACTGTATGCAGTTTTTTACTTTATCTTAAAACTCAAAAGAACGGATATATTATGAATCAAGCTGTGGCTCAATTTGCCCCTTTACTGCTGATTATGGTGGTGTTTTACTTCCTGATTATGCGTCCTCAACAAAAGAAATTCAAAGCACACCAAGCTATGCTGGCTGCTTTGAAAGTAGGCGATAAAGTCGTTTTGGCTGCAGGTTTCAAAGGCCGCGTGACCAAAGTCGGCGAGCAATTCTACACTGTCGATATCGGCCAAGGTGCGAGAATCGAAGTGGAAGTGGAACGCAACGCGATTGCCGCGAAAGCCGAATAATCCGTTTTTTTGCGAAAAGCCGCCTCATTTTCCGAGTGCGGCTGTTTGCCTTTATAAATAAAGCAAAGGTTTACCATGAACCGTTATCCTTTATGGAAATACCTGCTGATTGCGTTCACGATTGTGGTTGCGGCTGTGTATTCGCTGCCCAACCTTTTCGGTGAAACGCCTGCCGTACAGGTATCGACCAACCGACAAGCCATCGTTATCAATGAGCAAACCCAGTCTAAAGTGTCTTCTGCGTTGCAAAGCGCAGGTATTCAGACGGACGGTATGTTCATTGTTGATAATTCGCTGAAAGTGCGTTTTAAAGATACTGAAACGCAATTGAAAGCGCGTGATGTCATCGAAAACACTTTGGGCGAAGGTTATATTACCGCGCTCAACCTTTTGGCGGACAGTCCTGAGTGGATGGCAAAAATTAAAGCCAATCCGATGTTCTTGGGTCTGGACTTGCGCGGCGGTGTGCATTTCACCATGCAGGTGGACATGAAAGCTGCGATGCAGAAAACGTTTGAACGTTACGCCGGCGACATCCGTCGCGAATTGCGTCGCGAAAAAATCCGTACCGGTACGGTGCATCATACTGAAAACGGTCTGACCGTGCCTCTGCAAGATGCTGCCGATGTACAAAAGGCCTTGCCTCAGTTGCAAAAAATGTTCCCTGAAGCCACTTTAGTTGCAGACGGCAACAATATCGTGCTGACTCTGTCTGAAGAGGCGATTAATAAAGTACGCTCTGATGCGGTTAAGCAAAACATCAACACTTTACACAATCGTGTGAACGAATTGGGTGTGGCAGAACCGGTTATCCAGCAATCCGGTCTTGACCGCATTGTTGTACAGCTGCCGGGTGTACAAGATACTGCCAAAGCAAAAGACATTATCGGTCGTACCGCGACTTTGGAAGTGCGCATGGTGGAAGACGATCCGATTAAACTGCAAGAAGCCTTAAACGGTAATGTACCGACTGGTTATGAGTTGCTGTCAAGCGGTGGTGATCATCCGGAAACTATTTTGGTCAACAAACAAGTTGAACTGACCGGCGACAATATCAACGACGCGCAACCTAGCTTTGACCAAATGGGTGCGCCTGCCGTGAGCCTGAGCTTGGACAGCGCAGGTGGCAGCATTTTTGGCGAATTGACTTCGGCCAATGTGGGTAAACGTATGGCTATGGTGTTGATCGATCAAGGTAAATCCGAAGTCGTGACCGCGCCTGTCATCCGCGCCGCCATTACCGGTGGCCGTGTAGAAATTTCCGGCAGCATGACAACTGCCGAAGCCAACGATACTTCATTGTTGCTGCGTGCCGGCTCGCTGGCTGCGCCTATGCAGATTGTCGAAGAACGTACCATCGGCCCGTCTTTGGGTAAAGAAAACATTGAAAAAGGTTTCAATTCTACCTTGTGGGGCTTTGCCGCCGTTGCCGCATTTATGGTGGTTTACTACCGTCTGATGGGTTTCTTCTCTACCATCGCTTTGAGTACCAATATTTTGTTCTTGGTAGGTATTTTGTCTGCCATGCAGGCAACGCTGACCCTGCCGGGTATTGCTGCGTTGGCATTGACATTGGGTATGGCGATTGACTCCAACGTATTGATTAACGAACGTATCCGGGAAGAATTGCGCGGAGGTATGCCACCTCAGCAGGCAATCAATCTGGGTTTCCAACATGCTTGGGCAACCATTGTCGACTCTAACTTGACCTCTCTGATTGCCGGTATTGCTTTGTTGGTATTCGGTTCCGGTCCTGTACGCGGTTTTGCCGTTGTACACTGTATCGGTATTCTGACCTCGATGTATTCGTCTGTGGTCGTGTTCCGTGCTTTGGTCAACCTGTGGTACGGCCGCCGTCGCAAATTGCGGAATATTTCCATTGGTGCGGTATGGAAGCCGAAAGCTGAAATGGCAGAAGGCAAGGAGTAAAACATGGAACTCTTTAAAATCAAACGCGATATTCCGTTTATGAGCTACGGCAAACTGACGACCTTTATTTCGTTGGTTACGTTTATCGTCGCCGTGTTCTTTTTGGTAACCAAAGGCCTGAATTTCTCCGTCGAATTTACCGGCGGTACGGTAATGGAAGTCCAATATCAGCAGGGTGTGGATGTGAATCAAACGCGCGAACGCCTCGATACGCTGAAAATGGGTGATGTACAGGTTCAGGCATTGGGTACGAACAAGCACATCATGATTCGCCTGCCGAATAAAGAAGGCGTAACGTCAGCCCAGCTGTCCAACCAAGTGATGGATTTGCTGAAAAAAGACAATCCTGACGTTACCTTGCGCCAAGTTGAATTTATCGGCCCTCAGGTTGGTGAAGAATTGGTTACCAATGGTTTGATGGCATTGGGCTTCGTGGTGGCAGGTATTATTATTTACTTGTCCATGCGTTTTGAGTGGCGTTTTGCAGTATCTGCGATTATTGCGAATATGCACGATATCGTGATTATTCTCGGCTGTTTCGCCTTCTTCCAATGGGAATTTTCTCTGACTGTTTTGGCAGGTATTTTGGCAGTTTTGGGTTATTCCGTGAACGAATCTGTGGTTGTATTTGACCGTATTCGTGAAAACTTCCGTAAGCCGCATATGCGCGGCCATACTGTGCCGGAAGTCATCGACAACGCGATTACTGCAACCATGAGCCGTACCATCATTACCCACGGTTCGACCGAGGCAATGGTTGTTTCTATGCTTGTGTTCGGCGGTGCAGCCTTGCACGGTTTCTCTATGGCGCTGACCATCGGTATCGTATTCGGTATTTACTCTTCCGTATTGGTTGCCAGCCCGCTCTTGCTGATGTTTGGCTTGAGTCGTGAGAACATTGCCAAAGAAGTGAAGAAAAAAGAAGAAGTTGTAGTCTAAACACTGCAATAATTCGATAAAGGCCGTCTGAAAATTGATTGAATCAGTTTTCAGACGGCCTTTTGTATTTAAATTTCAGAATATTTTGTTTTAATGAAATAGGAGGGGATAAATGTGAAAGAAAAAGAAAAAAATAGGAACAATATAATTTTGTGATGAATCAAGTTTATTGTCTGATGTCCCCTTAATTGCTTGTCAGTCCCAATGTTTTAAAACATAATACTTTTGCCCCCGATACTGGAATTTTACTACAATTACATGATTTGCAAAAAATCTGTCGGGTGTGCAGACCCTGCCAATCAACCTCAAAAAAGGAAGGCCAAGAATGAAAGTAACCAGTTTCGGCGAAGTGCTGTGGGACGATTTTCCAAACGGAAAGGTATTGGGTGGAGCACCCCTGAATGTTACCGTTCGTTTGCAGTCTTTGGGTATCGATACTGCCATCATCAGCCGTCGTGGCGATGATGCCGATGGTGAAGAATTGCTATGCCAGATTCAAAGTAAAAACGTCAATACTGATTATTTGCAGGTTTGCCATGAATGTGCGACCAGCTTGGTGAAAGTACACTTGGACAAGTATGGCAGTGCGTCTTATGAGATTGTCTATCCTTGCGCGTGGGACAGGATTGCGGTTGATGATGCGGCAATCAAACGTGTGGCAGAATCAGATGCTTTCGTTTTTGGCAGCTTGGCAACCCGTGATGAAGTTTCGCGTAAAAGCTTGGCAGTTTTGCTGAAAGAAGCCAAATTCAAAATTTTTGACGTTAATCTGCGCAAGCCCCATTACGATATTGACCGCTTGCTGGAGACCATGAAACAGTCCGATATGGTCAAACTCAATGATGATGAGTTGTATGAATTGGCTGCGGCTTATGGCTCTCCTTATCACAGTATCGAGCAAAATATCGGCTACCTCGTTGAGCTGACCGGCGTCAAAATTCTTTGCGTGACTTTGGGCAGCCATGGCGCGGTTTTGTATAAGGACGGCGAGTTATACCGTCATTGCGGTTTCCGCGTCAAAGTGGTGGATACTGTCGGCTCGGGCGACAGCTTTCTTGGCGGCTTGACCTACAAACTGCTGAACAATGCGCCTCCTCAAGAAGCTATTGCTTTTGCTTGTGCGTTGGGTGCATTGGTAGCTTCACGCCATGGCGCGACGGCGAATATTTCTTTGGAAGAAATTGAAGCGTTTATGTATCCGGCTTGATGCTTCGATAATAGATATAAAAAGGCCGTCTGAAAACCATTAAATCAGGTTTTCAGACGGCCTGAGTGTTTTCAAGCTTTACCAATAAGTTGTAAAACATTCCAAGTTGGTATTTTTCGGGCCGCCTCCTTCTTCGGTTGGCGAACCAATCATCATCAGGCCGATGATTTTGTCTTTGTCGGCACACTCAAATGCTTCGCGCAACAATGGGCTGTTGACCCACATGCCCGTAATCCAAACATTGTCGAAGCCTTGGGCTGAAGCAGCCAGTTGTAAAGCATAGGCGGCGCAGCCGGCAGTCAGCATTTGCTCCCATTCAGGTTTGGGTTTTGCCACTTCACGGTTTGGCGTAAATGTAACGCCGATAATCATAGGTGCCATGTTGCCGACGCGTTCAGCCTTTTTCATGGCATCGTCGCCGAAGTTGAGATCGGTAACGGTCTTGCTCAACAGCTCGCGGAAACGTTGTAAGCCGGCTTCGCTTTGAATTACAGTAAAGCGGTAAGGGCGCATATTACCGTGATCAGGTACTTGTGTTGCCGCTTGCAGCATTTGTTCCAGTTGCTCAGCATTGGGTGCCGGAGCAGTCAGTTTTTTGGAAGAACGACGCGTGGTGAGGAGATTTAAGGCATCCATTTTTATTCTTTCTTGTGAATTCGAATGAGAATAATTATATAGCAGAACGATAAATAAATCAGCAAAGGACTGAGGCCGTCTGAATTAAGGTTTCAGACGGCCTTTGAGTTTTACAGGATACCGTTGTTTTGTGTATTTTCAGTAATCAGTGCTTTGCTGATTTCGTCGGCGGTGTAGCTCTTACCGTTTCCGAATACAAAGCTGTCAACATTATTGTTGGCAATATCATGGATGGTCAGGGTGTCGCCTGTATCTTTGATGGTTAAGACCCAATCATCGCCGGTTTTCAGCTGTAAATCTTTCAGTGTAAGCCCTTCTTTGAAAAGGACTTGGGTATTGCTGCCACCATACGGATTAAAGGTGTCGTTGCCGCTGTTTCTGCCAAACATGATAACGGTGTTGTCGGCACCCGGGTCGGTAATGGTATCGTTGCCGCCGGCCGTATCAACGATGTTGATACCACGTCCTAACGTAATGGTTTCATCGCTGCGGTTGCCCCTGTATTCGACAACAGAAGTGTAACGCGACAAATCTAAATCGCTGTTATCGCTATCGGCATGGATGGTGTGGTTGAAGTTGTTGTACACATCACGGTTGAGTTCTTCAACGGGTTGGCCGGTGTATTGGACGATGTTTGTGTTGCCGATCATGTGCGGGATAGACAGTTTGAAGTGGTTGATTAGCTCGCCTGTGCTGTATGAGGTATTGCCGTCAAACTGAAATTCGGAAATCGCACCATAAATGCCGCTTTGGTTTTTGATGGTTAAAACATCATCCGTGCCTTTAATGCGGATATGCCAAGTATCGCCATCCAGCAGGGGATTGGATACAAATTGGTTGCTGTCGGGCATGTCGGCAATACTGGTTTTGTCGTAACCTTTTTCAACGGTAATTTCAAGGTCGTTAAGGGTAATGCCGCCGGTAAATTTCACAACGTTGGCGTTTAGTCTGTGCAGGCTTGCTTCGCTATCAAAACCGAAGTTGTAGTCGAAAATGGTGTCGTGACCGTAACCTTTCCCGAAAACATAGGTATCGTTGTGTTCGCCGCCTTCCAGATAATCATTGCCTGCGCCGCCGTTGAGCAAATCGGCGCCTACATGGGCATAGAGTTTGTCGTTGCCGTTGCCGCCATAGAGTTTATCGTCGGAAGCAGGTTCGTTGCCGTAATAGGTTTCGCTGTGTTCGCGCAAGATGTCATCGCCGTCGTGGCCATAAAGGGTATCATGGCCGTCGTTGCCGCCGTCAATTTCATTGTTGCCTGCATTGCCATGCAAGATGTCATCGCCGTTTGTGCCGACAAATTTAATGGTTTCAGCCTTCAGCGCTTGGAAGGCTTGTTGGAACTGTGCGGCAGTGTAGGTTTGGTCGTTGAACTGGAAACGGTCGATGGAAATACTGCCATCAGCGCCGATTTGGTTTTGAATCAGGGCTGAACCTTGCTCCGAAGTAATTTCCCAGCTTTGGCTGCCGTCATCGTTATGAATGGCCTTCAGGTTGAGCTTGGTATTGTTCAGGCCGTCTGAAAACTTGAGGGTATTGATGCCTTGGTTGTCGATAATGGTATCGTTGTCGCCGTAGATATAGGTATCGTTTCCTGCGCCGCCTTTCAGAATGTCTTTACCCTTGCCACCCACTAAAATGTCGTCGCCTGCATCACCGTTGATGACATCGTTACCGTCGCCGCCATCCAGATAATCGTTGCCGTCGCCGCCGTTGAGGTTGTCGTTGCCACCCATGCCGTAAACGGTATCATCACCGCGTCCGCTATTGAGGCGGTTGCGGCCTTCGTTACCGGTCAGAATGTTATTGCTGTTGTTGCCGGCGGCAAAAATATTGGCCGAGCCGGTCAAGGTAACATTTTCGACGTGGGTAGCGGCAGTATGAGAAATGCTGCTGAATACGGTGTCTTCGCCGCCGCCAGCCTGTTCGATCACCACGTCTTTTACATCATCAACGTAGTAAGTATCATTGCCGTCCCCACCTTCCATAATGTCGGCACCGGCTTTGCCGTCGATAATATCATCGCCGGATGTGCCGATCAGATGGTCATGGCCGTCGCTGCCATTGATGGTCTTGCCGCTTTCGGTATGCTCAGTCAGGGAAATATTGAAATATTTGGCAAAGCTGTTTACATCCAGTTTTTGTGTGCCAATGATGAATTGGGAAATTGCCGGTGTTGTACCGTTTTGAGTGTATTGGTTTTTGATGGTTAACACGGCGTTGCTGTTTTTCACGGCAATCAGCCAGTCTTGACTGCCGGTTTCGTTGTTTCGGACTTCGACGGTTAAATCGTTAAGGCTCAGGTCGGTATGGAAGCGGATGCTGTTGTGGCCTTGATTGTCGATGATGATGTCTTGCTCGCTTTTGGCAGAGAAAAGGTAGGTGTCGTCGCCTTCGCCACCTTCAAGCACATCATTGCCTGCTTCGCCGTTGAGGGTGTCATTGCCTGTTTCACCGAAAAGATGGTCGTTGCCTTCGCCGCCATTAATAAAATCGTTGCCACCGCCACCGTAAACGACGTCGTCACCGCGCCCGCTGTTGAGGCGGTTGCGGCCTTCATTGCCGATGAGGATATTGTTACTGTTGTTGCCTGCGCCGAAGATGTTGGCTGTACCGGTCAAAACAAGGTTCTCAACGTGGTTTGGAAGGGTATAGCTGACGTTGCTGTAAACCGTATCATCTCCGCCATTTGGGTTTTCAATGATTTTATCGTCGCTACGGGTTACATAATAAACGTCATCTCCCGATGTGCCTGTTGTTGCTTGTGCAAGGGGGGATGGCTGCAATTGCTCTAAATGTCGTAATTCAAATTGCGCATTGGGGGCGCGCATTGCTTTTTCTATTGTCATGATATTTTCTTTAGATATTGATGAGAGTAACAAGGAAGTAAACGTATCCGGCATATGGCCGGTATTGCTTAATTTGTATTGTGTTTAGGCTGTATATACTAGTGCCGAAATTTGATAAAAACAACAAAAACGTTAAGATATGACAATATATAGAGAGCCTTATCAGGCTTAGTTTGCCGTCTATTCTTTTGCTAAATGGCTTTGCCTTGTGCGGCTGTTTTGTTTCTTATATACCACACATCAATTTTAATAGTTTCAAACTATGAATGGTTGTAAAAAGGCCGTCTGAAAAAAGAAGCAGGTTTCGCATTGCAAAACCTGCTTCTGATTTTTCAGACGGCCTGTCTGATTACAGAGTACGGGCAACTTCGACGATGTCGAAACATTCGAGTTGGTCGCCTTCCATAATCTCGTTGTAGCCTTTGAGCATCAGACCACATTCAAAGCCCATGCGGACTTCTTTGACGTCGTCTTTGTAGCGTTTCAAAGAAGACAGCTCGCCGGTATGGATAACTACGTTGTTGCGGATGAGGCGGACGTGGGAATCGCGTTTGACCACACCGTCGGTAACCATACAGCCTGCAATGTTGCCGACTTTGGAAACGGAGATAACCTGACGGATTTCGACCGTACCGGTTACTTGCTCTTTCTCTTCCGGAGAGAGCATACCGCTCATGGCGGCTTTCACGTCGTCGATGGCATCGTAAATGATGTTGTAGTAACGGATTTCCACGTTTTCATTCTCAGCCAGTTTGCGGGCGGAAGCATCTGCACGGACGTTAAAGCCGATGATGAATGCGCCGGAAGCGATGGCTAAGTTAACATCAGATTCGGTAATGCCGCCAACGCCGCTGTGTAACACGTTTACTTTCACTTCGTCAGTGGACAGTTTTTTCAGGCTGCCCGCCAAAGCTTCGTAAGAACCTTGTACGTCTGCTTTGATGATGACAGACAAGGATTGGGCTTGGTTTTCGCCCATGTTGTTGAACATGTTTTCCAGTTTTGCGGCCTGTTGTTTGGCCAAGCGTACATCGCGGTATTTGCCTTGACGGAAGAGAGCGATTTCGCGTGCTTTTTTCTCGTCGGCCAATACCATTGCATCTTCGCCTGCGTTCGGTACGTCGGACAAGCCGAGGATTTCGACAGGGATAGAAGGGCCGGCTTCATTGATGGCTTTGCCGTTTTCGTCAACCATCGCACGGATTTTACCGAATGCAGTACCGGCAAGCAGCATATCGCCTTTTTTCAGTGTACCGCTTTGTACCAAAAGGGTGGCAACCGCGCCGCGGCCTTTGTCCAAACGTGCCTCAACGATGATGCCTTTGGCAGGTGCATCGACTGGTGCAGTCAGTTCCAAAACTTCGGCTTCGAGCAATACCGCTTCGAGCAATGCATCGATGTTCAGGCCTTTTTTAGCGGAAACGTCGATGAACTGTACATCGCCGCCCCATTCATCAGGCACGACTTCGTGCGCAGTCAGCTCTTGGCGGATACGCTCAGGGTTGGCAGCTTCTTTATCGATTTTGTTGACGGCAACCACCATCGGTACGCCCGCGGCTTTAGCGTGGGCAATCGCCTCGATGGTTTGAGGCATTACGCCGTCGTCGGCTGCTACAACAAGAATCACGATATCGGTTGCTTTCGCACCGCGCGCACGCATGGCGGTAAACGCTTCGTGACCCGGAGTATCCAAGAAGGTAATCACGCCGCGAGGGGTTTCAACGTGGTATGCACCGATGTGTTGGGTAATGCCGCCCGCTTCGCCTTGTACCACTTTGGCGCGGCGGATGTAGTCCAGCAGGGAAGTTTTACCGTGGTCAACGTGACCCATTACGGTCACAACCGGCGGACGTGGCAATGCTTCGGCTTCTACTGCTTCAACGCCTTCATCCAAGAATGCTTCAGGGTCGTCGGCTGCGGCAGGTTTACCGATGTGGCCGAGTTCTTCCACCACAATCAGGGCAGTGTCTTGGTCGATGGATTGGTTGATGGTTACCATCATGCCCATTTTCATCAGGGCTTTAACCACTTCGACGCCTTTAACGGCCATTTTGTGCGCCAAGTCGGCAACGGTAATGGTTTCGGGAACCAAAACTTCGTGTACGACGGGCTCAGTCGGCGCTTGGAAGGCGTGTTGGTTTGGCTCAAGTTTGAGTTTTTTGCCTTTTTTGCCGCCGCGTACGCGCTCGTCGTCACCATTGCGCGCATTGTTGCGGTCACGGCCGCCTTTGCCGCCTTTGCCTCTGGCGTTACGGCCTTGATTTTCTTCATCACGATCACGACGGTCTTCTTTTTTACTGCGCGCGTTGTGTTCGGATTTACCTTCGCCGGATGCTGCTTTGGCTTTCTCGGCGGGTTTACTGCGTTCGCCTGATTTGGCTTCTTTAGTAGGTTTTGAGTCTTGCTCGGCCTGTTGTTTTATGGCTTCACGGCGTGCTTGACGCTCTTGTTTTTCTTTCAACAAGGCTTCTTGATGCGCACGCAGGGCGGCAGCACGACGGGCTTCTTCATCGCGTTGAGCCTGTTCTTCCTCGCTGACGACAGGTTGCGGTACGGCAGGAGCGGCAGGTTTGGCTGCCTTTTTCGCTTCTTTGCCTTTGCCGCCTTTGTCTTGTTTGGCTTTGACAGGTTTTTTGGTTTCGGCTGGTTTTTCAGCTTCAACGGATTTTTCAGACGGCTTGTTGTCTGCTTTCGCTTCAACTTTTGCTTCGGCCTTGGCTTCTACGGCTTCAACCGGTTTGGCTTCTTCTTTTTTGGCTTCGGCAGGTTTGCCTTCTGCTTTTGGTGCGGTTTTGGCTGCTTTCAGTCTGGCTGCTTCGGCCTCTGCTTTGGCACGGGCTTCGGCTTTTGCGGCAGCTTCTGCTTCGGCTTTGGCTTTTTCTTCGGCAGCTTGGGCGGCTGCTTTTTCTGCTTCGGCTTTTTGGTTTTCCGCTGCTACTTTGGCTTTGGCTTCCGCTGCCAATTCTTCGGAAGAAGGAATGGTAACGGCACGGCTGCGGCGGCGTGTTTCCACTTTTACGCCGTCAACGGTGCTGACTTCGGTTTTTTTGCGGCGGATGCTGATGGTGCCGCTGTTGCTGCCGTTTTTCTTTTGCAGGTAAGCAGTCAACAGTTGTTTGTCGTCAGTGGTTATGCTGTCATTACCGCTGTTTTTGTTGACCCCGGCTTCTTTCAATTGTTTAAGCAAATCATCGACGGGGCGGTTTAGTTCGGCGGCAAATTGCGCTACGGTTGTATTACTCATTCAGTACCCCCTTAGTTATTTTCTTCAGTAAACCAGTGTTCGCGTGCAGCCAAAATCACTTTTTTGGCTTCTTCTTCGTCAACACCGGTAATTTCGATCAATTCGTCAACAGACAATTCGGCCAGATCATCGCGTTGGGTTACGCCGGCTTCGGCCAGTTTGCGCAACATATCGGAATCTACGCCGTCCAAATTGCGCATGTCTTCAGATACTTCACCCAATTTTTCTTCTGCGGCGATGGTAATGGTCAGGATAGCGTCGCGTGCGCGGTTGCGCAGGGTTTCAACGATTTCTTCGTCAAAGCCGTCAATGGCGAGCAATTCTGCCGCTGGAACGTAAGCAACTTCTTCCAAAGTGGCAAAGCCTTCTTCCACCAAGATATCGGCGGTTTCGTCGTCGATGTTCAAGTGGGTAGTGAAGAGGTTGCGGATAACCGCGTCTTCGGCGGCATTGCGCTCGTCGGCTTCTTCAACGGTCATGATGTTCAGCTGCCAGCCGGTCAGGATGGAAGCCAGACGGACGTTTTGACCGCCGCGGCCGATGGCCAGCGCCAGTTGGTTTTCATCAACGATTACGTCAACGGCGTGTTTGTCTTCGTCAATCACGATGCGGCTCACTTCGGCAGGAGACAACGCATTCATCACGAATTGCGCAGGCTCAGGAGACCATAATACGATGTCGATGCGTTCGCCGGACAATTCGTTGCTTACGGCGTTAACACGGGAACCGCGCACGCCGATACAAGTACCTTGCGGGTCGATGCGTTGGTCGTTGGCTTTAACGGCAACTTTGGCGCGTTGGCCGGGGTCGCGTGCTACTTCGCGGATTTCCAACAGGCCGTCTGCAATTTCAGGCACTTCGTTGGCGTAGAGTTTGGCCAAGAAGTCGCCGCTGGTACGGCTCAAAATGACTTGTTTGCGGCCGGTATTGCCGATTTCGTCCACACGCAGGAAGAGGGCGCGGATGCGGTCGCCGCTGCGGAAGTTTTCGCGCGGAATCATTTCTTCGCGCGGAATCAGTGCGTCGAGTTTGCCTGCAACGACTTCAACGATGATGCCGTGGCGCTCGACGCGTTTTACCGTACCGGAAACGATGTCTTCTTTAGAAGCGAGGAACTCGTTCAGGTTTTGCTCGCGCTCCGCATCACGGATGCGTTGCAGGATGATTTGTTTGGCAGTTTGTGCGGCTTGGCGGCCGAAGCCTTCGTTTGGCAGCTGCTCTTCGTAGTATTCGCCGATTTGGATGGTAGTGCCGGGAATTTCTTCTTGGATTTCCTCGATGGTTTTTTCTACGTCGGGGTAGGTGTAGTCTTCATCGGCAACAATCAGCCAGCGGCGGAAGGTTTGGTATTCGCCGGTATCGCGGTCAATTTCGACGCGCACGTCCATGTGCTCGCGGTCGGCTTTTTTCTTGGCAGCAGTAGAGAGGGCGAATTCAAGGGCTTTGAATACGACTTCCGTTTCAACGTTTTTTTCACTTGCCAGCGCTTCGGCCAGCTGTAACATTTCGCGACTCATTTTCTAGAATCTCCAAGTAATCGGTTTTCAAAATTTAAATTCGGGGCGCAAACGGGCTTTGTCGATGTTGCTCAATTCGATTTGGGCAGTTTTGCCGTCGAAAGAGACGGTAACGATGTCGTTTTCGCAAGATTCGATGCGGCCGATGAAGTTTTTCTGACCATCAATCGGCAGGCGTGTTTTGATTTTGGCGTTCTGGCCGGCAAAGCGCACGAAGTCGGCGGCTTTTTTCAGCGGGCGGTCAAGGCCCGGGCTGGAGATTTCCAAACGTTTGTAGTCGATGTCTTCAACCATAAACACGCGGCTCAGATGGTTGCTGACAGTGGCGCAGTCTTCGACGGTGATACCGCCTTCTTTATCGATGAAAACGCGCAAATCGCCTTGTGCGGTCAGTTCGAAATCGACCAGCTCGTAGCCCAAGCCGGGCAGGGTTTTATCAAGAATGCTTTGAATATCCATGCTTCTCCAGAAGTACATAAACAAAAAAATGGCCGCGCGGCCATTTTTCGTGTGATTTGAAAAATTGGCCTATTATAACTGTTTTCAAGATAAAAGAAAAGTGTTGATTTGGCGTGGATTTTTTGAAGTGATTGCTTAAATGGAAGGTGGAAGAGTGAGGCCGTCTGAAAAGGAAATTGTTGACAAGTTTTGATATGGCGTTTTTGAAATTATTTTGGAAAACAAAGAATTGGTATTGCTTTGTTTTCAGACGGCCTTGGATTTTCTGATTTTTCGTGCTTGCACAATGTGCAAGGCGGTTCTACAATTTCTTCATACCCACCGAATAAGAAAGAAGGCCGCCATGTCCGCACACCCGATTTACAATTTTTCCGCAGGTCCTGCCGTATTGCCGGAAGCGGTATTGCGTACCGCGCAACAGGAAATGCTCGACTACAACGGTACGGGCTTCCCCGTGATGGCGATGAGCCACCGTTCGGATATGTTTTTGAGCATTCTGCATCATGCCGAACAAGACTTGCGCCAGCTTTTGAATATTCCGTCCAACTATAAAATCCTGTTTTTACAGGGCGGTGCGACCACGCAATTCAATATGGTGGCCATGAATTTGGCGTACGGTTTTGCGACTGCCGACGCGGTGGTAACGGGCAACTGGAGCCGTATTGCCTATGAACAGATGAGCCGTTTGAGCAATGCCGAAATCCGTTTGGCCGCGCATGGTGGCGAGCAATATGCCTATAAAAACCTGCCTGCGGTTGAGGATTGGGATGTCAACCCGAATTCCGCGTTTGTTCATTTTGCGATTAATGAAACCGTAAACGGCTTGCAGTATCAAAACGTCCCCAAACTTTCAGACGGCCTGCCGCCGCTGGTGTGCGATATGTCCAGCGAGATTTTGTCGCGTGAGTTTGATGTATCCGATTACGGCCTGATTTATGCCGGCGCGCAAAAAAATATCGGCCCTGCCGGTGCGACCGTGGTCATTATCCGCGAGGATTTGCTGGAGCGTTGTCCGAACGATATTCCCGATGTGTTCAACTACCGTTCGCACATCAACCGCGACGGTATGTACAACACGCCTTCCACCTATGCGATTTATATGTCGGGCTTGGTGTTCCGCTGGTTGCAAACGCAGGGTGGTGTGAAAAAAATTGAAGCGGTCAATCGAATGAAGGCGCAAACCTTGTATGAGGCGATAGACGGCAGCGGCGGTTTTTACATCAACGATATTTATCCTGATGCGCGTTCCAAAATGAACGTGGTCTTCAAAACCGCAAGCGAGGATTTGGACCGCCACTTTGTGTTGGAGGCCGAGTTGCAGGGCTTGTGCCTGCTCAAGGGCTATAAAACCGTCGGTGGTATGCGCGCCAGCATTTACAATGCGATGCCGCTTGAAGGTGTGAACGCGTTGGCCGAATTTATGAAAGATTTCCAACGACGTTACGGTTAAGATGAAGATATAAAAAGGCCGTCTGAAACTGGGTTTCAGACGGCCTTTTGATTTGAACAAGCCTTATTCGGTCACTTCTTCAGTAATGCTGTCGCGGTAGATGGTGCTGTCGTAAGTCGGCACGGGAGGCGGCAGCAGGTTGTTGAGCGTCAGCGCGGACGGGTTCAGCGTCGGGTAGCCGCTGAAGGTGACGGAATAACCGCCGTTGCCGGTACTGCGGACTTTGGCATGCGCACCCAACGGGAAAGTGGTTTTGTTGGTGATGTGGCCGAATGGGAAACCGGTCAACACAGGAATCTTGGCGGTGCGCGAAATGTGGTTGACGACGGCGGAGAAGTCGTAGCTGGAATCGTACGCGTCACGGATGGTGCCCATGCGGAAATCGCCGAAGATGATGGTGCGTTGTTTTTGCAAAACACCTGACAGATAAAGCGTATTGAGCATACGCTCGATGCGGTAAGGCTGCTCGCTGACGTCTTCGATAAAGAGGATGCCGCCTTGAATATCGGGCATGTAAGGTGTGCCGGCGAGGGATGCGAGAACGCTGAGGTTGCCGCCCCACAATGTGCCTTCGACGTTAACATCGGCGCGTTGGATGGTCGGAACATCAACGATGTTGACGTTGTTGGTCGTGCCGCGGATGAAGGAATCCATGGTAAAGACGCTGGGGTCTGCTTTGCCGAATTCGCTGTACACCATCGGGCCGGCAAAGCTCATCATATTGCCTTTGGCCAACAGGGCGAGTTGGACGGCGCACACGTCGCTGAAGCCGAAGAACAATGTGCCGCGTTCGCGCATTCTGGCGCCGAGTGAGGCGAAGTCGATTTGCGGCAGGATACGTGCCGCGCCATAGCCGCCGCGCAGGCCCATGAGGACTTTGGGCGTTTCGACGCGGCCGCTGGCAACGTCTTGGAAGTCGGCGGCACGTTGGGCATCGGAGCCGGCGAAGCGTTGGTAACGGCGGCTGCCTGCCTGTTGGTTGGTTACGGTAAAGCCTGCGTTGTAGAGGCGGGTCAGGCCGGTGGTTACGCGGTTGGGGTCTTCGGCGAAGCCCGACGGCGCAACAACGCGCAGGAGGTTGTCGCCGGAACGTGGCGGATGGGGTTGCTTAGGTTGCACGGTTTTGGCTTTCGCGGTGGTAGAAGTGGTTTTGGTTTGCGGCGTGGTGGTCGTGCCTGTGCCGCAGGCTTGCAACAACCCTGCACCTGCCGCGGCAGAGCAGGTACGCAGAAAATGGCGGCGCGTGGTAGAGTTCATTGAGGTTTTCCTTTCGTTATATGTTCAGACGGCCTGAACTTGGCGTGTCGGACCTTACAGGCCGTCTGAAAGTTTAAGCGATTAAGTTTTTGATTTGTTGCGGCCAGTTTTCGGGCAAGGTCATACCGTGTTCGCGGACGGGAGCGGCCCAAATCGGCGCGGGGAAGTTGGCGTCGTTTTCAAAGCGGGCGATAACGTGCCAATGCAGGTGGGGCACAACATTGCCGAGGCTGGCCAGATTGATTTTGGCCGGGCGGAAGACTTGGCGCATGGCGGCTTCAACCTGATACACCATTTCCATGATTTCGTTGCGTTCGGCAGGGGAAAGGTTGGTCATCTCGGAAACATGGTCATTCCAAATAACGCGGCAGAATGCCGGTGCGCCGGCTTCGTTGTGGACGGCGATAACGCGTAGGTTTGGCGTTTGCAGCAAAATGTCTTCGTTGTCGGCAGTGCAGATAGGGCAGGTCATGGGTTTTTCTTTCTCAGTCTGAATAGGAATCGGATGATTTCAATCAGGATTTTTAGAATGAGGTAAATAGCAGTCAGTGTGATGAATGTAAAAAACCACGGTTTAGGTATAAACCACCAAAATAAATAGGCGGGCGTGATTAAGTCGTCACATTCTTCGGCACTCTCAATGTGATCGCACAATCCAAAGTTAAAATAATCATTGACATTATGAAAGGGCGAATAGGCGAACATAAGTGCTATTGGCGTCACACAAATCAATGCAATGATAGCAATCCAAAAGAATGGTTTGAGATATTTGAGTACAGTCATGGGTGAAGTGTTATGCAAATTTTGCCGCCCCTTGATTGGCGAGCTCGTCGGCTTTTTCGTTTTCAGGGTGTCCGGCATGGCCTTTTACCCAAGTCCAGCGGACATCGTGCTGTTGAACCAAACTATCCAGCTCTTTCCATAAATCGTCGTTTTTGACCGGTTTTTTGGCGGCGGTTTTCCAGCCGTTTTTTTTCCAACCGTGTATCCAGCTTTCCATGCCGTTTTTGACGTATTGCGAGTCGGTGCAGATGACGACTTGGCAGCGGCGTTTTAAGGATTTCAGTCCTTCGATGACGGCGGTCAGCTCCATGCGGTTGTTGGTGGTTTCGGCTTCGCCGCCGAACAATTCTTTTTCGTGTGTGCCGTAGCGCATAAATACACCCCAGCCGCCTGCGCCGGGGTTGCCTTTGCATGCGCCGTCTGTGTAGAGGTAAACGGGTTTATCCATGGGCATGTCTTTGTCGAATAAGGCGGTATCATAACATAAGGCCGTCTGAAATATCGGCAAATACGGTTTGCGCGTGTAAAATACCCTGACTTATCACTCGTATAGAAAGCAGGCAGATATGGGATTGTTCAGCGGCCTTTTGGGCAATGCTTCGCAAAAAGACGCCGATGCGGTGGAACGCGATTTGGCGAATATCCTGATTGATGGCGAACAGGTAAAAATGGCATTCAGCCTGGTGCGCGATTTGATTGTGTTTACCGAATATCGGCTGGTGTTGGTGGACAAGCAGGGGTTGACCGGTAAGAAAGTGTCTTACCGTTCGATTCCGTATCGTTCCGTGTCGCGCTTTTCGGTGGAAACCTCGGGTCATTTCGATTTGGATGCCGAGCTGAAGATTTGGGTTTCTTCCGGCGAAGCGCCGACCGAAACCTTGCAGTTTAAAAGCGACAAGAGCGTGATTGCCATTCAGAAAGCCTTGGCAGAAGCTGTGTTGAAACCGTCAAAATAGAAAGGAAACATGATGAGCGAACAGCAAGAATTGTTTTGTTATAAACAGATGCCGGTGTGGACGGCGGACGAGATTCCCGAAGCCTTGTTGTCCAAACACAATACCGCCGCCGGTACTTGGGGCTGCCTCAATGTCCTCCAAGGCCGTCTGAACTTCAATGAAGTGGACGAAGCAGGCAATATTACGGCCACGCACGAGCTGACGCCTGAAAGCGATGATTGGATTATCCATCCGCAAGCATGGCACTTTATCGCGCCGCAAACGCAAGACACGGAAATTCAACTGTCGTTTTACTGCGAGGCGGCGGACTATTTCAATAAGAAATACGGCATGAGCGCGACACATTCGGCCGTCCGCGCCGCCGAAGGCATCGTACCCGTCGGTAAGGTTTTGGATATGGGCTGCGGTCAGGGCCGCAATGCGCTGTATCTGGGTTTGAAAGGTTTTGACGTTACCGCTGTCGATAATAATCCCCATGCGGTTCAAAACGTGGAAGAGCTGGCGCGTATTGAAGAATTGAATGTCCGCGCGTTTGAATACGACCTCAACGCCGCCAATATTCAGGAAAACTTCGATTATATGGTGGCAACCGTGGTGTTTATGTTCTTGATGCCGCGTTACGTTCCTGACGTGATTGCCAACATGAAGGAACACACCAACCCCGGAGGCTACAACCTGATCGTTTCTGCGATGGATACGGAAGATTTCCCTTGTCCGATGCCGTTCCCGTTCAAGTTTGGAGAGGGTGAACTGCGCGAATACTATAAAGATTGGGAATTGGTGGAATACAAGGAAGAGCTGGGCTCGATGCACGCAAAAGACGAATTCGGCAATCCGATTCAGTTTAAATTTGTTACCATGCTGGCGAAGAAACCGGAATAAAGGTTTTACCGTAAAAAGGCCGTCTGAATTCAGTTTTCAGACGGCCTTTGTCGTCATCAATCCACAATTCTTTTACCCAAAATCACCACGTCTGCCAACATGGTTTCCAAATCGCAGACTTGCGGCAGCCGCCCCCATTCTTCAAATCCGAAACGGTGAAACAGGTTCAGGCTCGGATAGTTGTGGCCGAACACAGGCGCGATGACGTTGCGGATGCCTAAGGACGGCGCGCGTTCAAGCATATGCCGCAACAGGATTTTGCCCACGCCTGCGCCGCGCATATCGTGGCGGACATAAACACTGACTTCCGCGCTGATGTGGTAGGCGTAGCGCGGATGGTAGTCGCTGAAACTGCCCCAGGCCAATACGGTGCCGTCGGCATCGTAAAGGGCGTAGATCGGGCGTTTGTCCGTGTGTGCGGCAAACCACATTTCGCGTTCGGCAACAGTGGTCGGCGACAAATCGGCCGTGGATTGGCGCGTGGCCACGGTGCTGTTGTAAATATCGACGATGGCAGACAAGTCTTGGCGCAGGGCAGGGCGGATGGTGTATTGCATTTCAGACGGCCTGTTATTGAATCAGTTTGGAAATAGTCTTAAAGGCCGGATGTTTGGCATCGCCGAGCAGTTGGAACAAAATACTTTCGACATTGGAAATGATAATGCCCTGACGGCTCAGTTGCGCCAAACCATTGTCGCGGTTGGCTGTTGTGCGCGAGGCGGTGCATTCAAAAGGCAGGGATACGGCGTAACCTTGCGCTTTCAAATCCAAGGCCGTCTGAAGCATACAGATATGCGCTTCCGCACCCACCAAAATAACGTTTTTGATGTCGTTTTTGCGTAAAATTTCCTGAATTTCAGGTAAAAACGCCGAAAATCGGGTTTTCTCGACAACGGGCATACCTTCGGGCAAAAGCAACGATACAGCGGATACGGTGTTGCCCAAACCTTTCGGATATTGTTCGGTTACGGCAAAGGGTACGTCCAAAGCCGTCAAACCTTGAATCAGCAGGCGGCAGCGTTCCACCATTTCGTCCGCGCCGGAAAGGGCGGGCAGCAGGCGTTCTTGAATATCGACAATCAGACAAAGCGTATTTTTGGGGTTCATGGCTTTTCCTTTCAGACGGCCTTTACAGCAAAATCGTTGAATCAGAATGCAATCATATAACAAGCCGCTGGAAAAGTATTGCAGCTTGCCCTGTTTTAAAGCCCGAAATTCTTTTAAAATACCGCCTGATTTGAATTGATAGAGACCGACAACATGAATTTATACCAAACCGTCGAACGTGAAGCCCAAGCAGCCTTTGCCGCTGCCGGTTTGTCCGACAGCCCCGTCGTATTGCAGGCGGCGAAAAATCCCGATTTCGGCGATTTCCAAATCAACGGCGTGATGGGTGCGGCGAAAAAAGCCAAACAAAATCCGCGCGAGTTGGCTCAAAAAGTGGCCGAAGCGCTGGCCGACAATACTGTGATTGAAAGCGCGGAAGTAGCCGGTCCCGGCTTTATCAACCTGCGCCTGCGTCCTGATTTCCTCGCCCAAAACATTCAGACGGCCTTGAACGACGCGCGTTTCGGCGTAGCGAAAACCGATAAACCGCAAACCGTCGTTATCGACTATTCTTCGCCTAATCTTGCCAAAGAAATGCACGTCGGCCACCTGCGTTCCAGCATCATCGGCGACAGCATTTCACGCGTGTTGGAATTTATGGGCAACACCGTTATCCGTCAAAACCACGTCGGCGACTGGGGTACGCAGTTCGGTATGTTGGTCGCTTATTTGGTCGAGCAGCAAAAAGACAATGCCGCGTTTGAGCTGGCGGATTTGGAGCAATTTTACCGCGCCGCCAAAGTGCGCTTTGACGAAGATCCTGCCTTCGCCGACACCGCACGCGAATACGTTGTGAAGCTGCAAGGTGGCGATGAAACCGTATTGGCATTGTGGAAACAGTTTGTCGATATTTCGCTCTCGCACGCCCAAGCCGTTTATGACACGCTGGGCTTGAAACTGCGTCCTGAAGACGTGGCAGGCGAATCTAGATACAACGACGATTTGCAACCTGTAGTCGATGATTTGGTCGAAAAAGGTTTGGCAGTCGAAGACGACGGCGCGAAAGTCGTGTTCTTGGACGAGTTCAAAAACAAAGAGGGCGAACCTGCCGCGTTTATCGTGCAAAAACAAGGCGGCGGCTTCCTTTATGCCTCCACTGATTTGGCGTGTTTGCGCTACCGTGTCGGTACGCTTCATGCCGACCGCCTGCTGTACGTCGTCGACCACCGCCAAGCCCTGCACTTTGAGCAACTCTTTACCACTTCACGCAAAGCAGGCTATCTGCCGGAAGATGTAAAAGCCGAGTTTATCGGCTTCGGCACCATGATGGGCAAAGATGGCAAACCGTTCAAAACACGCAGCGGCGATACTGTAAAACTGGTTGACTTGCTGACCGAAGCTGTTGAACGCGCCACTGCTTTGGTAAAAGAGAAAAATCCTGAATTGGGCGCGGACGAAGCGGCGAAAATCGGCAAAACCGTCGGCATCGGCGCGGTCAAATACGCTGATTTGAGCAAAAATCGCACCAGCGATTATGTGTTTGACTGGGACGCCATGCTCTCATTTGAAGGCAACACCGCCCCCTACCTGCAATACGCCTATACCCGCGTGCAAAGCGTGTTCCGTAAAGCAGGCGAATGGGACGCAACTGCATCAACCGTTTTGACCGAACCGCTGGAAAAACAACTGGCTGCCGAGCTGCTGAAATTCGAAGACGTGCTGCAAAGCGTGGCGGACACGGCATATCCGCACTACCTCGCCGCCTACCTCTATCAAATCGCCACTTTGTTCAGCCGCTTCTACGAAGCCTGCCCAATCCTGAAATCAGAAGGTGCAACCCGCAACAGCCGCCTGCAACTGGCGAAGCTCACCGGCGACACGCTGAAACAAGGCTTGGAGTTGTTAGGCATTGATGTATTGAATGTCATGTAAGTTTTTGAATAAAAACGATGAAAGGCCGTCTAAAACTTTGCGGGTCGCAAGGTTTCAGACGGCCTTTTTTATGCTTTGAAAAATATTGTGATGCCGTTGATTTTGAGCCTAAGCGGTTTTGAATTTGCTCAGGTAATGCGTTCAGACGGCCTTGTCTTTATTTCAAATTGCTTGCCAACAACCAAGCCTGTGCTTCGGTGGCATCGCTGAAGTATTTTGGGTGTTGGTTGGTCAGGAGGCTGGAAAGGCGCGCGCCGAGTTTGATCCAGATGTCGTCGGTAATAACGGCAACGCGGCCGAAGTCGGTTTCATGTTGGTTGAGGAATTTGATTTGCTCGACCGCCATATCGATGGTGAAGTCTTTCAGCATGGACAAGTCCAACAGGATGTCGGGCAGATGAACTTTTTGCTTTGCGGCCAACAAGGCTTCTTCCAATTGGCGGAAATCGTCCAAAGTGAACTCATTGTACAGCGCTACGTTCAAGCCGTAAGATTGTTCGCGGATGGAAATCATGGTGTTCTCCTTGTTAAATTATTGCTTCATCAGAAATTTTTTGATTGAGGCCGGAGTAAAACTGCTGAACACGCCGCCTGCAACAATGATAACCATGCCGGCGGCTTCCTGCCAAGTGATTTTATCTCCGAAAAGCAGTACGCCGGACAGGGCGGAGAAAACGACGGTCAGGTAAGAAAGCGAGGCAACGGTAAATTTCTTGCCAACCTTATAGGCGCGGGTCATGGCCAGTTGGGCAATCATGGCGGAGATGCCGATGCCGGCCAGATAGGGCAGGGAAGACGCGGTCAGCGGATGCCAGCCGGTAAAGCAGCTCCAAATGGCGGACATAATCAGGCCGGTAAGCGAGAGGTAAAACACCACGCGCCAGCCCGGTTCGCCTAAAAGCGAGAGTTCGCGCACCTGTAAATATGCCCAGCCCGACATGGCGCCACCTGCCAAACTGACCAGCGCGGCAAATTCCTGTCCGCCTTGAAAAGATGGATTGAGCAACAGGATAACGCCGATAAAGCCCATAACCAGAATGGCTTGGGTATAAAGCGTAATTCGTTCTTTTAAAATGAAAAATGAAAAGATGGCAAGCCAGATGGAGGAGGTGTAGTTGAGCGTGACGCCTGTTGCCAGCGGCAGATGTATGACGGAATAAAGCGTGCACATCATGGCAAGCGTGCCGATGACGCTGCGGTTGAGATGGGTTTTCCAATGCGGCGTGGAAAATGTGTTGCCTTGCGCTTTGGCCATGATGCCTAAGAACAGGGTGGAGACCAGCATGCGCCAAAAGACCAGCTCGCCGCTGGAAAAGCCGAAATGTGTAGAGGCGGCTTTGACGGAGAGGTTCATGACGGTAAAGCCGAGCGCGGCAATAACCACCCATGCTGAGCCGAGCGGATCTTTTCTGATGGTTTCCATTTGATGGGTATGTAAAGCGATTTTATTAATAAGAAAATATTATACAGGTCAATCAGGCCGTCTGAAAAATATCGTTGGGTTTCAGACGGCCTTTTTATTAGGAAATGAGAATTGTTATTGAATAATAAAGTGGGTTTTTATAGAATGGAAGCCCTGTTTTAAGAAAGGCTTGTCATGAAAGTATCTAATATTCCTGCTGTATTGCTGTCTGCTTTGTTTTCCATTGCCGTTTCTGCCGCGCCTTTGGGAGAGGTTTCTTCCGAAAACGGTAAAATTTTCAGCGGCGAAAATTACATGGTTGTTAAGAAAGACATGAAGAAAGGGGAGCAAATTAAGCCGCACGATCATCCGGGTTTTAAAACGCTGATTTTTGCTGTTGGAAAAGGAAGCTTTGACGTGACGTTAAATCAGACTGAAAAACATACTGTCGGCGCAGGATCGGTGTTGAGGTTTGGCGGCGATGCAGTGATTGAGGCAGTTGCAACCGAAGATGCGGATGTGGCAATTACTTTGATTAAGTAAACCGATAGATGATAAAAGGCCGTCTGAAAAATGATGTTTCAGACGGCCTTGTTTATTCAGTCAACTATTGCCATTAAGCGCAAATCAAATAGATGAAGCCGGAGCCGAAGATATCTGCCAAGGCGTGAATCAGGAAAAACGGCAGCAGGTTTTTGACTTTGTATTTGTAGAAGAAGTAGTACATCAAGCCGAAAACAACGCCGATAACGGTCGCCCAAAGCATACCTTGATAAGTATGGAAGGAGACGCGCACCAAGGTCGAATAGGCCAATGCCTGCCATTTGTATTTGTCTTCCACGCAGGTTAAAAGGCCGAGGAAACAGAATTCTTCGTAAAAGCCGTTTAAAAGGCCGTAGAGGATGGCCATCGGCGCAAGGGCGGCGAATTTGTCGAAGATGGATAATGGTTTGATGTATTGAAAGATTTCAGTGGTGAAGTAATTGTAGCCGCCGCTTAACGAAGTTACCGCATCGGCGGTCAGACCCATCAGGATAAAAATCACAGGCGTCCAAAACAATACGCCTAAATTAAAGCGAATCGGCAACTGTTTAAAGTCGAAACGGCGGATAACGAGGTAAATCAGAGCAATAGCAAGCAGCGTCAACTGCAGGCTCATGTTTTCAGAATAAGCCACGCCGGTTACCGCAGTATCGCGCACTTCTTCGGTAGCAGAGGCTGTTTCTACTTGCGGCATCAGGCTGGCGATATAAAGTTGGGTAGAACGGTAGGCAAATTGACCGAACAGGATGGCGGTCACAATCAACATGTCAAACCAGCGCAGATAGCGCAAAGGCTCTTTAGGGCGGATGGCTGCGAGTATGCTCATATTCTTCTCTTTGCTCTAATAAATAGCGGTGCGCAATAGTTACATAAATATACAAAAATCGTCAACAATTATCACAATAAAACATAAATTAAAAATCAGACCGTTTCAGACGGCCTGAAGCGCTTCTAAAAATACCATATTTTCCGAAGGGTTTATCTTCAAAAATATGGCATAATCACTTTATTGCAAACCAAGGAATCTTATCGTGAGTCTTTCTCTGTCCCAATATCTGCTTTACCTGCAATATATGTTGGCAGGTATCGCAATGACTGTAGTTTTCGGTGCCGTATATTTGCGGATTACCCCCGTCGAAGAATTGCGCCTGATTAAAAACGGCAACCTTGCCTGCGCCTTATCGTTTGGTGGCGCGTTAGTCGGTTTCTGTCTGACGCTTGCCTCAAGTATTGCCCACAGTGTCAGCTTCATCGATTTTATCCTATGGGGATTTGCCGCAGCAGTGATTCAGATTTTTGTCTATTTCGCTGCAACAATGATGATTAAAGGCGCTACCGCAGAACTCATTGGTAATAATGTCGCCGTCGGTGCGTTGTTTGGCGCAGTGTCTATCTCGATTGGCATTTTGAACGCTGCTTGCTTAACTTGATTTTGATGGTCGGTTGGATAGCAAAAGATGTGCTTATCCTAATTCTTACCTGGAAAAATTATCGGTAGATTTTTTTGACTGATAAGGTCTTATGTCTGACGTTATTAGCGTAATGGTGAGATTTGGTAAGTATCAAAAAATTCAGACGGCCTGTTATATACAAGGCCGTCTGAAATGTTTTAACTGCGTAAGTTCGCTAAATTAGAACGAGTATTGCAATCTTATGCCTGTTTCACGAGTGCGGTTTTTAGGTTCGATCGCGCCCAATTGAATGAAGCCATAGTCTTCTGTAACGGTGAAGTTTGAATCTTTAACTTTCCAGCCACGATAGAACGGGGTCAGGGTGATTTTAGAACCGTTAGCGAATTTTTTAGATACAGGTACTTCCACCTCGATACCTTGTCCACCACCTTGTTTCATTCTGGTTTCTTCTCGATTTGGTTCGTAAGAATACTGGCGGCCTTTCACGGCACGATTGTAAGCAATACGAGGAGCAATCTCAAAGTTTGCAGGAAGGGCAACATTTACACCGGCATTGATTTGCGCATATGTGGTTCGGTTTTTGCGGTCATAATCATCAGGATCGACGCGTCGGCTCAAATCTCTCAGAACACGGTGTCCCAAGCCTGCACCGGCAGTCAGGCTAAAGCGATCGTTAATCGGATGTGTATATTCATATAAGGCACGGATATCGTATGCACGGCGTGGGGCATCTTTGAGTGTGGCAGAACCATAACCTGTGGATTCACCAAATCCATTTTGGAAACTTCCTGTGTAATCTGATTTACCGCGGGAATAACGGCCTTCCAATTTCGCTGCATGGCGATCGTTGAAACGGTATTTAACCCCCGCATTAATAGACCACAGGTTGCCTTTTTGTTGCATTATTCGGCTACCATCTTGTTCATATTCGCGATAGGTTTCGTTGTAATATTCGCTGCCAACGGTAAATTCAACAGGGCGGGCAGCCTGTGCGCCTACTGCAGCAGACAGTGCCAATACAGCAAGACAGAAATGAGCAGAATTTTTCATGTAAATTCCTTTTACTTTGTGAAAATCAGTGTGATAATTTAGTGATATAGCATGGTGGATTTTATAGTATTTAATGAATATTAACAATGCCGTTGGGGTAATATGTTGACTGTTTGGTGTGTTATTTAATGATTTACCGCAAGTATTTGTCTTTTTTATGAGACAGTGCAGATAAAAAGTCTGGAAATAGTGTAAAACTAAGGCAATATAAAGTCTAATTTTGAAGCCTGTTGGTATGTTAATGTTTCTAGGTAGGCTAGTTGGTTTAACAGTAAAAGCACATACGGCTGCTTACTCTATTTTCATACATAAAGACATTTTGAATGTTCATATTATATGACATTCTATTTATATAAAATAAGCGATATAACCGGCCAGGTAAATTGACCTGACTGCCCATAAGTCATCCCTTCTTCTTCAAATAAGGAACTGCGATGTTCAACTTTATCAAGAAACAGTTTATCGATGTCATTCAATGGCCGAATCCTGATGACAGCCTGCTGATGTGGCGTTTTCCGATTGCCGATGAGGAAATTCAAAACGGCGCGAGTCTGACTGTGCGCGAGGCGCAGATGGCGATGTTTGTCGATGAAGGCGTAACTGCCGACGTGTTCGGGCCGGGGCGTTACACGCTCAATACGCAAACGTTGCCTGTGTTGACCAACTTGAAAAACTGGGACAAACTCTTTGAATCTCCATTTAAATCGGATGTTTACTTTTTCAATACCAAACAACAGCTCGCACGGAAATGGGGTACATCCCAACCTGTTACCGTGCGCGATGCCGAGTTTGGCGCGGTGCAACTGCGTTCGTTCGGTATGTATTCTTACCGCATCAGCGATCCGGCAAAATTCTTCAAAGAAGTCAGCGGTGTGGCGGCGCAATACAGCGGTGTAGACTTGGAAAACCAACTGCGCAATATTGCAGTCACCCAGTTAGCGGCCGCGTTTGGCAGCTCCGGTATCCCATTCTTGGATATGGCGGCGAACCAAGTTTTGCTGTCGCAAAAAATCGGCGAATTGCTTGGCGCGGAATTTGCCAAGCTGGGTTTGGCGCTGGAAAACTTCACTGTTGAAAGCATTACCTTGCCCGCGTCTATTCAGGCTGCGTTGGATAAGAAAATTTCGATGGGCGTTATCGGCGATTTGGGACGTTACACCCAATATCAAACCGCCGAATCCATTCCGCTTGCGGCACAAAATGAAGGCGGACTTGCCGGAATCGGTGCAGGTTTGGGCGTAGGTGCCGGTATTGGTCAGGCAATGGCGGGTGCCATGTCTGGCATGATGCAGCCGAATGCGCAACAGGCTCAGCAAAATGTTCAGCCGGCTGCCGAAGATCCGCAGGCAAAATTGGTGAAACTCAAGTCTTTGCTGGATGGCGGTTTGATTTCGCAAGAAGATTTTGATAAAGCTAAGGCTGAAGTGTTGAAACAGTTGATTGGTTAATCAATTGAAGGCCGTCTGAAAAATATCATTCAAAGAAGCGTTGAGCTGCTTCTGTGAAAAGGTTTCAGACGGCCTTTCGAATCATTTGATTGAGTCCGTTCGGCGATTTGGTGTGTTTCTAATCTGAAATCATTGATAAAACCAGTTGATATAAACGTTAAGACCGTCTGAAACATTCCAACCCATTCTGAAAAAGCAAATCCATGTCTCAAACTCCTTTCTTCAAAACCGACTGCCCAAGCTGCGGCGCACCTGTCGAAGCGCATTCTGCTTCTGCCGTGACGCTGGTGTGCGGTTATTGCAACAGCATGCTGGTGCGGCAAGATAACGGCGTTGTCGACTCCGGCCGCGATTCCGCATTGCTGGAAGATTTTAGTCCGCTGCAAATCGGAACCAGCGGCACATTTGTCGCGCAACGCTTTACCTTGGTCGGACGGCTTCAGGTGCAATACGACGATGGTGCGTGGAATGAATGGTATGCGCTGTTTGACGACGGCAGGGTAGGTTGGCTTTCTGAGGCGGGCGATTTGTATGTGATGACCATGCCGGTCGAAATCGATAATCCGCCGAAATTTGAAGACACGCGAGCCGGATTTAGCGAGCTGACTTTTCAAGATAAGCACTATATTGCCTCCGATGTCCGCAAAATCAGCTTGAAACGCGTCGCCGCGCAGGGTGAATTGCCGTTTGTTTTGAAAGAGGATACAGAAAATCGGGTTTCCGACTGGCGTTGCGAAAACCTTTTCATTACGCTCGATTACAACAATAAAACACCCGAAGCCTTCTTCGGACGGATGGTAAACCTAGATGATTTGAAGCTGGAAAACACGCGCCATGAAGATGAAATTAAAGAAAGCGCAGGCCGTCTGAAAGGCAGTATTACTTCAGAAAACTGTCCTAACTGCGGCTCATCCATTCATTGGGTAAACGGTCTGACTTCCCATCTGAACTGTCAAAGTTGCGGCAGCGAATTGGCAGTCGGCAAAGATAAAGCGGAGCTTATTACCGCCAATAATCTGCGTTTGTCGCAGAATACGCTGTTTACTCTGCCTATCGGCTCGACAGGCCGTCTGAAAAATAAAGAGTTTCATGTTATCGGCGCAATCCGATATTTAGAAACAGATGCGCAGGAAACATTCGACAACCTGTTCAACGGCGCCAACCGCGTGCTCACACCCGAAGGCCAATGGTCGGAATATCTGCTTTACAACCCAACTCAGGGTTTCTTATGGCTGGTTGAAGCTGATGAAGGTTGGAATATTTCCGAAACCTTGAACGATTGGCCGCGCCTCGACCGCAACCGCCAACCGCAAGGCTATGGCAAACTTTATGACTATGGAGGCAGGGTAGAAGTCGCTGCCGGCGCCTTCTATTGGCGTGTCCGAAGCGGTGATTTGAACTATTACAGTGATTACCGAGACGGACAAAGCCGTAAGCTTGGCGCAGAACTAAACAGTCACGAAATGGCATGGAGTAGAAGTACCCCCATTGCTTATCGGGAAATTGCAGATGCGTTTAATTTGACCAGCCGCGCTCCGCATTACACTGCAAACATGGCGGCAGACGGTATTGATAAATCATTAAGAATCATAATGACCGCCATCTTGGTTGTCGTTAACCTCCCTGCGCTTCTGACCGGTGACAGCTCTGCCGCACTTACCGTTATCTTTATAGGATGCTGGTTGTTGTGGACCATGGGTAAAAAAGACGAGGACGAGGATTAACATGTCGAGAATCACTTACATCATTTTCAGCACCATCATCATCGTCATCTCCATGATCATCAGCTACGGCTCTTCCGACTCCGATAGCTCGCGTATGCACTCCGGCGGCTATTATGGCGGCAGTGGTTATTCCGGAGGTCATAAATGACCCATGCCCCCGGTAATCATGGTCTATTGGACTTATACGGCTGCGATGAAGCCATCTTAAAAGATGAAGGCCGTCTGAAAACCGCTTTGGCAGCTGCCGCACAGGCTGCAGAAGCCACCATATTGACCGAACACTTCCACACCTTCGGCGGAGCAGGCGGCGTAACCGGTGTTTTACTGCTCACCGAGTCCCATATCAGTATCCACACTTGGCCGGAACACCGCTTCGCCGCCATTGACGCATTTATTTGCGGTGATATGAAATTGGAAAAAGTGAAGGAAATCTTGTGCAGGGAGTTGGGGGCTGAAAGGGCTGTTTGGACGGTTGTGCAACGTGGCGAAGGTATACTGGACGATATACAGCTCTTGGTTGAATAATAAAATCTGTCAGGCCGTCTGAACGCATATTTAATCCGTTTTCAGACGGCCTTAAACCTTGTGCTGATTAAACTGAAATATTGACGCTATATGGAAAAAACGCCTTTTTTTAAAACCGATTGCCCAAGCTGTGGTGCGCCTGTGGAGGCGTATTCCGCTACTGCCGTGACATTGGTGTGTGGCCATTGCCGCAGTATGCTGGTTGCTAGAAGCGGTAAGGGGAGGAGTGGATATTTTGTTGCCAATTCAGGGCGTGATTCAGTGTTGCTGGAAGATTTCAGTCCGTTGCAGATTGGAACGCGAGGCGTTTTTGATGATCGAAAATTTACGCTGATTGGCCGATTGCAGGTGCATTACGATGTCGGCGTATGGAATGAATGGTATGTCTTGTTTGATGACGGGCAGACCGGCTGGCTTTCCGAGGTTGGCGATTTATATGCGATGACATGTTTGCTTACTCAGAAGAGGAGACGGGGGCCGAAAAATTTTAAGTCGGTGAAAGCAGGTTCCAGTTCGTTGATCTTTAATGGCCAAACCTTTATTGCGTCAGACGTTCGCACCATACATTACCGTAATACCGATGCGCAAGGCGAGTTGCCGTTCAACCTATCTGGGAATCAAGCGACAGGCGAGGTTTGCGACTGGCGACGGGGCAATTTGTTTTTGACCTTGGATTATTCGACTTTTCCAATGAACTCCTACTTCGGACGCATAGTCAGTTTGGACAGTTTGAAGCTGGAAAATAAGCGCAGTGATGATGAAATCCGTGAAAGTGCAGGCCGTCTGAAAGGAGAGATTCTTTCTGAAAACTGCCCACATTGCGGCACTCCTGTCCATTGGCCAAGTGGTGTTACTTCTTTCCTTTTGTGTCAGTCTTGCGGCAGTAGTTTGAACACGACAAAAGATACTGTTGCGTTGATGGAGGCAAATGCCCAAAGGAAAGAACAAGAAAACCTGTTTACGCTTTCCATTGGTACGAAAGGCCGTCTGAACGATACAGAATATCTGATTATCGGAGCTGTAAGATTTGCCGAAATACCGTCTTATAACCAAAATCAGTCTGAATACTGGACGGAATATCTGCTTTATAACACGCAGCAAGGGTTTGCCTGGCTGATTGAGTCTGGAAAACGCTGGCGGTTGTCAGAAACCTTACACACATGGCCGGACTTTGATTCAAGTGGCAATCCTGCCGGTGAAATGTTGATTGATCATTACCGTGGGCAGGTCGAGGCAGCTGCTGGTGCTTTTTATTGGAAAGTCAAACAAGGCGATTTGCTTCATTACAAGGAATATAGCGGCAAGAAAAGTTATGGCCGGAATGTCATTCTGTGTTCTGAGCAAAGCAAGGATGAAATAGTCTGGAGTAAAAGCAGTCCTGTGTCTTACCGTCAAATGAGAAAGGCATTCGGCCTGTCTTTTGATACTAAGGAGATGCTCTCTTATTGGCTGAAGGGCGACAATAGAAATGTCGGGAGTCGAGATAATGTAGCCCGTATCATTGCCATGCTGATTCTTATCATCGTCAACCTTCCGGCCTGGCTGTCACCGCACCTACGTAGCCCTGTCGGCATAGTGGTCAGTCTGTGTGCGTTGGTATGGATATGGGTTTCCGACAGATATAAAAACGATCGTGATTACGAAGAAGAACGGGTAGGGACGATAATTTTCTTTGCTTTCATCATTTTCCTTACCGTTTTGTTCAACTATGTCCAAGCGGAAGACAGTGATTCATCGCATTCCGGTTCCGGCGGCTCCTATCATGGTTATTCGGCAGGGCATAAATAACGTGAGACCTGCTTAACCTCGTTGTACCGTTTTACTTTTATTTTTTCAGACGACCCTTTTATAAAACATGCTAACCCGCCGTCAATTTCTCAGCTATACCGCCGCGCTTAGTGCTGCCTCTGCTTTTTCTTGGCAGACTTATAAATACCTCAACCGCAAACCGCCGGTTTCTATTAACCGTGTTGGCTTGCCGTTGGGGCATTTGTTGCGCGACGGGGAATTGCTCAGCCCGCCGAGCCACCGTTATGAATGCAATACGTTGATACTCGGCGGCGGTGCGGCGGGTTTGGGAGCGTTGTGGTATTTGGCGAAGCATCATCACTGCGATGTATTATTGGCAGAAGGGTTTGAACGCAATGGCAACAATGCCGCCTATACGTCTTCAGACGGCCTGAAAGCGCCGAGCGGTGCGCATTATTTGGCTTTGCCGTCGAAAGAAAGCGTGTATGTGCGCGAGATGTTGGCGGATTTCGGTATTTTGCAGTCGGACGGCAGCTTCAGGGAAACCGATTTGGTCTATGCGCCCGAATCTCGCCTCTTGTATCAGGATAAATGGGTGGAACATTTATTGCCGAAAGAAGATGCGGATTCCAAACGGTTTTTTGATTTGATAGGCCGTCTGAAACAGGCTTACGGCAATGACGGTAAGAAAATTTTTGCCATTCCGATTGCGCTGTCATCGGCAGATGAGACATGGCGCAAACTCGATAATCTGACGTTCAAACAATGGCTTGAGCAAGAGGGCTACACCTCGCCCGAGCTTTTATGGTATCTCGATTATTGTTGCCGCGACGATTACGGGCAAGGTATTGGGCAAGTGTCTGCCTTTGCCGGATTGCATTATTTTGCCGCCCGCAATAATGCAGAAACCGTCCTCACTTGGCCCGAAGGTTTGGCGCATCTTTCTGAAAACCTGCGCCGTCATGTCGGTTTGCAGGAAGGCTGGCAATGGCCGTCTAAAAACCATATCCGTTTGGAGAAACCTGCTTCGGTTAATGTTTCCGCCGTTAAAATCAAACCGCTTTCAGACGGCCGGATTGAAGTGTGGCTGCGTGATAATGCAAAAGGGGAAACCGTTGCCGTCACCGCGCAACACGTTATCTCCGCCATGCCGCTGATGGTTGCCGCCCGCATTATTGAATCTCCCGAACAATTTGGTCTGGACATTCCCGAATACGCGCCATGGCTGGTTTCTAATTTTGAACTGCACAGTTTCCCGAAAGAAAAAAACAACAGCGAACTTGCGTGGGACAATGTGGTTTATGGCAGCCAAAGGCTGGGCTATGTTGTTGCGACCAACCAGCTTATCCGGGTTGCCCGTCCCGAACGCACGATTTTTACCGCCTATGCCGCGCTCAACTACGATACGCCACAAGCTGTCCGCCGCCAGCTGCTTGAATCAAGCGATGAAGAACTGCTCCAGCTTGCCGCCCAAGATCTGCTTACCGCTTACGGCGAAGGCTTTTGGCGGCACGTTTCCCATGTTGACATTACCGTTCGCGGGCATGGCATGAGCGTGCCGAAACCCGGCTATTTAAGCGATGAGGCTTTATTAAAAATCAGAAACCGAAATTCTGGATTATTATTTGCACACAGTGATTTAAGCAGCTATTCGGTATTTGAAGAGGCTTTGTATTGGGGTGTGGAAGCGGCACGGAAAGTGTTGGGGCAGGGATAATTGAATGGAGCAGATACTGGGCTAAATATCTGTTTGTATTCAAATTTCAATTCTAAAAGGAAACTATATGAAATATTTGAGCTTTTCTCTGATTGTTGCCTTAGGGTTAGGGAGCGCGGCATTTGCCTCAGCTGAAAAAATGCTGCCTCTGAATGAAACAGGCTGCATTGACCAACCTTTACAGGTTAAACGTGGCCAAGTGTTTGGTTTTAATAGTTCGGCAGATGCCGGTTTAGTGCTTTCATTCTCGCCTGTCAGTCCTGGTGTCGTTGTGAAAGACCCGAAAGGCAAACGGATTGCTTTGGAAGTAGGGGCTGATGGTGATGCACCTGAAAACCGCTTCAGTTTTGCCGAAATCAATCAAAAAGGACGTTACACCATTCGCTTCCCGCACGCGGGTAAGATTGAATCTTTGTGTGTTAATGCTGCCGGTTAGGATAAATATTAAGCCGAATAATGCTTGATTCGGTATGCCTGCAGTAAAGAAAGGCCGTCTGAAATCATATTCAGACGGCCTTTCTTTAACCTTATAACCTGATTAGGCTTTTGGTTTCAAAGCGGCAGCTTCGCGAGCCAGACGGGTGATGGTATCCCAGTCTTTGTTTTTGATGGCTTCTTTCGGAGTCAGCCATGAGCCGCCGACGCACAAGACATTAGGCAGTGCCAAGTACTCGGGGGCAGTTGCCAGGCTGATGCCGCCGGTCGGGCAGAAGCGAACATCGGCATAAGGGCCGTACAGGGCTTTGAGCATGGCTTTGCCGCCAACGACTTCGGCAGGGAAGAGCTTGAGGGTGTCGATGCCGTGTTCCAAAGCCAGTTGGACTTCGCCCGGAGTAGCAACGCCGGGAATCAGGGGGATGCCGCTGTTGTGGCTGGCTTTGGCGAGGGATTCATGCAAACCCGGGCTGATAGCGAAAACTGCGCCTGCGTTTTCGACGGCTTTGAGCTGTTCGGGATTGGTTACCGTACCCGCACCGACGATGGCGTTGGGTACTTCTTTAGCAATCAGGCGGATGGCGTCGAGGCCGACAGGGGTGCGCAGGGTGATTTCGAGGGTGGGAATGCCGCCTTCGACAAGGGCATGGGATAAATCGACGGCAGTGCTCAAGTCGTCAATCGCCATTACCGGCACAACTGCGCCGGCGGTCAGGATTTCGCGTGGGGTCAGTTTAGACATTTTAGGTCTCCGTTGGGGACTGTATCGTGATAGGGTCGTTAACATGGTTTCAGACGGCCTGTTTGTTTTAAAAGGCCGTCTGAAAAGGGTTTAGGCAAATTCGCCGCCGAAGCTCATGGCACCGGTTTCTGCGCTGCTGGTCATGCTGCGGAAGTTGGCGAAAAGTTCGCGGCCGCAACCTTGTTGGTTCGCGCTCAAATCGATACGTTCAACTTCGCGGGCGTTCCATTCGGCTTCGTTAATCAGGACGTTGAGTTCGCCGGTAACGGAGTCGAAGCGGATCAGGTCGCCGGTACGGATTTTGGCGATGTTGCCGCCCATCAGGGCTTCAGGCGTCATGTGGATGGAGGCCGGAACTTTGCCGGACGCACCAGACATACGGCCGTCGGTCAGCAGCGCCACTTTAAAGCCGCGGTCTTGCAGGATGCCCAAAGGCGGGGTCAGTTTGTGCAACTCGGGCATACCGTTGGCGCGCGGGCCTTGGTAGCGGACGACGCAGACAAAATCGCGTTCCAGCTCGCCGCGTTCAAATGCCGCCAACACTTCGCGTTGGTCGTTGAACACGATGGCAGGCGCTTCGATGATGCGACAGCCTTCGCGCACGGCAGATACTTTAATCACTCCGCGACCGATGTTGCCTTTCATTAGGCGCAGACCGCCGTCTGGGGAGAACGGGTTGTCGGCTTTGCGCAGGATGTCGTCGTTGCCGCTGGTTTCAGGGGCTTCGCGCCATTCGAGTTTGCCGTCGATGAGGAAAGGCTCTTTGGTGTAGTGGCGCATACCGTGTCCGACAACGGTATCGACATCGTCGTGCAACAGGCCTGCGTCCAACAATTCGCGGATGACGAAAGGCAGGCCGCCGGCTGCGGTAAAGTGGTTCACGTCGGCTTTGCCGTTTGGATACACACGAATCAGCAATGGGATGATGGAGGAAATTTTGTCGAAGTCGTCCCAGTTCAAAATTACGCCTGCGGCACGCGCCATGGCGACGAGGTGCATGGTGTGGTTGGTCGAACCGCCGGTCGCCATCAGGCCGATCAGGGCGTTGATAAAGGATTTTTCGGTCAACATTTCGCCCAATGGTTTAATGGTGCCGTTTTTAATGCCGCGTGCGAGGTGTCCGGCAGCGTAGCGGGTCAGGGCTTCGCGCAGGTCGGTATAAGGGTGGACAAAGGCGGCGGCGGGCAGGTGCACGCCCATCATTTCCATCATCATTTGGTTGGAGTTGGCTGTACCGTAGAAGGTACAAGTACCCGGGCTGTGGTAAGAACCCATTTCGCTTTCAAGCAAGGCATCACGGCCAACTTTGCCTTCGGCGAAAAGTTGGCGGGTACGGGCTTTTTCTTTATTGCCGATACCGCTGGACATCGGGCCTGCCGGAACGAAGATGCCTGGAATATGGCCGAAAGACAACGCACCGATCATCAGGCCGGGAACAATTTTGTCGCACACGCCCATAAACAGGCTGCCGTCAAACATTTGATGAGACAGACCGATAGCGGTGCTCATGGCAATCACGTCGCGGGAGAACAGCGACAATTCCATGCCGGCATAGCCTTGCGTGATGCCGTCGCACATGGCAGGCGTACCGCCGGCGACTTGTGCAGTCGCGCCGTTTTTCTGCGCTTCGTCTTTAATTTGGTCGGGGAAGTCTTTAAACGGCTGGTGTGCGGAAACCATGTCGTTGTAGGCAGTGATGATGCCTAAGTTGGGAACGGTATCCTGAAGCATTTCGATTTTGATGCTTTTAGGCATGGAGGCGTAGCCGTGCGCCAAATTGCTGCAGCCGAGTTGGTTGCGCTCTAAGCGTCCCATCTGTTTGGCACTGCGGATTTTCGCCAGATATTTTTCACGCGTCGGGCGGCTGCGCTCGATGATGCACTCGGTAATCTCGGCGAGTTTAGGGTGAATAGGAGTGGGGTTCATGTGCTGTCTCCTGGCAAAACGATGTGATAGGGATTTTGTTTGCGCGTTTCTGATTTTTGTATTGGGTGTTTTTTCAGACGACCTGGAGCTGTGGGAATAAATAATGAGTGCCGTCTGAAATGTTGAAGATTTCTCTTCGAAGCGTCTGCGTATTATAGTACAAATTCTGTAATTTTGTTACAAAATAATTCGCTAAGTGGAAGAAATTTGATTTAAATCGAGGTATGGTCAATTCGTAAAATGTTGGGCTGCAAAACTCATCAAACTTTTATGTTAAATCAAACAATTTGTAAAAATGAGAATGGACAAAATCTGTAGCCATGTGTAGTATTACTACTCATTAGCCCGCTTGTTTGAAATTTTGGTGCAGGCGATTGGTTTTTTATTGCTTATTGCTTAAAGGCTTTTGATTTTAATTGATTTTTATGGATGACGACAGTCCAAAAGTTTTGAAGCAAGCTTCCTCAACGAGAGATGAAACGATGAGTACACAGACAAATTTTGATTTGGTGTTGTTTGGCGCGACCGGCGATTTGGCAATGCGTAAACTTTTGCCTTGCCTGTATCAGGCGCATGTAGCCGGTTTGCTTCATCCCGAAGGTCGTATTTTGGGCGTAAGCCGCAGCGAATTGGATACCGCCGGCTTTTTGGCCAAAGTGGAAACGAATTCTAAAATCCATGTCAAACAAAACTTCTCAGATGAAGCGTGGGCGTCGTTTATCCAACGTATCGAGTATTTAAAAGTCGATGTTACAGAGAAAGGCGATTTCATTGCCTTGGGCGACTTGGTAAAAGCGCGCAAGAATACTGAAAATGTCGTGATCTATCTCTCAACTGCGCCGAAATTCTTTGCACAAGCCTGTGAAAACCTTGCCGAAATTGGTTTGAATGCCGATAACGTGCGCGTGGTTTTGGAAAAACCGTTGGGTACGGACTTGGCCTCTTCCCAGCAAATCAATACAGATGTGGCCCGTTATTTCAAAGAAGAACAAATCTACCGTATCGACCATTATTTAGGTAAAGAAAGCCTGCAAAACTTGCTGGCCTTGCGTTTTGCCAATGTGATGTTCGAGCCTTTGTGGAACAACAAATATATTGAAAGCGTACAGCTGACCATCGCCGAACAGTTGGGCGTGGAAGAGCGCGGCGAGTTTTACGACATTACTGGCGCATTACGCGATATGGTGCAAAACCACTTGATGCAAATGCTTTGTATGACTGCGATGGAAGCTCCGGCGAGCTTGGATGCCGATGCCGTGCGCGACGAGAAAGTGAAAGTCATCAAATCTCTGAAACCGCTGACCATCGAATCCGTTAACGAAAATGTTATTCGCGGCCAATATGTTGCAGCAAACGGCATGAACGGCTATCTGGAAGAAGTCAACGTTCCGCAAGACAGCTTTACTGAAACCTATGTCGCCATCAAAGCCGAAATCGAAAACGAGCGTTGGAAAGGCGTACCTTTCTATCTGCGTACCGGCAAACGCATGGCAGGCAAAGTGGCGGAAATCGTGTTGAACTTCCGTCCGCTGCAAAACCATATTTTTGACAACAGCCAACCTGCGCCGAATCGTTTGGTTATTGAACTACAACCGACCGAATCCGTCCGCCTTTACACTCAAGTGAAAACCCCGGGTGCAGGCAACAAAGTTGAAGTTACGCCGATTGGCGTGGACTTGGGTACAGCCGTAGAGGGCAGCCGCGCCGAGGCTTATGAGCGCCTGCTGCTGGACGTGATTAACGGCAAACTTGCTTTGTTCAACCGTCGTGACGAACTCGAAGCCGCTTGGGAATATGTGATGCCTATCCTGGAAAACTGGGCGAACAATACAACGCCTCCACATGCTTACGAAGCCCATTCTTGGGGTCCTGAAGCTGCACGCGCGCTGTTGGCCCGTGACGGCAACAAGTGGCACGAAGAGCAATAATTTTTCTTTCAGACGGCCTTGTTTTCCAACAAAAGGCCGTCTGAAACCATGAAAGGACGAAACATGTTTGTTTGGCACGAACAAGAAAACGCTGCAACTGCCGCGCAAGCTCTCGCCGATGCCGTTGCCGCTGCATTGCAAGCCGCGTTGAATGAGAAAGGCCATGCGGTTTTGGCCGTTTCCGGCGGTCGTTCGCCGATTGCGTTTTTCGAAGCTTTGTCGCAAAAAGATTTAAATTGGCAAAATGTCGGCATCACTTTGGTGGACGAGCGTATCGTTCCGACCACGCATGCCGACAGCAATACAGGCTTGGTACGCGAATATCTGCTCAAAAATAACGCGGCCGTTGCCACATGGATTCCCGTTGTTGAAGACGGAAAGTCTGAAACTGAATTACAACCTGAAGTTGTCGTTGCTTACGCATTGAAACATTACAAGCAACCTGACGTGCTGGTGTTGGGCATGGGCGGAGACGGGCATACGGCGTCGTTGTTCCCTCAAGCGCCTCAATTACAGGCCGCAATCAATGAAGATGATGACCCGACATTGATTCATACTACGCCGGTTACCGCGCCACATGAGCGTGTGAGCATGACTTTGGGTGCGATTGCCAAAACGCCGAATGTATTTTTGGCCATTCAAGGCGCAGAGAAAAAAGCGGTATTCGATAAGGCTGCTGCAAAGGCCGATACCGAATATCCGACCAGTCTGATTCTCAATCACCAAGGAATTAACTGCCATGTCTACTATGCACACTGAAGCTTATCCTCGTTTGGTCGCCGATATCGGCGGTACGAATGCCCGTTTTGCACTTGAAACTGCACCACAGGTTATTGAAAAAGCTGAAGTCTTGCCTTGCAAGGATTACGACACCATCGTCGATGCCGCCAAAACTTATTTGGAACGTGCAGGCAGCCCGAAAGTTTTGCATGCCGCCTTTGCGATTGCCAATCCGATTTTGGGCGACTGGGTGCAGATGACCAACCACCACTGGGCATTCTCCATCGAAACCACCCGCCAGGCTTTGGGTTTGGAAACGTTGATTCTGTTGAACGACTTTACCGCCCAAGCTTTGGCGGTAACACAAACCGATAAGAAAGACTTGATACAAATCGGCGGTCAAAAACCAATCGAGTTTGCACCTAAAGCCGTTATCGGCCCGGGTACCGGTTTGGGTGTCAGCGGTTTGGTGCACAGCGCTGCCGGCTGGGTGGCGTTGGCAGGCGAGGGCGGCCATACCAGCTTCCCTCCGTTTGACGATATGGAAGTGTTGATTTGGCAATACGCTAAAAACAAATACGGTCATGTTTCTGCCGAGCGTTTTTTGAGCGGCGCAGGTTTGAGCCTGATTTACGAAGCATTGGCCAAACGCGACAACATCAAACAATACCGTCTGAAGCCTTCTGAAATCACCGATAAGGCATTGAGCGGAACATCGCCGATTTGCCGTCAGACTTTAGATATTTTCTGCGCCATGTTGGGTACGGTCGCTTCCAATTTGGCTTTGACTTTGGGCGCGCGCGGTGGCGTATATTTGTGCGGCGGGATTATCCCGCGCGTGTTGGATTACTTTAAAACGTCTCCATTCCGCAGCCGCTTTGAAAACAAAGGCCGCTTTGAAGCTTATCTTGCCGCCATTCCCGTGTATGTCGTATTGAGCGAATTTCCGGGCATCGTCGGCGCGGCGGTGGCATTAGACAATCATTTAAATAACGTTTAAACACACAAACGGCGGTGCAGGGCAAGGTACGAAAATGTGCCTTGTCCTGAACGTCAAAGAATCAAAGGGTAGAGCATATGTTAAGCAAAATCAGCGAATCATTGTCCAATCTCTCCGGCGCAGAACGCAAAGTTGCCGAATCTGCGCTGGCCGAGCCGAAATGGTTCGTTCATGCCGCTGTGGCGGAAATCGCCGAGCGTGCATCCGTCAGTCAGCCGACTGTAATCCGTTTCTGCCGCAGTTTGGGTTACAAAGGCTTGCCTGAGTTCAAACTCGCTTTGTCTGCCAGCATCGGTCATGAAGGTATGCCTTACGTTCATGAAGAATTGAACGCCGATGACAACATGAGCAGCGTGGTTGAAAAAGTATTGGGCAATGCCGCAGCCTCCCTCTTGGGCGAGCGCCGCTTCTTGAAAGAATCCGAGCTGGAAAACGCGATTGCCATTTTGATGCACGCGCGACGCGTTGAGTTTTATGGTGTCGGCAACTCAGGCATCGTTGCCCAAGATGCGCAGCACAAATTCTTCCGTTTCGGTATGTCCACCGTCGCCTATGTCGATACGCATACCCAGTTGATGGCGGCTTCCGTATTGACCGAGCAGGATGTGTTGGTGGCGATTTCCAATACCGGCTCATCTATCGAATTGTTGGACGCGGCCAGTATCGCCAAAGAAAACGGCGCAGCCGTTATTGCGTTGACCCGCAATGATTCGCCGTTGGCTCAAATGGCCGACTGCGTATTGAGCATTGCCACTCAGGAAAATGCAGAGCTTTATACGCCTATGGTGTCCCGTCTTCTTCAGTTGGCCGTTATCGACATTCTTGCAATCGGCTTGGCCTTGCGCTTGGGCGACACTGCCAGCACACAACTGCAAAAAAGTAAAAAAAGCATACATAACAAACACATCGAATACGATAAAGATTGATTCTTCACTGATATATTCAGACGGCCCCAACCCACATCAAGGCCGTCTGAAACCTCAAAAAACGGAAACCACCCCGTTCCCGTTTCAGACGACCTCACGGCCGTTTTCTCAACAAAACTGTCCACTATCCAGGAGAGCATCCGATGAAACACCTTCACGATTTACCAGCTTGGTCAAAATTATGGATACATTTTGACGAAACCAAAGAACAACATATGCGCGAAATGTTCGAGCAAGATTCCGAACGTGCCGAGCGTTACTGGCTGCAAGTCGGCGGCCTGACTTTGGATTATTCCAAAAACCGCATCAACGACGAAACCATGGCACTGTTGTTCGAGCTGGCGCGTGAAGCAGGCGTACCGGAACGGATGCAGCAAATGTTCCACGGTGAAAAAATCAATACGACAGAAAACCGCGCCGTTCTCCATGTCGCCCTGCGTAACCGCACCAACGCCCCCATCGTCGTAGACGGCGAAGATGTGATGCCTAAAGTCAACCATGTCCTGCAACGCATGGGCGAATTTGCACACGAAGTCCGCAGCGGCAGCTGGTTGGGCTATACCAACCAAGTCATCACCGACGTCGTCAACATCGGTATCGGCGGCTCCGACCTCGGTCCGCTGATGATGTGTACCGCGCTCAAACAATTCGGCCATCCGCGTTTGAACATGCACTTCGTCTCCAACGTGGACGGCTCCCAACTGAGCGACGTATTGTCTAAAGTCCACCCCGAAACCACGCTGTTCATCATTGCTTCCAAAACCTTTACCACCCAAGAAACCCTGACCAACGCCCTGACCGCGCGTAAATGGTTCTTGGATCATGCAGGCGATGAAAGCGCCGTGGCCAAACACTTCGTTGCCGTATCGACCAACCAAAAAGCCGTTGCCGAATTCGGTATCGATACCGCCAATATGTTTGAATTTTGGGACTGGGTCGGCGGACGATACAGCCTGTGGTCGGCCATCGGCCTGCCGATTATGTTGTACCTCGGCGAAGAAAACTTCATCGAAATGCTCAACGGCGCACACCTGATGGACCAACACTTCATCAATACGCCGCTGGAGCGCAACATGCCCGTCATCCTCGCTCTCATCGGCATCTGGTACATCAACTACTACGGCGGCGGCAGCCACGTTATCGCGCCTTACGACCAACATCTCCACCGCCTGCCCAAATTCATCCAGCAGCTCGACATGGAGAGTAACGGCAAACAAGTTACCCTTGACGGTAAACCGGTCGGTTACGAAACTTCCCCGATTATTTGGGGCGAAACCGGTATCAACGGCCAGCACGCATTCTTCCAACTGCTGCACCAAGGTACGCACATCACGCCGATTGACCTGATTGCCTCCCTTGAAAAACGCAGCAACCTGCGCGGCCACCACGAAATCCTGTTGGCGAACGTCTTTGCCCAAGCCGAAGCCTTTATGCGCGGCAAAACGCCTGACGAAGTACGCGCCGAGCTTCAAGCCCAAGGCATGGAAGAAGCACGTATCGAAGAGCTGGTTCCGCACAAAACCTTCTCCGGCAACCGTCCGACCAACCTCATCCTCATGGACAAAATCAACCCGCGCAATATGGGTAGCCTGATTGCCATGTACGAACACAAAACCTTCGTTCAAGGCATTATTTGGGGCATCAACAGCTTTGACCAATGGGGCGTAGAGCTCGGCAAACAGTTGGCCAAAACCATTCTTGCCGAATTGACCGGCGAGACCGAAGTGCAAAAACACGACAGCTCCACTACACGTCTGATTAATCTTTATTTGAATGCCAACAAATAAAGCGTTTATTTAAAGCCAAGGCCGTCTGAAAGTTTCAGACGGCCTTTTGTTTTATTCCGGATCATCCGTAAACGAATTTTCCCGAAATATCGGTACAAACGTGAAAAGATACAGTACAAACACGGCGATGGTCAGAAGCGCAGGAACGGTAATGAAAAATATCGGGTTCACGTTCATCAAGAAAGCGCGCGAGACGGCAGCCATAAAGAGTAGGGGGACGGCAATGTGGCAGAGTTTGGGATAATCGAGTTTGGTAAAGCCGCTGTGCCACAGTCCGGCAGTCAGCCATACCATCATCACGCCGCCCATCATGCCGCCGAGGGTAATCAGGTGCAGGGGAGCGGAGGCGGGCAGATTTTGCAGTTTCGCCGCGCCTGTCCACAGATAGCCTGTGGCGGCAAAGAGCTGGAGCAGGTAATAAGTGCGGACGTAGTGTTTGCGCAGGAGTTCGTGATGGTGAAGCTCACGCAGCTTGGCGAGCAGGATGAAGCCGACGGCGAGCGCGGTAAAACCGGCGGTTTGCGCGGGCAGCCAAAGTTCGGCGGCGGCGTGCAGGAGCAGGAAGGTAATGGCGATATTTTTATAGACGACGTTGGGGATGAATACGGGGTCTTTCAGACGGCATTCTTTGAGGGCTTCCGCGCCTAGAAGGACGCTGACGCGCACGGATACGAACATGACCGCCGCCATGTTCAAATGCACTTGCGCGCGCAACAGGTTCAAATCGCCGCTAACGGCATAGGCCGTCTGAAAAACGGTAAACGCGGTAAGCAACATTAGCAGGGCGAAATTGTCGGTATTGCGGTCGAGCCAAATCAGCCAGGCGCAGAACAGCAGCAACACCAGCCAATAGGCGGCAACGAAAAACGAGGCAGTTTGCGGCGAAAAGGGCAGTAGGGCGGATGCGGCGAGCAATAATGCCGCCATCAAAGTAGCGACAGGTTTCAGACGGCCTTGATAGCCCGTCCATTCAAGCATGGCGGCAGTCAGGAAGCCGCCATATGCCGTAGGCAGCATGAGTTCTAAGAAGATTTGGCGGTGCAAAATGACGGCACTAGGGCTGATGAAAAACACCAACGCGCCGAGTATGGCAAGCACCGCCGCGCCGACGAAAAACGGCCGCATGGGGTGGGTGAAAAATTTATTCATGGCTTGGCTTGATTCTGCATGAAGATGCTTTCGGATATGGATTTATTGGGTGGACAGGGTCGTATCTTTTGCCAAAGAGGCAAGCCTGCGGCTTGCTTGCCCTCTCCCTAGCTCTCTCCCACGGGGAGAGGGGATTAAGCTGCCAAACCCGAACATTTTCAGGTTTACCTGCCATCTAATTCCCAATCCTGCGCCCTCTAATTTTCAGCAACCTGATTCCCTCTCCCCGTGGGAGAGGGTTAGGGAGAGGGCAACGAACCGCAAGGTTCGTCAGATACTCAAATGCCCGTATCATTCATATCATTGATATTATTGTTTGAATTGTATTATTTTCAATAATAATAAATAACCCTAAACCAATATAAATAGCAGCCATTATCCAACGACTAAACTTCTCTACAATTTCACCAACACCTGAAATATTAGCCAATCTTTGTGCTGTATATACTAAAACAAAAATCAATATTAAAAATACAAGAAGAGTAACTAATAAGTCGATAAGATCTAAAGTCACAAAGTAAGGAACAAAAAGTCCAATATTATCTGCACCACAACTAGCAACTGTAACCAAAGCAACAATACCGACTAATTTTGACAACCCTTTTTCATCCAATTCTTTTTTAGCTCTTTTTTCGCCCTCACAATCGTCGTAAATAGCAACTTTAATACCTAAGTAAATCGGTATTAAACCTAATAAACCCAACACCCATTTTTCCGGAACATAATGCAAAACAAAAGCTAGAAATAAACTAACTAATATTAAAATTACAGAACCTAAATATTGTCCGATATAAATATCTCGATATTCTTTTCTAGTATTTGCTCTAGCAAAAAATATTAATAGTATTACCAACAAATCTACTGCTGTAGCAATATATAAAACAGCAGCAGTAATCACAGTCGAAAACATAAAGCACCTCATAATGAATCCCCTGCCCCCTTGGCACCACGGCTTTTTCAAAAACCGAATCGCGTTCGGATAACAGATTCGTATCTTTCGCTAAAGAGGCAAGCCTGCGGCTTGCTTACCCTCTCCCTAGCCATCTCCCACGGGGAGAGGGAATTGGGCTGTCGAGCCTGAACATTTTCAGGTTTACCTGACATCTGATTCCCAATTCTACGGCTCTCTGATTTTGAGAAACCTGATCCCCTTTCTCCGTGGGAGAGGGTTAGGGAGAGGGCAACGAACCGCAAGGTTCGTCAGATAATCAAATCCCCTCATCACTCATAATAATGAATCCCCTGAAACTCCCTTGCCACCACGGCCTCCTCAAAAGCCGAATCGCGTTCGGACAGCGGCGTGGGCAGGGTCATCACGTTTTGTACGTTCATGCCCTTAGTGGAAAGCAGCATGATTTCATGGCTCAGGCGCGCGGCTTCGAAGCGGTCGTGCGTTACCAGCATACACGCCATGCCCTGCCGCTCGATTTTTTCCACCAGCATGGCGACCAAAATATCGCGCAAATCGCGGTCCAAACCGACGAACGGCTCGTCCAGCAAGGCAAGGTCGCAGCCGCACAGCAGCAGGCGCAAAAATGCTACCCGTTTCGCCATGCCGCCGGACAATTCGGTCGGATATTTGTTCAAATCGCCCGCAGTCAGTCCGACTTTCGCCGCCAGCGCGATGATTTCGCCTTCATCGGGTTTGTCCATAAAAATAGCGATATTCTGCATCGCGGTCAAGTTTCCCGGCAGGCGGTTTTCCTGAAACAGAAAACCCGTTTTGCGGAAAGTATTGCGTATCGTGCCCGATTTTGGCGTTTCCAAGCCCGCAATCAGCCGCAAAACCGTCGTCTTGCCGCAGCCGCTCGGCCCGAACAAGGCTTTCACTTCACCATGTTGCAAGTTCAAACTGAAATCGCGCACGATGGGGTCGCGGAGAATTTCAAAACGCACGTTTTCAAGACAGAGCATCATCTTCTCCACGGCATAAACAAAATTTCCAAAGGTTTGGTAATCAGGTATTCAAACAGCGACACAAACACGATAACCAGCACCACATAAGCCATCACCGTCGAAGTCTCCAGCATCGCCCTTGCGTCCGCAATCCGCGCGCCCACGCCTTCGCTCGCGCCCAAGAGTTCCGCCATAATCACCACCTTCACCCCCATCGCCACCGCCACGCCGATGCTGGAAATCACATAACCCGTCAGATGCGGGATATACAGATAACGGATTTTTTTCAGACGGCCTAATTTATAAGCGTCAAACAATTCCTCATGCTGCTTGTTCACGCTCGCCATCCCGACCGCCGCACTCGCAAATGTCAGCGGCGCAACCAACACAATGATGGTAAACAACACGCTCGGATTGTCGAAACCAAACCAAAACAGAGCCATCACCACCCAAATAATCGGCGGCATCGCCAACAAAATCGTAATCACAGGCTTGAGCAACGCCATCGCCGTCTTAAAACTGCCCGCCACCAGCCCTGCCGCCAATCCCGCTACCAAAGCAACCGAAATCCCCACCACCGACCGCCACAGCGAAATCCCGATTTCGTTGTCCTGAAAATGTTTCAATAAATCAAATGACTTTTGAAACACCTCCACCGGCGCAGGCAGCATAAACTCACCGAACACGGCGCTGCCCCACGCCCACAACGCCACCACCACCATTGCCACGCTCAAACCGGCAAAGCCGCTCCAAAGGTAGTCGATGATGTAAAACACCGCAGGCTGCGGTTTACGGATTTTGTCGGTTTTAATCATGGTTTGGGTGTTGGTTGATGGGGATGGTTTGGAGATGATGGGTCGTCTGAAAAATATTTGCCTATTTCTCAGACGACCTATCCGATATTTCTAAGACAAACTGATTCCGCGAGAGCGTTCTTGCTGTGCCTGTTGCACCAATTCCTGTTGAAATTCAGAAGATTTCTCTGATTGTCGGACTACTTCAAGTCTTTCATCTAGCTCCTTTTTAAATGCTTCAATTACGTCTTTGTTCTCTTCCCTCATCTGTAAGGCAAACGAACTGTCTGTATCATTCTTAAGTCCGTCAATCAGGTGCTTAAGCCTATCCTCCGCTGTTTGGGCTCGGCTTGCCGAAGCAGACATTGCGATATTGTCTGCTTCTGTCTGAATTCCTTGAAATGTAGGGCTTCCCATTGCCAAACCGATTTTTTGATCTGTAATATCTTGGGCATCATTGGCAACTATTTTAGAGAGCGAACGCCATTGTGCCGCATGTTTCAGCCAGTCCAATGCTTGCTTTTGGTCGTCTGCGTCAACGCGACGGACGCTGTGCTCATATCCGTAAATCGGCAGGGAATAAGGCGTAACTGCCTGCGGTCTGGGGGAGTACTTGCCGTTTTTATCGACATCAATCGCACCGTTGGCAAAATCAGCAACGGTCAGGTATAGCGTGACGCTTGCCGCCACCGCATCCGGTCCGTCTCCCTGAGTCTTGGCAAGATCCCGCCATATTCTTTCCTGCGTCGCTTTACCGTGTCCGTATTTACCCAGCAGGCGCATAGGCTCTTCAAGTGTCCAGTTCTTCAAGCTCAATTTGTGCTTAATGAACGCTTTCTCATGGAAATCGCGGATTTTTTCAAATTTAACATCGGTATCGGTTTGACCCGTTTTGCTCATTTGAACTGTTAATGCATCAAGATACCCCTTAGCCATATCGACACGGATTTCATTCAGCTTACTTTCACTGAATTTCCGTCCCGAGGTTTCCTCCATAAACAGAATGGCGGCTTCGCCCGTTACAGTATCGCCTTTGGCAACGCCTTTTGCCCAACCCGCATAGTCGTAACCCTTGGACAAAAGTTCTTCGTAAACACGGATAGCACCTTGTACGCCTTGCGTTTTAATCATATTCTGATAGCGCTCAATATCGTTTAATCTAATGGTTGCAGGCATTTTCAATTCCTTTCTTTTCTATTGTAAAAGTTAAAGTTTACGTTCTGGATGCTTGGCATTATCCTTAAATTCTTCCAATATTTTTTTGGACTGACTTTCGATTTTCCTCCAGTCTTTCAAATAAAACCTGCTGTATGAGGCATCAAATGTGATATACGGATTATTGCCTGACAGAAAATTGTGGCTGCATGGAGGATTAATTGACTCATTTTTGTTGTTATCGAAACAGGAAATATAAGTTGTTACGTTCCCATTCTTATCCCTGCCTATAAAAAGCGTATCAGTTGTTTTTGTATTGGTGTCGGGTTCAAGTTGTTTATATACCTCCAATCCGTATAGTTTTTCACCCGTAGACTTAAAACTATATTCTGGAAGAGTAGGTTTATACCTTAAATCCCTCTCCAGTTTCTTGGTCAAAAAGTCCAATGACCAAGGCGTTTTATCCGCATGATAGCTGAACTCCACCCAAGGGTTTTCCGGATAATCCATGGCATCATAATAATCAAATCCCGTCTGATTTCGCAAATCGAAAATCTCGTCCGTTTTCAGGTTCCATATAACTAAAAATCCGGTTAGAGGGGATTCTAAGGTTCGAGGTGGAGGATTATAGGTTTCCCATTCCTTCGACAAACCACTCGGCGTGTCTTCGTAACTGACAACAGGGCCGGGAGTAATATATGAAGAAAAACGGATGGGGATACCGCCGAAATTGCCGACCGTATCATGATGCGGATAGGGATAACGACTCTCTTTTTGATCAAATACAGCCTGTGCATCGTTTTTTTGCGGCGGATTGCAAGCGATTAAAAACGGCAACAGGCAGAAGGCGGCATATAATTTTTTTACGGTAAAATATTTCATCAACTATTCCTTATTATCTGCTGTAAAAGTTAAAGTTTACGTTCTGAGTGCTTGGCATTATCCTTAAATTCCTCCAATATTTCTTTAGATTTATGTTCGATTTTTCTCCAGTCTTTCAAATAGAACCTGCTGTATGAGGCAGTAAACTTGATATACGGATTACTGCCTGATAGAAAATCATGACTACAGGGCGGATTAATCGCCTCATTTTTATTATTATCGAAGCAGGAAATATAAGTTGTTACGTTCCCGTCCTTATCCCTGCCGATAAAAAGCGTATCAGTCGTTTTCGTATTGGTGTCAGGTTCAAGCTGTTTGTACACCTCCAATCCATACAGTTCTTCTCCTGTTGACTTAAAGCTATGCTCGGGAAGATTGGGTTTATACTGCAACTTTATTTTCAGCATCTCATCCAAAAAATCTGACGAAGGTATTTTACCTGCCCTAAATGCGAAATCTATCCAAGGGTTTTCCGGCTTCGCTGCACTGTCGGAGTAGTCGTACATCGTCTGATTACGTAAATCGTAAAGTTCGTTCGTTTTTATATTCCATCCGATCGAAAATACACGAAGAGGAGATTTCAATGTACGGGTGGGAGGATTATAAGTTTCCCATTCTTTTGAAAGACCATGTGGAGTATCTTCATATTCAGGAAACGATAAGAAAATATAGCTAGACATACGCAACGGTATCCCGGCCAAACTGCCTACTGCATCATCCGCCGTAAACCGCTCTTTCGGCAGTTTCTCTTGGGCATTAGCCTGCAACTGCGGATTACAGGCTGCAAGGAAGGGTAACAAGCATAAGGTTGCATATGCTTTTTTTGCGGTAAAATATTTCATCAACTATTCCTTATCATCTGCTGTAAAAGTCGAAGTTTTATAGCCTAAATTATAATCAGAAAATTTGGGGTTTATTTACAAAAATTGTAGTAAACGTAAGTTGGGTTATGTCCTGACATTTCAGGTAATTCAACGGTTTCTAGTTTTGGCAACCCAATCCGCTGTTACCACCTATCGTCATTCCCGCGTAGGCGGGAATCCAGAGTTTTGACGTTGCTACAATTTTAAAACATTCCTGCAATATCAAGGACTGGATTCCCGCCTATGCGGGAATGACGGCTTTTTGTGTACTGTTCTAATTATTATCTGACAAGCCATCTGAAAATGACAAATCAGATATTTATGGCTATTCCACTATTTTCAGACGACCTCTTCTCCTTTTAAGCCAAGAAGAACCCGTTATCCGGCAGCTTGCCTCCTAAGAGTTTCGGGTTGAACTGCATCAGGATTTCGTAAAACTTCAAAATCTCGTTCTTCACTTCGCTGCCTTTGGTTACCGTCAGCCGTGCGCCGTCCAAGCCCATGACTAGGGCGGGTTCGGGGCGGGGAGGTAGTTTTTGCCGATTTTCGCCGCGCTTTGGCGGTTGGCAAGTATCCAGTTGAGCGCGTTTTTCAAATCCTGATGGAAGATGTCGAACTGCGCCTTGTGTGTGTGGAAATATTCTTCGTTGGCGATGATGCCTGCCATCGGAATCAGCGGTTTGGTATCAAACGCCTGTCCCCATGCTTTTACCAAGTCAAAACCGCGCACGACGTTTACGCCCATGGTTTTGCCTTTGAGCATGCTGGCGGTTGCCATCGGTTCGGGCAGGATGGCGGCGTGGTAGTCTTTGCTTAAAAACAGTCCGACTGCTTCGGGTGGCGTGGCGGTGTAGGTGATGCCGACTTTGTGTGTGTCGATTTTCAGTTTTTTCAACAAGGCTTGCAGCACGATGTCGGGCATGTCGTTTTTAAACGGCACGAGGATTTTTTTGCCGACCAAATCCTGCGGCGAGGCAATCGTGCTGTCTTTGCACATCAGCTGCGTGATGCCGTTGGTCAAAATATTGACCATGCCGACTTTCTGACCTTGGTTGCGCAGGTTTACGCCGACATTGCTCGGACTCATCATCACTTTAAATTGTCCGCTCGCTACGCCCGCGCGCAGTTGGTCGGGCGAGCGCCAGATTTTCAGCGACACATCCGCCTGCTTCGCCAGCTTGCCTTGCAACGCCGCTACGGCAATGGTAACGCTGGGCATTGCCGGTGCGCCGTACACGGTAAATTGTTCTTTACCGGCAGCCAACAGCGAAGGCGAAACGCCTGCTGCTGCCAGCGCGGCGGTCATTTTTAAGAAATCACGTCTTTTCATATCCATTTTTTATCTCCTAATTCTTAATAAGCCAGTGTAGGCATTCTTTCAGACGGCCTGGTTTTAAAAAGCCGCATGCAAACTCAACCAATATGTCCTGCCCGGTGCATACACTACACTGGGCGACAAGGCGAGGACGTGGTCGCCGCTGATGTGTTCGGCGTATTTTTTGTTGAACACGTTGTTCACACCCAGGCGCAAGCCGTATTTGTCTTTGATGTTTACGCCGGCGTACACGTCGGCAACGGTAAAGCCTTTGGCAGCTTCACGTTTGTCTATGCCCAGACCGCTTGCCGCGTCAAAATCGCCGCGCGTTTGTTTGGCGACAAAGCGTGCTGCCGCGCCGATGTTGTAGCTGCCGTGGGCAAAGTAGTTTTTGTAGTCGGCTTGGACGGCGGCTTCAAACGGACGGATTTGATAGAGCGGTCTGCCGTCGGTTTCGTTGTGTCCGTAGTTGTAGGTGGCTTTGATGCCTGCCGCCCAATGCGGATTGAAGTTGTAACGCGCGTAGGCCTGCGCGGTAAACAATCGTGCGTCCACGTTGCGTGTGATGATGCCGCCGCCTTTGGAAGCCGTGCCGCTTTGTCCGTGTGCGCGGTCAAAAATAATCAGGTCTTTGACTTTGTCCGCCACAAGTGTGCCGCCCACGTTCCAGCCTGCGCCTGCCAACGAGTTCATGTAGCCGTTGTAGTAGTCGTTGCGGCTGTCGGCGGTGAGCTTGATGCGGTTGTGTTTTTCGGTTTTCAGCAGGGGGTTGCCTGCGATGGCGGCGGCTGGATTTTGGTTCATCAACGCGCCGTTCATGCGGTTTTGCACGATGGCGGCAAGCGAGTTGAAGCGTTCGGTGTTGTCGCCGATTCGTTCTAAGTGAGCAAGGAAGACGCTGTATTTTTGCGTTTCAGACGGCGTGAAATCGTATTTGAGTTCGCCTGAAAAGGCATGGCGGCGCACTTTGCCGTCGAAGTCGTAGCCGTAATGGGTTTTCCAGATTTGTTGTGATGAGGCGAAGGCGAGATTACGGTTCATCGGGTGGGCGGGTTGCGCTGTATTTTTGCGAACGTCCGCTTCGTTGATTTCGTAGCTTAAGCCCAAGCTCAGTTTGTGTTGGTCGTCAAACTTGTAAGACAGGGTATCGGCAATGCGCCAGCGGTCGATGTGCACATCGGCGAAACGGTAGCCGTTGAGGAAATCGCGCATGGGAGTGTGGGCGTTACGCTCGCCGTTTTGGCTGTCATTGCGGTAGCTGACGGCGGCCGTGTTGTGGAATTTGCCGAAGTCCGCATCGTGTTTGAGCGAGAAGTCGTACACTTTGCGGTCAAGCTCTACGAACACTTGCTGCGGTGTGTTGTTTTGGCGCAGGGAGTAATTGTCGGCATGGCGTTTGAGTTTGATGACGCCTGCTTCCGCGCTGACCGTATTGCTCAAATCGGCATTGCCCCAACGAGCGTTGAGTTTGGCGATGTGGCGTTCGGTATCCAATGCGTCGTTGACGAACTGCGGCTGGCGGTCGTTATTGATGTCGTCGTGTAGGTAGGTGAGGCGGTATTCCTGATTTTCAGACGGCACGAAACCGAGTACCAAAGCTTGATTAAAACGGCTGTATTTCCAATCGGTCTGATTACCGTCGCCGTCTTTATAGCCGTTGGCCTTGGTGTGATTGAGGTTGGCCACGCCGTACACCTTTGCCCCGCGCGCTTGCGCGGTAATAGAATTGTAAAAGCTTTTGCCGTAAAAGCCACTGTTTGCCTTCAGCGGACGGAAGGCTTGGTCTATGTTTTCGGTAACAAAGTAATGATCGCTGCGGTCGGTGCGGTCGAACTGGTTTTCGGGGAAATAGCCTTGCGCGGCGGTCGGTGCAATCGGTTTGGGCGGGGAGAAGGTTTTGACAGGCTGGATTTCATCCGGGTCTGCCAAGGTTTCGGCAAAGCCGTTTGCAGCGGCAAAGCTGCTCATTAACAAGCAAATCAAATGGTTTTGTTTCATGGCTTATATCCTGATAATCATTTTTATTTATTATGCTCTTAGAGAGAGGCAAAGTAAAGAAATGATAAAGTGTCTGAAGCCGACAAAACTTTATTGTCGGTAAGGAAAGCTTTAGCCTTGAACACAAGCCGATACGGGCTAAAAACTTTTAGAAGAGAAGAGTGTTAGCGAGGTTTGTATCTGGGTTTTATTTTGCGTTTGTGTTTTCCGTTTATAGAGCAGCATAGGCCGTCTGAAAAAATATCTCTCTTTTCAGACGGCCTATTGCTGGTTATAATAATTTTACGAATCATTATTATTTATATTTAAATATAGGAGAAACGCATGAGTACCCGTACCGAACACGACACCATGGGCAATGTCGAAGTCCCATCCGAAGCCTATTGGGGCGCGCAGACCCAGCGCAGCCGCAACAATTTCAAAATCGGCGGCGAAACCCTGCCGCAGCCGTTGATTTACGCTTTGGCTCTGGTGAAAAAAGCCGCAGCCGCCACCAATGTTTCCCTTGGCAGGATTAAGCCTGAACAGGCGGATTTGATTACGCAGGCGGCGGATGATGTGTTGAACGGCAAGCTTGATGGGCAGTTCCCATTGGTAGTGTGGCAGACCGGTTCCGGCACGCAGTCCAATATGAACATGAACGAAGTGCTGGCAAACCGCGCCAACGAAATCGCCGGTACGGGTTTGGCGGCATATCAGCCCGTCCATCCCAACGACCATGTGAACCACGCGCAATCGACCAACGACGCGTTCCCGACCGCCATCCACGTCGCCGCCGCGATTGAAATCAACCGCCACCTTATTCCGGCAGTAAAAGCCTTGCGCGATACATTGGACAAAAAAGCCCAAGCTTTCTCCCCCATCGTCAAAATCGGCCGCACCCACTTACAGGACGCGACGCCGCTGACTTTGGGACAAGAGTTTTCCGGCTACGTTTCCCAGCTCGATCACGGTTTAGGCCGTCTGAACGATGCGCTTAAAGATTTGTATGAACTCGCTTTGGGCGGCACGGCGGTCGGCACGGGTTTGAACAGTCATCCCGAATACGCCGAAAAAGCCGCCGCCAAACTCGCCGAATTGTCCGGCCTGCCGTTTGTCAGCGCGCCGAACAAGTTTGAAGCTTTGGGCGGGCGAGATGCCGCCGTTGCTGCTTCGGGTGCATTGAAAACGCTGGCGGCAAGCCTGAACAAAATCGCCAACGACATCCGCTGGCTGGCAAGTGGCCCGCGCTGCGGTTTGGGCGAAATCAAAATCCCCGAAAACGAGCCGGGTTCGTCCATCATGCCGGGCAAAGTCAACCCGACCCAATGCGAAGCGATGACGATGGTGTGCTGCCAAGTGTTCGGCAACGACGTTACCATCGGCATGGCGGGCGCGTCGGGCAATTTCGAGCTGAACGTCTATATGCCCGTTATCGCCTACAACCTCTTGCAATCTATCCGCCTCTTGGGCGACGCGTGCAACAGCTTCAACGAAAACTGCGCCGTCGGCATCGAACCCGTGCCGGAAAAAATCGACTATTTCCTGCACCATTCCCTGATGTTGGTTACTGCGTTAAACCGTAAAATCGGCTATGAAAACGCCGCCAAAGTCGCCAAAACCGCCTATAAAAACGACAAATCGTTGCGCGAAACCGCCATCGAATTGGGCTTGCTGACAGGCGAAGAGTTTGACGAATTGGTTGTTCCTGCCGATATGGTTCATCCGCGTTAAGCTTTAATAATGAAACATGCCGTCTGAAAATGTTTTTAGACGGCATGTTTTTATGCTGCGGTTGTCTTTTTTCGAATAGGGTAAAGGTCTCTAGTTTTATTTGTAAGACCTCCAAAAAAACTATTGGAAATTTTGAGTAAAATTAATAGAGAACTTAAAAGTGGTACTATTCAAAATAGTTGATTTTTTTATTTTATTAATTTAGAATAAAAATTTAGTTTATTAAGTTTTAACAGCATATTGGAGTGTTATATCATGAGTATAGAGTATAAAACAGGAATTCTGAGTGGAGTAGGAACTGTGGGGGGAATCGGGGCTGTCGCTTCTACAATGAGTGCAGCAGAAATAACTGGGACATTAGCAACAATAGGTGGAATAGTTGGAGGAGGGATGGGCGCTGGTATTGGAGTGGTCGCTGCAGTCCCTGTAACCATCACTGCTGCTACAGCATACGGCACTAAAAAATACACAGAACATTTAGCAGCCAAAGCAGCTACTCGTTCAGCTGGCAATATTAAAGCATTAGCTGTGATATCAACTATTTCCCTTTTAGGATTTTTGGCCTATAAGGCATTGAATAAGAATAAGAACAATGAAACCCAACCCTCAAGTGAAGTAGACTCCACTGAGAATATTCCATTGTTAACTAAATAGACATAAAAGATGGCCTAGAAGAGAAAAATACCTTCTTCAATGTTTATCAGGTCTTAAAATATATACAAATAAAACTCATACAGCCGAACACCTAAGATACAGAATATGTATCAGTTCAAACTCGTTCTGTATGAGTTTTCTTATATTAAATTGAGAACCAATTTTTAACCAATTATTGGAACAAAGCATCGATGGACTTACTACTTATTGATAACTCAAATATATTCATTGGTTTAAAAAACCGATATGATTATGAAGCACGATTTAATTATCCTAACTTTGCAAATAAACTGATTTGTAGCAAAAAAATTAAAAAAATCATCGTCGGTTCAACTCAGCAACAAAAGGAAAATGCAACACAACAAGATTCTTTTTGGAATTACATGAAAAATAAAGGATTTGAAGTACATACTTACGAGCGAACTTCAAATGGTGAAAAGGGAGTAGATGGAAAAATTGTTGCTCTTGGTGTCAAAGCCATACTCAAATACAGAACAGAAGCAGGAGTAATGCATCTGATGAGTGGAGATCTGGATATGAAACCTTTAATTGAAGAAGCTTTATTTAACAAATGGAAAGTTGTCTTATGGACATGGAAAGAAAATCTCAATAGCGAATTTAAAAATGGCCCATTAAGTTCTTCTATCCAAATAAACTACTTAGATGATATTGAGAGTGAATTTGTATTTTTCTATAACAAAGAAGATAGCAAAAAAGAAAATATTGATGAAAGAAAAAAACGAAAAAGTAGAGAGCAAACAGAAAATAATATTGCAATAGCCATAATAGGAGGAGGATTAGCCGGACTAGCGGCGCTTGCTACTTTTGTTTTGAAAAAAATCTCAAAATAAATTCAATCCTTAATTACCTTTTAAAAATCTTTGTAATATTTTAAAAACCATAAAAAAGCCGTCTGAAATCCTGTTTCCAGTTTTCAGACGGCCTTTTATTGTGTGTTTAGATGGGTTTAAGCCAACAATTCACGCCAGCGTTTGACTTGGAAACGGACTTGTTCAGGCGCAGTACCGCCCAAGTGGTTGCGCGCGTTTAAGCTGCCTTCGGGTGTCAGCACGCTGTAAACATCGTCGGCGATCAAACCGCTGAAGCCTTGCAGGACTTCAAGCGGCAATTCGCTCAAATCGACGCCAGCTTCATCAGCATGGCGCACGGCTTGGGCAACAACTTCGTGGCTGTCGCGGAAAGGCATGCCTTTTTTCACCAAGTAATCCGCCAAGTCGGTAGCCGTTGCAAAACCCTGCATTACGGCGGCGCGCATATTGTCAGGTTTGACGGTCACGCCGCGCATCATGTCTGCGTAAATGCGCAGGGTGTCGATAAGTGTATCGGCAGTGTCAAACAAAGGCTCTTTGTCTTCCTGATTGTCTTTGTTGTATGCCAAAGGTTGCGATTTCATCAGGGTAACCAGGCCGATCAGGTGGCCAATCACGCGACCGGATTTGCCGCGCACAAGTTCGGGTACGTCGGGGTTTTTCTTTTGCGGCATGATGGAAGAGCCGGTGCAGAAACGGTCGGCAATATCGATAAAGCCGAAACGCGGGCTCATCCACAAAATCAATTCTTCGGAAAGACGGCTCAGGTGAACCATAATCAGAGAAGCGGCAGCCGTGAACTCAATGGCAAAATCGCGGTCAGATACGGCATCGAGCGAGTTTTGGCAGATTTGCTCAAAGCCCAACAGTTCGGCGGTAATTTCGCGTTGAATCGGGTAGGTGGTACCGGCAAGGGCTGCAGCGCCGAGCGGCATACGGTTGACGCGTTTGCGGCAGTCGGCCATGCGCTCGAAATCGCGGCCGAGCATTTCAACATAGGCGAGCATGTGATGCCCGAAGCTGACCGGTTGGGCAACTTGCAGGTGGGTAAAGCCTGGCATAACGGTTTCGGCGTTTTGTTCCGCCAAATCAACCAAGGCCGTCTGAAGGTTTTGAATCAGGCTTTGAATAACGGTAATTTGATCGCGGAGCCACAGGCGGATGTCGGTAGCAACTTGGTCGTTGCGGCTGCGGCCGGTGTGCAGGCGTTTGCCGGCATCGCCGATTTTGTCGGTGAGGCGGCGTTCGATGTTCATGTGGACATCTTCCAAATCCAGCGACCAGGAAATCGTTCCTTCTTTGATTTCTGCTATAATCTCGGCCATGCCCTGACGGATGGCGGAGAGGTCGTCTTCGCTCAAAACGCCCGACTGTGTCAGCATTTGCGCGTGTGCCAGCGAGCCTTGGATGTCCCATTCTGCCAGTCGTTTGTCAAAATCAATCGAGCCGGTATATTTTTTGACCAGCTCGGAAACAGGTTCGTTAAAACGGCCTGACCAGGTTTTGTCCTTGCTCATATCAGCATCCTTAAAATATAAATAAAAAAACAGGGTCTACGTCTTCAATATAGCAGACCCGTCTATACATTATGAAAGAAAACGGTTGAAATCATGTCTATTATACGTCAAATAAACCAGAATTTCGCAGTGCCGGATTTGCGCAATTCCGCAACTCTGGTGCGCCTGCTCATTGTTTTGTTAATCAGTTTGTTTATCTTTCCGTTGATGACGGTATCGGGTGTGCCTTATCCGGAACAGATTTTCCAACATTTTTCATGGGCTTGCCCCGTCATCCTCTTAATTTTACTCAAGGTCTATTTCTTACAGGCATTTGCGCCGTCCCTGCTTCGCTCACAGTATAGCGTCGTGGTTTCCTACGTCTCCAACCTGCTGATTTTCTTGTTTGTCGATTTAGTGATTTTGAAGACGGAGATTTGGCCGTTGATCCAACACTTCTTCTTGCTGACCTTTTTTTGTTTCAGTTTCATGTACATCGAAGCGGCACGCCGAAACAGCCTTGCACCTTCCATTTCCGAAGCCAGATTGAGCGCGTTGACAGCGCGTATCCGTCCGCATTTCTTGTTTAACAGCCTGAATGCCGCCATCAGCTTAATCCGTCTGCGTCCGTATGATGCGGAAACTTTGCTGGAAAATCTGGCCAATTTGTTCCGCGCACAACTGCGCGACGGTAGTCAAAACAGCACCTTGGGGCAGGAAATCGAGTGGGCGCAGGAGTATATTGCCATCGAACAAATCCGCATGGGACATATGCGTGTACAGGTTATGTGGCAACACCATGCGCCCGATGATGCGGAAACGCCGCATCTGCTGCTGCAACCGCTTTTGGAAAATGCCGTATTCCATGGTGTCGAATCTATCCACCGTCCAGGGATAATTACGGTATTAACAAAATTGGAAAAATCATCTATTTTCATCAGTATCGAAAATCCGTGCGGAACGGAACCTAATGAAAATACCAAGCCGCATAAAGGCAATTCTATGGCCTTGCGCAATCTGAAAGAGCGCTTGACTTTGATGTATGACACCGACGCGAAAATCAGAAACATCCAATCAGACGGCCTGTTCCGCGTTGAAATCATATTGCCGTACCGTAAAAAATCAGCGGAAGTTTCCCGTCTGTTTGGCTAAAACGCCTAGAATAGGGTAGCTTTAGATAATTAGACTATTAACACATTAAATAAAATAGTTTAAATTTATTACATTCAGTAACATAACTGTTCCCATTTTTTGAAAACTGGTCTATGATGCTTAAAAGGATTGTTTACAATCTTTAATTGCAAATCATTTGCAATTGCCCAGAAGAAAAAACAGAAAAAGGAACAAAGAGATGTTAGAAGCCTATCGTAAAGCCGCCGCCGAGCGCGCCGCCCTTGGTATTCCCCCCTTCCTCTGACTGCTCAGCAGACTGCTGATTTGGTTGAGCTGCTGAAAAATCCACCTGCCGGTGAAGATGAATTCTTGGTTGAGCTGTTGGCTCACCGCGTACCGCCCGGTGTGGACGATGCCGCCAAAGTTAAAGCCTCATTTTTGGCTGCCGTTGCCGAAGGCAGCGCATCCAGTCCGCTGATTTCCCCTGAGTATGCTACCGAGCTGTTGGGTACCATGCTTGGCGGTTACAACATTCATGCACTCATCGAACTCTTGGACAACGACAAACTTGCGCCTATCGCTGCAAATGGTCTGAAACACACTCTGTTGATGTTTGACTCTTTCCACGATGTTCAAGAAAAAGCCGAAAAAGGCAACAAATACGCGCAAGAAGTATTGCAATCTTGGGCAGATGCCGAATGGTTCACCTCTCGTGCCAAAGTTCCAGAAAAAATCACTGTTACCGTCTTCAAAGTCGACGGCGAAACCAATACAGACGACCTCTCTCCTGCACCTGATGCATGGAGCCGTCCTGATATTCCTCTGCATGCGCTGGCGATGTTGAAAAACCCGCGCGACGGCATCAATCCTGACAAACCTGGCGAAGTTGGTCCGATTAAATTGCTGGAAGAACTCAAAGCCAAAGGCCATCCAGTTGCTTACGTTGGTGACGTGGTCGGTACCGGTTCTTCACGTAAATCTGCTACCAACTCCGTAATTTGGCATACCGGCGAAGATATTCCGTTCGTACCGAACAAACGTTTCGGCGGCGTATGCCTGGGTGGCAAAATTGCTCCTATTTTCTTCAATACTCAAGAAGACTCCGGCGCACTGCCGATTGAAGTCGATGTTTCCGCGCTGAAAATGGGTGATGTCGTCGATATCCTGCCTTATGAAGGCAAGATCGTGAAAAACGGCGAAACTGTTGCCGATTTTGAATTGAAATCACAAGTATTGCTGGATGAAGTACAAGCCGGTGGCCGTATCAACCTAATTATCGGTCGTGGCCTGACTGCCAAAGCGCGCGAAGCACTGAAATTGCCTGCTTCTACCGAGTTCCGTCTGCCTCAAGCGCCTGCCGAAAGCAAAGCCGGTTTCACATTAGCTCAAAAAATGGTTGGTCGTGCCTGCGGTTTGCCGGAAGGTAAAGGCGTGCGTCCGGGTACTTACTGCGAACCACGCATGACTACTGTCGGCTCGCAAGATACTACCGGTCCGATGACTCGCGACGAATTGAAAGACTTGGCTTGCTTGGGCTTCTCAGCAGATATGGTGATGCAGTCTTTCTGTCACACCGCGGCTTATCCAAAACCTGTCGATGTGAGAACCCATAAAGAATTGCCAGCCTTTATTTCCACCCGTGGCGGCGTATCCCTGCGTCCGGGCGACGGCGTGATTCACTCATGGCTCAACCGTCTGTTGTTGCCTGATACAGTTGGTACCGGTGGCGACAGCCACACCCGTTTCCCTATCGGTATTTCTTTCCCTGCCGGCTCCGGCTTGGTTGCTTTCGCAGCAGCTACTGGTGTAATGCCGCTCGATATGCCTGAGTCTGTATTGGTACGCTTCAGCGGCAAACTGCAACCGGGCGTAACCCTGCGTGATTTGGTGAACGCCATTCCGCTGTACGCGATTAAACAAGGCCTGCTTACTGTTGCCAAAGCCGGTAAGAAAAACATCTTCTCCGGCCGCATCCTCGAAATCGAAGGCCTGCCTGATTTGAAAGTGGAACAAGCCTTTGAATTGACTGACGCATCTGCCGAACGCTCCGCCGCAGGCTGTACTGTGAAGCTCAACAAAGAGCCGATTATCGAGTACATGAAATCCAATATTGTGTTGATGAAAAACATGATTGCCGACGGCTATCAAGATTCACGCACTTTGGAACGCCGTATCAAAGCCATGGAAGCATGGTTGGCAAATCCTGAATTGCTCGAAGCGGATAAAGATGCCGAATACGCCGCCGTGATTGAAATCAACATGGACGACATTAAAGAGCCAATTATTGCTTGCCCGAACGACCCTGACGACGTGTGCTTCATGTCTGAACGCTCCGGCACCAAAATCGACGAAGTGTTCATCGGTTCTTGTATGACCAATATCGGTCACTTCCGTGCCGCCTCCAAACTCTTGGAAGGCAAGAGCGACATCCCAGTACGTCTGTGGATGGCACCGCCGACCAAAATGGATGCGAAAGAGTTGTCTGACGAAGGTCACTACGGTGTACTCGGCCGTGCAGGCGCGCGTATGGAAATGCCGGGTTGCTCATTGTGTATGGGTAACCAAGCACAAGTACACGAAGGCGCGACTGTAATGTCCACTTCTACCCGTAACTTCCCGAACCGCTTGGGTAAAAACACCTTTGTTTACCTCGGCTCGGCTGAGTTGGCGGCAATCTGCTCCAAACTGGGTAAAATCCCGACTGTTGAAGAATACCAAGCCAATATCGGTATCATCAACGAGCAGGGCGACCAAATCTACCGCTACATGAACTTCAACGAAATCGACAGCTACAACGAAGTAGCCGAGAAAGTGAATGTTTAATATATAGCAAGGTAAACCGATTTTCAGACGGCCTTAAGTAACAAAGGCCGTCTGAAACGGAAAAATAAAGGATGTGTTCATCATGTCCTTTTTATTTTTAGTTTAATAAAAGGCCGTCTGAAAGATAAGTTTCAGACGGCCTTTGTTTAGGATAAATAATCAGAAAACCGATTAATCAGCGTTGTTTACTTTACGCCAAAGCTAGGTTGGAGTAGGGCACAAGGTTGACGCTCGTGACGGCTGCGGCGTGTTCTGCCGGCAATTTTACCGCAGACAATACCCGGATCGTTTTTCTCTTCTGCTTTTTTCGAGTTTTTGTCTGATTTATTCGCGTATTCGCTGCGTTTGTTTCTATCATCGCGGCGAGAGCGGCTGTCGTTGTGCTGAACTGGTTGCGCTTCGGCTTCATCTTGATTGTCGTTACCCCACCAATGCGGCTCAAAACCTTCGATGCGTTCCACATTCAAATCGCTGCCGGTCAGCTCTTTAATGGCTTCAAACATTTTCTGTTCGGTTTTATCCATCAAGGAAATGGCAACGCCGTCGGCACCGGCCCGGCCGGTACGTCCGATGCGGTGGACGTAGTCTTCAGGTTGGGTTGGCAGCTCGTAGTTGATGACGAAAGGCAACTCGGCAATATCCAGGCCGCGTGCGGCAACGTCAGTGGCAACCAAAACGCGTAATGTACCTTCTTTAAAGGCGTTGAGGGTTTCTAGTCGGCTTTGTTGGGATTTGTCGCCGTGGATGGATTGCGCGGCAATATTGCGACGGACGAGGTCGCGGGTAACTTGATCGACGCTTTGTTTGGTTTTGCAGAATACAATGACTTGATTCATATGCAAATCAACAATCAGACGTTCGAGCAGGTTGCGTTTTTTGAGTGCATCAACGGCAATGATGTGTTGCTCGACATTGGCGTTGGTGGTGTTTTGCGCAGCTACTTCAACCATTTCAGGCGTGTGCATAAAATCTTGCGCGAGCTTTCGGATAGGCGGTGAGAAAGTGGCGGAGAAAAGCAGGGTTTGTCGCTGTTTGGGCAGCATCTGCATGATTTTGCGGATATCGTCGATGAAACCCATATCAAGCATACGGTCGGCTTCGTCGAGTACGACGATTTCAACTTTGTTTAAATTGATGTTTTTTTGCTTGATGTGGTCGAGCAGTCGGCCAACCGTGGCAACAACGATTTCACAACCAGCGCGCAAGTCGGCAGTTTGTTTGTCCATATTGACGCCTCCGAAGAGGACGGTGTGGCGCAAAGGAAGATTTTTAATGTATGCCTGCACGTTTTGATCGATTTGATCGGCCAGTTCGCGGGTCGGGGTTAATACCAACATGCGGACAGGGTGCATGGCAGGGGAGGTGCTGGATGTGGCGTAGCGTTTCAGGCGTTCGAGGCTGGGCAGCATAAAGGCGGCGGTTTTACCTGTACCGGTTTGTGCCGCGGCCAAAAGGTCGTGTCCTGCCAAGGCTTTGGGAATTGCTGCTGCTTGGATAGGCGTCGGGTTTTCATAACCCTGATCGGTCAGGGCAGAGACTAATTCGCTGCCTAAACCGAGTGAAGAGAAAGGATTCATGATGGTGGCTTTCTGTTCAGACGGCCTTTTGAATGATAGGCCGTCTGAAAAATCTGATTCTGAAATGGACAAACCGCAGTATGATGTTGATTCTGCGGTTTGAAAAAAATGGGGAGCGGAATAATCCGTCAAGTAGTCCATTATGCCATAAAAAGAGGGACTCCCCAAATGATGGTTGCGGCTAGGATTGACCAAGTTTTGATATTTTTACAGTGAAAAAAACAGAAAAAATTACTGGCCTGCAAGATTTTGAGTTTATTGGGAATTAAGCATTTGTCTTAACGTCAATAGAATTAATTTATCAAAAACTTACAGGCTGAAATGAAACTAAATTGTACTCATGTACTCAATATTGGGGTACAGAGCTTGTTTTGTAGCCTGTATCTCCCGTTTAACGGTAAACCATAAAATCAAAATTTAGGAATATACAATTATGAAAACTTTATTAATCGCTCTTGCAACCGGTAGCCTGATGTTGGCAGCTTGTTCTTCTTCCAAACCTGAAGAAGCGGCAGCGCCACGCATCACTGTTGAAGAAGCAATGACTCAATGTCAACAAGCATCTGGTGAAAATGCTGATCGCGCTATATTTGATGCCTGCATGAAAGACAAAGGCTATCAACGTACCGCTGAATCCGCTGCCTCCGAACCTGCTGCATCTGAGCCTGTAGCTGCTCCTGAAACTGCTGCTCCTGAAGCTGCGGCTTCTGAGCCTGCCGCCAAAGCTGCTCCTGCTAAAAAAGCTGCTAAGAAAGCAAAAAAATAAGTGTCATAAAATTCAAGGAAGTCACTCTCATCAATACTCCGGATGAAGGTAGACTTAGAGCAACTTGAAAATAAAGGCCGTCTGAATATGTTTCAGATGGCTTTTGTTTTTTTATGTATAAGACCATTATTAAAAGATATGCTTTTGGTTTTATTAAAAAATAAAAAAGACGTATAACGGGTACACGTCTTTTTTAGGGAATGGCCTTATTGCTTATATTCGCTGCCGTCTTCGCGGAAAAGTTTTGGCTGTTCGCCTTTTTCCACGACCTCTTTATTGATGACGACTTTTGCTACGTCTTTCAAATCTGGTAGGGTGTACATGGTGTCCAAGAGGCAACGTTCGACGATAGAGCGCAGGCCACGCGCACCGGTTTTACGTTCCATCGCCAGTTTGGCGATGCTGCGCAAAGCATCTTCTTCAAACTCAAGGCCGACATCTTCCATTGCAAACAAGGTTTGATATTGTTTGACCAAGGCGTTTTTCGGTTCGGTCAAAATGTTGACCAAAGCATCTTCGTCCAATTCTGCCAATGTGGCAATCACGGGTAGACGGCCGATAAGCTCGGGAATCAGACCGAATTTAATCAAGTCTTCAGGCTCGACTGTTTCAAACAGGGCTGAAATATCGGCGTTTTCATCTTTGCTGTGTACCGCTGCACCAAAGCCGATACCGCCTCTTTCAGTACGTTGTCGGATGACTTTTTCCAAGCCGGCAAATGCGCCGCCGCAGATAAAGAGGATGTTGGTGGTATCAACGTTGATGAATTCTTGGTTTGGATGTTTGCGTCCGCCTTGAGGGGGAACGCTGGCTACCGTGCCTTCAATCAGTTTCAGTAAGGCTTGTTGCACGCCTTCGCCGGATACGTCGCGTGTGATGGACGGATTGTCGCTTTTGCGTGAAATTTTATCGATTTCATCGATATAAACGATGCCGCGCTGGGCTTTTTCAACGTCAAAATCACATTTGCCCAAAAGTTTGGTGATGATTTGTTCGACGTCTTCACCGACATAACCGGCTTCGGTCAAAGTTGTGGCATCCGCCATGACAAAAGGTACATCCAGTTTGCGCGCCAAAGATTGCGCCAACAGGGTTTTACCTGAGCCGGTAGGGCCGATGAGCAGGATATTGGATTTGGACAACTCGACTTTGCCCTCCGCTTTCGGGTGGCGCAGGCGTTTGTAGTGGTTGTAAACCGATACTGCCAACGCTTTTTTTGCGTGTTCCTGACCGATAACGTGGTCGTTGAGGTTGGCAACGATTTCGGCCGGGGTAGGCAGTTTTTTCTCGGCGTTTTCTTCTTTCGCTTTGACAAGCTCGTTTTCAATTTCGCCGAACTCGTTGTCTTGCAGCATTATGCCGCAAGTTTCTACACATTCGTTGCAGATGAAGGCGTGTTCGCCTTCGATCAGGTTTTTAACGTCGTTTTCGGACTTCCCGCAGAATGAACAGGTGCGTTTTTCTTCAGACATAATAATTTCTTCGTATGGTTGTATGGAGGCTGTGTTGTAAAGGGGGAACAGATATTTCGGGCGTATTGCCGGATTGAGGGAATGCCTCTGACAAAGGAGCCTAAGTATAATGACTATCTTGTGTTTTTTCAAATCAGAGCAGGCATTGCGCCGTATCGTCTAAGAAACAGATACGGACGTTGGATTTGAATATCTCGCAAACAAACGCAAAGTTTTCTCAACTCGCTTTACAATTGTTGAAAAATTTAACAGAATGTTGAATTAAATGTATTTTTTTGAATTGGCAGATATGAAAATCTATAAAACTTTAGGAATGGTATGGACAGGTGTGGCATTGGCCTTTGCTTCTGCGCCTGCCGTTGCCGATGATATGGATGTATTGGGACAATTTTTGGAGCAAAATTTCCCAGTGCAAAATGACCCGCTGGAAGCTTTTGCATTGAGTCATGCCGACCAAGTCGAAGCTCAAGCCGCTTTGGCAGGTCCTCTGCTGTCTTCGCAATCTGCTCTGATTTTCAATAATAAAACCGGTGAAGTGCTGTATCAGAAAAACCCTGATCGTGTCATGCCGATTGCCTCTATTTCCAAATTGATGAGCGCGATGGTGGTGTTGGATGCACATCTGGATATGAACGAGCCGATTACGATTACCGAGGCTGAAATCGACCGTTTGAAAGGTACGGGCAGCCGTTTGAGCATCGGCACAACGCTGACACGCGGCGAACTGTTGCACCTGAGCCTGATGAGCAGTGAAAACCGTGCTACTCATGCATTGGGCCGTACGTATCCGGGCGGTATGAGCGCATTTGTTGCGGCTATGAATGCCAAAGCGCAAAGCCTGGGTATGACCAGCAGTCGTTTCTATGAGCCTACCGGTTTGAATTTCCAAAACGTTTCCACTGCACGCGATTTGAACCGCATGGTTGCGGCAGCCAGTAAGTATCCGCTGATTCGCAAAAATTCGACTTCAAATTACGGCTCGGTTTGGACGGCAAATGGTCGTCAAAACTACAAAAACTCCAATGCCTTGGTGCGTGAGGGCAGCTGGAATATCGAATTGCAGAAAACCGGCTATATTCGTGAAGCAGGACGTTCTATGGTGGTTAAGGCCAATGTACAGAATCAGCCGATTACCATTGTATTGCTCAACTCTCCGTCTTCCACAACCCGCGTGAACGATGCGCGTAAGATTGAGTCTTGGATGCTGCAGCGCCGTTCTTAAATATTACGCTTAAAGGCCGTCTGAAACCGTTCAGACGGCCTTTTGTGTAAAGGGTATTAAATTTGGGTACAATGTCGTTACATTAATTTTAAAACACAGAGAGAAAACATGTTGAAAAAATGGAATAAAAAATATTGGGCCGGCATGGGTGTGATTTTGGCGTTGACCGGCTGTACTTCTGTAGCGGATATGGTTGGC